>JAZUDS010000051.1:0-22504 GCA_045639805.1 Alloprevotella sp.
TCACAGAACGACATGGCTACGATCCGACTTGCTATAGCGTGCTGCTCGTGTTGAGGCGCTGAAGGGCGGCGGCAAGGGAGGGGCAACGCTGATAGAGTATGGGGTACTCGTGGAGGAGGGAGAAGATGTTGGCGACAAGTTCGTTGTTGGCGGGTGCTACGAGGGGAGCGACTTCCTCCAGGCGCTGGCAGGCGAAGTCAAGATGGCCGTATTCGGCGGCGATGGCGGCCATCTGCACACTGACGGATTCGGGGGGATAGTCGCGCTGACACGTACGCAGGAGCATGTGGTAACCCTTCTGTAATTCTCCACGGCGG
This sequence comes from Alloprevotella sp., assembly GCA_045639805.1. Classification (GTDB taxonomy): domain Bacteria; phylum Bacteroidota; class Bacteroidia; order Bacteroidales; family Bacteroidaceae; genus Alloprevotella. The sequence goes on from JAZUDS010000051.1 coordinate 318, forward strand.
GCGAGAATGCGTACGACGCCGGTGAGGATGCGGTTGCGGTCGGGGTGCTCAGGGTGGCAGTTTACGTTGGCACGGCCGAAGAAGGACATAGCTTCATCAAGGAGACCTTTCCTGAGACTGAGTTCGCCGGCATTCATCGGGAGGTAGTACTCATTGGGGTGGCACTTGACGTAGTGGCGGGCCACGGCGAGAGCTTCATCCTGATGGTTGAGGATGGCGTGGGAGAAATAACTGATGCGGAGCGACTTCTCGTCGTCGGCATTAATAGCGAGGGCGTATTCGCAGGCTTCCTGTGCCTCGGCGGGATGCTGGCTTTCGTATTGCAATTCGGCCAGCAGGCTCCAGGCTTCTACGGCATAGGGGTCGGAGTCAATGGCTGCGTTGGCTTCTGCCATGGCTTCGGGAAATTGGTGCTGGTTGTAGAAGCATTCGGCACGCAACAGATGCGTCTGTTTGGCCTCTGCGATGTTGTCGGGAACATTGCGGAGGACATAGAGGGCTTCTTCCCAAAAGCCTTCGGCGATGTAACACTCGGCTACGTCGAGATTTAGGCCCCAGTCCAGATTTGTACTTTCACCATCGGAAGAGGCATTGAGCAGTTCCTCGCCACCGCCGTTTTCTACAAGGATGTCGCGGAAGAGTTTATTGGCTTCTTCTACACGGAAGGAGGCCAGTGCTTCCTCAGCCTTGAAGAAGCGCACTTCAAGAAGGTCAGGGTTGAGGCGGTTGATGAGCGCGGTGGCCTCTGCTACCTTTCCGCTGCTGCGCAGCGCGTAGGCTTTCTTGCATAACAGCATCTCATCGTCGGGATGGAGCCTGAGAGCATAGCGCAGGCACACGTCGGCATCGGCGAGGCGACCCTCGTCTTCGTAATACTCATAGACGTCGAGGAAATCGTTGACGTCGAGATACCAATGTGGAGCAGATTGAATCAGACGTTCATACTGCTCCACAGCGTGTTTGCGAGACATATTTTTTTAATGTGAGTAAATGGACAATGTGAGTAATGTGAATAATGCGGGTAAGCTACACATTAAGCGAAGCGTTCACATTACTCACATTATCCACATTATTTTCTATCCTTAAGCGACACCGTAGAGTTGAACACGAGGTGCTCGGGAGTGGAGTCTGGATCGACGTTAAAGTAGCCGGTGCGCTGGAACTGGAGGTAGGTAAGTGCGGGCAGAGTACGGGCAAATTCTTCGATGAATGCGCCGGTATTGATGCTGAGAGAGTCGGGATTGAGGAAGGGGCGCATGGCATCGATTCCGCGCACGCCGTGCTCCTTTTCATATTGCTTAATGGCATCGCGGGGATTCTCGCAGGTCCAGAGGCATTCGTAGTTGCGTACCTCAGCGGGAAGGCAGTGGGCGCAGGAGAGCCAATGGATGGTGCCTTTCACCTTGCGGTTGGCGCCTTCGGTACCGGCGAGGGAGTCGGGGTCGTAGGTGCAGTAGATTTCTTCTACTTCGCCCGTTTCAGGGTTGGCCTTGAAGCCGGTGCAATCAACGATATAGGCACCTTTGAGGCGCGTTTCCTTGCCGGGATACATGCGGAAGAACTTCTTGTCGGGCTCGGCCTTGAAGTCATCGCGTTCTATCCAAAGCTCGCGGGAGAAGGTGATGGCGTGGGTGCCGTCTTCGGGGCGCTCGGGGTTGTTCTGCACCTCCAGTTCCTCGGTCTTGCCTTCGGGATAGTTGGTGATGATGAGTTTGACGGGATTGAGTACTGCGCTGATGCGGGTGGCCCGCTCGTTGAGGTCGGTGCGGGCGGCGGCCTCCATGAGTTTGATGTCGTTGAGGGCATCGAAGGTGGTGTAGCCTATGGAGTCAATGAATTTGAGGATGCTCTCGGGACTGTAGCCGCGACGGCGGATGCCGCAGATGGTGGGCATACGGGGGTCGTCCCAGCCGTTCACGACGCCTTCCTTGGTGAGGATAAGGAGGTTGCGCTTGGACATGAGCGTATAGTTGAGGTTGAGTTTGTTGAACTCAAACTGACGGGGACGGTTGTCCTCTATGTCCTGCCCGTTGGCAGCTGTCTCGCCGCGCCACTCCTTTATCCATGTGACGAAGAGGTCGTAGAGGTCGCGGTGGGGCACAAACTCCAGTGTGCAGATGCTGTGGGTGACGCCTTCGAGGTAGTCGCTCTGGCCGTGGGTGAAGTCATACATGGGATAAGCATTCCACTTGCTGCCGGTGCGCCAGTGTGGCATATTAAGCACGCGGTACATGATGGGGTCGCGGAAGTGCATGTTGGGGCTGGCCATGTCAATCTTGGCGCGCAGTATCATTGCACCGGGCTCTACGTTGCCGCTGTTCATCTCGCGGAAGAGGCGCAGGGACTCCTCTGCGGGTCGGTTGCGATAGGGAGAGTCGGTGCCGGCCTGTGTGGGCGTGCCTTTCTGGGCGGCAATCTCCTCGGAGGTTTGCTCATCCACGTAGGCGCGGCCCTGAAGGATACACCACTCGGCGAAATCCCAGAGGTCCTGGAAATAGTCGGAGGCATAGACGAGATTGCCCCACTGGAAGCCGAGCCACTGGATATCACGCTTGATGGCTTCTACATATTCGGTGTCTTCCTTCTGCGGGTTGGTGTCATCCATGCGAAGGTTGCACACGCCGCCAAAACGTTCAGCTATGCCGAAGTCCATGGCGATGGCCTTGGCGTGGCCGATGTGCAAGTAGCCGTTGGGCTCGGGCGGGAAACGGGTTTGCAGACGACCGCCGTTGCGGCCTTCCTCAAGGTCTTTCTTTACGCGCTGTTCAATGAAATTGAGGGACTTGGTCTCCTCCTGTGGTGTATGTGTCTCTTCCATAAGGGATTCCTCAAAGATGAGGTTGTTGAGTTTTTTATAAAAAGCGGCTTTATCAGTTTCCTAATTCAGATATGAACTTTATTCGCACGAGGCGTATTTCCTCATCGGTGTAATCAACACCCAGTTCATCGTAGGCGGCATCAAGGTCGTCGTCTTCTGTTTCTTTGAAATAATCATAGATGTCTTCCACGCTCTCGGGGTCCATCGTATCTTCAAGTACGTAATCAATGTCGAGGCGAGTGCCGCTGAGCACTATGGCTTCCATTTCATCGAGAAGTTCTTCAAGGTCGAGGCCGTTAAGTTCTGCAATATCGTCGAGGCTAACCTTGCGGTCAAGACTGCTGACGATACGAATCTTAGTAGCACTGCGCTTCGCCACGGTGCGAATGCGAAGATCTTCCGGCCGGACTATGTCATTCTCTATGCAATGCTTTTTGATGAGGGCACAGAAGCGTTCGCCATAGCGTTTTGCCTTACCGGCTCCTACTCCAGGAATATTCTGGAGATCCTCAACGCTCTGGGGATAGAGCGTGGCCATGGCCTCGAGAGAGTTATCCTGGAAAATGATGTAGGGCGGCACGTCAAGTTCCTTTGACATGGACTTGCGCAGGTCGCGCAGCATCTTGTAGAGCTGCTGGTCGGCGGCGCATGCTGCCCCACCCTGCGGCGTTGCCGGTGCGCTGTCATCCTCTTCCTCATGCGTATCTATCACTATCTTGAAGGACTTGGGACTCTTTAAGAAGTCGTGCGCTTTCTCGGTGAGCAGCAGCACGCCATAGTTTTCCACGTCGCGGAGGATGTAGCCGTCCACCATTGCCTGACGAATGACGGGAGCCCAGAGTTCAGGATGCTTCTCACCGCAGCCAAACTCGGGAAGTTCATCGTGCTGGTGGGCAAAGATTTCCTCCGTCTCGTTGCCAAGAAGGATGTCGCGGATATAATCCTCGCGGAAGTTCTCCTTTGTGGCCTCCACCACGCTCAACACCTTGAGGAGTTGCGCCTGGGCCTCCATTTGCTTCTTGGGTTTCGTACAGTTGTCGCACATGCCGCAGTTGTCATTGCTGTAGGTCTCACCGAAATAGTGGAGCAGCAGTTTGCGGCGACAGATGGCGCTCTCGGCATAGGCCGTAGTTTCCTTGATCAGTTGGCGACCTATTTCCTGTTCGCTCACGGGCTTGCCTTCAAGGAATTTCTCCAGCTTCTGTATGTCCTTTTGTCCGTAGAAGGCCAGACAAATACCTTCGCCGCCATCGCGGCCAGCACGTCCAGTCTCCTGGTAATAGCCTTCGAGGCTCTTGGGGATATCGTAGTGAATGACGAAGCGCACGTCGGGTTTATCAATGCCCATACCGAAGGCGATGGTGGCCACAATGACGTCGATGCGCTCCATCAGGAAGTCGTCCTGAATCTGTGAACGGACGGGCGTTTCAAGGCCGGCGTGATAGGGTGCGGCATTGATATCGTTCACTTTAAGTACTGCGCAAAGATCTTCCACCTTTTTTCTTGACAGGCAGTAGATTATGCCACTCACGCCAGAGTGTTGCTTTATAAACTTTATCACCTCCTTATCTACGTCTTCCGTCTTCGTTCTTACCTCATAGTAGAGGTTGGGGCGATTGAAGGATGAGGTAAATTCCTCGCAGTCGGTGATGCACAGATTTTTCTTAATATCCTGCTTCACCTTCTCCGTGGCAGTGGCCGTGAGGGCTATGACGGGTGCGTTGCCAATTTCATTTATTATGGGCCTAATCTTGCGGTATTCCGGACGGAAGTCGTGGCCCCATTCGGAGATACAATGGGCCTCGTCCACGGCGTAGAAGGAAATCTTCACCGAGCGCAGGAACTCTATCGTCTCCTGCTTCGTAAGGCTTTCAGGAGCCACGAAGAGGAGTTTGGTGCGACCGTCCACGATGTCTTGCTTCACCTGGTCGATGGCGGCCTTGGTAAGAGAAGAATTCATGTAGTGGGCTATGCCGTCGTCCTCGCTCATGTGGCGCATTACGTCCACCTGATTCTTCATCAGGGCGATGAGGGGCGAGATGACGATGGCCGTGCCTTCCATGACAATGGAGGGGAGCTGATAGCAGAGTGACTTACCGCCACCCGTCGGCATCAGCACAAACACATTCTTGCCACCGATTAGCGCTCGGCAGATAGCTTCCTGACTATCTTTGAATTGGTCGTAGCCAAAGAATTTCTTGAGTGATTCCTGTAGATTGATGTTGTTTACCATCTTGTTGTTGATTTGTTTTTCAGGTAGCATATTGCCCGTCTTACAATGCGGGCCTAAGGTCTTTATAATGTTCTTTGCAGAAAGTTTCGTCAATTACGAGTTCCTTCACTTTTCCCTCGGGGGCTTCAAACATGACGTCGGTCATGATATTCTCAGCAATGCCGCGTAAGCCGCGGGCACCGAGTTTATACTGTACGGCCTTGTCCACGATGAAGTCCAGAGCGTCCTGCGTAAAGGTGAGCTTTATGCCATCCATCTCCAAGAGGCGGACGTACTGCTTTGTGATGGCATTCTTGGGTTCGGTGAGGATACTCATCAGCGCCTTCCTGTCCAGCGGGCGGAGCGCCGTAAGCACGGGCAGACGGCCGATTATCTCGGGAATGAGACCGAAACTCTTCAGGTCGCTCGGTTCGATGTATTGCAGCAGGTCGTTGGGATCAACACGGAACTGCTGACTGACAGAGTTATAGCCCACCACGTGGGTGTTCATTCTCTGGGCGATTTTCTTTTCTATGCCGTCGAATGCGCCGCCGCAGATGAAGAGGATGTTGTGGGTGTCCACCTGTATGAACTTCTGCTCGGGGTGCTTGCGTCCGCCCTGTGGCGGCACGTTCACGAGGCTGCCCTCCAGGAGTTTCAGGAGGCTCTGCTGCACGCCCTCGCCGCTCACGTCGCGGGTGATGCTGGGGTTGTCGCTCTTGCGGGCTATCTTGTCTATCTCGTCGATGAAGACGATGCCCTTTTGGGCTTTCTCCACATCGCCGTCGGCGGCTTGCAGGAGGCGCGAGAGGATGCTCTCCACGTCTTCGCCCACGTAGCCAGCCTGCGTGAACACCGTGGCATCCACAATGCAGAACGGCACGCTCAGCAACTTGGCTATCGTACGGGCCATCAGCGTCTTGCCCGTGCCCGTCGTGCCTACCATGATGACGTTGCTCTTCTCAATCTCAACGTCGTCGGCCTTCTGAGCCTTGCCGCCCTTTACCTCATACTGCGCCAGGCGCTTGTAATGGTTATAGACGGCCACGATGAGATGTTTCTTAGCCTCGTCCTGACCGATGACGTACTGGTCCAGGTAGGCTTTCATCTCATTGGGCTTCGGCAGTTTCTCCAGCGCGTGCTTGTCTGCCATGGTGGGACGGCCCTTGCGCGCGGGAGCACTACCCTCGCCCACTAAGCCGAGGTCCTTCAATATATTATGTGCACTCTCTATGCACTCCACACACACGAAGCCCTCTTCACCCTTGAAGAGTTGCACCTCGCGCTCAGAGCGCCCGCAGAGCGTACACTTATTTTCTTTTCTCATTAAGTTTCAATAACGTTAAGTATCTTTCCTCTCCCTCGCCGCAAAATTAAGAAGTATCATCCCCCCCTCCCACACAGGGGAGGGGTGGCAAAGCTCCGTAGGAGGCTTTGACGGGGAGAGGCTTAAGAGAGGCTTATTATTTCCTCTGCAACACTTTATCCACCATACCGTACTCACGGGCTTCGGCGGCCGTCATCCAGTAGTCGCGGTCGGAGTCGGCCCACACTTTGTCGAAGTCCGTATGGCTGTGTTCAGCGATAATGGTGTATAGTTCCTTCTTCAGTTTGCCAATCTCGCGGGCCGTGATTTCAATATCGCTGGCCTGACCCTGTGCGCCACCCAGCGGCTGATGTATCATCACGCGACTGTGAGGCAGGGCAAAGCGCTTGCCTTCCTTACCAGAGACGAGCAATACGGCGGCCATGGAGGCGGCCATGCCTGTGCAGATGGTGCTCACGTCGCTCTGGATAAACTGCATCGTGTCGTAGATGCCCAGTCCGGCATATACGCTACCGCCGGGGCTATTCAAATAGATGCTGATGTCCTTGCCAGGATCGGTGCTGTCGAGGAAGAGAAGCTGGGCCTGAAGCGTGTTGGCCGTATAGTCGTCAATCTCTGTGCCGAGGAAGATGATACGATCCATCATCAGGCGTGAGAACACGTCCATCTGCGTCACGTTCAGTTGGCGCTCTTCCAGGATATAGGGATTGAGGTATCTGTTTTGAGCCTTCACCACGTCGTCAAGCACCATGGAGTTAACGCCCACCTTACTGGTGGCAAACTTGCGGAAATCGTCTTGAATATTTATCATAGTTCTTATTTTTTTTAGTTGCAAAACATACTGCGCGGGGACTTTCATCCCCTTTCAGGGAGCAAAGTTATATATTTATTTTGAAATGAAGAAGAGAAAAGAGAGAAAAGTTGAGGGAGAAAAGTTAAAAATAAGGTAATATCACATATTTCACACATTATATATAATATAATAGTACGAAAAAAGGAGTGCATTCATCAAATTTGCGGGTACGGCACATTTATTATAAGTCAAAGAGGCATGGCCCAGATCCTGCGGCACGTCATCCACACCATCGGACAAACGCATAACTGTTCATCACAATTTTTTTGAAAGTGTAAAATATCTTGACAAAACGCAAAAAGGAGAAATTGCGACGCCATGCGACCTAAACCATCCTTTAGCCGAAAAGCGCGCGCCGACCCGTCATTTTTTTCTCCCCCACACCCCTCCATTTTGTCCGATAGCCCTTTTACGCAAAACTAAAAGGGACATCGGAAAAATTAAAAGGGACATAGGGCAAACTAAAAGGGAGATAATTCCAACTAAAAGGGAGATTGTTTCAACTAAGAGGGCGATAGTTTTTGCTAAAAGGGACAAATTTTTGAAAAAAATCGCAAAAACGACACCGCGCGCCGCCCTTTTTTCGCGCTTAAAAGCGGGTGTAGCGCGCCCGAAGGAATCTCTGCCAAGATCTTTGCAAACATAAGCGTTTGTAAATGAGCCGTGTAACAACGTCTTAAAAATGGCGTTTTTTCCGTCCGAACCTCCGTGCGCTCGCCTCCACGGCCATTTTTCACCAAGAAAACGCACGATAATTGTAAAAAATCTTGACAAAAAAATCTCGGTTAAATTCGTTTTGTTAAAGTAAAACTATAATTGCTGTCCGGGGAAAGTTGAAAGTCCTGAAAGGACGACATAACGGAGGGTGGGGCGCAAGCCCTACCGCACTCGTTGCCATTTGTTCTGGGAGCGGAGTAAGTGCGACACAATTCAAGTAAAGTGGTAATTATGTCGCACTTACAGCGCTCCCGTAAAGGGTCAGACACAAAAGATAGGGCTATCGCCCTATCCTCCTATCTGTCGCCCCTTCGGGGCTTTGCCGTCGCTTGCTAAAAGGTAAGCCCCCCCCTCTTTACAACCTTCCATACCTCCTGCATTTACAAGTAATGCGAAAGATTACTTTCTTTTTCCCCAGACAGCAATATAAAACTATAACAGCGCACCCCTCCGCGGCGGGCTGCGCTGTTCACAATTGTTTTTCCCCAACTAAAGCAGAGGCGCGGGCTTTTGACATACTGGCATTCTTACTTCACCTCAATGATGTCGTTGATGTCGGTAGTCTGGTTGCGGAGGGGCTGGAAGTTGGTGAGATCGGGCTTTTCTTCGGCGGAAGACTGCGAAGCTAGGCGCACGCTGTCCATTCCGTAGCGGGTAGTGAGGCGGTCGAGAACGCCCATGAGGGCCTTGGATTTATGATGCTGCTCAGCGCTCTGGGTGAAGAGGTCGAGTTGCACGGCGGCGTCGGAGGTGATGTCGGTGAGGATGACGCCAGCGCGCTTATACATGAAGCCCGCGCGGAAAAGGGCATCGAGGGCATCAAGGGCGGCGCGCACGATGAGGCGGGTGTCGGCCGTGGCGACGGGAAGGCGCACGGTGGCGCTGTCGGCGTACTGCGGGAGATCGTCGCGGTGGGGATTAGTGGCGATAAAGGCAGACACTTGGGTGCAGACGCTGTGTTGGTCGCGGAGTTTGCGGGCTGCAGCCACGGCGAAATCGCTGATGTAGGAATGCAAGCGCTCCTTGTCGGCCGTCATGCGAGCGAAAGTGCGGGTGTGGGCAATGCTCTTCTGCATCGCGGGATTGTCGATGCTGATACAGGGCGTGCCGCGCAGTTCCTGCCAGGTGCGCAAGCCGGTGATGCGGAAGCGGCGTTCTATCTCGTGGGCCGAGCGTTGGGTGAAGTCCCAGGCCGTGTGGATGTTGAGAGCGTGCATCTGCGGCACTGTGCGGCGACCGATTCCCCAGACGTCTTCTATGGGCAGACGGCGTAGGGCTATCTCATACTTGTCGGGAGGGAGGACGCACACACCCTCGTACGCGGGATAGTGCTTGGCATACCATGTGGCGACCTTGGCGAGCGTGTAGGTGGTGCTCACACCACAACTGACGGGAATGCCGGTACAATGCTCAATGTGCTGCTTCACCTGCAAGGCACACTGGCGCAGGGCTTCGGGGTCGGTAAGCGGCAACTGGCCAAAGAACTCATCCACGCTGTACTGCTTGAAATCGAGCACCACGTCCTGGTCCTTCACGACCTGCATGAGGCGCTTGGAAATGTCAACGTATTTCGGAAGATTGGCGGGGAAGACGGCAACATCGTGCTTATTGAGAATATCCGTGACCTGGAAGACGGGGTTGCCGCGCTTCAGGCCGAGGGCTTTCGCCTCCTTGGTCAGCGCCAGGATAATACCGCCACCGGCCTCGTTGCAGTTGGCCACCACGACGGGCTTTCCCCCGAGGTCGGGACGCAGCGCGACTTCACAGGAGGCAAAAAAGGAGTTGCAGTCGATGTGGAGGAACAAAGTGGATGAAATTTTGGGTACAAGCCCGTCTGTTATTTATTATCAAGAATTTAAGAATTAAAGAATTTCTGCGTTTACCTTCCATATTAGAATTCTTTTGAATTAGCTGCCTGATGCAGCAGAATTCCTGCCGCCTCATATTCGGCAGTGCTTGCACTGCATAATTCATAAAAATTCATTTACAAGACACGATGAAAATTCTTTAATTCTTAAATTCTTGATAAGAAAATATGTAATACAAATTTGTATAAGTAATTACTTCCTTTTCAGCACCCACGCCACTACGCCCCACACCTGCAGGTCAGCGGTGTTGGTGATGCGGATGGGCGGATAGGCTTCATTCCCGGAGAGGAGGAATACGACACCGTCGCGCTGGACGATGCGCTTGAGAGCAAACTCGCCTTCATAAATGCAGACGGCGATGCTTTTTTCCGTGGGAAAGAGGGAACGGTCCACCACGAGCATATCGCCGGCATCTATGCCTTCGTTTATCATAGAGTCGCCCACCACCTTGACAAGGTAGGTGGTGGCCGGATGCGCCACGAGTTCCTTGTTGAGGTCTATCGGCTGACTCTGGTATGCCTCCTGCACGGGCGAGGGAAAACCGGCGTGCACCTCCGCGCCCTCAATGAGTTGCACGAAGGTGCCGGCATCCTGGGCGATGGGGAAGATTTCTATTTCGCGCTTTTTCATAGAAGAGCCAATGAGCCGGACCTTTTAGAAAGTCTTCTTGCCATCAATGACCTTGACACCCTTGGCAGAAGGATTCACAGGCTGGCCAGCGAGGTTATATGCCCGCTGTCCGCAGTCTGCTGTCTGCTGTCTGTTGTCCCTTATCACGGTGCCTATGCCTACAGGATAGAGCCAGTTTTCGGCGGCGTTAGCGATTGCGCCGGTCTTGCCGTCGATGACGAGGGCGATGATATGGCACTTGCTGACATTTTGTACCTCCGTGTTGCGCAGGGAAATGTGGTAGTCCACCTTCTCGGTCTGTCCGCCCGTGAGTTTGGCGGGCAGCTGGACGGAGGAGTCACCCGTGCCGGCAGGATTGGGCCAGGCGCCGCGAGCTACGTCCACGAAGTCCATCTCCACATTGGCAGGCAGTTTCTCAAAGCCGCCCATTTCGCCGGACTTGCCGTCATAATAGTAGTTGTACTGCACGCCGTGGATGCCGTCCTCAATGATGACGAACACCACGCGGTAGTTGGCACTGGGGATGTCCACGAGGGGGGTCACGCTGGCCGTTACGTCCACGCTTTTATCCTTGTAGGTTCCTTCCACTGCCACATTGATGTCGCTGTAAGGCGGGAACTCCGTGTCCATAAGCTCTTTGAGCTTCAGGGGGTTGGGGTTGCGCTGCACACCGTCACGATTGACGAAGCAACTGGGATAGCCGGTGACGCCGAGGGTTTCCACCACGTAGTTGGAATAGTTGACCTCGGCCATTTCGTCCTTACTGTGCACGGCGATGCCGATGAAGCGGTCGCCGTATTCCTTGCGCATCTCTCGGAGGCCTACGATGCCGCGCACGCACCAGCCACACCAAGAGCCGGTGGCTTCCTCCACTACCATACGGCGGTTGGGGGGCATCGAAGTAATGAAGCTCTGCACAGTGGCTTTATTGTCTTCGGGGGTTATGTCTTCGGCATCATCGCGCCAAAGGAGTTCAAGGGCGATGCTCACGAGGCCTTCCTCGGTGATGTCCTTGGTGGGGATGGAGATGGAGATTTCCTTCTCCTGGCCTTTGGCAAGGGTGCAGGAGAGGGCTTTTTTGACCACGGCGCCACCGTTGAAGCTGTAAGCCAGACGGGGATTGACCACGCCGACATAGTGGTTGTTACGCACGGTGAAGATAAGGTTGAGGGGCTGCCCGAGTTGGCTGATGGTGGTGACGGAGGGATTGATGAGGGCCATATCGTGGAGGGCCTCAATATAGTTCAGTTCCACCTCGACCTTGTTGTCGGCTGGCGTGGCATCGGGCTCACCGTCGGGCCAGAGGAGTTCCATCGTGACGCTGACTTTTCCTTCTGCCGTCACGGCCTCGGCGGGCACTTTGGCCACCACCTTCTTGGTGGCACCGGCGGCGAGGGCGGCCGTAGCGGCGGCCTCTTTTACCACTTGTCCGCCAACGGAATAGCGGATAATGGGGTTGGACACTTTGTCATCACCATTGTTCTTCACGGAGAGGTCCACAAGGGCCTCGCTGCCGATGGACTGCAGTTCTTTCTGCGGCGTGGCACTGATAATGGTGAGGTCGTGGTGCCCTTCAGCAAGGGCCGAGAGGGAGAAAAGGCCCAGGATACTTGCTACAATATACTTTTTCATATCTGAAATTTTGAAAGACATGTTTATTTTTTTATTAAAGACAACTTTTACAACAATTACCGCTCGGCAGCCCCGCCAGGGGATGACGCTTGCCAGAGCAAGTTATCGGCTTGCCGCTCGCCAAAGCGAGAACTTTATCAACAAAGCGGAGGCCGGTTGTGGCCGAAGCGTAAATATGTTGTTTTTGTTGTATCTGTTGTCTTTAAAATGTTTTCTTTCCGTTCACAATCTTAATGCCAGTTGTAGCGGGGCTCACTTTCCGACCGAATAAGTCGTAAGCGCTCTGGTCTCCCCTTCCCTTCGGGGAGGGGACGGGGGTGAGGTCCTTTATCCCCTCTGTATTAATCTCGCACTCGGCAGCATTCTCTATCATTCCGTTGTCGCGGTTGAGGAGGAGGGCGATGACCTTGCAGCGTCCCAAGTCGAGACACTCAAAGGCATCAAGGGGTATCCGGTAGGAGAACTCATTGGCCACGCCGGCAGTCATCTTCGTGGGGATTTGCAGCGACTTTTCACCCGTGCCCTCGGCGTTGGGCCAGATGCCGCGTGCCACATCGGCGTACTCCAATTCCACCTTCGCGGGCAGCGACTCAAAGCCGCCCATCTCGCCGGAGTTGCCGTCGTAGTAGAAATTGTCCTGCCGACCGGGCACACCGTCTTCGGTGATGACGAAGGCCAGTTGGTAGCGGGCGCCGGTGAGGTTCACGATGGAGGTGACGCTGGCCGTCACGTCGATGGCATCGGTGCCCATGGTGGCAGTGACACCCACCTCACTGTCGGCATACTGCATCATCATCAGCATATACTGGCTGAGGACGGAGGGGCTGGGGTTGCGCGTATTGCCGTCGCGGTTCACCAGGCAGCCGGGGTAGTTGGGGATGGCGGGCTCAATCCACTGGGCGTAGTTCTCCACGCGCAGCGGGTCCTGCTTGGTGTGTACGGCGATGCCGATGAAACGGTCGGGGTAGGCTTTCTTCATCTCACGAAGTCCCACGATGCCGCGCACGCACCAGCCGCACCAACTGCCCGTGCCTTCCTCCACCACCATACAGCGGTTGGGGGCGCGGCTCACGAGTATGGGGCGGAGACTGGCCTTGTTGTCTATCTTCGTGGCATCGGCAGAGCCGTCGGGCCATTTCAGTTCCAGACTGACCGTGGCGAATCCCTCGGCGGTGACACTGCCGGTGGCCACGTCGAATGAGAAGTCTTTTGTCTGGCCGTGGGAGAGTGTGCAGGAGATGACCTCCTTGTGTTCTTCGCCTCCGCCGAGAGTATAGACGATGACGGGGTTCTTCACCGTGACATAGTCTTTGTTCTTGATGGTGCCCGTCACGGTGAGGGGCTTGCCAATCTTACAGAATCGCAGGCAGGTGACGCCTTGCAGCGCCATATCTTGCTTGGGGTTGGCCTCATCGGCAACGGCCGCGCTTCCTGACATCGCGGCCAATAGGGTTAAAAGCAATAATTTCTTCATTGTTTTCCTTTTATTTTATTGGGGCGGGACGCAAGGCCTAATGCCTTGCTTATTGATTAAAAGAAATTAAAAGAAATTTTTATCAGAAATGATTTTCTTCCCGTTCACAATCTTAACACCCGGAGTAAAGACCTTCACCTTGCGGCCACAAAGGTCATAGGCAAAGCTCTCTCTAAGGGAGTTGGGGGTCTGGAGGGTGATGGGGCTTGTCCCTTCAGTGTCCGTCACCTTACACCTTCCGGCATTGGCAATGGTGCCGTCGGCCTTGATGACCATAGCGGTGACATACACCTCGTCCTTCTTGATGGCATTCAGCAGCACGGCCTTCGCGGGCAGTTCCAGCATAAAAGTGCTCACGGCCTTTTCACCCACGCCAGTGGTGGAGAAGGCTGCCACGCCGTTATCGGCCTCGGGAGAAGCCCACGACGAGCCTATCATCACGTCGTTGTACACCAGCGTCACATACGTCTGGCCCATTTCCTGCCCTCGGCACATCTTGTAGAGTTCGGGGTCGTTTTCCTTCGTCACGCCGTTCTCCTTGGCATCTACGCTGCCATAGAAATTCGTCTGCTGCCATAGGCGGCCGCCGCCCGTCAGCCCGTCGGCCGTAAGTACGAACACGAGTTGGCTGCCCGGCAGGTCGGTAAGGAACTCCGTGGCAGCGGTTGCGTCTATCTTCATCCTGTCGGCATCGGCCCAGGTGGCGGAGAGTTCGGAAATCTCCACCTCGGGCAGCATCCCGGCATAGCGCTCCACGGTCTTGATGATGCCTTCGTCCTTGCCTTCCACCTTGTCGCCGTAATACGGGTCGGTGCTTCTCACGCTGCGGTCCACCACGGCCTTCGGCGCACCGCCAATGAAGGACGGGCGGTGGTAGTAGTCGCCATACATCGGGTCGGTCTCGTCATACTGGTGCAGGGCCACCACGCAGGCTTTGTCGGCCAGCTCCTTCTTCACCTTTTCCATACCTACCCATCCGCGGGAGCACCATCCGCAAGCCGTGCCGGTAAATTCCTCCACGAGGCTCATTCTCTTGGCCTCGCGCAGCACCACGTTCTGCCTGTACGTCGCCTTGCCCTCTTCCTTCAGGGCCTTGCCGTTCACCTTCGTGAACTTCACCTCCACGGTGTGGGCGCCGGCCTTCTCGGGGGCCGTCAGCGAGCAGGTGAACGCGCCCTTTATGTTGTAGCCGGCATCGAGGGGCGTGGCGAAGGTGGCGGTGCCGCTCACGGTCTTGCCGCCCAGCGTCACGCTGTAGTCCACGCTCTCCACGGGCTCGTCGCTCGTACAACTCACGCCTATCGTGGCATCAAACTTCCCTCCCTGCAACACCGTGCGGCTCTCGTACCCGTCGGCCACCACCGTGCTGCCACTGATGGCGGCGGAGGTGCAGATGAGTTGCACGGCGGCGGAGCCGTACTTGTCGCCGTTGAGGTTGCCCCACACGGGCTCGGTGGTGTCGGTGCGCAGCGGACCATAGAGCACCAGGCTGCGCGTGCCCTCTTTCGGGGCAAAGGAGGTGGCAATGACGTAACTCTCCATAGTGCAGTCAAACACGTACATCGGTATGAGGTACTGGTAGTCGCCCGCCACCGTCACGGGCTTGTCCAGCATCACGGTGTTCCAGCCCACGGAGCAGTTCTTGTTCACCGTCTTCGTGGCCAGCGGCCCCACGATGGTGTTGCCGGCCTTCATGGCGTAGAGTTTCACGCTCTTTATCTTGGCGCTCTCCGCCAGGGCGAAGCGCACGCCGTCCACGGTGAGGTTGTCCATTCCAGCCCAGCACGATGCGGGGACTCGCGTGCCGGCTTCCAATTCATTCTCCATACCGAAACCCACACCAAACTTGCCGTAATCGTCACTGGTGTAGAGTCCCACGAGGAACTGCCCTTCTTTCAGGCCCTGTGCCATCGTACCGACGGCAATGATGCTGACAAACAAAAGGAGTAATGCTTTCTTCATAACGTTTTGATTTATTATTTCGTGGGCAAAAATAGCCATTTTTCTTCACATGGCCAAATTTACGCGCGTATATTTAATAAATAAGGTGTGCCTCACTGATTCACGAAGTGCAATGGTGCTACGGTACTACGCTGATACAATTTTTTCCTTCCACTTCTCAATCTAGCGCCAGCCAATATGAGGGCAAGACACCTCTCCCGTTCGGTGGAAAGAAACGGCAGGCGTTTTTTCGGGCGTTTTTTTGAAAAAGGATTTGGTTATGAGTGATTTTTTGCGTAATTTTGCAGTGCAAAAAAAGGAAAGGCTCACCCCTGACCCATTACCCCTAACCCATATGAAACGCTATCTGATTCTTCTCATGACCCTCGTATGCTACCTCGGTATGAACGCCGAAGTGCGCAGCATAAGCGAAATGACCGCCGCCGCCACCCGCGTGCTGCAACGTCCCGGACTTCTCCGCGCCCACAAGACAGGCGTGACGCCCGTCAGCATAAAGCCCCTCGCCACCTACGGCCAGATGACGGCCATAGGCTACGACGACGGCGGATTTGCCCTCGTCAGCCACGACAAGGCATTGCCCGAGGTGCTGCTCTACTGCGACACGCGCTACGACGAACTGCCCCTCTGCCCCGCCCTGCAGGAGCATATCCAGGCTATGGCCGACTATCTGGACCACTGCGCCGAGGCCGGCATTCAGCCCGTGTTCCTGGCCAGCGACGTGACACTGGGCCACCCCGAAGGCGTGCCCGAAATCCTCACATGCCGATGGAATCAGTATGCTCCCTACAACTACCTCTGCCCCATGCTCTATCAGGACGGCGATGAAAGCCGCGCCATCACGGGCTGCGTATCCACAGCCATGTCGCAGGTGGTATATAACCTCTACAGGAAACTCGGCGTGCGACCCGAGCTGCACGGCGCCAAGCGCTACCACTTCTTCGGCGACAAAGGCCAGCGCGTAAACACTTACCTCTATTTCCCCTCGCTGGACTTCAACTGGGACGACCTGTGCGACACCTACAAAGGCACCGAGCCCTACGCCCAGAGCATGGCCGTGGCCTCACTGATGTACGCTTGCGGCATGAGCGTTTCCACAAGTTACTCCACGGGCGGCAGCGGAGCGCAGTTCTCCTTCATCCCCGACGGCATCAAGCAGTTCTTCGGCGGCATTGAGGCCACCTACTACGCCTCGCTGGCCGACAACCACCAACTCGTTTACGACGAACTGGACGCCGGCCGCCCCGTACTCTTCGGCGGCGAACGCCCTGACATGGGAGCCCATGCCTTCGTGGGCGACGGCTACGACAAGGACGGCCTCGTGCACATCAACCTCGGATGGGGCGGCGGCAGTAACTGCTTCTCCGCACTCACCGACCTCTGGGGCTTCTCCTCCAATCAGAACCTGTGCACCTTCAAGCCCTCGTCACGCGAGTTTCGTTTCAGCGAGGCCGAACCCATCGACGAACTCCGCGACCTCTATGCCACGGCCGACATCAACGCTCCCGCCACCAGCATAGAAGAAGGCCGCTGGTACGTGCTCTACAACATGGGCCGCTGCACATCCATCTACACCGCCGCAACGGGAAAGGTGCCCAATAACGTCAAGTACATCCCCGCTGCCGACGCCACCGATCGCATAGCCTCCATGCTCGTGCGTTTCCAGAAGAAAGAGGACAATATGTACTACATACAGTCCGGCACCGGCGACTACTTCGGCGGCCTCACCTACAACGGCGCACAGGGCTCCTCACGCAATGCCTCCAACTACTACCTCACCGGCCACATCGGCGACGCCGACTCCCCCTACTTCTGGATGAAGGAAAGCGGCATCACCCTCGACTGCAACTGGGACGGCGGCGGCATCTTCGGTTGGAAGAGCGACACACCCACCGACATCCTCGCCACCAACTCCTGGCAACTCTATCCCGTCACCCTCACCGAAGATGCCCAGGTGGCCTTCGCTCCCGACAGCCTTGATTTCTCACCCGACCGCACCTACACCATGCAATGCTACGACGGCAACCGCAACTACGGCTTTATGCTGAAGAACACCTGCACCACCAGCGGTTCAAACCGCACGCCCCTGCACATCCTCCGAGGCGAAACCGGCTGGACCATCTGCAATGCCGAGGACGAAGAACAAGTTATGAGCGTCAAGGCCAAGGACTTCAAGACTGGCAATGGTGCCTCAGCAAGCGACAAGCCTCTTGTCTTCTACTTCGAGCCCACCGACATCGTGCCCGACACCGACGACCCCGACCTGAATGCCACCTCCAAGATTTACCGCATCCGTTGCGAAGCCGGCTATTTGGCCCTGCAGAAGGCCGGCCTCGGCAGTTCCGTATATTGCAACCTGGGTCCCCAATCCACCTACGGTCTCTGGCTCATCACCGACCGCACCGCCTACAACGAAATCCACCCCGACGGCATCAGGAAATTAGCAAATGAGGAAATTAGCAAATTAGCAAATGGGGGCCATTTCGACCTTCAAGGCCGCCCCGCCCGAAAGGATACCAAAGGCGTGACGATAAGCGAGGGGATGAAGGTAGTGAAGAAGTAAATCCTTTATGCGAAAGCATATAGATCAACAGTAAAGGAAAACGTAATTAACATATTATAAACTAACTATAATACACCCTTACACAAAAGACCTTTAGGAGCATTATTTCCCTTCCAGCCCCTTTCTGGCTGCCGCCATCTTTCCCCTATTGGGGCAAGAGTCCGCTCTGCGAGCGGGGGAGGGGTGGCAAAGTTCCAAAGGAAGCTTTGACGGGGTGAGGCTTTATTATGAAAAGATTGGCCATATTTGTTTCCGGCAGCGGAACGAACTGCGAGAACATCATTCGTTACTTCAAGGATTCCACGGAAGTGGAGACCGTACTCGTGCTGAGCAACCGCGAGGATGCCTATGCACTGGTGCGTGCAGAGCGGTTGGGAATCCCTACTGAAATCGTACCGAAAAAGGAGTTTATGGACGAGCACGTTTTACTGCCTTTGCTCGCCCGCTACGAGGTTACGCACATCATTCTGGCGGGCTTCCTGCTCGTAGTACCGCCCTTCCTTATTGAGCAGTACGACCACAAAATCATCAACCTCCACCCTGCCCTTCTGCCCAAGTACGGCGGCCGCGGTATGTACGGCCACCACGTGCACGAAGCCGTGAAGGCTGCCGGCGAGAAGGAAACGGGCATCACAATCCACTACGTCAACGAAGTGTGCGACGGCGGCGACATCATCCGCCAGTTCCGCGTAGACCTCACTCCCGAAGACACCGTGGAGGACATCGAGGCCAAAATTCATGTGCTGGAACAGTCTCATTTCCCGCAGGTGATAGAAGAAACCATCTAAGAAAGAGCGGCAATAATGGGAGTTCTTCCCTGTTATTGCCGCTCTTCTTTTTTTACTATTCCCCTTCCAAAAAGATTTCAACAATTGTGCAAAGTAATTTCAACAATTGTGCAAATCAATTTCAACAATTGTGGAAATTAATTTTCACATATGTGGAAAAATGAATAAAAGCCCACTCGTGCACACAGCAAGGAGAGGCGGAAAGAATATGAGGGAGGAAATGCGCCTTAAAAAGCGAGTTGGGAGAGCAATTCGCTAAGGATATTGGCGCGGGAGAAGGATAGGCCTGTGAGGGTGCGGAGGCTACAGGGATTGGGGAGGTCGGCAGGGAACGAGGCCTCGTTTACGTTGAGGCCTATGCCGATGCGGGTGCGGAGGATTGAGGTGCCCTGGACGTCGTGTTCAATAAGGAGACCGGCGATTTTGGATTGATTCACCCAGATGTCGTTGGGGGGCTTCACCCACGGAGAAAGGCCGTGAGGAGCGAGAAGAGGGGCAAGCGTGCGGCACACGGCATCGGCCACGCGCTGGCTGAGGAGGTGCTGCTCGCCGACGGAATAAGGCGGATTGGGCCAAAGAATGCCGAGAAGGAGATTTTCGCCAGGGGCGGAGTGCCAGAGATGCGTGCCCTGCCCTCGCCCGGCCGTCTGGTGGTCGGCCGTAAGAACCACGACCTCCTTGCTGGCAGCATACTGCAGAAGGAGGAGCTCATCCATGAGAGAGGTGACGGAGGTGAGGGAACGGATTTGCATAGAAAACTAATTTTGGAAGTCCTCCTTATCGTTTGTTTCTAAAGAACTCGGTGACGATTTCGCCACACTCTTCGGCGAGGACACCGCTCACAACCTGTGTTTTGGGATGGAGGAGCGAGGGTGTGAAACGGGTGTAGCCACGCTTGGGGTCGGAGGCGCCATAAACGAGGCGACCGAGCTGGCTCCAGGCGAGGGCGGCGGCACACATGGGACAGGGTTCCACAGTGACATAGAGCGTGCATTGGTCAAGGTATTTTCCTCCGAGATAAGAGGCCGCGGCGGTAATGGCCTGCATCTCGGCATGGGCCGTGACGTCGGTGAGCGTTTCCGTGAGATTGTGGGCGCGGGCTATGATTTGGTCGCGGCATACGACGATGGCGCCGATGGGCACTTCGTCCTTTTCTCCCGCCATACGGGCTTGCTGGAGAGCCTGCTGCATAAAATGAAGATTATTCTCCTGCCTCTCCCCGTCAGGGCTGGCTTTGCCACCCTGCCACCCCTCCCCTGTTAGGGAGGGGAAAGATACTTTTGCCATTGTAGAAGGATGTCGTTTTACTGGATTATCCCCCTCCATAACAGGGGAGGGGTTGCAAAGTTCCGTAGGAATCTTTGACGGGGAGTGGCTTTTTTTGTTCATACTTTTAACTTATATAAAAGTGAATCCCCCGGCGGCAAAAAAAATGGGTGGGGCCAACCAGGGGATTCGGGGGGAGGGAGGGATGTAGCGAGAAAGGGACTTGAACCCTTGACCTTCGGATTATGAATCCGACGCTCTAACCAGCTGAGCTATCTCGCCATTTTTTTGATTCGGGTGCAAAAGTACGGCTTTCTTGGGACATAGCCAAATGTTTTGCGGATTTTTTTGCAAAAATAGCAGTATAATTTCTTGAAATGATATTTTGAACGGGCCGAAGCGACTATATTTGGATTTTTTTTAGTAAATTCGCAGCGCAAATGTGCGAACAGGATAATTCGCGCGTACGAGCGTCGCACGAAGGCATGCGCATATTTTTAAGAAATGTGAGCCAATAAATCGATGAATTGATGAAGCGATGAAGCCATGAGCCGATGAGCCAATGAGACTGATAAAGAAACTGGACATATTCGTTTTGAAGAAATTCCTGCAATTGTTTGCGGGAAGTTTCTTCGTATGTCTGTTTATCTTTATGATGCAGTTTACTTGGCGCTACGTGGACGACCTTGTGGGCAAGGGACTGACGCTGGACATACTGGCGAAGTTCTTCTGGTATATGAGCCTCACGCTGACGCCTACGTCACTTCCGCTGGCCGTGCTGTTGGCCTCGCTTATTACGTTCGGCAACCTGAGCGAAAACCTTGAGTTGCTCTCCATAAGAGCAGCGGGCATCAGCCTGATAAGAACGATGGCGCCAGTCATTGTGTTCTGCACGATGATATCGGGAGTGAGTTTCTATTTTCAAAATAAGATAGGACCAGAAGCGCAGAAGAATCTCACGTCGCTCATCATCAGCATGCGCCAGAACAATCCCGCCGTGGAGATACCGGAAGGCGTGTTCTATGGCGGTGTGCCCAACGTAAACCTGTACGTGCAGAGGAAGGCCGAGGACAACTCCGGCATGCTCTATCAGGTCATTATCTATAAGACCGACCAAGGCTTTGAACAGGCACAGATAGTGCTGGCCGACAGTGCGCGCTTGGAAATGTCGAAGGACAAACAGCACCTTACGCTTGACCTCTGGGCCGGCGAGATGTTTGAAAACCTGCAAGGCGGCTACAATGCTTCCGCCATGGCCAGCGACCCATACGACAGAGAAACATTTCAGTATAAGCGTATCATCATAGACTTCGACGCCAACTTCAACATGGTGGATGCAGACATGCTGCGCGGGGCAGCCACGACGAAAAGTCTGACACAAATTGACCACGACATAGACAGCATACGCACCAGTCTCGACTCCATGGGCCGCACACACTATGCAGAGACCATAGAACACCTGTTGCCCGTGGCCACAAAGAAAAATGCAAAGACCGAGAGAAAGCCTAAGGCCGTTGACTTTGACGAATTCATAAGTCATCTGGACGCCGCCCGCCAGCAAACGGCACAGAACATGGTGCAGAGCAGCATACGGCAGATGCAAATGGAATACCAATGGCGTAAGGACGTGAGCAAGGACACCGTCTATTACATGCGCCTCCACCAAAAAGAGTGGCACCAAAAGATAACGTTGGCCTTAGCCTGCCTACTCTTCTTCTTTATCGGAGCCCCGCTGGGTGCAGTAATCGGCAAGGGCGGACTGGGTATGTCAACCGTGATAAGCGTTATCATCTTCATACTCTATTATATCGTCAACACGTCCGGTATGAAAATGGGCCGACAGGGCACTATTCCCATTTGGATAGGCATGTGGGCCAGCACCGCCATAATGCTGCCCTGCGGCGCATGGCTGACGTATAAGAGTAATCTCGACAAGATAAACATTAACATCAATTTCTCCCAGATATGGAAAAAACTCAAGACTCTTTCACCCTCGCGACTATTCCGGAAGCATTGGAAGAAATCCGACAGGGGCGAATGGTCATAGTGGTCGATGATGAAGACCGTGAAAACGAAGGCG
>JAZUDS010000052.1:0-27199 GCA_045639805.1 Alloprevotella sp.
TATATATAAACTACCTCTTTTGGGGGGCTACTTGAAAGTGGGCCTCGGGGGACGGGGGGACTGGGGGACGCTTACATTTCCCCTTTTCCATTTAACGCATCCCTTGCTATCACTGACCTCCGGGCACGTTACCCCCTAAAAAGTGAAAATTTTTTCATTACGAGCTATTGCATAGTTTGGCGGAATTTCGTAACTTTGCAGTGAAAGGTTGAAGCACCGCTACCCGGCGGGAGCGACGAGGAAGCGGCAATAAAATTTGAACCATTTATGTGCCAATCTGCAAGGGAAATCCGGGCATACATTCACTTTTCATAGAAAAAGAATAAGGAAGTCAATAAAAAGTCGTACCTTTGCAAAAAATTTTCAACGTTGTTGAAGGAAGGATATATTTTTACGAAAAGAAAATAAAATCAAATAATAAAATGAAAAAGTTACTTTTACTTTTCGCAGCCATCTTGATGGCAAGCACAGGACTGTGGGCAGAGACGCAGAATGTGTCTTATCTCTACCCCGTGTACAACACCGACGGTGATGCCACCAGCAGAATCAAAGAGTGGAAAACCGCAAGTGTGGATGCTACCGTAGTTGAAAACGCTTCCGAGCCAGTTACTTGGACCGCAGGCTGGTATGTCGTTACAGGCACTGACGTGACACTCTCGCAAGGTGCCATCTGCTCTGGCAATGTCAACCTCATCCTTGCCGATGGTGCCAAGCTCACGGCAACGGGAATAGACGATGTCCTTAATTCTACTCCTGGCATTCAAGTATCGGGCGATGGCAACTCGCTCACTATCTACGGTCAAACCGCACAAACAGGCAGACTTATAGCAACAGGCAAAACTTACTCTGCCGGCATCGGTGGCAACGGTGCCGACGGCCTGCGAGACGGCTCTAACATCACCATCAATGGCGGTACGGTTACGGCAAATGGCGGTTCTCAGGCAGCCGCCATCGGTGGCGGACTTCGTGGTAACGGCTCCAACATCATCATCAATGGCGGTACGGTTACGGCAAAAGGTTCAGCTGCCGGTATCGGTGGCGGAAATCGTGGTAACGGCTCTAACATCATCATCAATGGCGGTACGGTTACGGCGAGAGGTGGAGATGGCTCTGATGGTATTGGTAATGGCGAAAATCCCACGACCCCGTCTTCCAACATCTTCGTGGCTACGTGGTGTATCGTGAAAGCAGGTAGTAGCTTAACTCCTGCTGATGTAATTGAAAATACAGGTTCCGACCTCGCAACCAGCTTGGAGGGCAAGCGAAATGTAACTGTCGAAACTCCGAAGTTTGCTGTCACTTACGGCGACAATATCACTGTCAGCCCAGCGTTTGCCAGTGGTGCAGAAATTGCGGCTGGCACTCAAATCACCTTCACCGCTGCCGACCGCACGGCAGACAGCTATGGTTTTTGGGGCTTCTATGAAGAGAGCACCTTTGATACCCCTATCACCACAGGCGTAAACAATCAGGCCTATACCGTAACTGTAACGGATGCCGCTATCTCGGTTTATGCAAGATTCGAAAAATATGCTTCCGCTTCTTACGTTTACCCAGTGTATAACGACCCTGATGATGTCACAAAGGGTGTTAAAGAAGACTGGGAAACAGAAACAGTCAATGCTTACGTAGTTACTTCCTCTGATACTCCTGTCACTTTGGGCGAGGCTGGCAAAAAGACTTGGTATGTCGTTACTGGCAAAGATGTGACACTCTCACAAGGTGCCATCTGCTATGGTAATGTCAACCTCATCCTTGCTGATGATGCCAAGCTCACCGCTACGGGAGCAGATGATAAAGCTGGTATTACCACCGCAGCGGACTTAGGCAACTCACTTACTATCTACGGTCAAACCGCTCAATCTGGTCAACTTGAAGCAAATGGAGGAATACATGGTGCTGGAATTGGTGGTGGAAATAATTGTTCTTGTGCTGAAATCACCATCAATGGCGGTACGGTTACGGCAAATGGGGGTGATGGTGCTTCCGGTATAGGTGGTGGATATAATCATTCTGGTTCTTTCATCACCATCAATGGCGGTACAGTTACGGCAAATGGCGCAATGGGAGCTGCCGGTATCGGTGGCGGATATAAGGGTGATAGCCACAGTATCACCATCAACGGCGGTACGGTAATTGCAACCAGTATGAATGGAGGTGCCGGAATCGGTGGCGGATATGATGGTAACGGCTTTGCTATCACCATCAATGGCGGTACAGTTACGGCAAACGGTGGAGAAAATGCTTCTGGTATCGGGAAAGGGGAAAATGGTAATGATAAAGGTGCCATCTTCGTGGCTACTACCCATATCGTAAAAGCAGGAAGCACTGAAAATCCTACCGATGTGATTGCAAATAACGGTGGTGACCTCGTATTCAGATTGGCTGGCAAACGATATGTAACCGTAGAACCTAACAGCGTTTCTTATGTTTACCCTGTGTACAACGACCCTGATGATGTCACAAAGGGTGTAAAAGAGTGGGAAACAGGAACTGCCAGCCCTATTGAAATTACTTCCTCTGATACCCCTGTCACTTTGGGCGAGGCTGGCAAAACCACTTGGTATGTCGTTACCGGCAAAGATGTAACACTCTCGCAAGGTGCTATCTGCGCTGGTAATGTCAACCTCATCCTTGCCGATGGGGCTAAACTCACCGCAACGGGAATAGCAGATTATTCTGATTATCCAAATTACATTTTCACTCCTGGTATCCAAGTGTCCGGTGCAGGCAACTCGCTCGCTATCTACGGCCAAACCGCTCAATCGGGACAACTCGAAGCAAAGGGCTGGGGTAACGTTGCCGGCATCGGTGGCGAAGAAGGTTGTTCCGGCTCTAACATCACCATCAATGGCGGTACGGTTACGGCAACCGGTGAAGGTGGAGCCGGCATCGGTGGCGGATTTCATGGCTCCGGCTCTAACATCACCATCAATGGCGGTACGGTTACGGCGATAGGTAAAAGTGGTGCTGGTATCGGTGGTGGAATCACTGGTAGCAGCTCTGACATTACCATCAATGGCGGTACAGTTACGGCAACTGGTGAAGCCGGTGGTGCCGGCATCGGTGGCGGAGCTGGGGGAGCCAGTTCAGACATCATCATCAATGGCGGTACGGTTACGGCGAATGGCGCGAAGGGGGCTGCCGGCATCGGTGGCGGATTGAGTGAATCCGGCACTCGAATCACCATCAATGGCGGTACAGTTACGGCAAACGGTGGAGAAAATGCTTCTGGTATCGGGTATGGGGAAAATGGTAGGGATATAGGTAGCATCTTCGTGGCTACTACCCTTATCGTAAAAGCAGGCAGCACAGAAAATCCTACCGATGTGATTGCAAATAACGGTGGTGACCTCGTAGTCAGTTTGCATGGCAAACAATATGTAACCGTAGAACCTAACAGCGTTTCTTATGTTTATCCAGTGTATAACGACCCTGATGATGTCACAAAGGGTGTAAAAGAGTGGGAAACAGGAACTGCCAGCCCTATTGAAATTACTTCCTCTGATACCCCTGTCACTTTGGGCGAGGCTGGCAAAACCACTTGGTATGTCGTCTCCGGCAAAGATGTGACACTCTCGCAAGGTGCTATCTGCGCTGGTAATGTCAACCTCATCCTTGCCGATGATGCCAAGCTCACGGCAAATGGAACAAGTGGTAATGCCGGTATCACCACCGATGCGGACTTATGCAACTCACTTACCATCTACGGTCAAACTGCTCAATCCGGTCAACTTGAAGCAAACGGCGGAGACTATGCTGCCGGTATCGGTGGCGGAGATCATAGCTTCGGCAAAAACATTACCATCAATGGCGGTACGGTTACGGCAAACGGTGGAGATGGTGGTGCCGGCATCGGTGGAGGAGATCAAGGCTCTGGCAAAAACATTACCATCAATGGCGGTACGGTTACGGCAAACGGAGGAAAAGATGCTACCGGTATCGGTGGAGGAGATCTAGGTGATGGCGAATATATCACCATCAATGGCGGTACGGTTACGGCAAACGGAGGAGAGAATGCTGCCGGCATCGGTGGCGGATATCAAGGTGATGGCGAATATATCACCATCAATGACGGTACGGTTACGGCAAATGGAGGAGAGAATGCTGCCGGCATCGGTGGCGGATGTGGAGGTTATGGCGCCGTCATCATTGTGGCTACTAACCTCATCGTGAAAGCCGATGGCAACAATCCTCCTACAACCGTGATTAAAAATACCGGTGGCGACCTCGCTGGAAGTTTGAGAGGCAATCGATATGTAACCATAGAACCTAACAGCGCAACGTCGTTCAAAGTTCAAGCCACCTCTGCCGACGAGAGCAAGGGCACCGTCAGCGGTGGCGGTATATACGAAGAAGGCACCGAGGTCACGCTGACCGCCACACCTGCCGAGTACTATAAATTTGAGAAATGGAGCGACGGCACGACGGCGAATCCCTACGTGTTCACCGCCGAGAAGGATGTGGAACTGACAGCCTCGTTCAGCAAAATTATTTGCACTATAACGGTCGTGAGCAACGACGAAAGCTATGGCACGGTGTCCGGCGGCGGCACTTACGAAGCCGGCGAGGAAGTGAAACTGTTCGCCATATCTGCAGAGGGCTATATATTCAGAAATTGGTCGGATGGCTCAACGGACGAGCCCTACCACTTTACTGCCACGAAAGATGTCTCTTTGACGGCGATTTTTGAGAAGGCTCCCTGGGACTTTATAGAGAATCAGATTTATTATAAGGTTCATGGAGACGAAGTCGGTGTAGTGGATGCCGACAACATAGATATAGTTATACCTGAAACTGTCACTCACAACGATAAGACATATCGCGTTACAAGTATAGAGGCTGAAGCTTTCAGGGGCAATGAGGCTTTGCATTCTGTATTGATTCCCAATGGTGTGAAGGAAATTGGAGATGCAGCTTTCTCTGGTTGTAATCTTCTATATAAAGTCATCTTGGGTGCCGACGTTGAAGTCATTGGAGACGGTGCTTTCACGAATTGTACAACTTTGGGAGAGATGTATTTTTGGAGAGTCACTCCACCGGAGGGTATTTTGCAAGTTGACCATTCGTTGCATATATTTATACCAATAATATCCGATAGTCAGGAATATGAAAAATTTGTTGTTGATGCTGGTCCGTGGGGGAGTCATACTATTTACAACGACATCATTGTGTACAAGCTGCAAATTTGGCCAAAAGATGCCGTTGTGGAAATTAAAGGTAAACGATATGGCAACGGTGACATCATAGGCCCCTTTGACGGTTCCCTCCTTATCCCTCGCGGCACAGCCTTGCAAGTTTCCGATGTGAAGGATCCCGGTATGTTCGGCTATGACCTGATAAGTGTGCAAATTAAAGATGGTGAATTTTTTGTGAACTACGCTTCCAACGGGTCCATCGTCTTCACGGATGCCACGCCCTATGGCTATGCCAATGAAAAGACCTTCCCCGAACTGACCTACTCCCGCACGTTCGCCAACACGGACTGGCAGGCCCTCTACGTGCCCTTCTCAATGAGCTACGACGAGTGGAAGGATGACTACGACATTGCCAGGATTCACAACTTCATTGAGTACGACGACGATGACAATGGCGAGTTTGACCGCACCTACCTCGTTGTATTGAAATTGACCTCCGGCAGTACGAAACCCAACACGCCTTATCTCATCCGCGCCAAGAGTACGGGTACATGCGAACTCTACTTGGGCGAAAGGACCCTGCACCCCGCCGAGACCAACAGCCTGGAATGCAGCAGCACGGAGAGCACGTACACCTTCACGGGCACATATACCGGCGTGACGGATATGTACGACAAGGGTTACTACGCCATGAGCGATGGCAGCCTGAAGGCGGCCAATAGCGCCAGTGTGGTGCTCAATCCCCAGCGCTGGTATATGGTTCTCACACCGAAGACGAGCGCTCCCGCCGCCACCAAGGCCCAGAGCATACAGATTCTCGTGGATGGCGAGGAAGGCATTGAAAGCCTCACCCCCGACCCCTCCCCGAGAGGGAGGGGAGGCGAGAGCGCCTACGACCTTATGGGCCGCAGCGTGAGCGGCGCCGTGAAGGGTATCAGCATCGTGAATGGTAAGAAAATTATAAAGTAAATTAGTAAATTAGCGAATTAGTGAATTAGCGAATTAGCAAATTAGCGAATTAGCAAATTAGCAAATTAGTAAATTAGCGAATTAGCAAATTAGTAAATTAGCGAATTAGCAAATTAGCGAATTAGATAATGAAACGATATACCATTCCCATAGTGGAGACGATGCATCTCCGCACCGAGCACGCCGTGCTTACCGCCAGCGAGATACCTTTCGGCGGTGAGACCGGCCACTTCGATACCCGCGCCCAGAACGACTGGGCAGACGAATGGAGCGAAGGCGCAGACGAATAGTCCGCGACCTTTCCTACATACTCCAGCATCCCCGCCGTGACGAGCCTCGGCGGGGATGCTTCGTATGTTTCGGCAGCATTAAAGGTGTAGGAGAAAATTAGCAAATTAGCAAATTCGGAAATTAGCAAATTAGCAAATTCGGAAATTAGCAAATTCGGAAATTAGCAAATTCGGAAATGCCTTGCGGATGGACTACACCATTTGCTAATCCTCACATTTGCTAATTCCCGAATTTTCCAATTTAACTTTATTTATATAAGGATTTGCGCGCGTATTGTATTTTTTTCGTAACTTTGCAGCGCTTTTCCGCTAAAGCAACGCGACCCGGCCTACGCGCAACTTCGCTGCGCGGGCCGACTATCCGCTGAAAAGCTAGCGAAGAAGCAGCGCTTTTCTGCTAAAGCACCGCGGCCCGGCCTACGCGCAACTTCGCTGCGCGGGCCAACTATCCGCTGAAAAGCTAGCGAAGAAGCAGCGCTTTTCCGCTAAAGCACCGCGCCCTGGCCTACGCCGGGCTTCGCTGCGCGGGCCGACTATCCGCTGAAAAGCTACCCGAAGAAACTCCCGCAAAAATATAAAACCCTATATTATGAACCAGAACATTGACATTCGCGAGCTCAACGCGCTTATTGAGCAAAACAGCCAGTTTGTAGTGGCTCTGAAGGACGGTATGAGCCGCACCATCGTGGGGCAACGCCATCTGGCAGACGCCCTGCTCATCGGTCTGCTGTCCGACGGCCACATTCTGCTGGAAGGCGTACCAGGTCTGGCCAAGACGCTGGCCATCCGCACGCTGGCCGCACTGACGGACGCACAGTTCGGACGCATACAGTTCACCCCCGACCTCCTGCCCGCCGACGTCATCGGCACGATGATATACAGCCAGAAGGAAGGCACCTTCAAGGTGCGCCGCGGCCCCGTGTTCGCCAACTTCGTGCTGGCCGATGAAATCAACCGCGCCCCTGCCAAGGTGCAGAGCGCCCTGCTGCAGGCTATGCAGGAGCGCCAGGTGACTATCGGTGACGAAACGATGGCCCTGCCCGACCCCTTCCTTGTGATGGCCACGCAGAACCCCATTGAGCAGGAGGGCACGTATCAGTTGCCCGAGGCACAGATGGACCGTTTCATGCTGAAGGTAGTAGTCGGCTACCCCACGCTGGACGAGGAGAAGAGCATCGTGCGCGGTGCGCTGACTGACAAGTTCACGGCACCCGTGACACCCGTGGTGACGACGCAGACCATCGCTGAAGCACGCAAGGTGGTGAAGCAAATCTACCTGGACGAACGCATTGAGCAGTACGTGGCCGACATCGTGTTTGCCACCCGCTATCCCGAGCGCTACAAGATGGAGGGCTTGAAGCCTATGATTCAGTACGGCGGTTCGCCCCGCGCCTCTATCTCTCTGGCCCAGGCTGCCCGCGCTATGGCCTTCATCCAGCGCCGCGGCTATGTGGTGCCCGATGACGTGAAGGCCGTGGCCCACGACGTGCTGCGCCACCGCATTGGCCTGACATACGAGGCTGAAGCCACGGAGCTGACCACCGACGAAATCATCACGAGGATACTGGCGAAGGTGGAAGTGCCATAAAAGAGACCCTCCCCCAGCCCCTCCCTTAAAGGGCGGGGAGTATATACTCCTACTAATGAGAAACCAAAGTAAACTTCAGACTACAGCCCCACTCGACTCCTCTCCCTCAAGGGAGGGGCTGGGGGTGGGTCTTCAGGTTCGCCGCATAGAAATAAAGACCCGCGCGTTGAGCAACAATGTGTTTGCCGGCGAGTATCATTCGGCCTTCAAGGGACGCGGTATGTCGTTCAGTGAAGTGCGCGAATACCAGCCGGGCGACGACGTGCGCGACATCGACTGGAACGTGACGGCCCGCATGGACCGTACCTACGTGAAGGTGTATGAAGAGGAGCGCGAACTGACGGTGATGCTCGTCATCGACGTGAGCGGTTCGCTGGACTTCGGCACACGGCAGCGCACCCAGCGAGAACTGCTTACCGAGATTGCCGCCACGCTGGCCTTCAGCGCCGCGAAGAACAACGACAAGATTGGCGCCATCTTCGTGAGCGACCGCGTGGAGCAGTACATACCTCCCAAGAAGGGCCGCAGCCACATCCTGAACATCGTGCGCACGCTGCTCACCCTGCAACCGGAAAGCCGCAAGACCGATATGGCCGTGGGACTGGAGTTCCTCTCACGCGTCCAGAGGAAACGGTGCATAGCCTTCCTGATGAGCGACTTCCTCGATGAGACAGGCCGCCTGGCCGCCGAGCGCGGTCCCCTACCCCTTTGCGCCCGACGCCACGACGTGGTGGCCCTGCGCGTTTACGACCCCGTGATGGCCGCACTGCCCAACGTCGGCCTCATTGAGATGCGCGACGCCGAAACAGGAAACGACGTGCTCGTGAACACGTCCTCTGCAAAGGTGCGCCGGCAGCATGCCCAATGGTGGGCCGAACGGCAGAAGACGCTGGACGACCTATTCCTTCGCAACCGCGTGGACAGCGTGAGCATTGCCACTGACGGGGATTATGTAAAGGCTCTGCAACAACTCTTTAACAACCGACACAAATGATGAGACGCCTCATACTCTCTCTTGCATGCTGCCTACTCGTGGCACTCGGTGTAAAGGCCGACATTGTGGTAGAATCGTCACTTGACTCCACCACAATTCTCATAGGCCAGCAGGTGAGCCTACGCACGAAGGTTACTGCCCCGAAAGGCACGCGCGTCGTATTCCCCGAATACGCCAACGGCTACCTCACCGAAGGCGTGGAAGTGCTGGAGCGCAGCAAGGTGGATACCTCCGTCATAGATAATGGCCAACGCTGGGTGCTGAACCGCGCGTATCTGCTCACCAGTTTTGACAGTGCGCTCTACCGCCTGCCCGCCGTAGAGGTAACTGCGGGAGGAAAGACATTCCGCAGCAACAACGCGCTGGGGCTGAAAGTCAACAGCGTGGAAGTGGACACCCTCCACCCCGACGACTTGCGCGACCCATACGGGCCGGTGGACATTCCTTTCCAATGGAGCGTCAGTTTCATAGCCACCACACTGCTCCTGTGGGTATTCCTCGCCGCCTTCGTGATAAGCCTCTGCCGACTGATGAAGCGCGAGCCCCTTAAGCGCCGCGTCAGTGTGGCTCCGCCGCCGCCCGCCCACCAGGTGGCCTTGAGCGCCATAGCAAAGTTCAAGGGGCGTAGCGCCGACACGGAAGAAGACCTCAAACACTACTACGACGAACTGACGGAAGTGCTGCGCACCTATATCAAAGAGCGCTTCGGCATAGACGCTTTGGAGATGACCACCATGCAACTCGTGGAGGCCATCACGCAGACAGGCGACCAGACTGCCCTCTATGACCTGCGCGAACTTCTCGAAACAGCCGACCTCGTGAAATTCGCCCGCATGGAAACCACGGAGGTGGACAACGACCGTTCGCTGCTCCACGCCATGGAATACGTGCAACAGACCAAGCCCACCGAAGCACCGCCACAGCGCATCGTCAAAGTTGTAGATGTGGACCTTCGGCGCCGCCGCACACGCATCGCCCTGCGCTGGGTTCTCACCATTCTCACCGGCATGGCCACCCTCGCCATGGCCATATATTTATTATATGTCCTCGTTGACACCTTCCGTTAGCCCTCTCCGCCCCCGTTCCTGACGATAGATATATCCTTTTCCACCTGCCGCTAGCCCACTTAGCCCCCGTTCTTGACGGTTTTCCGTCAGGTCTCCAAAACTCTCCCGACTATGCAATTCGCCACCCCGCAATACTTTTGGCTACTTCTCCTGCTGCTCCCCATGCTCCTATGGCACATCTTAGGGCGCCGCCATAAAGCCACGCTCATCGTAGCCACCACAGCTCCGCATGAGAAGCGCTGGTCATGGTTTCGCCTATGGCGCCACGTACCCTTTCTGCTTCGCCTCACGGCCGTAGTACTCATCATAATCATACTGGCCCGCCCACAAAGCACCTCACCGCAGAATAACAAAGAGGTGCAAGGCATCAACATCATGATGTGTATGGACATCAGCACCAGTATGCTTACACAGGATCTCATGCCAAACCGCATCGAGGCTGCCAAGCAGGTGGCCATCGAGTTCATCTCCGGCCGCGAAACCGACAATATCGGCCTGACACTCTTCGGCGGCGAAGCTTTCACGCAGTGCCCCATGACCACCGACCACTCGGCTCTGCTCTCCATGTTCAAGCAAGTAAACTGTGACCTCCAGCAACAGGGTATCATCACCAATGGTACCGCCGTGGGCATGGGCCTGACGAATGCCGTGAGCCGTCTGGCCCTTACCGAGGCTCCTTCAAAGGTTGTCATCCTCCTTACCGACGGCGCCAACAACGCCGGCGACATCTCCCCCCTCATGGCTGCCGAGATAGCCAAGAAGCAAGGCGTGCGCGTCTATACCATAGCCGTAGGTAAGCAAGGAAAAGTAAAGCAGCCCGTGGCCATCCTCCCCAATGGTGAATACTACTACCAATGGGTGGAGAGCGATGCCGACCCTGCCACTCTCAAAGAGATAGCCGAGATGACTGGAGGCCTCTTCTATACCGCCGACACCAAGGCTAAGCTCCGCGCTATCTACGACGACATAGACAAACTTGAGAAGACAAAGCTCAAAGTGCAGAACTACAGCCGCCGATATGAGGCTTATCTGCCATTTGCCGTGGCCGCCTTCCTTTGCGTCTTGCTGGAACTTATCCTACGGCTCACCCTCCTCAGAAGAATCCCCGAATAACCCCACAGCTACCATGGCTGGCGATTATGCCGCCAGGCCAACCTTCCCCACCATGTTCCAATTCGCCAATCCCAAATACTTTTACTTGCTCGCCTTTGTCGTGCTGGCCATCGTGTTAGGCATCGGCATGCACCTTGTGCAGCGCCACCGAATGAAAATCCTCGGAGAACAGCCTCTTCTCCGCCGCCTCACGCCAGACAAGAGCCTTGTGCGCCCGCTTCTCAAGCAGAGTCTCGTACTACTCGCCGCAGTAGCCCTCATTTTCGTGCTGGCACGCCCCCAGATTCTGGGTGGCGGCACCTCTCAAGAGAAACGCAAGGGTATTGAAGTCGTGCTCATGATGGATGTCAGCAACTCCATGCTCGCCAATGACATACAGCCCTCCCGCATGGAACGCAGCAAGCTCCTCGTCAGTACCCTTATCGACCGCATGAAGGACGACAAGGTGGGCCTTGGAGTATTTGCCGGAGAAGCGTACCCTCTCCTGCCTATCACCAACGACTTCGTCAGTGCCAAGATGTTCCTCAACGACATCAGCGCCAATATGGTGTCGCTCCAAGGCACAAGCCTTGCCTCAGCAATTGAGCTGGCCAACAACAGCTTCACTCAGGAAAACGGCGTAGGCAAAGCCATCGTCGTCATTACCGATGGAGAGGATAACGAAGATGGTGCGGCCGCCGCCGCCAAGAAAGCTGCAAAAGACGGGCGCCACGTCTATATCCTCGGAGTGGGCAGTAAGGACGGCGGAACCATCCCCACTGACAAAGGTCCCCTCTGCGACATTGACGGGCAGGTGGTTATCACCCGCGTCAATGCCGACCTCGGAAAAGAGGTGGCACAAGCTGGAGGCGGAATGTACATCCCCGTGGACAACACCAGCATGGCGCAAGACCAGCTGCAGGCAGCCCTCAAACAACTCCAGCAGAAAGAAAGTATCACCGCCACCGACGAGGCTGCCGATGAGCAGTTCCAGGCCGTGGCTCTCATTGCTCTTATCCTTCTCATCCTTGAATTTTTTATTATGGGCGTGAAAAATCCTCTGTTCAAAAAAGTAAACATACTCAATCGCACCGCGCCTGTGCTTCTTCTCCTCGCCTTCAGCCTGGCCAGCGCTCCCGCTGCTTCAGCGCAAACTGATGCCTTCCGATATGTACGTCAGGGTAATCGGGCACTTATGAAAGACGACTTCAAAGGCGCCGAAAAAGCCTATCTCAAGGCTCTTCAAACAGCCCCCCGCAACGGACGCATACGTTTCAACCTCGGAGACACCTATATGGCAGAAGACAACCAGAATGAAGCCCTCAAACAGTTTGCTGAGGCTGCCAAGACGGAGTCCAACAAGATTGTCAAAGCCATGTCCTTCCACAACATGGGCTATATCCACCACAAGAACAAAGACTACGACAAAGCCATAGATTATTACAAGGAAGCTCTCCGCAACAATCCTAACGACGAAGACACACGCTACAATCTGGCCCTCGCACAAAAGCAAAAGAAAGACCAGCAACAGCAGCAAAAACAGCAGCAGCAAAAGCAAAACTCCCAGCAAGATAAGCAAAACCCCGAGCAGGATAAAAAGCAACAGGACCAGCAGCAGCCTCCTGAGCAGCAGCCCGACAACGACCAGATGTCGCAGGAAAGCACCGACCAGCTCCTCCAACTTGCCCGACAGGCTGAAAACGAAACACGCAAAAAGCTGCAGCAAGCACAGCCCCGCCAGAAATCTCTCATAAAGAACTGGTAGAGATAAGCGTATATTATCCACTGACTGCCAAGAACTAAACATTTCTCACAGAATCTCCAGAAGGCTGTCCCAAAACATCTGAGCGACACCCCTAACCCTTTTTCGCCATGCTTCCCTCTTCATTCCGCACGCCACTACTTTCTATCCTCGTTTTTCTCGCCGCGTTCAACGCTCTGGGGCAGACCTTCAAGACGCAGTCTCCCGCCTCCGTTGGTCTGCAGGAGAGTTTCCGCGTGCAGTACGTCCTCTCCACCGATGAGGCCACAGGCTTCCACTGCCCCGCCAGCCCCGATTTTGAAATACTGGGCGGTCCCTCCACCAGCACTTTCAGCAGCCATCAGTGGGTGAATGGCAAAAGCAGTTCCTCTTCCAGCATAACCTACACCTACATCCTGCAGCCGCGCCGCACAGGCCGTTTAAGCCTGCCGCGTCCCACCGTAAAGGCAAACGGGAAAGTAATTACCGCCACCGCTGCCACCATTAATGTTACCTCTGGCGGCAGCTCTTCATCCGCCTCCTCCAGTTCGTCAGCCGCTGCCAGTAGCCGCAATGCCCGGAGCAGTTCGCCACGCTCATTAAGCAAGAACGACATCTTCGTGCGCTGCATCCCTTCAAAGACTGACATCTACGAGCAAGAGCCCGTCTCTGTTTCCTATAAGGTATATGCCCGTTCTGGCGTCATACTCTCCAATGTGCAGCCCAACAGTAAGCCTGAGATGAAAGGTTTCTGGACGCAGGAAGTGAATCTCCCCTCCAATCTTCAGGCCACCCACGAGACAATCAACGGCATCCCCTACAGTGTGTACACCATGTTGCAGTACGTGGCCTTCCCCCAGAAGAGCGGGACACTAACTATAGCCCCACTCACGACGGAGTGCAGCATACTGCAAAACGACCCCAACATCGACCCTCTTGACGCCTTCTTCAATGGCGGCGGGACGCTCTCTGCCAACGTCACACGCGGCACCGACATCGTCAAGTTCAATGTGCGTCCGCTGCCCTCTCCGCGCCCCGCAGGATTCAGTGGAGCTGTAGGCACCCTCTCCGTAGAAGGAAAACTCCTCACCCCCTCACCCGCCACCAACGACATTG
Organism: Alloprevotella sp.; assembly: GCA_045639805.1. Classification (GTDB taxonomy): domain Bacteria; phylum Bacteroidota; class Bacteroidia; order Bacteroidales; family Bacteroidaceae; genus Alloprevotella. The sequence goes on from JAZUDS010000052.1 coordinate 13,996, forward strand.
CCACCTATCGCATCACTGTCAGCGGCCAGGGCAACATGAAACTTATCCAAGCCCCCGCCGTATCCTTCCCGCCTTCCTTTGACAAGTTCGATCCTACCATCAAGGACGAAACAAAACTCCGCAACGGCACGATTGCCGGCACCATAACTTTCGACTACACATTCGTGCCCCGCCAGGAAGGAGACTTCCAGATACCCGCCACATCATTCATTTACTTTGACCTCTCCACGGGTTCTTACCGCACCGTCACCCTTCCCGTCACATCCCTCCACGTCAAGAAAGGCCAACGCTCCCGCGAAGACGTGGAACGCGAGATTGCCCTGCGACAAAGCACCATACGCCCCGACCATAAGGCATCCGCCTCGCATGCCTCCCTCAACTTCGTCCTCTACGGCGTGCTCCTCGTGCTCCTTGCCCTCATTGCCTGGCTCGTAAGCCATCTGCTCGGTATGCCACTGGCCACAAAACTCCGCACAAAGTGGCAACACAGCGGCCATCAGCGCAACAAGCACCTCGCTGCCGCCGAGAAGGCCATACAACAGCAGAACCCTCAAGCCTTTTACGCCGCCCTCGAGCAAGCCTTCCATGCAGCAGCCACACCGCGCGAGGATGCTGAAGAAATTCTCTCCCGACGCTTTGCGCCCGATGCGGCATCCCCCGACAATCTCAAGCAAGCCATGATCGACGCCCGACGCATTCTCCTCACACTCCTCCTCGTCCTCTTGCCCGCAATCGGCATTAGCGCTAATACATCCACGCTCTCACCCGCCGACAGTTGCTACAATGCAGGCAACAGAGCTTACCAAATTAAAGAACACGCCAAGGCCATACTATGCTACTCCCGTGCGCTGTGGCTCGACCCGGGAAATGAAGACGCGCGCTTTAATCTCTCTCTCGTGCAGACACATCTTGAGGATCGCTTCAGCACTCCCCAGAAAATGTTCTTCACAACGTGGATTGGCAACCTCTGCACCTCGCGCACTAAATCCTCATGGCTTGCCATCGCCCTCATTTTCTTCACGGCGTTGCTCGTCTGCATTGTCGCCTTCCGCCATTCCGCCAACAAATATGTCCGCCACGTAACCTTCTACCTCGGCATCCCTCTGTTCATACTCTTCATCACCACAAACGTCTTCGCCATCTGCCAGCATTACAACCGCCACCACAATACCCAAGCCGTCATTATGGCCGACGAAGCCCTCTGCTATGACTCACCTGTGGCCGACGGAAAGCCATCAGTCACCCTCCATGCCGGCACTCTCGTCAACATTGCCTCCACATACGGCAATGGGAAGGTGGAAATCACTCTCCCCGACGGCCGTCAGGTGTGGATTGCAGTAAATTCCATCGAACAAGTAGCCCGCTAACGGCCCTCCGCCAATCACGCACTCCGTCCTTTCCATCCCCTCTCTGCTCTCCCTCTTCAAGAGAGGCCAGGATTGTCTTCTTATGGATACTTCCCTAACACTCTTCTTCAACCAAATGGGCCAACCGTGGCTCGACCCCATCGTGATGCTCCTCACCAAGCCGCTCACGTGGGTGCCCTTCTATGCCTTCCTGCTCCTCGTGCTCATTCTGCGCGTGAAGTCCATTGGATTGGGGAAGTGGGATCGTTTCAAGACCATCATCCTCATTCTTATAGGCGCAGCACTCTGCATTCTCGTGGCCGACCAAGTGGCCAGCCACCTATGCAAGCCCCTTTTCCAGCGCCTGCGCCCCACCCACGAGCCTTCACTCGACGGCATCGTGCGCATCGTGCAAGATTACCGCGGCGGCCTCTATGGCTTTTTCTCAAGCCATGCCGCCAACACCTGCGCACTGGCCGTGTATTTCAGTCTCATCATACGCCGGCGACCCATTACCGTCCTCCTCATCCTTTTTGTCGCCATCAACTGCTGGACACGCCTATACCTCGGTGCGCACTATGTCAGCGACATCCTCGTAGGGCTTATTTTTGGTGCACTTGTAGGCTACCTTGTCGCGCTTCTCGTGAGCAAGGACAACCAAGTGAGCACCTTTATTTCGTCTCCGCGAAATTGTTAATTATTGCTGTCTGGGGAACATTGGAAGTCCTGAAAGGACGACATATTGGAGGGCAGGGCGAGAGCCCTACCGCACTCGTTGCCATTTATTATGGGAGCGCCGTAAGAGCGACACAATTCAAGTAAAGTGGTAAATATGTCGGACTTACAGCGCTTTCATAAAGGGGCATACACAAGAGATAGGGCCCTCGCCCTATCCTCCAATCTTTCGCCCCTTCGGGGCTTTGCCGTCGTTTGCCAAAAGGAAAGCCCCTACTCATGACAACCTTCCATACTTCCAACATTTACGAGCGATACGAAAGATTACGTTCTTTTTCCCCTGACAGCAATAATTGTAAATAGTGTTTTGTACCCCGCTTCGCCACATGTAAAACGGTACGTTTTTTGTCAAAATATTTTCACCTTTTTACCCTCAAAAAACGGCCTTATTTTCAAAAAAATATTTTCCGTTTACTTTTACGCGATTCTCAGCAAAGTTGTAATACAGCTGATTATCACGCGCTTAATACATAAACAGCATACGCCGATACCTCAAAAGGCCTTCTACACCCCCTAATAGGCAAATTTCAAGGAGCAATTTTTGTCCCAATTCTGGGCACTCCGCCCATGAGCGAATGTGGAGAGGGACGGTCTTTAGCCCTTTTAATTGTTTCGATGTCCCTTTTAGTTGAAAATATCTCCCTTTTAGTTTCTCCGATGTCCCTTTTAATTTTTTCTAAAGCCCTTTTAGTTCAAACTAAAATAGGGTGTCGGAAAAAATGAATGGAATTTCGTAAAAATGAAATGCGATTTTGCGAAAAATGGGACTATTTTCGTTTTTTTGAAAAACTGCCATTTTTGAGCAGAATGCGGGTTCAGGGTATCTTGAGCTTCGAAAACGGTCAAAAATCTATGCAAAATTTTTGTCAAGATATTTTACATTTTTTGCCGTTGAATTTACGAAGAATATAACCCAGCTTTTGCCGGTCCTATTAAGATAAAGAAAAGCACCCATTGGGATTCAATAACGAAGAGACGCTTATTTAATAACTCTAAACTACGTTTTTAGTTACTTTCACTCAGAAAATCAAAGAAAAGCTCCGTTTTCCTTTGTTTTTCGCTCGCTTATTCGTAACTTTGTACACGATTTTATGCCTTAATGAATATGTGGCGACGTTTTATCATTACCCTATGGGTACTCGTATTGGGAGGTATTCTCCTGACAACGGGCACATTGCTGGCCATCCACGCGGGTTGGATTGGCTACATGCCTGACATGGCTGAGATACAGAGCCCCATAAACAGATATGCCTCGCAGATCCTGTCTGCAGACGGACAACTGATGGGCACATGGAGCAGAAACGAAAACCGTGTGTTCGTTGACTACGATAGCATCTCGCCCTTCGTGGTGCGCGCCCTCGTAGCCACTGAGGATGAACGCTTCTATGATCATTCGGGCATTGATGCTAAAGCCTTGGCACGCGCCATTGTGAAGCGCGGCATACTACGTCAGAAATCGGCGGGTGGCGGCAGCACCATCACGCAGCAACTGGCCAAGCAACTCTACACCGACGTGGCCTCAAATACTCTGGAGCGCCTCTTGCAGAAACCCATTGAATGGGTCATTGCCGTAGAACTGGAACGACAGTTCACTAAGGATGAAATCATCACCCTCTACCTCAATTACTTCGACTTCCTCCACAACGCCGTGGGCATAAAGACGGCAGCAAACGTTTATTTCCGCAAATCGCCCCACGACCTTTCGATGGTTGAGTCCGCTCTGCTCATCGGCATGTGTAAAAACCCGTCGTACTACAATCCTGTAACGCACCCCGAGCGTTGCGTGGAGCGCCGCAACGTGGTGCTGTCACAGATGGAGAAGTGTGGGTACATCACGCAGGAAGAGTACAACACCTACAGCCTTGAGCCACTGGATATGAGCCGCTTCCACCGCGTGGACCACCGCGAGGGACAGGCCACATACCTGCGCGAACACCTCCGGAGAATCGTCACAGCAGAGAAGCCCGAACGCAACGACTACGCCTCATGGCAGTATCAGCAATACTACGCCGACTCTCTGGCGTGGGAAAAGGATCCTCTCTACGGATGGTGCAACAAAAACTTCAAGCCCGACGGGTCGGCCTACGACCTTTACACCGACGGCCTGAAATTCTACACGACGATAGACTCCCGCATGCAGAAATATGCCGAGGATGCCGTGTACAACCAGATGGCCAACCAGTTGCAGCCCCTCTTTAACCGCCGCAAGTCGTCCGACCCCAACTTCCCCTACACAGGCCTCAACCGCGATGCTATGCTAAGCGCCCTGAACCGCGCCAAGAAGCAGAGCGAGCGCTACCGCGTGCTGAAAAACAGCGGCTACTCGGAGAGTGAAATAGACAAGGACTTCAGGACGCCCGTATCCATGTCGGTATTTACTTATAATGGTATGCGCGACACGCTCATGTCGCCGATGGACTCCATACGCTACTACAAGTCCTTCCTGCGCTCCGGCATGATGAGCATGGAGCCGCAAACGGGCTACGTGAAAGCCTACGTGGGCGGCATCAACTACGCTGCTTTTCAATACGACATGTGTATGCAGGGCCGCCGACAAATAGGCTCCACAATGAAGCCCTTCATATATTCTCTTGCCCTTGAGGACGGCATGACTCCGCAAGACCAAGTCATAAACGCCCAGCGCACCTACGACGTGGCAGGTACTAACAGCACATGGACGCCACGCAACGGTTCACGCGCCAGATACGGCGAGCCGGTGACCCTTAAGTGGGGTATATCGCAATCTAACAACTGGGTGACTGCGGAAGTAATGAATAGAGTGGACCCCACAGGCCGACGCCTGCGCGAACTGCTCTGGAACATGAACGTGGCCAACCCTGCCATCCACCCGTCCATCTCCCTATGCTTGGGCACCTGCGACATTACCATCGCAGAGCTCGCATCGGCCTACACAGCCTTTGCCAACGAAGGCATGCAGACGGAGCCGATTCTGGTAAGCCGTATCGAGGATGCCAACGGCCATGTCATCGCACGCTTCGACCCGCGCCCCCATCAGGTGTTCTCGGAACTGACAGCCTATAATATGACTGACATGCTGCAAGCCGTAATAAATCAAGGTACAGGCCAGAGGCTGCGCAACACATACGGCTTCACAGGTGAGATAGCCGGCAAGACGGGCACCACGACCTCCAACTCCGATGGTTGGTTCGTAGGCTTCGTGCCGCGTCTCGTTACAGCATGCTGGGTGGGCGGCGACGACCGCGACATACACTTCAACACCACCGCTGACGGACAGGGCGCCACAGTGTCACTCCCTATCTGGGCGAACTACATGAAGAAGGTATTTGCCGACCCCGTGCTGGGCTATAGTTCCAGCGAGACATTTCCACGTCCGATAGAACTTTCTTCTGACTCGCTCTTCATTGATTCCGACGAAGACAGATTATCCGACGAAGACGACGACGGCCAAAGCAAACTGGACGACCTCATTGACAGGTTGCTCGGTTTATAACGCCACCCGCCCGAGCCCTAATATATTATTAAACTTATGAAAATCTTAGCCCTCATACCTGCCCGTTACGCTTCCACCCGTTTCCCGGCCAAGCCTCTCGCACTGCTCGCCGGAAAGCCTATCATCCAGCACGTCTATGAGCGTGTCAACCGGCTCTTTCCCGGCACCACATACGTGGCTACCGACGATGAGCGCATCGCATCATGCGTTGAAGGTTTCGGCGGGCAATATATCATGACTGGCACCCACCATCGTAGCGGCACCGACCGCTGCCACGAAGCCCTCACCAAGGCTCCAGGCGGGCCATTTGACATAGTCATCAACATACAGGGCGACGAACCGTTCATACACGAGAACCAACTGCGCACTATCGTGGAGGCCTTCAGCGACGAGAAGACGCAAATTGCCACACTCGTCAAGCCCTTCGCCCCTGATGTCAGCCTGGCCACCCTACAGAACCCCAACAGTCCGAAGGTCGTCGTCAGTCCCGACCATCGCGCCCTCTATTTTAGCCGCAGCATCGTTCCCTATCTGCGCGGCGTAGAACAAGAGGAATGGGCAAGCCAACACACCTTCTATAAGCACATAGGCCTCTACGCCTACCGCCCCGATGTGCTGCAGGAAATCACCCAGCTCCCCGCCAGTCCTCTGGAAAAGGCCGAAAGCTTGGAGCAACTGCGCTGGTTGGAAGCGGGCTACCGCATCAGCGTGGGCTACACCGACGTAGAAACTATCGGTATCGACACCCCCGAAGACCTCTGCAAAGCAGAAGAATTCATAAACGCGAAATCATAACACCTATAGTGCACACTGCTCTATAGTTTCCATAAAACAAATCAGATATGAAACGACTCCTCCTCACCCTCTCTGCTGCCCTGGCTCTTTCTGCCACCATGCAAGCCCAGAAGATGACCGTGGGCACATACACCTTCAAGGACGGCAGCGTCTTTAGCGGCGACCTCTTCAACGGTAAACCCAACGGCATAGGTAACACCACCTACACCGACGGCTCCACCTACGATGGGGGCTACCTCAAGGGCAAACGCCACGGCGAAGGAACCTTCACAGCCGCCAACGGCGAGAAATACACCGGCTCATGGCTCAACGACGAGCAGCACGGCCGCGGAACATTCTGGTATCAGAACAACAACCGCTACGATGGTCTGTGGTATCGCAACCTCAAGGAAGGCGAAGGCACAATGACCTACTACAATGGCGACCAATATGTTGGCCAGTGGAAAGACGACAAGCGTAACGGCCAAGGAACCTACACCTACGCCAATGGCGCCACGTACAAGGGCCAGTGGGTTGATGACAAGAAGACCGGCAAGGGATTCTTCAGTTGGGCCGACGGCAGCAGCTACGACGGACAGTGGCAGGCCAACATGCGTAATGGCCGCGGCACCTTCCGCTATGCCTCCGGCGACGCCTACACCGGCGACTGGAAAGAAGACGAAATCAACGGGCGCGGCATCTACAAGTTCAAGAACGGCGACCTGTACGAAGGCCCCTACCTTAACGGCGAACGCCACGGCGACGGCGCCACCTTCACCTTTGCAAACGGCAACAAATATACCGGTTCGTTCCGCCACGGCCAGCAGGAAGGACAAGGCACCTTCACATGGAAGGACGTAGCCGTCTATAAAGGCCAGTGGAAAGCTGGCAAGCGCCACGGCCAGGGCACATATAAATGGAAAAACGGCGACGAATACGTAGGCCAGTGGGCCAATAACGAAATGAACGGCGAAGGTACCCTCACACAGGACGGCCTCCGCTATCGCGGCCAGTTCAAGGACGGCAAGAAGGACGGCAAGGGCGTAGAGGTCGAAATCAAGGAAGGCACACGCTACGAAGGAACCTTCAAGGCCGGCGAACGCGACGGTAAGTTCGTCATCTACGACCGCAACGGCAACATAAAGGAAAAAGTCACCTACGTCAACGGACGCAAACAATAACTTATACCACTAATAACTTATACCACTGTCCCCAGCGCTTTTCCGCTGGGCCTAAACCAGAATAACCCCAACCTCAAAAACACCCCATGATACAGAAAATCAACACGCTCATGGCCGAAGTGGCCGGCCTCACCGCCGCCAACGAAGCCGAGATTGAAGCCATCCGCCTCAAATACCTCAGTAAGAAGGGTCTTCTCAACGACCTCATGACCGAGTTCCGCGCCGTCCCCAACGAGCAGAAGCGCGAAGTGGGCCAGCACATCAACGCCCTCAAGGAAGCCCTCAACGACAAGATGGCCGCCCTGCGCCAGCAAGTGGCCACCACCGACACCGACCACTCCGGCATCGACCTCACCCGCACCCCCTACCCCACGCCGCTCGGCACACGCCACCCCCTCAGCCTCGTGCGTGAGGAAATCGCCGACATCTTCGGCCGCCTCGGATTCTCCATGGCCGACGGTCCCGAGGTGGAGGACGACTGGCACGTCTTCGGCGCCATGAACTTCGCCGACGACCACCCCGCCCGCGACATGCAGGACACTTTCTTCGTCGAGACACACCCCGACATCATCCTCCGCACCCACACCAGCAGCGTGCAGAGCCGTGTGATGGAATCCATGGCCAACCCCGACGGCACCATCCGTGGCGGCAGCATCCGCGTCATCTGCCCCGGCCGCGTCTATCGCAACGAGGCCATCTCCGCCCGCGCCCACTGCTTCTTCCATCAGGTGGAAGGCCTCTATATCGACGAGAACGTCAGTTTCACCGATCTCAAGCAAGTTCTCCTCTCCTTCGCCCGCGAGATGTTCGGCGCCGACACCAAGATACGCCTCCGCCCCTCCTATTTCCCCTTCACCGAGCCCTCCGCAGAGATGGACATCTCCTGCAACATCTGCGGCGGCAAGGGCTGCGGCTTCTGCAAGCACACCGGCTGGGTGGAAATCCTTGGCTGCGGCATGGTTGACCCCAACGTACTGAAGAGCAACGGCATCGACCCCGAGCGCTACACCGGCTACGCCTTCGGCATGGGCGTTGAGCGCATAGCCAACCTCAAGTACCGCGTCAACGACCTGCGCCTCTTCTCGCAGAACGACACACGCTTCCTCGACGAATTTATTGCCGCACACTGATGAACGGACTTTGGACTATCCTGTTGCTCATCATCAGCAACGTGCTCATGACGCTGGCTTGGTATGGCCACCTCAAACTCCAGCAAGACGGTGTCAGCACCCACTGGCCCCTCATCGTTGTCATCCTCTTCTCGTGGGGCATAGCCTTCTTTGAGTATTGCGTCATGGTGCCCGCCAACCGCATCGGCTTCGTTGACAACGGCGGCCCCTTCACTCTCATGCAACTTAAGATTATCCAGGAAGTACTCTCCCTCACCGTCTTCTGCATCATCGCCAACATACTCTTCCAAGGCCAGCAACTCCATTGGAATCATCTTGCCGCCGCCGTCTGCCTCATCCTTGCCGTTTATTTCGTCTTCAAATAGCACCTAAAACAGCCATAACAAGCCCCGATAACGCCAACTTTACAAAAATATTGCATTTTTCCGGCATTTTTCTTGCACAATTCCCCAAAATGGTGTAACTTTGCCCACAGAAAAGTAAAGCCAACAATGAAAAAGTCCATTCTCATAGCAGTATTGATTGCCCTGACTGCAGCCTTGCCTGCCACAGTCAAGGCCGAAAGTTGTGCAGAAGCCAGTGCAGAAACAAGCATTCAGCAGTCCGAGATTAGGATTTCAACGAGAAACCAGACCATCCGCGTGCAAAACGCACAGGGCGAAACTGTACGCATCTATAATCTCACAGGAGTAGAAATCCACAAGGAGCATATTGACTCCCCCGACAAGGAGCTCAACATCAAGCTTTCCGCTGGTTGCTACATCGTAAAGATAGGCGACACTGCCCGCAAGGTTACCATACGCTAAACTGCTTTCACGCAGTCCTCGCCATAAAGAAAGCTACACCCCGCCAAGGATATTCCTCGGCGGGGTGTTCTCTTTTACGCTCCCATTCCACTCCCCCTCCCACTCGCAGAGCGGACTCCTGCACCAAATGGGGAAAGTCCTGGGAGGGATTAGGGATGGGTTTGTAGAACTTTTATTTCGCCCCCTTCCTTCTGTTGCATTCCCTGCAGAGCATCTGGCAGTTCTCCTTCACCGTGCGGCCGCCGTCGCGCCAGGGCGTGATGTGGTCGCCCTCCATCTCGGAGAAGTCCAGTTCCTCGCCGCCGCGAGGACAGTCGGGGTTGGCACAGTGGTGGTGCTGCGCCTCATACACCTCCAACTTGATATCGTCGGGGAACGCCCGCAGGCCCAACCAGTGCTCGTCGCGTGTCAGCACATAGGGACAGATTCCCTTTTTCTGCTGCACCTCGCTGTCTATCACCAGGCGGCCCACCTCGGCGTCGAGCGCAGCCTTGTCCAGCACCTCGCCGTGGAAGCGGTCGTAGAGGTCGCCCCAGTTCACGCCCTTCATAAAGGCCTTGCGGCGGGCAATGTCGAAGGTGGCGGCCACCCACGTCATCACGGCGTTGAAGTATTGCCACAACTGCGAGGCATTGGGGTCGTGCTGGTGCTGCGCCATATAGCCCTCAATGGTCCGCTTCATTCCCGGCCGGCTCTCGCTCTGCGCTTTCCACGCCAGCGCCGTTTCAAGGAAGTCTTGGCGGATGGGCGAGCCGTTTATGAGGTAACGCCCCATATTGTAGGCTGCGCAGCCCGTCTTTGAGAAATAGCGCTTGGCGTCTGTCACGAAAGGCCCGGCATACACGGCGTTGCGCAGTTCCTGCTCCGTGAGGCGTTCACCCGCTATGTTGATGGTGCGAAACCAGTCCAGCTTCTCCTTGTCGGTGCCGCTGCACACATACACCATCAGCTCATAGTCCAGAATCTCGTCCTGCTCCGAGGGCGTGAGGTTGTGGAAATACTGGAAGTCGTAGGCAAAGTCGCCGTGCACGTACTGGCAGATGCTTATGGTGCGCTGCTGTCCGTCCAGCACCTCCAGAGGCACCTCGGCGTCGTCCTCACGTCGTGCCCAATACATCACGTTGAGTGGAAAACCGCGCTTGATGGTCGTTATCACGGCGTTGCGCTTCTTCTCGTCGTAGATAAACTCGCGCTGATAGGGCGGGCGGATATCCAGTCGGCCGTCGTAGCCGCGCACGCCGCCCTCCTCGTTGTCTTCATAGCCGCAGGTGAGCTCGCGGACTGTAATCTTTTGAAGTTCTATTTGCATAGTATGTATCATTAAAGTTTCACTAATAAAAGCCGTGCTGGCTGGAAGCCAGTACTTTGAGTAACCGGGGACGAAGTCTCCGGATCTCTGGCCTCTCATCTCCTTGCCTGGCTGGAAGCCAGTACCTTGTGCTTCCGCTGCGTTCTGTCATCCGAGGTACTGGCTTCCAGCCAGCCAGTGTGAGAGGGTGGTACATACCGGAGACTTCGTCCCCGGTTACTCATAGTATTGGCTTCCAGCCAATGCCTCAAACAAGACTCCTGCATAACTCAATGTTTGCGCCGGATGAGGATGCGAGAATAAACGCGCTTGCCATTTACAACTCCGCAGCCACCTCTATCTTCGGGGTGAGGTTTATATTCTAATTCTTTCAGCACCTCAACAGGAGCAGAGGCCCGAGTGTTGCCACTGGCTTGCCATACTATTTCAAACTGATTAGGGTTGTACTTATCCATAAATGTGATAGGCACACCCATTATGCCGTCATAGTCGCACGGGATTTCGTTTGTCTTATTAACATTAATGGCATTATAATTATCAAATTGAGGATACTCTTCCGGAGAGTAGTTATGCCACAATACTATTTTTTCTTGATGCTTTGGCGTTTCCAAATTAGTAAACCAGTGAACACCAGAGACTCTTATCATTCCCTCCCTATGGTCTCCCGCTGTGGCCTTATCTTCATACGGAGAAACAAAATGCGCAGCCCCTCCTTTGAATCCATAACCGAGCCACATTTTATTTTCTTTGAAAAGGGGGAATATCTCCTTATATATTATTGCGCCTTGATTTCCCACTATCACAAACTTCTTCTCATACTTCATCAACTGCGCCACATATTCGCGGAACAGAGAGAAGGGCGGGTTGGTCACAACAATGTCGGCCTCTTTCAACAGCTCTATGCACTCGGCCGAGCGGAAGTCGCCGTTGCCTTTGAGGAGCGAGAGCACGTTGCGGTCGTTCTGCAAAAGATATTGCACGTCGGCAAGGTCGGTGCGACCGTCACCGTTCACGTCCGTTACCTCGGTTATTTCCACTTTATAGGCAATTTTCTTCGGCTCGTCCCAGAAGCCGTCGCCGAAATCGAGAAGGAGTTCGGTACCCGTCACGGGGGAGCCGTTGTAACACGTAGCGATGAGTTTTTTCAAGCCGAAAGCGTTGAAGTTCATCGCGAAATACTTGAAGAAATTGCTCTCGTAAGGGTCGTCGCAGTTACAAAAGATGGTTTTTCCGCGGAAATGCTCGCGGTAGTGACGCAGTTCGTTTTCAATGTCGGCGAGTTGCGTGTAGAACTCGTCCTTCTTGGCATTCTTTGCCGCCGTGAGGTTTTGATTAGCCATAGTGATAGATGTTGCAACGCATCAATCTATCACTCGCGAAGGCGCATAAGAAAGGCACGGACCCTCTTATGCGTTCGTCAAGGCTGCCTCGGAAAACGGAACCTCATCGCTCCAATAAGAAATGCCCGTGCCTGTTGGCAAGAGCATCGACTTCTATACGGAGCGATAAGGCCTGCTTCCAAAGGGAGCCGCCTAACCACTATTCTTTGTGTTCTTATTCCGAAATTAGTTTCCGAGGCTATTCAGACGAACGCAAATAATAGTCAATGCATCATTAATATGTCTGACCGGCGGCGATGCAGAGGTGCACCGGCCGGCTTTCGGTTGCAAAATTACTACTTTTCAGCGAACTGCACAAGAAACACGCCATTTTTTTTACGTTTCTTCACGCCGCCCCTACCCTTTCCTTCACACTACCCCCCTTCTAAAAACGTGTCAACAATTGTTGACATCAATTTTAACAATTGTGCAAATTCATTTCAACAATTGTTGACATCAATTTCAACAATTGTTGAAAACATATTAGGTCGGCACAAAGTGAAACGGAAGGAGTAAGCCCCGAAGGGGCGACAGATTGGAGGATAGGGCGCAAGCCCTATTTTTGTATTTACACCAATATGGGAGCGCTGTAAGTGCGACATAATTCAAATAAAGTAGTAATTATGTCGCGCTTACAGCGCTTTCAAAGAAAAGACGGAGTGAGGTACGGCTTGCGACCTACCCTCCGTTATGTCGTCCTTTCAGGACTTATAGCACCAATAATGGGTAAAGGGTAATGAGTCAAGAGCAATGATTATTTTTCACTCTTCACTTTTCACTTTCTTCGCGTACCACTCTGCAAAGGCGCGGAGGCCGTCGCGCAGGGATGTGGAGGGGCGGAAGCCAAAGTCGCGCTCAAGAGGCGCGGTGTCGGCATAGGTTTCCACAACGTCGCCGGGCTGCATGGGGACGAGTTGGCGATGGGCCTCGAAATCGTAGTCGGGAGGCAACACACCGGCACGGACGAGTTCCTCCTGAAGAATGCTGACGAAATCAAGAAGGTCAACGGGGGAACTGTTGCCGATGTTGTAGAGGGCGTAGGGAGGAACGACCCCCTCCCCGCTCCCCCGAG
>JAZUDS010000053.1:0-17212 GCA_045639805.1 Alloprevotella sp.
CCTCGTGATGGAGTATGTGCAGGGGGTGACGCTTGACAAATACGAAGGCAGCCGTAAGGACAGGCGCCGACTGGCCCGCCAACTGGTGGAGGCCATGGCCTACGTGCATGGCCGGCAGGTGGTGCATCGCGACTTGAAGCCCGCCAACATCCTGGTGACAGATAACGGCGCCTACGTGAAAATAATCGATTTCGGTCTGGCGGATGCCGACAATTATGCCGTGCTGAAGCAGCCTGCCGGCACGCCCGCCTATGCCTCGCCGGAGCAGCAGAAGGAGAGCCTTCCCGACGTGCGCAACGACGTGTATAGCTTGGGCCTGGTGTTGAAGAGCATGCACATAGGCTGGCGCTACGGCTGCATAATACGGCGCTGCATAGGCCGTAAGGAAAAGCGCTACAACGGCGCAGACGAATTGCGTGCTGCCATGAAGCGGGCAGACCGCATCCAACAAATAGGAAGAGCATTGCTATTGCTCTGCCTGGTGGCATGGCCTTCGGTCCTTCTCATGAAGGAAGATGCCGCCCCCGTTTCGCCCGCCCATGTTCCGCAAGCCACAGTTTCTGATACCGTAGTGGTGCAAGTCCCCGTAATGTCCCCGCCATCTGCCGACCAGCCCTCGCCCACTGCCGATCCCTTCCCGCAAGCCTTTGAGGCCGGCAAGAAGCGCATTGACGGGCTGATGAAAAAAATGGGTTATACCACCCTGCTGAGAGCCTTGCAAAATGAGCAGCCCCACGCCCTTCAGAAAGGCGGGCACTCCCAGTGGCGGCAGGAACAAGTAAAGAAAAGAAGCCTTCTGTACGAAACCGCTTGGAAAGAGTTGGAGAATATCAGGGAAAGCCAGCGCTCCCGTCTCTCTGCTGAGAAGTTGTCCGCGCTCTACTCGGCTTTGCTGGACTATGCACAAACCACTTATACCAACAACATAGAAAATGCCCTTCATGAATATGACAAACGAGAACAAGCCGCAGCAAGCCCTTTGCCGGGAGATGGAAAAAGTCAGCGGCCGCAGGATGCAGACACCACAGGACTTTGATTTCCTGGCCGAGAAGATATTAGGAAAGACGCAGCAACGCATCAGTGTGAGCACGTTGAAAAGGCTCTACGGCTATGTGAACGCAGAGAGCTCGCTGCGCCGTTCCACGCTGGACATCCTGAGCCAATACGTGGGGTATGTGTCGTGGGCCGCTTTTTGCGCGCGGAACGAAGAAGATCTCCCGGTGGAGAGCAACCCGTTGCTGGCCGACAGCATGAGCGCCGACATGCTGTGTGAGGAAGACCGCGTCATCGTGACGTGGCAGCCCGACCGCGAGTGCACGTTCCGCTGCGTCGGCAACCATCAGTTTGTGGTGGAGAAGAGCCGCTCTAGCAAGTTGAGCGTGGGCGACACGTTTGCTTGCCACCTTTTTATTAAAGGCGAGCCGCTGTATCTCGAGAACGTCGTGATGCAGGGTGCGCAGCCCGTCAATTATGTGTGCGGACGGGAGCATGGTGTGCTATTCTTCGTCCAGGAATAGGGTACGGAGAAAATAAATTTCGGTTATAAGATAAGAGGCGTACTGGTCCAGGTGGTTCAGTGCGTCTTTTTTTTCTTTAACCTCAGTTTGGGAAAAGCACATCGCTTTTTAGATGCTTCTTAAAGAGCATAATTCTTAATAATCCCCAAGTATTCGTCGTGCCACCCGGGTGACACGACAACGGGATGTAGGTATAGAAACTTGGGAGTATAGGTAAAGAAGCATTTTTTGCAGGATTTGCGGGCGCTTTTTGGGCGGGCGATCTTTTATTGGCGCCCTTGAGAGTTCTTTTAGGCGCTTTTTTAAAGGAAAAATGACACACAAAATAAGGTTGGGCCCACAAAAACTGAAATTGAACTAAAATAAACCAGCGGAGTAAAGTCTGAAATCGCTATCTTTGCACTCGTAAACAGAATGAGGGTAATAAATCTTGCTTATTGATACTCCTTATTTATATTAACTTCTAAATTATTAAAGTATGAAAGCATTAAAGTATTTTTCTTTGATTTTGTTGACCTTGCTTTTCGCCGTAAGTTGCAGTGAGGAAAAGAAGGAAGACAAAGTGTCAGTAAAAACGGCAAAAATCAGCGGCCCGTTGAGTCCTTATTTTGAGGTAGTGCCAAAGGACTATAAGATTCAGCACGACACTTTCTATGAAGTAAGCTTTGAGGTTAAACGTATTGCGGAAGGACTTCCTGAACCCTGGAGCGCAGAACTTGCTAATAGTGGAAAGTATGACATTGAATCCGACCTCTCCGTGGAGTTTATAGATGCTGAAGGCAATGTGCTTGATAAGACAGTGATGTTAGTGGACACTGAAGAATTGTTTGCTCTTGGCGTAGGAGAAAGTACGAGCTTCAATTGCTATATTGATAATAGTGATGTGTCAACGGTGGCCAGCGCTCGTTTCGGCAGTTCATTCAAAATGGAAGCCCAAATGACAGACTCTACTGACTCTATTGACGACGCAGATGCCGACCTTGAAAAAGCGATGGAAGGCATCGATAAGGGCTTAGAGGTATTAGGCGCCACTACTAAAGCATTGAAAGATGTATCTGATATCGTATCAAAATAACTTTTATTTATTAACCTTTAAAAACAAAAAATTATGGGAACAATTTTAGTTTGGGTCCTTGTGGCTATTTGTCTGTGTTTTGGTTTCTTAGGGTGCTTTGTCAATAAGGTCCCTGGTCCTATTGCCGTCTTGCTAGCTATGCTGATAGCAATGTTTGGCCTTGATATTGATCTAGGTTGGGACAAGGTAGCCATTGTAGCAGCATTAACCGTGGCCAGCATTGTGCTTTCAAAAATTCTTGTAAAGGCTGCGAAGAAAATGTATGAGTTTAGCAAACGCGGTAGTTGGGGAACAACTATCGGCTCTTTGTTAGGCTTAGGAGGTTTAATGGGAGCCAGTGGGTCGGATTCTACGGCTGTAATAATTCTGCTGTTTGTTATCTGTCTTGTAGGCCTTCCTTTTGTATTTGCATTTTTGTTTGAACTCACAAACAAGAAAGGTGCTCAAGTAGCCGTGAAGAGTGCTTCCTCAGCCACATGTGCTTATTTGGCAGATACTCTGTTAAAGCTTGTTGTGTTCGTATATGCAATTTATGCTATTTTCCAGTTGTAAAAAGAAGAAGGCAATGAATATAAATGTAAAGAATTTGTGCATTTTGGGTCTTTTGGGCCTGTTTTGCATCAGCTGCAATTCTGTATCATCAAAGGCGGAAGAATATGCCAAGAAGGAATACGAGGCTGCCGTAAGTTTTGACTTTGCAAAGGCAAAAGCCATAGATGAAGAGGCTACTAAATACTACGAGTCTCTCTCTGATGAGGACAAGGCTACTTACGACGAAGCCTTCCGCGCAGCTCAGGAGAAATATGAAGCCGAAGCCAAAAAGGCTGCCGAGAAGGCCGCTAACGCTATGGGCTCTATCCTGAACGTTGCCAACGATGTGGCAGAAGATATGAATGAGATGACGGAAGACGCAGAAGAGTCCGCCAATTAGTATCATCTTTTACCTTCTATAACGAAAAGCGAGAGCCCACGGGTTCTCGCTTTTATCATAATAAATCCCCTTTAACTGATTGGTTAGAGGGGATTTTGTGTGTGCGGACGACCCTCGCTTTAAAAAAAATGAAAAAAATCTCTCAAAAATTCGTTTTTTTCAAACATACCACGTATAATATGCATGTATAATGATTTTCGGCGGGAAAAAGAAGCTATTTGCACAGTGTTTCCGCCCCCTAATTGCAGAAATAAAGGAAAGATATAAACAGTAACTTATAATTTTTCATTATTAACTATTAATTTTTTATTGCTATGATTTGGACTTATGAATTGATTTGCAGCCTTACTGATGCTCCCTTCCCTTGCACGAAGGTGGAACTTATGGACTATGCCGAGCGCTCGGGAGCTCCCCTCGTGGTCCTTGAGAACATCCAAGAACTGGAGGACGACGGAGAGGTGTACAACGACCTAAGAGATTTATGGGAAGATATGCCCTACACGGATTACGAGTTCGGCCACCATAGGGATGAGGAGTAAGTGTCGCGCACTTCCCATTTCCTACTTTTTCTATTAACTTTTCTCTTTTTTAAATACAAGGAAAAATTAGAATTAAACGATTATTTTGAGTTAATAGCATCTATTCCGAGAGACTGCTACATGCGGGAACGATGGAAGAACCCGCAGGAGAAACTGCGGGAACAGTGGCAGAAGGCGCAGGAGAAGCTGCGGGAACGGTGGCAGAAAGCGCAGGAGAAACTGTGGGAACAGTGGCGAAAAGCGCTGGCTTACCCTTCTTTATGGCCGTTCTTCCCGGTAAGGACAATGACGGCGAGCGTCAGGACTTCGGCCAGGGGGACGGCGAGCCAGATGCCGGGGGTGCCGAGCCAGAGAGGGAGGAGGAGGAAGCACGGGATGACGAGCACGAAACCGCGCAGGAGGGTGAAAAGCGTGGCGCGCAGGGACTGTTCCACGCTCTGCAGATAGCCGATGAGGACAATGTTGAGCGTGGTGAAGAGCACGCCGGTGCCGTAGTAGGGGAGGCCCTCCACGCTCAGGGCGAAGGCCTCGGCGTCGGGGCTGAGGAAGATGCGCGTGATGAAAGGCGCGCCGAAGATGAAGACACTCGCCGACAGGAGGCCGGCGCCTACGCCCCAGCGCACCATGAGGCGGCGCGAGGCTGCCAGGCGCGCACCGTTGTCGGCACCATAGGCGAAACTCACGATGGGCTGGCCGGACTGCACGATGGCATTCGCCATCATGAAGACGAGCGGCAGGCAGTAGCACGCCACGCTGTAGGCCGCCACGCCCGCTTCGCCCAAGTAGTGGATGAAGACGAAGTTGCCCACTATCATGGCGCCGCATATCGCCACCTCGCCGAGCATGGCGGAGCAACCCATGCGCATCTGGTAGCCCAGATTGCGGAGGGTGAGGAGCAGGGACTTGAGTGAGAGCCGCAGGCGGTAGAGGTGGAGCGTCTTTGCGAAGCCTACGAGATACACCAGCTGGGCTATGCCCGTCAATGAGAAACTCAGCGACGTGGCCATCGCGGCGCCCTCCAGTCCCCAGCCGAAGGGGAAGATGAAGAGCCAGTCCAGGAAGATATTGAGCGCGGAGGCCACGATGGAGCACGCCATGGCGAAGCGCGGGCTGCCGTCCAGGCGGACGAGGAAGCGGCCCACCATGTCGAGCATCATCAAGGGCTGGCAGAGGGATATCCACCAGAGGTAACTGCTGGCCAGGGGTATGAGCGCCTCGTTGCTTCCGAAGAGGCGGCACGTGGCCGGGAGATTAAAGAGGATGAGCGCCGAACAGACGAGGGCCATCAGTGTGCTTCCCACGAGGGCCTGCGTCACGTTGATGTTGGCCGCCTTGCGTTTTCCGCGCGAGAGGTGAATGCTGGCCACCACGCTGCATCCCACGCCGAACATAAGGGCGAGGCCGGCCATGAGATCGAAGATGGGCGCGGCGATATTGATGGCCGCCAGTGCGTCGCTGCCGCAGCCGTGGCCCACGAAGGCGCCGTCCGTGATGTTGAGTATCACGATGGAGAGCATACCGATGAGAGTCGGTACGAACATCTGGCGGAAGAGCCGCCCTACGGGTTCGTGGGCAAAGTCTATGGCGTCGCGTTTATCCATCTTGCGGTCCCGCTGCTTCCCTCAAAGGGGCGGGGAAAAACTTTCGGGTTGATGCAAAGATAGAAAAAAATGCCCATATCCGCCGCTTTCCGCTTCCGAAACACGCTCCGCTGCCGTCGTTTGCCGTTCCCGCTCCGGTGTTTTGCCTTGCGGGCCTGTCAAATGCCGGTGGTCTGCCGTTTGGAAGGTGCTTACGCAAAGGCCGACGGCCCAAGATGGCAATGCGGCGGGCCGCACACCGTTATAGTTTTACTTTAACTCAACAGCCGCAACAGGGAATAAAATGTAACTATTTTTTACACTTTTCGTGCGTTTTCTTAGCGAAATTTGGCCGTGTAGGCGAGCGAGCGGACTCTCGGACGGAAAAAACGCGATTTTTGAGGACGCCGTTACACGGCTCATTTATAAACGGTTAACTCCGTAGGGTTTTGAGCGGAGATTCCTTTAGGCGTGCCGATAGCCCTTTTAATGTTGCCGATAGCCCTTTTATTTTGTTCAATGTCCCTTTTAATTTTTCGCGAAATAGGGTGAAGGAAAAAATGAAAGAGGGAGCGGAAAAATTTTTTTTGGCATTGGCGCGCGCAAGTCGGCTTAATGCGCACTTAAATTTCGGCGCGTCGCGATTTCTCCTTTTTTCGTTTTGTCAAGATTTTTTACACCTCGGAAAAAATCGTTATGAAGCGAAAAGTAGGAGGCAGCTCATAGAAATCTATCAACATTTTCAGTATTTTCAACAAAGCGAAGGCCGGTTGTGGGCGGAGAAAAATGGTGGTGTTTTTGTTGTAAAAGTCGTCTTTTATAGGTTTTATCTGTTTTTAGTCCCTTGTGGGGATGATAATTAGTAAAATTTTATTAACTTTGCCGCGCAAAAATATTTTTACTTCTGATATGAGGCAGAAAACTTTTATTACCGGATGGGCCGCAGTGCTCGCCATTGTCTTTTTATCCGTCGGCGTGAAGGCCACGGCACAGGTGCGCAGTAGTGAACTGGCCGGCAAGTATCATCTTACGGCTACGCCCGAGATTTGGGCCGCGCAATATGAGGGGCTGGTGACGCCTCACGACGATTTCACCTTCTCGCTCACCGCGCAGGAGGACGGCACGTTCACGCTCTCGTCGTTCTTCTACAGCGGTATGGACGCCAACTGGTCGCCGCTGGCGTATGGCGCTACGGCGGAGTTCAATGCGCAGGAACAGTTGCTGTATGTCTATTCCGCGGAGTGGATGTGGGACGACTATATGGGCATCTTCATGGACCCCTACCGCAAGGACCCGGCAGACCCCATGATATACTTTATCGTGAAGAAGGGCGCCGACGGCCGCATCACGCTCTCCACGCTGGAGAACTGCGTGGGCTTCTATGCCAACGTGAACCAGCAGTGGGAGTATGCCATTGACTATCCCGGGAGTCTGCAGGCCGAGAAAGTGGATACCTACGCCTCGGTGACGGCATCCACGCTTGCGGGCGCCTACACGCTGACTTGCAAGGACTTCGACGGGAAGGCGCAGGCCTACGACGTGACAATAAGCGAGCGTGGCGGACACTATTATGTCACGGGCCTGCTGGGCGACAAGAAAGAGCACGAGATGTATTTCGAGGCCGACGGCCGCGGCGTGTATGTGGAGAAGACGGTGGACGTGAACGGCTCGGGCTACTACACGTATTACCTGGGAAGCATCGTGGGAGAGTGCCGCGTGGGCTTCCATTTCGATGCGTCCGGCCGACTGGTGGCTGACAATTATTTCTGTTATACGCCCGATTTCTCCACGTGGTATGATGCCCTTGAGGGCGTTATGGTGAAGAAGGGGACGGAAGGGATTGACGAATCCCCGCATCAGCTGGCCCCCTCCCCGCTCCCCCGAGGGGGGAGTGCCAGGGCTGGAGTGTATGGCCTTGACGGACGTGTGGCTGGCGGTGAGCGCGGCATCGTGGTCAGCAAGAATAAGAAAATAATGAATAAATAAGACGAAAGACCAATAGAGCGCTATGAAAAAGATAACCCTCCTCTGTATTTTTCTCTTTTCACTCTTCACGCTGAACTTATCCGCCCGCACGCTGACGGCCGATGAGGCCCTGAGCCGCGTGAATAAGCAGTCCCTGACGAAAGGCCACCGCGCCCCCAGCGCACAGCGCCTTCGTTTGACACAGACGCTGGACAAGGCCTACGTCTTCAGTGCCACGTCGGGCGCGGGCTTCATCGTGGCCGCCGCCAATGACGAACTGCCCGCCGTGCTGGCCTACGTCCCCGACGGGAAATATGAGGTCGACAATATGCCTCCCGCCTTCAACGCGTGGCTAAAGGAAGTGACGCAATCCAAAGGCGCTGTGGCTCTCCCCCAGAGGGGGAGCGGGGAGGGGGCCAGCAGTAGTGAGGACGGCTCTTACCTTCTCGGCGACATCGCCTGGACGCAAGAGGCACCCATGAACAACCTCTGCCCGAAATATGGCTTTGAGGGCTACAACTACCCCACCTATGCGGGCTGCGCACCCATTGCCATTGCGCAGATAATGCGCTACTACAAGCACCCGGCCAAGGGAAAAGGCTCCGTGTCCTACAACACCGACTCCTACTTCCTGGACGTGCAGACCGACATGGGCTCCCACACCTACGACTGGGACCATATCCTTGCCAACTACCTCTACACCTCGCCCACGGAGACCGACCGTCAGGCCGTGGCGCAGTTTGTGTATGACGTAGCCGCCGCCTGCCACACCGACTTCGGCCCCGGCGGCAGCAGCACGGAGGATTGCCGCGCCGCCATGGCACTGAAATACAATTTCGGCTACGACGCCTCACTCCAACTCCTGGACCACGCCAACTACACCACCGGCGAGTGGGCCTCCATCATCGCTGCGGAGATTGACGCCAGGCGCCCCGTGTATGTGAGCGGCGTGAATATCGGCGCCAACAACAGGACACAGGGCCACGCCTTCGTTGTCGATGGCTACGACAGCCGCGGCTATTTCCACGTGAACTGGGGATGGAACGGCATGAGCAACGGCTACTTCCTCCTCACCGACCTTACGCCCGGCAGTCAGGGTGCGGGTGGTTCGGCCGCCGGCTATGCGTTTATGCAGAACGCTATCATCGGCATCATGCCCGACAAGGGCGGCGCCGAGAGTCCCGCCACGCTGCGCCTTATCTATGACCAGATTTGGAGCGAGAAGGACGAGAACGGCACCTCCATAAATTTCTACATCGCCAACCCCTCCGCCACCGACTTCACCGGAATGATGGCCTTGCGCATCACCTCGCCCGACGGCACGGTGCTCAACAAACCCGAGGAGACGGCTTTCAAGACCTCCTGCAGCGCCGGTCGTGGAGGAGAACGCGGCTGGTACGTTGACTTCGCCGCTCTGGGCAATGCGCCGGGGCTGCGCTTCGAGGTAATCTATCAGCGCGAAGGCGAAAGCGAATGGATAGTGGCCGGCAGCCGCACGGGGTCGCCCCACAGCCTCATCACCTATCAGAAAGCCGGCGGCAGCATTGACCTGCGCACCGACCCCGACGAGACCTTCCAGATGCGCCTCGCCGACCTCACGGCCGACGGCACGCTCATCGCCGGCAAGACCGTCACCTTCCGCGCCAAGGTGAAGAACACGAGCCGCTACGAATACTTCGCCCCGCTCTATCTTATGGTCTATGACGCCGACGGCGCCCTCATGGGCTATTCCGACTATCAACTCTGCCTCGTGCCGGCAGAGGGCCAGGCCGACGTGTCCTTCACCTACGCCCTGCCCGCCGAGAAGGGCGACTACCACTTCTGCGTGGCCTACGAGACACTGGGCTATAACTACGACTACAGCCCCATGCTCCGCACCGACGAGACCACCTACGACTATCTTTTGGCCGTCACCGACAAGGACACGCCCAATCCCCCCACGCCCCCCACGCCTCCCTCACCCGACGTACCCGACGGCACCGACCTGCCCTACGTATTCACCTGCACCGACTACGGCACGGGCTCCGTGCGCCGCGACGTCACCGTGCGCTTCCAGAACGGCGAAGCTTATATCAAGGGCATCTCCGAGGAAGTGCCCGACGGATGGGCCCACGCCACGATTAAGGAAGACATGGCCGAGTTTGAAGTGCCTTTGCTCCTCGGCTCACACGCCACGAACTACGGCGTGCAGAAGCAGTACATCACCGGCGCCAGCACCGACACCGGCGACGTGAGCGAACTCACGATGTACTACGACGCCGAGACCCACTCCTTCTTCTCCTACGCCAACAACTGGATACTGCTGACGTCCGATCCCACACAGGTGGGCTACTACTACGACCACCTCTACTCCGACATCAGCATCATTCCCTCCAGCGTGGCGCCCGACGACCCCTCCGTCACCCCGCCCGCCACGCTCACCACCGCCACCTACCACCTCACAGGCACCAACCCCTACACCTTCGTACCTACCGACTACACCTTGCAGGTGGGCTTCGACGGCGACGACGTCTATATGAAGGGCCTCTATCCCGCCATGCCCGACGCTTGGGTGAAGGGAAGCGCCACCGACGCCCGACACTACGCGTTGAAGACGCCCCAGTTCGTAGGCAACTACCACGGCCTCTACAACACCTACGTGGCCGGAGTGGACCCCGTCAGTGAGCAACTCGGCTCCCTCGTCCTGAGTTATGATGCCGCCACCCGCACGTTCACTTCTACTCCCGACAACTGGTTCATTATCCAGTGCGGCGAAGGCGAGGCCACACCGATGATGCTCCTCGACGGCGTCATCATCAGCCCCTACACCTTCGTGCAGCCCGACAACACGCTCCTCACCCCGCCTGCCGGCATCATCAACAGCGCCGTGGACTACAACTTCATCGGCACCGACGCCGATGACAACAGCACCATGGACCACACCGTCAGCGTAGCCGTCAGCGGCAGCGACGTCTATATCTACGGCCTCTCCGTACAACTCCCCAGCACATGGGCCCACGGCACCATAGGCCAGGGCGGCATCGTGCGTTTCCCCCGCAACCAGTACTTCGGCACCCTTGAAGGCTACAATATCTACCTCGGCGGCGGCGACATCATGAGCGGTGAGATGCTCTACGGCGACTTCCTCCTGGCCTACGACAGGGCCACAGGCGTCTTCACCCAGCCCGACGTCAACTACCTCGCCATCAATGCCGACCCCACCCGCGTCTTCCACCTGGAACTCTACAAGAACGTGCGCCTCACGCCCCTCGATCCCTCGGGGATAGCGGGACAGCAGACAACGGACGACGGGCAGCAGTCCGTGGCCTACGACCTCACAGGCCGCGCCGTGAACCCCACGCGAGGGTTGTATATAAGGAACGGCCGCACCATAATAAAATAAAGAAGAATAATAAACAGATACGACTCTAAACGCACAGCAAGGGGGCTTCCTATCGGGAGCCCCCTTGCTGTGCTGTGATGCCGCCTGGCCTAATGCTTTCTCAGAGCCTTTTTGATGGCTTCTATGAGAGCGGGCGTGGGCATCAAGGGGGTGTTGCCCTGCCTGGTCATTACGATACTGAAATTGTCGGCCAGGCATTCCTCGGGATTGATGACGTAGCCGGTGTTGAACCCCACCTTTTTATAGAAATCGTTGCAGGCCTTCATGGGGTAGATGACGGTGTGGCCGTCCTTGACGATGGGCCGGTGGTGTCTGTCGAGAGGAATGAACCCTATCTTGATATAATCGAAGAATGAGCCTCCCATGTAGCACTTGTCCGTGTATATCATCATCGTGCACGGGCGCTCCTTCCCGGCCAAAGTCAGGCGGGCGTAGGCATCGTACTTGCTGATGTCGGGATTGCTGATACGTTTGTCTATAATATCCTGAGGGAAAGTAATGGACTCCTTCAGGAGTTTGAAGTCGATAGTCTTATACATCCTCTTCTTGAAGGCCAGGCTGCCTCGCGTGAGGATGTGGAAGAGTTCGTGGGAGACGAGGCGGTCGAGGTTTTTCACTTCGCAGAGATTCGGGCAAAGGTAGATGCAGTTGCGCCGGGTATAGCCAAGCGCGTCGCCCTCCTCGTGCATTGTGGTCTTGACAAACACGATTTCATCGGGCAGGGGAAGGTAATAGCCCTCCCTCTCGGCACGCGCCAGAATGCGGTTGAGGCTACTCCGCACGCTGTCCTCCTCTGCGGGGGTAAAATCCAGGCATTGGCTCTGCATGAACGAGAGCAGTTGCTCCCGCGTAGCGTGAGGATGTAGGGCGCGGCAGTCAATGTCAAACTGTCCCCAGCTTTCGGTGTAGGCATCGCTCTCAACAATCATCTCTTGCGCCTCTTGCTGCGTGGCGAAATGGAGTTTCACCTGTGCCAGAGCCGAAGGCACCATAAGCGACAAGGCCATAAACAAGGCCAAACAAGTCTTTTTCATATCCCGTGCTGATAAATTGTGGTGCAAAGATACAAAAAAGTGGAGTAAGTCGTGGGGGAAAAGGAGAAAATTCCTATATGAATTGTTCTATTTGCCTATGGCAGGAGGATAAAGATGAATTGGCAGCGCCTTTCCCTTGCTGCCCGCCGCAGGGGTCCTTGCTGCAAGGCCGGGGCGTTAGGCAAAAAAAGAAGGAACTCACTTGGAGTTCCTTCGTCATTGTGTGCCGCTTGTACACATCGGCTTGCGGAGAGAGAGGGATTCGAACCCCCGGTACCTCTCAGTACGACGGTTTTCAAGACCGTTGCAATCGACCACTCTGCCATCTCTCCTGGCTTAGTTTGCAGGTGCTTCTTCGCACGAAGCGTTGAGCGGTGGTCGGCTGCAGGAAGGGCGGAACATAAGTGGAGCGTCTTCCCCGCCGGGCCGCGTCCGCTTTTGCGGCTTAGCGAGTGCAAAATTAAGAAAATCTTCTTGTTTGGGCAAATCTATGGCGTTGTTTTTGTGTTTTTGGGCTTTTTTTTGTAATTTTGCCACGAAATATGTCCTATTGGCTTTACACGTACACAATAATATAATAATATGGAACAGAAAAACTACAAGAGAACCCTTATCACCGCCGCCCTGCCTTACGCCAACGGCGGCGTGCACATTGGCCACCTGGCCGGAGTATATGTACCTGCCGATATCTATGCCCGCTACCTGAGGTTGAAGGGACGCGAGGTGATGTACGTCTGCGGCAGCGACGAGCATGGTGTGCCCGTGACCATCAGGGCCCGCAAGGAAGGCATTTCCACGCAGGAGGTGGTGGACCGCTACCATACGCTCATCAAGGATAGTTTCGAGCGCTTCGGCATAAGTTTCGACGTCTACAGCCGAACGACGAGCAACATCCATCATAAGTTCGCCTCCGACTTCTTCCGCAAACTCTACGACGACGGCAAATTGCAGGAAATCACGGAGGAACAGTTCTGCGACGAGGTGACGGGCGAGTTCCTGACGGACCGCAACATCGTGGGCGAGTGCCCCTACTGCCACGCCCAGGGTGCCTACGGCGACCAGTGCGAGAAGTGCGGCCGCACCCTCTCTCCCGAGGAACTCATCAACCCCACGAACAAGAATAACCCCGGCCACGGCCTAACGAAGCGCGCCACGAAAAACTGGTACCTGCCGCTGGGCGAGTATCAGCAGTGGCTGAAGGAATGGATACTGGAGGGCCATCCCGAATGGAAGACCAACGTGTACGGCCAGTGCAAGTCATGGCTCGACATGGACCTTCAGCCCCGCGCCATGACCCGTGACCTGGAGTGGGGTATCCCCGTGCCCGTGGAAGGAGCCGACGGCAAGGTGCTCTACGTGTGGTTCGACGCCCCCATCGGGTATATCAGCAACACGAAGGAACTCTGCGAGGCCCAGCCTGAGAAGTACGGCACGTGGCAGCAGTGGTGGCAGCAGGAGGACACGCGCCTCTTGCACTTCATCGGCAAGGACAACATCGTATTCCACTGCCTCATCTTCCCTGTGATGATGCACGCCCACGGCGGCTACATCATGCCGGAGAATGTTCCCGCCAACGAGTTCCTCAACCTCGAAGACGACAAAATAAGCACGAGCCGCAACTGGGCCGTGTGGCTGCACGAATACCTGGACGAGTTCCCCGGCAAGCAGGACGTGATGCGCTATGTGCTCACCGCCAACGCCCCCGAGACGAAGGACAACAACTTCACCTGG
Source organism: Alloprevotella sp. (assembly GCA_045639805.1). GTDB lineage: Bacteria > Bacteroidota > Bacteroidia > Bacteroidales > Bacteroidaceae > Alloprevotella. The sequence goes on from JAZUDS010000053.1 coordinate 13,755, forward strand.
GCCGACTTTCAGGCCCGCAACAACAACGAGCTCGTGGCTGTGTATGGCAACTTCGTGAACCGCGCCCTGCAACTGACGAAGAAGTATTACGACGGCGTGGTGCCCGCCTGCGGTGAACTCACCGACGAGGACCGCCGCACCATCGAGGAGTTCTGCGGCGTGAAGGCCGAAGTGGAGAAACTCCTCGACACCTTCCACTTCCGCGACGCCCAGAAGGAAGCCATGAACCTCGCCCGCATCGGCAACAAATACCTGGCCGACGCCGAGCCGTGGAAGGTCATAAAGACCGACCCCGAACGCGTGAAGACCATCCTCAACCTCTCCCTCCAACTCACGGCCAACCTGGCCATCGCCTTCGAGCCCTTCCTGCCCTTCAGCAGCGAGCGTCTGCGTCAGATGCTCGGCATGGAGAAACTGGAGTGGGAACGCCTCGGCAGCACCGACCTCCTGCCCGCCGGCCACAAACTCGGCGAGCCCGAGTTGCTTTTCGAGAAGATTGACGACGCCACCATTCAGGCCCAACTCGACAAACTCGCCGAAATCAAACGCAAGAACGAGGAGGAGAACTACGTGGCCAAGCCCGTGAAGGAAAACATCAGCATCGACGACTTCCAGAAGCTCGACCTCCGCGTAGGTACCGTGCTCCGCTGCGAACGCCTGAAGAAGAACAAGAAACTCTTGCGCTTCGACATCCTCGACGCCCACGAGGCCGGCGGCAAGGCTACGCGCCAGATTCTCTCCGGCATAGCCCTGCAGTACGACCCCGAGGAACTCGTCGGCAAGCAAGTGGTGTATATCGCCAACCTCCCTGCCCGCACCTTCAAAATCGGCAGCGAGGAAATGCAGAGCGAGGGTATGATTCTCTCCGCCCTCAACTACGATGGCCAGTTGAGTGTCATCACCACAACGCGCAAGGTGATGCCGGGCAGCGAGGTGTGCTGAGGAAAGGTGGGGGACAATAATCCCCCCCCCCTTGCACTGTTGACATAGTAAGTTCTTTACAGACAGCACCCCCCTCACGCAAGTATTAGTATTGGAGTGTCCTGAAGACACGCCTTAATAAGAAAGGAAATCAAACGGCTACAATTAGTAGTCAGTTGTTAAAAAGTATCCCATGTTCACCTTCCGACAGACCACGCCGGCCGACGCGCTGTTCATCGCCCGCGGTTTCCACGCCGCGATGTTGATGGAGGACGTTCCCGAGGAGCGCATCCGCGTCTTCGCCGAGAAGATATGCTCGCGCGACGACGTGCTCTACTGTGCCCGAAACACCCTGCTGGCTCTCTCTCCGGAGGACGAGCCCGTAGGCATGGTGACGGCCTACGACGGGCGGCATTACCGCGCAATGAAGCAGCGCACCTTCACCCTCGTCAAGGAAATCTTCGGCGAGGACTTCCTTGATATGGACGACGAGGCCGCCGCCGGAGAATACTACATCGACTCCCTCGCCGTGCTTCCCGCCTTCCGTGGTCAGGGCATAGGTCGCGCCCTCCTCCAGCAGGCCATGCAGCAGGCTGCCGTGCTGGGCATTCCCCGCATCACCCTCACCGTGGATCCCGACAACCCGCGGGCTCAACGCCTCTACGCTTCGTTAGGCTTTGAGCCTGCGGGCGATATTTTTATTTTCGGCCACACTTACCACAAGCTTGCCGCCGCCAGCGGTCTCTACCAACGCACGCAGCGCCTTGTGGGACTATCGGCAATGGAGCGCATTAGCGAGGCCCGCGTCATCCTCTTCGGTGTGGGCGGCGTGGGGTCCTGGTGTGCCGAGGCCCTGATAAGGAGCGGCGTGCAGCACCTCTCCATCGTCGATAGCGACTGCGTGGAGCCCTCCAACCTCAACCGCCAACTCATGGCCACCGTCCACACCCTCGGTCAGCCTAAGGTGGAAGCCCTCCGCCAACACCTCCTCTCCCTCAACCCGCAGGCCGATATCCTTCCCCTCCAGCGCCTTTATACGGCCGAGACGAGCGCAGACTTCTCCCTCGATTCCTACGACTTCATCATTGACTGCATCGACTCCCTTCCCCATAAGCTCCACCTCATCCTCACCGCCACGGCCCTCCCGTCGCGTCCCGTGTTCCTCAGCAGTATGGGAGCCGCGCGCAAGATTGAGCCCGCAGCCCCGCGTGTGGCAGAGTTCTGGAAGGTGGAGGGCTGTCCCCTGGCCCGCGCCCTCCGCACGAAGATGAAGAAGGAGGGCCAGTTCCCCCGCCGCAAGTTCCGCTGCGTCTATGCCCCCGGCGTGCTCGAAACCTCCGAGTCCGGCGGCACGATGATGCACGTCACGGCGCAGTTCGGCCTCACTCTCGCCGGCCTTGTCTTGAAAGAACTATCAACAGTCAACTCTTAACTGTCAACTAACAAATCCCTGAATAACTATGTACCTCAACGACAAACTCTACGTGGCCCACTGCTCCAAGGGCCCCCTTTGCCTCACCGGCAAGATGTGCAACCGCCACGGCCTCATCGCCGGCGCCACCGGCACGGGCAAGACAGTCTCCCTCCAAGTGCTTGCCGAGACATTCAGTCAGGCTGGCGTGCCCTGTTTCATGGCCGACATGAAAGGCGACCTCTCCGGCATCTCCCAGACCGGCACCATGTCCTCATTCATCGAGAAGCGCTGCCAGGAGTTCGGCATTGAGAATCCCGAGTTCCAGCCTTGCCCCGTGCGTTTCTACGACGTTTTCGGCGAGCAGGGCTTCCCCATGCGCGCCACCATCTCCTCCATGGGCCCGCAGCTCCTTTCGCGCCTCATGGACCTCAACGAGACGCAGACCGGCGTGCTCAACATTGTCTTTAAGGTGGCCCAGGACAACGACCTCCTCCTTGAAGACCTCAAAGACCTGCGTCTGATGCTCGATTTCGTGGGCAAGAACGCCTCAAAGTTCACTACGCAGTACGGCAACGTCACGGCCCCCAGCGTAGGTGCCATCCAGCGCTCCATCCTCGCCATTGAGAGCGAGGGCGGCGACAAGTTCTTCGGCCAGCCCGCCTTCGACATCAACGACCTCCTCGACACCGAGGGCGGCAAAGGCGTGATGAGCGTCCTGGCGGCCGACAAGCTGATGCTTAACCCCAAGCTCTACAGCACCTTCCTCCTCTGGCTCATGACCGAGCTCTACGAGCGCCTCCCCGAAGTGGGCGACCTGCCTCTCCCCAAGCTCATCTTCTTCTTCGACGAGGCCCACATGCTCTTCAACGGCACCTCCAAGGCCCTCGTTGATAAGATAGAGCAGGTCATCCGCCTCATCCGTTCCAAGGGCGTGGGCATCTACTTCATCACGCAGTCGCCCACCGACATCCCCGACACCATCCTCGCCCAACTCTCCAACCGCGTGCAGCACGCTCTCCGCGCCTTCACGCCCAAGGACCAGAAGGACGTACGCGCAGCCGCCCAGACCTTCCGTGCCAACCCCGACTTCAAGACCGAGGACGCCATCATGACCCTCGAGACC
>JAZUDS010000054.1:0-10230 GCA_045639805.1 Alloprevotella sp.
GCCGATAGCCCTTTTAATGTTGCCGATAGCCCTTTTATTTTGTTCAATGTCCCTTTTATTTTTTCCGATGTCCCTTTTAATTTTTCGCGAAATAGGGTGAAGGAAAAAATGAAAGAGGGAGCGGAAAAATTTTTTTGGGCATTGGCGCGCGCAAGTCGGCTTAATGCGCACATAAATTTCGGAGCGCCGCGATTTCTCCTTTTTTCGTTTTGTCAATTTTTTTTACACTTTCAAAAAATCGTGAAATGCGTTTTGTTAAAGTAATGCTCTAACTCACGGAGCCTACCGCGAAGGGCCGAAAGCGGTCTTCTCAAAATGCTGGTAGTCCTTCAGCGATCGCCAGTCGCCGCCCCATGTGAAGCCGTGGGCGCGGAAGAGGCGGTAGGCCAGGTCGGCGTGGGTAATCTGCGGCGTGCGACGGGCACCCTTGGGCTTTACGACTTTGCCCTTCACGTAGGGGTTCCACAGCGGGTTGAGGTCTATGGCCAGCCCCCTGCCGTGGACGGAAATGCGGCCAGTGGTGGAGCCCGTCATGGTGCGATAGTTGAAGGCGGAGGTGTTGTTGGCAGCCATGGAGCGGTCGTCGTCGGCACCGAATTCGTCAATGAGGGCGATGCGGGCGATGGGGTAATTCGCACGGTAGAGGGAATCGAAGATTTCTGCTACGTCGCGGGCGATGAGACGGTTTACTATCATCTCGCCTTGTCGCGTACAGCCTTCTGCATCAACGTAGTAGAGGCGCAAATGGCGCAAGGCGGCGCGCAAGGCGGCGGGGGTGTCGGCTTTCCAGGAGCCACCGGCCTTCATGCGCTGGAAAAGGGAGTCGGAAATGAGGGATACGATGGCATGTTTCGGGGCGGGAACGGGGGCAAGGGAAACGGCACGAACAGGCAGGCCCGTCGCGAGCACGCATAAGCACGTTGCGAAATAAAAGAGGAGAGTTTTTAGCGTTTTTTTAGACATTTTTTGTTTGTTTTGGTGCAAAAATACTAAAAAAAGCCGTTATACGGAAGTATAAGAGAAAATAAAGTTGTATATTTGCGGCAGATATTTCTCACAAAACAATAATCCATGAAAAAAAGCTTATTTTTTCTGACAATCTTCGCCGCACTGAGCACACCCAATGTCTGGGCGCAGGGTGAAGCAGCCGACTCCCTCGGTATGGATGCGGCCGACTTTACCTTCACCGAGTCTCAGCTGGACGAAGATGCAGACGTTGCTCAGACGATTAGCAACGTGCAGGGCGAAGACGGCTACCTCAGCGAGGTGGGCTACGGCTTCAGCGCTATGCGATTTAAGGTTCGCGCCCTCGACAACCAGTACAATCAGACGTACATCAACGGCCTGATGATGATGGACCCGGAGCGCGGCATGTTCAACTACAGCAGCGTGGGCGGCCTCAACGAAGCCACGCGCGCAAAGGAAGGCATCGGCTTCGGACAGATGGCCAGCTACGGTCTGAGCGACGTGGGCGGTGCGCAAAGCATCAACATGCGCGCCTCACAGATCTACGCCGGCAACAAACTCACCGTGAGCGCCACGAACCGCAACTATGTGGGCCGCGTGATATACACCCACGGCACGGGCTTCAACAAGAACGGATGGGCCTTCGCCGGCAGCCTGAGCTACCGCGGCGCACCCATGGGATGGGGCAACGTGCCGGGCACGTTCTACAACTCCCTAGGCTACTACCTGGCCGCTGAAAAGCGCATAGGCGACAATCACGACCTCAGCCTCGTGACTTACGGCACGCCCACCGAGCGCGCTCAGCAGGGCGCCAGCACCGAGGAAGCCTACGCCCTGGCCAACAGCCACTACTACAACCCCAACTGGGGCTATCAGGGCGGCAAGAAGCGCAACGCCCGCGTCGTGCAGAGCTTTGACCCCACAGCTATCCTCACATGGGACTGGAAGAGCGACGACGGCAGCAAGAAACTGACCACCAGCGCCGGCTTCCACTATGCCCTCTACAGCAGCAGCGCACTGGGCTGGAGCGGCGACGCCTATGACCCCCGCCCCGACTACTACAAGAACCTGCCCTCCAGTATCTTCAACGTGTATGACCCCACAAAGAACAATCCTACATATCTGGAGGAGAACAGTTTCTTCATGGACCAGTGGCAGGAGCTCTACGACTTCTGGAAGGCTGACAAAGCCAACCGCCAGATCAACTGGGACCGCATGTACTTCGTCAACAAGCAGAATGGCGGCGAGAGCCTCTACTATCAGGAGCGCCGCCACAGCGACCAGATGAGCACAGGCCTCTCCAGCACCTTCAACCACTCCTGGAGCCCCACCGGCAAGTACGCCTTCGGTGTGCAACTCAGCACGACGAAGGGCATGCACTACAAGACGATGGCCGACCTCCTGGGCGGACAGTACTTCACCGACGTGGACAAGTTCGCAGCCAACGACCACGGCATCAACAGCGACGAGGCACAGAACGACCTGCGCAATCCTAACCGCAGGATACTGGTGGGCGACACCTTCGGCTACAACTACAACATCTACGTGAACAAGGCCCGCGTATGGGGCCAGGTGGAGAAGAACCTCTCTCACTGGTACCTCGCTCTGGGCGGCAACATCGACGGCACAACCATCGAGCGTGAAGGCCTGATGCAGAACGGTTGCTACAAGGACTACTCCTTCGGCAAGAGCGGCGCAGCCAAATTCCTCGGCGGCGCAGCCAAGACCGTCATTGCCTGGACGCCTAACGCTAACCACCGCCTGGCCCTCGCTGCCAGCGTGGCCAGCCGCGCTCCTGAGGCACGCAACGCCTTCGTGGCCCCCCGCGTGCAGAACAACTTCGTGAACAACCTCACCAATGAGGACCTCTACAACGTGGACTTCAAATATAAGTTCGACTTCGGCAAGTTCAGCGGCCAGATTGGTGGCTACTACGCCCGCTTCATGCACGGCGTAGAGCAGACGGCCTACTACAACGACCAGCAGAGCTGCTTCACCTACCTGACGATGACCGACGTGGAACGCCAGCACTACGGCGTGGAACTCCTCTTCAACTACCAGGTAACCCAGAACCTGAAGTTCTACCTCCTGGGCACCTACGGCGAGGCACAATACGTCAACAACCCCATGGCACAGGTGAATCCCGAAGGTTCCGACGCACGCCAGATTCGCGAACTCAACACCTTTAAGAACCCCATCACCGACGCTAAGGAAGACCTCCGCGTGATTGCCGACGGCATGCGCATCGGCGGCACGCCCCTCACGGCCTTCAGCCTCGGCCTGAACTATAACATCAACTACTGGTACTTCGAGCTGAGCCTCAACTACTACGACCGCGTACACGTTTCCTACAGTCCTTATCAGCGCCTGAACAAAACCTACCTGAACGCTGGTAAGTTCTACATGGGCGAAGGCGCCAACGGCACAGCCTTCTCCGAGGACACCCGCAAGACTGTGGAAGAAGAAGGCGGCCTGCTCTACTCCGCCGACGGCGTGCTGCTGGCCTCCTATGCCAAGGCTCAGGAGAAATTCCGCGGCAGCGTGATGCTCGACGGCAGCATTGGCAAGAGCCTCCGCCTCAAGCACGGACGAATGCTCAACATCAACCTCAACCTGACTAACATCTCCAACAACAAGAAGGTGAAGACCGGTGGCTATGAGCAGAACCGCGACGACAGCTACTACAAGGAAGAGGGCGACATCTACACTAAAGGTGAAGACCGCGCGTATAAGTTCAGCAAGAACGCTAAATACTACTACGCCTTCCCCTTCAACTTCTTCCTGAATGTAGGACTCAAGTTCTAACTTCTACACATTATATATAATATAGAACTTGAACATTCACCTTAAAGACTCCATAACAATGAAAAAGATATATTTACTGCTCGCCCTCGCCTTCGGATGCTTCAGTCTCAGCAGCTGCCTCGACAATGTGGACGATCCCGACGTAAGCGACTTTATCATCACAAGCCCTACCAGCATAGGCAAGACTAACACCACTATCTACGAACTGAAAAAGAAGTTCAGCAACGAGATAGGCACCAACAACACCTTCAAGAAGGTGGAAGAGGACATTATCGTAGAGGGCGTTGTCGTAGGTAACGACGACGGCGGCAACCTCTACCAGACACTCGTCATTCGCGACCTCGCCGGTGAAGAGCCCGGCGGCGAAATGGATCAGTGCATAGAGGTTGGTATCCGCAACACCTGGATTTCGCCCTACTTCAAGCGCGGCCAGCGCATCAAGGTGGCCCTTAAAGGCCTCTGGATAGGCAACTACAGCAAGACGCCGAAGATTGGCACGCCCTACTACACCAGCGCCGGCAACAGGCGTCTCGGCCCGATGCTCATCCAGGACTGCAAAACACATATCGAGCTCGTCGGCAAGCCCGACGCCAACGCTCCTGAACTCGTGCCCATCGATTGCACGCAGGGCGAAGGCCTCAGCTGGCTCGGCAACTCCGATAATCAGGACTTCATGAACTCTCCCCGCCTCGTGACCGTGAAAGGCACCATTGACGAGGTGCAGGGCGATGCCGCCAAGCGCGCCACTATGGGTGAACTCTCCGGCGAAAAGGAGCCCCTCCCCAAAATCTTCTCCCCGAAGGAACTCTACGATGCCGGCTATGCCGTGGACCGCTCCCTGAGCATCTCTGGCCAGTCCAAGCTTAAGGTTACGCTCCGCACCAGTACGCAGAACGACATCAGCTACCTCCGTATCCCCGCCGACGAGCGCAGCTACACAGGCATCCTGACCTTCTATAGCGGCTGGCAACTGCAGCTCCGCCACAAGGATGACATCGTGCCCCATATCAAATAGGCCTGCATTACTCTTCTATAGAAAACAAACAATAAAATATATACAATTATGAAACTTTTAAGTAAGATTTTCCCCCTTTTCTGCCTTCTGGCTTGCTTCGCAGCCTGTGAAGACATCCCCATGCCTTACGAGCCCCAAACCGAGGACGACGACAACGACTCCACCATCTACTACAGCAGCGCCTCCCTCTACAACGGCTGGACGCTGGTGAAGATAGGCGACAACCAGCCCTGGAGCCAGGGCAGCAGCTACACGCAGGCCACCGGCTACCAGAAGTGGGACGGTGCCGATACCAAGAGCAACCGCGCCGCTGAGGGCCTCCTCGTATCTCCCGCCTTCCACACCAAAGCCCTCAAGACCGGCAAGGTAAAAATTAGCTTCGACAACTGCGTGGGCTACGCCAACAACGACGCAGCCTATGCCGACCACATCAAACTGCTCATCAGCAAAGGCGCCAGCACAAGCTCCTACAATGCAGAAGAATGGCAGGAACTCGACTGGAAGGCCACTCACGAATCCACAGACTGGACACTCACCAAGGACGAAGTGCAGCTCCCCGACGATTATGTCAATCAGGAAAACGTACGCATCGCTTACTACTTCGTCACAGGTTCCCCCACGAAGAGCGTGACCTTTGAACTTAAGAACTTCGTCATTGAAGAAGGCGTAGCAAACGGAGGACAGCAAGAGGACGGCGACTATATTTATATGAGCGCCAATCTCAACGAAGGCTGGCACTCCTGGACAGACCAGGCCGCTACCCACAAGAGCAACGACCCCTGGAGCCTCGGCAGCAGTTACGCTCAGGCCACCGGCTATCAGAAGTGGGACGGTGCTGACACCAAGAGCAACCGCGAGGCTGAGGGCTACCTCATCTCTCCCGCTATCAAAACAACTGCCGCCAGCGGCAAGGTGAAGATTGGCTTCGACAACTGCGTAGGCTACGCCAACAACGATGCCAACTTCGCCGACCACATCCGCGTTTATGTAAGTAAGACCTCCGACGGCAGTTCCGTAAACGCCAACGAATGGGTAAAACTTGACTGGACCGCCTCCCACGTCTCCACCGATTGGACCCTTACTACAGATGAGATACAGCTCCCCAATGAATATGTCAACCAGGAGAACGTACACTTCGCCTTCTACTTCTACACCGCCGCTTCAAAGTCCGTCACCTTCGAATTGAAGAACTTCTTCGTGGCCGAGGGTGAAGCCGGCAGCGGCACGGACACGCCTCCCACTCCCACCGAAAAGAGTACCAAGGAGAACCCCTACACCGTGGCTCAGGCCCTGACGGGCTCCGGCAGCCAGTATGTAAAAGGCTACATCGTAGGCTACGTAGATGGCAAGGCTCTGAGCACCGGCGCCACGTTTGCCGCCGCCACTGACGTCACCACCAACCTCCTGATGGCAGACAAGGCCGACGAGAAGGATGTCAGCAAGTGTCTGCCCGTACAACTCCCTGCAGGCAAGTTCCGCGACGCCCTCAACCTCTCCGTCAGCGGCATTCTGGACAAGCAACTTGAGATTTACGGTTCATTGGAGCAGTATTTCGGCGCCCCCGGCCTGAAGAACCCCGAATGGGCAAAGCTTGACGGCAAAGAGGTTGGCGAAACCCCGGGCGTCAATCCTACGGGCACCGTATGGGATTTCACCAAGAGCCAGTGCAATTTCACCATTGAGAACAAGACAATGCCCGAAGCTCTCTCCTACATTTGGCAGCAGAGCGCCCAGTACGGCATGAAGGCCAGCGCTTACGTCAACAACACTGACTACGCTTGCGAGGGCTGGCTCATCAGCCCCGAGACCGATCTCACCGGCAAGACCACGATGGGCATCAGCCACGCTGGCAAGTTCTTCGCCAGTGCTGACCAGATGAAGAAGGACATTACCATCTGGGCCAGCCAGAACGGCGGAACCTGGAAGCAGCTCTCCATCTCTACCTATCCCTCCAACAGCGACTGGACCTTCGTCGATGCCACCGTGGCTCTCGGCGAATTTGCCGGCAAGACCAACGTGAAGATTGCCTTTGTATATAAGAGCGAAAAGAAATCCGGCACCTGGGAAATTAAGAAAGCAACTCTATACTAACATATGATGAAGAGTAAACTCTTCGCCATTATCACCATCGCCGCACTGCCCTTCTTCATGAGCAGTTGCGGCGATGACGATAACGGCATAGAATGGATACCATCCGAGGAAGGCGGCAGCGGCAAGCCCACCACCAACGTCACGAGCCGTCTGGAGTGTCCGCAGCCCAAGGGCGATGCCAACGAACAGATTATCGCCCACTGGACGCGCCGCGGCGGCGACTCCATCATGACCTACTGCCTCGCCTACGACCTCAAGAAGCTTCACTCCCGCTGGGTGGCCTTCCGTTTCGACGGCAAGACACGCGGCAAGGGCAGCGGCCGCACCGATGCATGGGCCGATGACCCCAGCCTCTCCGCCCGCTATCGTATCGGCACCTCCACCTTTGGCGGCGGCTATGCTCGCGGCCACATCTGCGCCAGTTATGACCGTCAGTATTCCACGGAGGCCAACGCCCAGACCTTCTACATGACCAACATAACGCCGATGAACTACGATTTCAACGGCAACTATTGGGCCACCCTTGAGAACCACGTGCAAGACCTCGGCCGCAACGCCACCTTTGCCGACACTCTTTATGTCGTAAAGGGCGGAACCATTGCCGATGACAAGATTATCCAGAAGATAGAGCGTGGGGGCAGCAAGGCTACCGTAGTGCCCCGCTACTACTACATGGCCCTGTTGCGCTATCGTGCAGGCTCCTATTCCAGCATCGCCTTCCTCTTTGAAAACAAGAGTTACGGCTATGGCGGCGACAAGAAGGCCCCGCTCTCCGAGATGCGCCAGCACGCCATAAGCGTCAACAACCTCGAGGAGTTCACGGGCATCAATTTCTTCTGGAACCTCCCCGACGGCAAGGAAGAGACCATTGAGACGCAGTGTAATCCCTCTCTTTGGCAAATGTAAATACTTCACAAGCATTCAGGCAAGGACTACTTGCACAAAAATTACAACAGCAACAAAATGAAAAAAGAAAACATCATCTCTGCCGCCATCCTCGGCATTGCCCTCGTTATATGCGGTTTTGCCCTTCGCTCAGGCATTATCTCCGTCTCCGATTCCCATCGTCAGGTCAGCGTGAAAGGTCTTGCCGAGAAGGAGGTTAAGGCCGACAAGGTCACGTGGCCGCTCATCTATAAGGAGATCGGCAACGACCCCACCGCCCTCTACGGCCAACTCGCTGCCAAGAACGCCTCCATCGTGGCCTTCCTCAAGCAAGGCGGCATCACCGACGCCGAAATCAGCATCAATCCGCCCTCTGTAGAGGACCGTCAGGCCGACAGCTATTCCAACGAGACCGTCAGCTACCGCTATAAAGCCACAAGCGTCATCACTGTCACGTCCTCCGACATCGACAAGGTGCGCCAACTCATGACCCAGCAGACTGAACTCCTCAAGCAAGGCATACCCATCGTCATTGCCGAATACGGAGACAACGCCGTGAGCTACGACTTCACCTCCCTCAACGAGGTCAAGCCGGCCCTCGTGGAGGAAGCCACGAAGAATGCCCGCACTACCGCTGAGAAGTTCGCTGCCGACAGCCAGAGCAAGCTCGGCAAGATTCTCCAGGCCCATCAAGGTCAGATAGAAATTGAAGACCGCGACGCTACGACGCCATATATCAAGAATGTGCGCGTAGTCGTCTCCATGGACTATCAACTGAAAGACTAATCCCCCAACGTCCCTCCCATGAAAAAACGCCTTTCCCTGCTTCTCTGCGCCGCCCTCACGGCTCTCGGCCTCTCCGCCCAGGTGGAGTATATCGATATCACGCTGACCAACGGCCAGGTGGTGAGTTTCCCCGTCGAGAGCGTGGCCAGCGTGTCGTTCCACACCGAAGCCACGCCCGGCGACGGCACCCGCGAGCACCCCTTCACCGTCAAAGAGGCCCTCATGGCCTACCAGACGCAGACGGCCGCCCAGAAAGTGTGGGTGAAGGGCGTCATCGTGGGCTCAGTGTGCGGTTCCTACATGAGCGAGGCCCATTTAGGCATCGACACATGCGCCAACGCCAACATTCTCATCGGCAACAGCGTTCTTGAGACCAGTGCCGGCCGCTGCCTCCCCGTGCAGCTGCCCGCCGGAGCAGTACGCGCCGCCCTCAACCTCAAGGACAACCCCGACAACTTCCATCGCGACGTCCTCATCTACGGTTCCCTTGAGAAATACTTCGCCGTGGCCGGCCTCAAGAACCCCACGAAGTATGAGATTGGCGACAAGGCCGACGCCGACATCGTCACCCCCGGCATACATCCCGGCCGCACGGAAGTGCCCGCCCTCATCCACGGCGACGAGTTCATCACCCACACGGCCTACACCAGCGACGCCTCCACCGAGCGCGTGCCCAACTACTACGTCAGCTACTCCCCGTCGGCCCACCACGCCCACTGGGTGGCCTATCGCTTCGACGACGTCACGCGGCAGAGCAACACCTCCCGCACGGAGGGCAGTTCCTATCCCGTGGACCCCGACAGCAAGAGTTCCCTGCCCTCCAACGCCTTCGCCGGCACCGGCTACGACCACGGCCACATCTGCGCCTCCGCCGACCGCCTGTACTCCTCGCTGGCCAACGAGCAGACGTTCTACATGACCAACATGTCGCCGCAGATTCCAAACTTCAACCGCGGCTATTGGCGCTCCTATGAGAGCATGCTCCAGTCCCTCGCCGCCGATGCCGAGTTTGCCGACACCCTCTACGTCGTCAAGGGCGGCACCATCGCCGAAGGCCAGGTGTCCACCACCCTCTCCGTCAACGGCATCACCGTGCCCGTGCCCAAATACTTCTTCATCGCCCTCCTGAAGGTGAAGAACGGCCAGTACAGCGCCCTCGGCTTCTGGATGGACCACCGCGAGTATGAAACGGTGAAGGACAAGTCGGCCGATTTCCGCGCCCACGCCGTGAGCATCACCTCCCTCGAGGGCCTCACCGGCTTCGACTTCTTCCCCACCCTCCCCGACGACATCGAGAAGGCTGTGGAAGGCACATTCTCCGCCGACGACTGGCGCCTGTAACCCCTCCGCGCGCCCTCGTCCCCCAATACAGCCCTGCGCCCCTCAGCGCGGGGCTTTTTCATGCCCGACACCGCGCACTTAAAGTTTTACTTTAACAAAACGAATTTTACGATTTTTTGAAAGTGTAAAAAATCTTGACAAAACGAAAAAAGGAGAAATCGCGGCGCTCCGAAATTTAAGTGCGCATTAAGCCGACTTACGCGCGCCAATGCCAAAAAAAAATTTTCCGCTCCCTCTTTCATTTTTTCCTTCACCCTATTTCGCGAAAAATTAAAAGGGACATTGAACAAAATAAAAGGGCTATCGGCAACATTAAAAGGGCTATCGGCACGCCTAAAGGA
>JAZUDS010000055.1:0-91970 GCA_045639805.1 Alloprevotella sp.
GCGTTCCCTTCGGTCACTCTGCCCTAGGCTTTACACTTCTGGGCTTTCAGCCCGTTTCATCAAGGGTAACTCCCCCCTCTTTACAACCTTTCAAACCTCACGCAATTACAAGCAACACGAAAGATTACGTTCATTTTTACCGGACAGCAATATTTTGTTTTATCTGCCGACAGTTGTTAACGGCACGCCCGATAAGTGACGAGAAGGCCGTCCTGCAAATGTGTTGTGCCCTTTCTCTTGTCGTGTCACCCAGGTGGCGCAATCGTGTCACCCGGGTGACACAATCCTGTGACCAAGGTGACACAATCCTGTGACCCGGGTCACACGACAATGGAAACGGGACTTTGGAAGAATAAGGGGCCTGCAAAAATGATTACTGCCCCCGCAATAAAAGCAGCAACGCCCCCCGTGCATTGTGCGCGAGGGGCGTTGAGTCTTATGGGCGTAGGTCTTAGATTTTCAGCGTGAAGAAACCTGTGTCCTTCACCGTGAAACCGAGCGAGGCGTATAGGCTGCGGGCAGCCGTGCGGCTGGCGCGGGAGGTGAGTTGCAGGGTAAGGGGCGCGCCTTCGCCCTCTTCCGCCTGCTTGGCGCGGCAGAAGTCAAGGATATGCTCCATAAGGGCGCGTCCCAGGTGCTGACCGCGGCACAGGGGGCTTACCACCACGTCCTCAATACTCCCTTTCCACCCCAGGGGGGAGCAGAAGAGGCACAGCGTGGCGGAGCCCACGATGTGGCCCGCCTCATCCGTGGCCACGAAAAGGTGGCAGTCGCGGCTCGCAAGGGTGCGGCGCAGCGACGCCTCGCTGCATTGGGCAGTGTCGCTGAGATGGTGCATCAGAGCAGCCATCTCATCGCGTAGGGTAGGGGAGTAGGCTGTGACTTCGCTGATATTCATGTTGCCTTTGCGTTATTTCACAATCTTCTTGCCGTCCTTCACGATAAGGCCAGTGCCTTGGGTGGCGGGGCGGCCCTGAAGGTCGAATATCAGATTTCCTGATTTCCTGATTTCCTGATTTTCCGGTGTCTCTATGCCTTCGGGATTGGTCAGCAGTTCGTAGGCCGTGCGGTCAGTCACGAGCCAGTAGGTGTACTGGGCGTGGGGCAACTTGTTGCAGAATACGGTGGAGAGGTTCGTGGTGCGGTCGCAGCCCAGATAGCCGGCTTCGGTGCGGATGCGGAAGATGCGCGAAGTGGCCTTGAGGGCGGCATCGTTGGTGTTCAGCGTCTGCGAGGTGGGCTCGAAGTGCAGCGTGAGGGGCGTGTCGGCGCTGGTCGTGCCGTTGCCCAACTTGAAGCCCGAGCTCTTGGCACTCAGCACGCCCTTGTCGTAGGCCACGTTGGCCTGCCAGCCGTCGGCGTGGGGCAGGATGCGCAGGGGCGTGGGCTCGGCACTGGAAGAGAGCGTGCAGGTGAGCTTGAAGGCCAAGGGGAGGTTGTTGGTGCCGTCGTAGAGGCTGATGTTGTAGTTGTGGTCGGGATTGAAGAGCTCGCGCTGGGTGTTCATATCGCTGGGGGCCTCGCCGATGTGGGTGGGGAGGAGCATCCAGCAAGCGTGGCCCAGAGAGTCGGCGGGTGTGGCGGTGCCCCAGCCGGCAATGCCTTGCGAGCCCGGCTCGTTGCAGTCCATCACGGTGCCGTCCTGCTTCAGATAGAAGTACTTGGGCGCCTTGTCGGGGAACATCTGCTTGACGGTGTAGGCGGCCTCCGGGGTGGCCGTGGAGCCTGCGTTGCCGCCGTTGGTGAGGGTGCCGAAGTAGTCGCCCGTGCCCGTCTGGATATAATAGGAGTCAGCCTTCTTGTCCTTGGCAATGAAGCGCACGAGCATGGCTGCACCCACCTCCGTGGGCTCGCCGCCGATGACGAAGCGCGCGTTCTGCACCGTCTTGCCGAGGCCCGAGGAGTGGGCGGCGGAGTAGCGGCCGCAGTTGTAGAGCACATACCACTGGCCTTCCTCCATGCTGGTGCAGGGGTGCATGATGTCGGCGGCGGCATAGAGGCCGCGCAGTTCCTCAAGGGGAGCGTCGGCGCTCAACACTACGTCGTCGTTCTGCTTCGGCATGAAGAAGTTGGCAGCCTGGCCGCTGGAGAAGCCGTTCATGTTGGCAATGGTGTAGAAGCCGTTGCCGCCTCCGCTCCAGCCCATGTTGAGGTGGAGCCGGCCCATGGAGTCGTAGCCGTCGGCCACGAAGGCGTGGTTGCCCTGGCCGTTGTTGCCGGTGAGCAGGATGGGATGGCCCTCGTCCAACTCGTCGTAGATACGCTGCTCAAAGGCCCCCAGGTCGTAGCCCGAGAACTCCGAGCGAACGCCCTCGAAGAAAGCGTTCACGCCATCCGTCACCGTGGAGGTGTAGGTGCCCGAGTTGCCCGGGGCATAGTACATCTCCGAGGCCACGCCACAAGCGTACATCAGGCGGGCCACCGCCATCTGCGCGGCATAGTTGGCGCTGCTGCTGTAGGTGGGCTTCATATTAGCCCAGTCCATAGGCATTGTGGCGAGGTTGGCCGTCACGTAGGCCATGTGGTAGGTGCCGTCCAGATAGAAGTAGCGCTTCTGGCCGCGGGCACGGGTGGGCACGCCGAACTTCTGGTTCATCGTGTAGAGAATCTGCGCCAGTGCCGTGGCCACGCAGCCGGAGGCCGAGCGGCGGTCCTCGCCGTTCTGGTAGAGCGTGGGGCACATCAGGTTGTAGGGCTCGCCCTGGTCCCACTTGCATTTCATCAATTCGGCCACACCGAAGGGATTATACTGTGCCGTAGCACCGATAAACTGCGGCTCCGTGCCCGTCTCCGCGCAGTGTTGCAGGTAGGCATCGAGGGAGGCGACGTAGCCTTGGAAGTTAGCGTTCGCAGCGGCATCGGCGTAGTTGTCGGTGCTGTAGCCCATCACGGCGGGCAGGTTCGTGTCGCGGCTCACGAGAGCGAAGCCCCCGTCCTTGTAGCCCACGATGCCCATCTGGCGGTGGCTGGCCAGCATAAGCATGCCAACGTGGTTCATAGCGCTGGCGGCCTGAACCTTCAGACGTCCCTGAGAGCCCATCACCTGAGCAGCAGCGTTAAACATTTCCTGTTGGCTCCGCTCGCGGGCCACACAGGGGGCGGCGACAAGGGCTGCGAGAGCCATGAGAAAGACTTTTTTGAGTGTCATAATGCTATATAATATATATAATGTGTGTGCAAAGTTACGAATAAGCGAGAGAAAAGCCAAGAAAAACATCGCTTTTCTTGGATTTTCCGAGCGTTGGATACTCGTGGCGTGGCCCAAAGCCGTGAATATGCGTGGAAAAATCAAAGCAAAGAGTAAAACAGACAGGCAGAAAGGCTTGTTGGAAAAGTCCTTGAAACGAAAAATAACGACTCATAAACGCGGGCTGTAATGGCTTTTGTTATCTGTTGTTGGCAAAAAATCAAAAAATATGCCGTAATATTTTGCTGATATTAAATAAAGATGTAAATTTGCGAGGTGAAAAATACAAATATCTTTGAAAATGGAAGAACACAACACACATCTTGATCCCCAAGTGGAGCGCTTCTTGCAGTTGATGCACGTCCCCTTAGACAAAGTCGTAATAGAGGATGAGAAGGTTTAAAATGAAAATGTGATAACCTGTTAATAACTTTTTAAAATTTTACCGCTATGTTAGAAAAACTTAAGAAGTATTTAGGTGATGCTGCAATGCATTCACTTATGACCATCGTTTACTGCCTGTTCGTTGTGCCTTTTGCTCTTTGGGTAAAAGCCATTGAGCGTTTGGGCATTCAACGTGAGACCGGTGCTCTAAGCATTAGCAAGAGCCAGTCAAAGTGGCCGTTCCTCTCGTTCATTAAGGTGCTGTGCCTGGAATTCTCTTTTGATTTCTCCATTTTCGTCACCTATCCCATTGCAATCCTTGTATCGTTTGTTGGCGCTATAATCACGGCAAGTAAGGGAGGCTTTGCTGCAGGTGTCCTCTTTGGCTTAAGCACACTGATTGCGGCTTACTATTTGCCTGTATTATTCTCCGTAATGCGTGACTTCACTCAGCTCTTCTTCCTTTTTGTTACTAAGATGGTATCCTGGCTTCGCAAGCCTGCTCAGTATTTTGACCTTAAAGTTAAGGGATAAGAATACAAAACCGATAATGTCGCCCGCCTCTTCAATTGAGGCGGGCATTTTTTATGAAAGTGTAGGCTTTACTTTTTACGTATGATGGGGGAGATGGTGGCCACATTAGTAAGCGTAAAACAGAAAAACGACCGGTGGAAATAACCAACGGCCGTTTTTATAATTGATGGGGATATCTTATAGATTATAGAACGCGCGGAAGGCGCGGATGCAGTATTCGTGGTCGGCGCAGGAGCCCGTCTCGCGGCAGGAGTGCATGGCCCAGATGGGGTTGCCCATGTCCACGCCGCGGAGGGGGAGGGAAGAGGCGAGGATGTTGCCGAGAGTACTGCCGCCGGCTACGTCGCTGTGGTTGACGAAGCGCTGGCAGGGCACGCCAGCCTTCTCGCAGATGCTGGCGAAGACGGCGGCAGAGACGGCGTCGCTGGCGTACTTCTGGGCCGCATTGAACTTGATGACGGGGCCGCCGCCCATCACGGGATGGTTGGTGGGGTCCATCTTCTCAGGATAGTTGGGGTGCCAGGCATGGGCGTTGTCGGCGCTAATCATAAAGGCGTGTTCGACGGCACGGGCGTAGTCGTCGAAGGTGCCGCTCTGGAGCGTGACGATGCGCTGGAGAAGCGTGGCGAGGAAGGGAGAGCCTGCGCCCTGCTTGGTCTGCGAGCCCGTCTCCTCGTTGTCGAAGACGGCGAGAATCTGCGTGGTTTCGGGAGCGGTGTCGGCAGAGAGGAGCGCTTCGAGGCCGGCGTGTACCATAGAGAGGTCGTCGAGTCGGCCGCTGCTGATGAATTCGTCGTTGAGGCCGACGCGGGTGGCCGGCGTGGTGTCGTAGAGATAGAGGTCGAAGTCGAGGATGTCGGCGGTATCGCAGCCGATCTCGGCTGCGATGAGAGGGAGAAGCACGGGGACGCTCTTATCCATCTGGGCGGCGAGCACGGGGAGCATGTCCTTCTGCTTGGAGAGTTTCACGCCGTCGTTCACCTGGCGGTTGAAATGGATGGCCAGGTTGGGGATGGTGAGCAAGGGGCGCTGGATGTGGAGGAGACGTGTGGCGGGGTGCATCGGGTCGTCGGTACGCACGATGACGCGGCCGGCGAGGGAGAGAGGCCGGTCAAACCACGTGGAGAGGATAGGCCCGCCATAGACCTCGGTGTTAAGGCGCACGACGCCACCCTCGCCGTGCATCTCTGCCGCGGGCTTGATGCGGAACGTGGGGGAGTCGCAATGGGCGCAAACGATGTGGAAACCGGCCTCGGCAAGCGGCTTGCTGCCTATGCGCAGGGCATAGAGCGAGGAATCGTTCTTGGTGAAATACACGGTGTCACCGGCCTTGAGAGCGGGCATGGCGGCGGTGGCGTCAAGAGCGCGGAAGCCTGCTGCCTTCAGTCTATTGCGCAATGCCTCCACCGCCAAGAAGTTGACAGGGGAGGCATTGAGGAATTGTATGAGAGACTGTATCATAATATTTACTTGATGTTAGGTTCTTCCAGTCCATAGCCCTTCTTCTTATCCACGGCCTTGAGGTAGACGCCGATGAAGAAGGCGGCCACGCCGAGGCAGGCGAGCATGACGAGGGGCCAGGTGTAGTCGTAGGCCACGGGGTCAGTGACGCCGGGGTTGGTCTTGTCGAGGACCTTACCGATGAGGAGAGGGAAGAGCCAGAGGCCGATGTTCTGAATCCAGAAGATAAGGGCGTAGGCAGAGCCGATAATCTTTTCGTCAACGAGCTTGGGCACGCTGGGCCAGAGGGCGGCGGGAACGAGAGAGAAGCTGGCACCGAGCACGAGGATGGTGATGTAGGCCACCATGATACCGCCGGCGGCAGAGCCCTTGAAGAGCGGCAGCACGAAGGCGAAGGTGAGGTGGCAGAGGATGAGGAGCAGGGAGCCAATCATCAGCATTGAGGCTGCCTTACCCTTGTGGTCCACGTAGCTTCCGAGGATGGGGGTGATGGCCACGGCCAGCAGGGGGAATACGGCGAAGACAGTCTCGGCGGAGCCGCGGCGGTAGCCCATGTAGCAATATACGACGAGGGCCACGATGGCGGTGAGCATAAGGCCATACTTCTTGGCCTTGTCCTTGGAGAAGTTGCTGGAGAAGGAGCAAACGGCCACGGCGAGCATGATGATGTACTGCACGATGGTGACGGTGTTGCTGGCCCAGAAACCTTCGCCGGGCGTGAGGGTGAGGTTGCACTGGAGCATGTTCACGGCATACTTCTGGAAGGGGAAGATGGCGCTGTAGTAGAGCACGCAGAGCAGAGCCACGAGCCAGAAGCCCTGGCTGGAGAGGATGCGGCCGATGTCGCTAACCTTGAAGGGGTCGTCCTTTTCTTCGGCCTCGCCGGTCTGGGCGTCGAGCTTCTTATCCATGAAGAAATAGACGATGCACATCATCAGGGCGATGCAGAGGAGCACCACGCCGAAGGCTACGGAGCGGCTGACGCTGACATTGCCGCCGAGTTTGGCGAAGAAGGGCGAGAATATCATGCAGGTGGCCACGCCGAGACGAGCGAGGGCCATCTCTGAACCCATGGCGAGAGCCGTCTCGCGGCCCTTGAACCACTTCACGATGCCGCGGCTCACGGTGATGCCGGCCATCTCGCAGCCGCAACCGAAAATCATAAAGCCGACGGCTGCAAACTTGGCGCTGGCGGGCATACCTTCATAGAAGGGTGAGATGCCGAGTTCATCGAAGCCGGGGATGTAGTTGAGGTTGTTGGTGAACCAGGTCTCAAGGCCGCTGCCGATGAAGTAGTCGCTCACGGCGTAGTACTTGATGATACCGCCGCAGAGCATCACGGCACCGGAAAGGACGGCGGTGAAACGCACGCCCATTTTGTCGAGGATAATGCCGGCGAAGATGAGGAAGAAGACGAAGACGTTGAGGAATGTCTCAGAGCCCTGCATCGTACCGAAGGCGGTGCTGTCCCACCCACGCTGGGACTGCATGAGGTCCTTGATGGGGGAGAGGATGTCCATGAAGATGTAGGAGCAGAACATTGCCAGCGCCAAGAGGAGGAGCGCTGTCCAGCGCATAGCCGCGCTGTCACGAAGAGTTGTCTTTTGCATGTTATATAAGATTTTGAGATTATTCGGAGGGGAGGGAGGCTAGATGTTCTAGATTCTCTAGATGTTCTAGATTTTCTAGGTTGAACTACTTTAAATACTTATCCAGGAAACGGAAGAATGTGCGCTGCCAGAGGATGCCGTTTTGGGGTTTGAGCACCCAGTGGTTCTCGTCGGGGAAGAGGAGGAGTTGGGCGTCGAGGCCGCGGAGGCGGGCAGCGTTGAAGGCCGATTCGGCGTGGGTGTATTCAATGCGGAAGTCCTTCTGGCCGTGGATGCAGAGGATGGGCGTGTCCCAGTTCTGCACGTAGAGGTGGGGCGAAGTCTCGAAGGCCTTCTGCATCTGGCCTTTGGCGTTCTTGTACCAGGGGGCGGCGCCCATGTCCCAGTTGGGGAACCACATCTCTTCGGTCTCCACATACTGCTGCATGGTGTTGTAGATGCCGTCGTGGGCGATGAAAGCCTTGAACCGCTTATCGTGGTTGCCGGCCAGCCAATAGACGCTGAAGCCGCCGAAGGAGGCACCCACGGCGCCGAGGTGGTCCTTATCCACGTAGGGCTCGTTGGCCACGTCATCGATGGCAGCGAGGAGGTCCTGCATACACTGTCCCGTGTAGTCGCCGGAGATTTCTTCCAGCCACTCCATGCCGAAGCCGGGAAGGCCGCGGCGGTTGGGCGCTACGACGATATAACCGTTGGCGGCCATAATCTGCAAGTTCCAGCGGTAGGACCAGAACTGGCTCACAGGGCTCTGGGGGCCACCTTCGCAGAAGAGAAGGGTGGGGTACTTCTTGGCAGGGTCGAAGTGGGGCGGATAGACCACCCACGAGAGCATCTCTTTGCCGTCGGTGGTCTTTGTCCAGCGCTCCTTCACCTCTCCGAAGGCGAGGCGGGAGTATGTGGCGGCGTTGATGTCTGTCACGCGGGTCTCGCCGGCGGCGAGTCCTTGCTCCGTCAGGGACTGGCGGCTGCGGACGTCGGCGGTGATGAGCATAGGTTGCTTGCCGCGGGCACGCTTGCCGTTGTATAATTTAATAAGGTAGAGTTCGTCGGCCTGGCTGAGGCTGTGGCGCTTGGCCCAGAGGTTCATGCCGTCGGCGGCGAGGGAGCAGAGGGAGTAGTCGCAGTAATCATCAGTGAGTTGCTCCACCTGTCCTTCCCTGTTGGTGGCGTAGATATTGGTGCGGCCGTGCCATACAGCCGTGAAGAAGAGGCGCTGACCGTCGGGGCTCCAGAGGAAGTCCTCCACGCCGCTCTGGCGTCCTTCGCCGAGGTCCTCCGTCACGAAGGTGTGCTTGCCCGTGGCCACCTCCATGATGCAGAGGCGGGTGCGGTCGCTCTCGTAGCCGTCGCGGGCCATGGAGCGGAAGGCAATGTACTTGCCGTCGGGCGAGAAGGCGGGGTTGTCATCGTAGCCCGGGAAGGGCACGGCACCGAGGTTGGCGGGCTGGTCGGCCAGAGTGCGGGTAGGGTCGGCGTGTACGGCCATACGGTTGCTGGGCTGGTTGTCCTTGCAGAGGTTGCGCGTCTTACCCGTCGTGATGTCATAGAGGAATATGTCGGAGTCGGTGCTGATGGCGTAGTCGCGGCCCGTCTTCTTGCGGCAGGTGTAGGCCACGGTGTTGCCGTCGGGGCTCCAGGCGAGTTGCTCCACGCCGCCGAAGGGCTCCATCGGACTCTCGTAAGGTTCGCCTTCCAGCAGGTCGCACACGAGGCTGGCCTTGCCGCCTTCGATCTTATAGAGGAAGGGGTGGGGAGCCTTCATTACATAGTGGTCCCAGTGCTTATACATCAGGTCGTTGATGACCATGCCCGTAGCCTTGGGGAGGTCGGCCTCCTTGGCGGCTATGCTGGTGTTCTGGTCCACCTCCTTCACGAGGATGACCTTCGTGCCGTCGGGTGAGAAGAGGAAATCGCCCACTTCACCTTCGGTCTCGGTGAGTTGCTGGCGACCGGTGCCGTCGGCCTGCATCACCCACACCTCGCCGCCCGAGAGGAAGGCGATACGTCCGTCGGGGAGATAGGTGGCGCTGCTCTCGCTCTTGTCGTCGGCGGTCAGGCAGCGGGCTTGGTTGTTGCCGAGGTCCAGAAGGTAGAGGGCCGTGCGGCTGTTGTTCTTTTCCTTTGAATAGTACGACACGGCATACACGCCCTGCGTCCCGTCGGGCGAGGCGCAGAAGCTTCCCATGCGTCCCATGGCCCAAAGGTCTTCGGGGGTCATAAGGTCGTTGTTGCCTGCCATAGTAAAGTTAAAAGTGAAAAGAGAAATAATTAAAAAAATAACAGTTTTGCGCATAGTCTTCTTTGGGCAGCCTCACTGCCCTCATTCCAGATTCTTACTTTTTATATCGTGCCTGCTTTTCTTCCAGCATCTTTTGCTGCTGTTCCTGCAGAGCGGCAAGACGGGCGGCAAAGCCGGTGGGCTTCTTGTTGGGATCCTGCTTGTTGCGGCGGTAGTTCTCTTCCAGTTTCTCCAGAAGTTTGGCGTCGTCGGTGGTGGCGCGGAGGTACCACATCGTGATGGCAGAGAAGAGGAGGGAGATGAAGTAGTAGAAGTTCAGGCCGGCGCTGTACTTATTGAACATGAAGAAGAAAATCACGGGCATCAGGTACATCATCCACTGCATCATCTTCATCTGCTGGGCCTGTTCGGGAGCCATAGCCATGGTGTCGCGTTGCTGGCGCATCGTCAGGTAACTGTAAAGCACATTGGTGGCGCAGAACAGGAGGCAGAAGAGACTCAGGTGGTTGCCTATGAGGGGCAGGTCGGTGCTCCAGCTCAACAAGGAGTCGTAGGTGCTGAGGTCCTCGGCCCACAGGAGCGACTGCTGGCGCATCTCAATGGCGTTAGGCACGAAGTTGAACATGGCAATCCAGATAGGCATCTGTATGAGCATAGGCAGACAGCCGCCCATGGGGCTCACGCCGTACTGCGACTGCAGGGCCATCATCTCTTGCTGGCGTTTCATGGCGTCCTCCTGGTTGGGATATTTCTTCGTAATCTCGTCCATCTTGGGCTTCAGCACGCGCATCTTGGCGCTGCTGAGGAAGCTCTTCTTCGTGGGGCCATACACGATGATGCGGAGCAACAGCGTGATGAGCAGCAGCACGATGCCCATGGGCAGACCCATCTTCGTCAGGAAGTCAAACACGTAGAGCGTGAAGAAACGGTTGATCCAGCGCACCAGCGGCCAGCCCAGGTACACCAGTTCCTGCAGTTCCATTTCGTTCTCGGTGATGCGCACGTCCTCCATCTTCTGGAGCAGGCGGTAGTTGTTGGGGCCGAAATAGAATTGCAGTTTCGTGGCTTCTTTTCCGGTGGCGTCGAAGGCCACTTCGGCCTCGGCTTCGTAGTTCTTCAGGTAGCCGCTGCCTTCTTCCTCGGGCGTCACTTTCATGCGGGTGCTCTGCAGGGGCTTGCCGCCGATGATGACGGCGGAGAAGTACTGGTTCTTGAAGGCCATCCAATCTACGGGCTTCTCGGGCTGTGCCTCTTCTTCCTTTCGCTCGCCGAGTTTCTCGGTGTCGTCGTCGCTGCGGTAGGTCAGCGTGGAGTACATATTCTCAAAGTAGAAGCCTTTCTCCTGCTGGCGTACGCGGTCCTGTGCCATGAGGCTTATGCTGCGCGTCTTGGCAGAGAATGTGTCAGCCATGCCGTGAGCCTGAATGGTGAGGTTGAGCATGTAGTTGTCCTTCAGCAGCGCATAGGTGTAGTCAATGCCTTTCTGCTCCGTGCCGAGGCGCAGGGTCACGGTGGTGTCGGTCTGTTCCACTACGGCGAAGCTGAAGTCGCTGCCCGTCAGGTTCTGCTCCTTCGTTTCGTAGAGCAGGTCGAACTTGGCCGTTTCCTTGTCGAAGAGCACGAGGGGGGCGTCTTTCTTGGCGGCAAAGTTGTCGTAGCTCTTGTATTCAGCGAGCTTGACCACCGCGGGCATACCGCCCTGAAGGTCTATCTCTACCGTCACCTTGCCGTTCTTGAGCACGACGGGAGCGGTCTGGGCCGTAGTCTTGGCCAGAGGCGTGCCGTTGGAGGCCACGCGGTTGGCGGCGAAGAGCGCCGTAGTGTCGGCGGCCACGGAGTCGGCCTTTTGGAGTGCGGCAATGCTGTCGCTCGCAGCCTTTTTCTTGGCTTGTGCCTGCTCTACGAGAGCAATACTGTCCTGACGTGCCTGTTCTGCGGCCTGCTCTGTGTAGCTCGATTGGTTATAATACGAAAAGCCAAACAGCAGAACAGCGATGAGAATTAAACCTGTGATTGTATTTTTGTCCATTGGTACATTTCTGACGGCATTCGCGCCGCCTTGTTAAAGAGTTATTACATTTTTCCGGGCAAAGTTAAGTATTTTCAGCCGAAAATCAAAGCAAACTGCCCCTTTTCTTCTCCTTTAGGGCCGCTGAGGCTTAAAATAATCAGTCCAAGATGCGAAAATACGCCAACTTTATGTATATTTGCATGCAAATTTCACACATTATATATATATATGAAGCACAAATCTCACTTCCTTCTGTTAATCCTTTGCCTCTTTTCAGTGAGCACGCTCTCCGCTTTTGGCGTGTCCGGCTCCATGGCTGAAGATTCTCACTCTTCTTCCCACAAGGCCGACACCGCTGCTCCTGACAAGTATCTCGCAGCCCTCGACTCCTTGCGTAAGGCCTATCTCGACTGGAAGTATGAAGGCGGCGACACACTCTCCAATCCCTATCTCTTCCAGCTCCTTTCCTCCCCCACTTACTACAAGGATGCCACGCGCAAGACCCTTCTCCAGCCCGCCGACACCCTTGGCGGTCCCGTGTCCCAGCAGGTGGAAGAGCGCACGCAGATGATAAACACCCTCCTCTCCAATGTCTATGCCACACAGCCGTGGCTCGTGCAGCGCGTGACCGATGCGCCCGACACGCTCCTCGCTGGTCCGGCCCCCGTCCCCGAGGCCGTAGCGCCTGCCCCCGCTCCTGAAGCGCCTGCCCCCGAGGCTGCCCCTGCAGAGACCTTCCTCGGCGACATGGATGCCTTCCATATCAAGGTGAGACGCCCCAACTTCTGGACAGTCAAGGGCAACTTCAACGTGCAGCTCCAACAGACCTACATCTCCGACAACTGGTACCAAGGCGGCGACGACTCCTTCTCAGCCAACGGCCTTTTCACCCTGGAGGCCAACTACAACAACAAAAAGCGCGTCACTTGGGACAATAAACTCGAGGCGCGCCTCGGCTTCCAGACCATGCAGGGCTATTCCCTCAGCGGTCGATTCAAACCCACCACCGACCTCCTGCGCCTCACCTCCAAGGTGGGCGTAAAAGCCTTCTCCCATTGGTATTATTCGCTCGCCCTCCAGTCGTGGACGCAGATGACCCAGGCCCGTGAGTACTATGATGATGGCGGTATTCAGCGCTACCGCGTATCCTCCGATTTTATGTCACCTTTCGAGGCCGTCCTCTCACTCGGTATGGAGTATAAACTCGAGAAAAAGCGCTTCAACCTCGGTGCCAACTTCGCTCCTGTCGCCGTGAACTACAAGCACGTCAGCCGCTCCTTCTACAAGCCCGATCAGACGCTCTACTCCAAGTTCGGCCTTGAGCATCACGACCGTTTCGACTTCGGTTCCACACTCACGGTCAACGCTAAATGGGCTATTTGCAAGATGCTCACCTGGCAGGGGCGCCTTTATTTCTTTACCTCCTACCACCGCACTACCGCAGAATTTGAAAACACCATATCGCTCAAGGTCAACAAATATCTTTCCACCAATCTCTTCCTCTATCCCCGTTTCGACGACGGCGTGAAGCGCGGTGAAGCCCATGGCTACTTCCAGTTTAAGGAATACCTGGCCTTTGGCCTCGATGTAAGTTTCTAAAACGTAGGATTTAGAACCAGTTTAAATGGACTAACCCTTGCCCCATAATCCATAACCCTTAACCCGCTTTCTTTATGAGTTGCCTTCGTGTCCTTTTTTGTCTTTTGTTTCCGCCCCTTGCCGTTTACGACAAGGGCTGTGGTGCCATAACTATTACCTTTATCCTTACTTTGGCCGGATGGGTGCCGGGCGTAATAGCTGCCATCATCTTTTGCAAAGAATAGAAGCGGGTATCCGCGCTTCAGAATACTCCTTTCTGCCCCCTTCCCCGCATCCTCTTGCGATGCGGGAAGGGGGTAAGTCGTGTTTTATCCCTTTTATTCAACTTTTGTAAGCCCTGTTCTGGCTGGAAGCCAGCACCTCGGTAACCGGTTGCATCGACGTAGGAGATGCTGCCGGATAGGAGTCTCACTCTCTACGCGTGCCTAGAAGGCACTACCTTGGGAAATACCTCGTACTTTTTGACAAAGGTACTGCCTTCCAGGCAACCACCTGTCTGCCAGTTATTCCGGGCACTTCGTGCCCGGTTTCTGACCGCCTCTTTGAGGCTGTAGTGCCTTCCAGGCACACCCGCCGAAAGTTGAATCCCCTTTTACTTCAAACTAATCCCCTTTTAGTTTCACCGATGTCCCTATTAATTTTTCCGATGTCCCTTTTAATTCAAACTAAGTCCCATTTATTTTCACCGATGTCCCTTTTAGTTTGAATTAAAAGGGGGATAGGGACGCTTAAATCGCATATTAAAATAGGGGGAAGAAATAAAAACGCAACACTTTGGGGTGTTGCGTCTATGTATGGAGGAGGGGAAACGGCTTATCGGCAAGTAATGTGGAAGCAGGGTTGCTTGCGCTCATACTTGACGTAGCAAGTACCTTTTTCTCGTAAGTCGCGGAGTACTTCTGCCAACACTTGCTTGAGCTGTAGGCCGTAAGGGCTGGCGGCAGAATCGGGTTGGCAAGACGCTCCCACGCGCGTGTAATAATTATAAGAGATGTCGAAGGTGGTGCCGTAGAGGTGGCAACTGTTGTTCTTGGCATTGGCGTTGCCACGGCGGAGGCGCTGCACATCATTGAGGGTGCGGAGGGCACTGCTCACCTCTATCTTGTGCGGAGGAAGCCCTTTGCAGAGGAGAGAATCTTGAAAATTTCGGGCTATGACGTTGAGCAGGCGGTCGGCACGGGGGACGAGGTAAGGCATTGAGCGCGTCATAGGGCGCAAATCAAAGAAAGGCGAGGCGCCGATATACACAAGTCCGGAGGCAGCGGCATCGACCTTTTCTTGAGACTGAATGGGACTTTTCAGACCGAGGCGGGTGGCGGTGGCAAGCTGGATGTCATTCTCGTCGGGGAAGGAACCAGAATAGTTTGGCACGCTCAGGATGGGATGCTTCACCGCGTGTCCCTGTGCATTGGTGTCAGGCGTAAAGGTGTGGGGAGTGCAAAAAAGGCTATCCACGCTCACGGCGTGGCGCAACACGGAGTCAGTGGGGAGAGTCAGCGCCGAAAGCGCGGCCTGCGCGCGATAGCGCTTCCACGTTCTGACGGGACGCACTACGCAGCACACCACGATGAGGGCAATGGTGAGAGGAACGAGACTCACGCGGCCCCAAAGTATCTTGCGCTTTCTTTTGTGGGTTTTACTCATGCTGAACTTCGTGTAAATTGTGGTGCAAAATTATTAAAAAAAAATGACATGGCGAAGTCGGGCGGCGAAAAAATTTTTTAAATGAGGGGATGGAGAAAACGATGCGGGATGAAAGAAATACTAAGTGTCTTTTGCGTTTTTAGTCACTTTTGCTCGGAAATACTCAAATTTCGCTGCGCTTATTTGGTATTTCGCTCGCTTATTCGTAACTTTGTCGCGCAAAAAGAATATAAGACAGAGAAAATACTGAGAAGCCTATATGATAGAGCGACATTTCGTCATTGAAGACGCCGACCCCGCCATACTTTACGGAGTGGGTAACCAGAATTTGCGCCTGCTGCGCGCCCTCTGCCCGAAACTGCGCATCATAGCCCGCGACAACGTGGTGAAGGTGATGGGCGCAGAGGAGGATATGGCCTTTTTTGAGGACGTGTTCCGGCAGATGGAACGCCATTGTGCCACCTACAACCAACTGACGGAGGAAAATATCGTAGGCTTCGTGAAGGGACGCCAGCCCGTGGATGACGAGGGTCAGCCCCACGGCGTAATCGTCTATTCCACCTCGGGAAAAGCCATCACGCCCCGCTCTGAGAACCAGCGCCGCCTGGTGGAAGCCTTCAGGAAGGACGATATGCTTTTCGCCGTAGGGCCAGCCGGCAGCGGAAAGACCTATGTCGCCATCGCCCTCGCCGTGAAGGCACTGAAGAATAAAGAGGTGAAGAAAATCATCCTTTCGCGCCCCGCCGTGGAGGCCGGTGAGAAACTCGGTTTCCTGCCCGGCGATATGAAAGATAAGATAGACCCCTATCTGCAGCCCCTCTACGACGCCCTGCAGGAGATGATACCCGGCGCGAAACTGCAGGAATACATGGAGCAGAACGTCATACAGATAGCCCCGCTGGCCTTCATGCGCGGAAGAACGCTCAACGATGCCGTAGTCATCCTCGACGAGGCTCAGAACACCACCTCGGCGCAACTCAAGATGTTCCTCACCCGCATGGGCTGGAACACTAAGATGATAATCACCGGCGACTGCACGCAGATAGACCTCCCGCGCCAGACGCAGAGCGGCCTCGTGCAAGCCCTGCACATCCTGCGCGACATTCCCGGCATCAGTTTCGTGGAGATGGGCAGGGAAGACATCGTAAGGCACAAACTGGTCACCCGCATAGTGGAAGCATACGACAAGAACAACCAACATAAAAAAGATGAAGAAACTACAGTTGCTGACGCTCCTGTTGCTGAAACATAGAAAACAACAAAAAGAAAATATTACACTTAAACAAATGAGAAAACTCGTATTGAGCATTATGACCATCTGCTGCATGGCCGCTTATGCCGCAGGTCTTCCCACTGCCAGCACGGCAGACAATCCAGTGTGGTATTTCGTGAAGTTTATGAACGGCAGTTGCGTGCTGCAAGCTGGCAATTCCGGAGCACAGGTGGCCACGGCCAACCAGACGGGCGACGATGCGCAACTGTGGCGCGTGGAGGGCAGTTCCTCGGCAGGCTACAAATTCATCAGCCGCAACGGAATGACGCTCTACACCAACACAACGGCCGTGAACGGCATGTTCTATTCCTCCACCAAACCGTCCAGCAACACCTTATTTACTATAAAGGCCGCCACCCTGAACGGTTACACCGATGGCTTCACTATCTCGCCCAAAGCCAACGGCGGCGTGTATATGAACCAATGGGGTGGGGCAGGCGCCGGTAAGCAACTGGGCCTCTGGAGCAGCGTGGACAACAACTGCCCCCTGCAATTCCAGACCGTAGAGGAATATCAGGCCGAACTCAAACTGGCCTCCCTCCCGCTTATTCCTATGCCGAAGGAGGTGACACTTGTCGATGGCAGCGCTCCTCTTGCCTCGTTTGCAACAATAGCCTATCCCGCCGCCGACTACGAACCGTTGGCCGCACAGTTTGCCGAACTTCTGAGCAAGGTTGGCGGTAAGACACTGGCCGTGAAGCAAGGCACCGATGTGGCCGCCGGCACGATTACACTGGTCATTGACGGCACGATGAAGAGCGATGAGGCCTATCGCCTCAAAGTGAACGCTGACGCCTCAGCCGTAGTGACGGCCCGTGCTGCCCATGGCCTGTTCAATGGTCTTCAGACTCTGCGCCAGCTCTTCTATGATGCAAAGTACAACGGCGGCGGTAAGGTGCAGCTCGCCGAAATCACCGACGAACCGCTCTTTGGCTACCGTGGCTTTATGCTCGACATCGCCCGCCATTACTTCGACAAGCAGGAGGTGAAGAAACTCCTCGACGTGATGGCGCTCTACAAAATCAATAAGTTCCACTGGCACCTGACCGATGATCAGGGCTGGCGTGTCGATATTCCCGAGTATCCTCTACTCGTTGAGGTGGGCGCTATCCGTGATAAGAGCGAGACGAGTGCCGGAACCAGTCCTTGGTTCTATGATGACACGGAGTATGGCCGCGGGATGTACTACACACTTGACGATTTGCGCGAAATCGTGGAATACGCCAAGAAACTCCATATCGACATCATGCCGGAGATTGACCTTCCCGGCCACATGGTAGCCGCCGTGACGAGCTATCCCAAAGAATTCTCCTGCGATCCCTCCCAGACCTATAAAGTGCGCGTGGACCAAGGCATCAGCACAGACGTGCTCAACGTTGCCAAGCCCGAGGTGATGGACTTCCTCAAATGCGTACTCGGTCATATAGCTGAAGTGTTCCCTTATCCCGTCATCCATATCGGCGGTGACGAGTGCCCCACTACGGCATGGAGCAATTGCAAGGACATTCCTGCCTTCCTCAAAGCCAACGGCCTTGCCGGCGTGAACGATATCCAGCCGTGGCTCGTCAACGAACTGGGCAAGTGGCTGAAGAAGGAGTATGGCAAGGACGTGGTGTGCTGGAACGAACTGACAAACCACTGGAACAAGTCATATGAGACGCAGCCCATCATCATGTGCTACTCCGACTATGGACAGAACGCTATGAAGGCCGCCACGAACCTCGGCCTGCGCACCATCTACACGGGTTGCTGGCCCTTCTATCTGGATATGTACCAGACCTACGGCAACTACCAACAGGCCGCCGACCATCAGTTTGATGAAATCTATCAGGGCGGTTATGGCAACAACACCCTGCAGGCTTGCTACAACGCTACGCCGTTGAGCAACATCGCCGGCAAGGAGAATCTCTGCCTCGGCGTGGGCGGTAACCTGTGGACGGAGACCTGCAGCAGCAACGCCGCAGCCGAACACCAATATTTCCCCCGTATGCTGGCCATTGCCGAAGTGGGCTGGCTGCCGCAGCAGAAGAAGAGCTGGCCCTCGTTCAGGGGCAGAGTGCAGACACACTTCAATGTGCTGGAAGAGTTGGGCGTGAACTACGCCACTTATGACAAGGAGGAATTATTGCCCGACCTCGTGGGTTGGGAAGAGGAACAAGAGGCCCTGCGCCTGCTGGCCGATGCCCAGCCCGACAAGGTGGGCTATCCCTCTGCTGGCGAGTATGAAAAACTGCGCGCAGCCCTCGCCACTCTCCAGGCCGACAGAAAAACCGTGACAGCCCTCAGCAATGCTATAGCCTCCTTCAAGGCCGCTCCCGTGACGCAGCCCGACCCCAACAAGACCTACCGCATTATTTCTGCCTCCGTCTATTACACGCAGCATTATGACGGCTCTGCCCTCTACCTCACCGACGACGGCAAGAACTTCCGTTTTCACTACACCCAGCAGACGGAGCCCGAAGAACTCTTCCAGTTCGTGCCCTACAACAAGGACTTCCGCATTCAGAGCCGCTTCAACAGTCGCAAGCGTCTCAATCTGGGCACGCTCAACGCCAAGATAACCTCTTCCTCTCTCGGCACTACGCTGCGAATGGACGCTCCTACCGTAGCCAGCACCAGCCCTGCTTATTACGATTATGTGCCCGGTATGGTTATCCTCTCAGCCGTCAACGGCTATACCACGGATGGTGCCAGCAGCAAGCGTGTCAACGCTCAGCCCGACGGCTATGTGTATGTGAAAAGCGACGCCACCGTAGGCCATACGGGCTGCTGGCGCATAGAAGAAGTGACTGACTATGCAGCCGAGCTCCGTGCCCTCATCGCCAAGTGCGAGCGCCTCGGCATTCTGACGGATGAACTCGTGACGCCTGCCTCCTCCCTTGTGGTTGAGCGCGATGCTGCTGGCCAGACCATCAGCGTTGAAGAGTATGACGTCTATGCCGCCATCTATGCCGAGTATTGCGATGTGGAGTATATACCAACTGGCGTAGCCCAACTATCAACTCCTAACAGTCAACTTTCAACTACTTATGACTTGCAGGGCCGCCCCGCCACCGCTAACAGTGGCGTAGTGGTGGACGCTAATCAGAAAAAACTTGTTAAATAAACTATATGAAAGCTTTAACTTCAACCTCCTTCAACTTCCCCGGTCAGACGGGTGTTTACCACGGAAAAGTCCGTGACGTGTATAACCTTGGCGATAAGCTCGTGATGGTGGCTACCGACCGCATCTCCGCCTTCGATGTCATCCTGCCCGAAGGCATTCCCTACAAGGGGCAGATGCTCTCGCAAATAGCTGCCCGCTTCCTTGATGCTACCACCGACATCTGTCCCAACTGGAAACTTGCCACGCCCGACCCTATGGTCACCGTGGGTGTGTTCTGCGAGGGCTTCCCCATTGAGATGATTGTGCGCGGCTATCTCTGCGGCAGCGCATGGAGAGCCTACAAGAGTGGTGTGCGCGAAATCTGCGGCGTGAAACTGCCCGAAGGTATGCGTGAGAACGAGAAGTTCCCCACGCCCATTATCACCCCGACCACCAAGGCTGAAATCGGTGAGCACGATGCCGACATCAGTAAGGAGGAAATCCTGGCCCGCGGTCTCGCCACGCCCGAGGAATATGCCTTGCTGGAGAAATACACCCTCGCCCTTTTCCAGCGTGGCACCGAGATAGCCGCCAAGCGCGGTCTCATCCTTGTGGACACGAAGTACGAATTCGGCAAGCATAACGGCGAAATCTATCTGATGGACGAGATTCACACCCCCGACTCCTCCCGCTACTTCTACGCCGAGGGCTATGAGGAGCGCTTTGCCGCCGGCGAGCCCCAGAAGCAACTCTCCAAGGAGTTCGTCCGCGAATGGCTTATGGATAATGGCTTCCAGGGCAAGGAGGGCCAGAAGGTTCCCGAGATGACGCCCGAAATCGTGCGTGGCATCAGTGAACGCTACATTGAGCTCTTTGAGCACCTCACGGGCGAGACATTCCAGCGTGAAGACGATACTGACCTGGCAGCCCGCATAGAGAAAAATGTTATGGACTATCTTAAGTAAACAACAATGAAGAAACTGAATTACATCCTTGCAAGTGCTCTCATGGCATTTGCCCTTATCACAATTGTTTCTTGTAGTAACGATGAGGATACTCCCCAAAGCATCGTAGCTAACACCTCTTGGCAGTGGGAGGATCCGACCCATGCGTCTTTTTTTCCGGGCTCTCTTGCACGCGAGGAGCGCAACTTGGTGCTCTACAGTAACGGCTACGCTCAGATGTTTGATGAAACCTGTATCTGGATGGGTACCGACACTCTGATGCACATAAAGGACTACCATCATTACACCTATACCTTTGACGCCGCCAACAATAAGGGAGTCCTATCCCTTTATGCCATGGAAACCTATCAGGAGGACACGCATTATATAGATTATATGGCGAAGGATTATAACTTCATCTACGACCCCATGGCCAATAAACTGACTGTCCAAGACAGCACTGTCATGGGTGATGGCCACAAGGAATTGGTGGAACGTGTGTTTGACAATGTTGCCTTCAAGCAAAGCGAGCAGCCCCAGTTGCCCGAGACTCCGGCGCTTACTTTTGTGGTTCCCGTTACGGATTGGACCGCAGGAATAGCCGAAGTGCGTAAGTATATGGCCAAGAATCTGCCTGAATTCAAAGAGGAAGTCGATGAAACCATTGGCGGCACGCATTACTATTTTAAAAATAAAAAAGAAACCATCTCATACGACTATGTTGTCAAGGAGGGTAAGTTAGTGTCTTCGTCAGTCACCTACTACGGCATGAATGCTCACTTTGATTACTTCAAGTCTCAGGTGTCTGCCGTCTTTGATATTTGGTCTTGGGAGCAACAGCCTGGTGGACTGGGCGTTCATTGGTGGTATGGCACTTCCAAGAGCGCTAATGTAAGTATCGGTTGGAGCGACAATTATGGCGGATATATGTATGCCGATTTTTCGCCTCATGCAAACTGATAATCCCAAGTGTACAAGCAAGAACAAATAAAGCCCTATTCCGATGAGGGCGAGAAGGCTGGTCAGGTGGAGCAGATGTTCGACAACATTGCTCCCACCTACGACCTTCTCAATCATCTCCTTTCCTTAGGCATCGACCGCCGCTGGCGTCGCAAGGCCCTCGATACACTGAAGCCCTACAAGCCTCAGCATATGCTTGACGTAGCTACGGGTACGGGAGACTTCGCCCTGCTCGCCGTCAAAAGGTTGGCGCCGCAGTCTTTGCTAGGCGTTGATCTAAGCGAGGGCATGATGAATGTGGCCCGCAAGAAGGTGGAGGAGGCCGGACTTTCCTCTGTCATCAGTTTTCAGAAAGAGGACTGCCTCAACCTCACGCTTCCCGACGACACCTTCGATGCCATCACCGTGGCCTATGGTGTGCGCAACTTCCAGGACCTGGAGCGCGGGCTCGGCGAGATGTTGCGTGTGCTGCGTCCCGGAGGCCGCCTCGTCATCATAGAACTTACCGCCCCGCGCCGCTTCCCGATGAAACAACTCTTTTGGTGTTACAGCCACGTGGTGATGCCCCTCATCGGCCGCCTTGTCAGTCGCGACAGTAAGGCTTACACTTATCTGCCCCACACCATGGAAGTCTTCCCGCAAGGCGAAGAGATGCAGAAAATCCTTGAAAAGGTAGGCTATACTGACGTGCAGTTCAAGAGGTTTACCTTTGGCCTCTCTACTCTTTATACCGCCGCAAAATGAAGTCTTTCGGTCTCATCGGTCATCCCCTTGGCCACTCCTTTTCCGCCCGCTACTTTGCTGAGAAGTTTGCGGCAGAGGGTATTGAGGCCCGCTACGATAACTACGACCTTGCAGATATCTGCGAAGTAGAGAACTTGCGCCATCTCCACGGCTTCAACGTCACCATCCCCTACAAGCAAGCCATCATTCCCTACCTTGACGGCATGAGCGACGAGGCTCGCGCAATAGGAGCCGTCAATACAGTCCGCGTGGAGAATGGCCGCTTTTACGGATATAACACGGATGTCATCGGCTTCTGCGAGTCCCTCCGCGACTGGCTGACAAAGGATAACGCCTCTGTCTGCTTGGCTCTCGTCCTCGGCACGGGTGGAGCCTCAAAGGCTGTATGCTACGCCCTCACCCAACTCGGCATAGCCTGGCAACTCGTAAGTCGCACACCCAAGGAAGGCTGTCTGACGTATAATGACCTCCGCAAGGAGACGGCCCTCGCCTCCATAGACCTCGTCGTCAACTGCACACCCCTCGGCACCTTTCCCAACGTGGACACTTGCCCCGACCTTCCCTACGAATCCTTCAACCCCGCCATTAGGCTCTACGACCTCGTTTACAATCCCGAGAAGACGCTCTTCCTCCGCCGTGGTCGTGAGCAAGGCGGCCCTGTCAAGAACGGCCTTGAGATGCTCCACCGACAAGCCGAAGCGGCGTGGAAAATATGGACCTTATGAGTAAATACAAAGATATCTTCCTTGATTTCGACGACACGCTCTATGATACGCGTGGTAATGCTGAAATTGCGCTTACCGAACTTTACGACGAGCTCGGCCTCAGCCGCTATTTCCCAGCCCTTGAAGCCTTTACCGTTCCATACTGGCAAGCCAATATTGAACTTTGGGAGCAGTACAGCGCCGGCCAAATCACGCGCGACTATCTCATCGTTGAGCGATTCCGCCGTCCGCTTTCGCAAGGAAAGGGTCTGGAGGTTACACGCGACCTCTGCCTCCGTGCCAGCGATATCTTCCTTGGCCTTTGCGCCCACAAGCCCGGTCTCGTGGAAGGTGCCCGCGAGCTCCTCGACTACCTGCATCCCCGTTACCGTCTCCACCTGTGCAGCAACGGCTTCCACGAGGTGCAGTACCACAAACTCCGAGCCTCCGACACGCTCCGCTATTTCACCACGGTTATCCTCTCCGAGGATGCGGGGTATAACAAGCCCTCCGCCGAATACTTCGACTACGCTTTCCGCGTCTCGGGTGCCAATCCGGCCACGACCCTTATGATAGGTGATAATCCCGTGACCGACATCCAAGGTGCTGCCCGTGCCGGCCTTGACACCATACTCTTTGAGCGTTGGGGACCCTCGCCCGAAACTGAGGCGACCTTCCGCGTAGCAAAATTGACAGACATTATTAATATATTATAGGTATGCTCCAACTCCTCCGCTCTGACCGCTGGCTCCGCCCCTTTGCCTCCGCCATTGAGGGGCGCCACGAATGGTACCTTCATAAGAAGGCCGAACTCACCCGCAACGGCCGCAAGACGCTTTCCGACGTGGCTACTGGTCATCTCTACTACGGCCTCCATCGCACGCCCCGCCAGTGGGTGTTCCGCGAGTGGGCTCCCAACGCCACCGCCATCTATCTCATCGGCGACTTCAACGGTTGGCAGGAGACCGAGGACTTCCGCCTTCAGCCCCTCGGCGACAGCGGCAACTGGGAACTGAAACTCCCCGCCCGCGCCCTCTCTCACGGCCAACTCTACAAGATGAGCGTCCATTGGACCGGCGGACAGGGTGAGCGCATCCCCGCATGGTGTCAGCGCGTGGTGCAGGACGACCACACCAAACTCTTCTCCGCGCAGGTATGGGCCCCTGCCCCCTATCAGTGGCAGGTTAAGAAGTTCCGCCCCAAGCGCGACCCGCTCCTTATCTATGAGTGCCACGTCGGCATGGCGCAGGACGCCGAGAAGGTGGGCACCTACAACGAGTTCCGCGAACTCGTCCTCCCCCGCATCGTCCGTGCAGGCTATAATTGCATACAGATTATGGCCATTCAGGAGCACCCCTACTACGGCTCCTTCGGCTATCACGTCTCCTCCTTCTTCGCCCCTTCTAGCCGCTGTGGCACGCCCGAGGAACTCAAGGCCCTCATTGATGCCGCCCATGCCCAGGGCGTCAGCGTCATCATGGACATGGTGCAGAGCCACGCTGTGAAGAACGAGAACGAAGGCCTCGGCAATCTCTGTGGCGATCCCTGCCAGTATTTCTATCAGGGCGGCAAGCGAGAGCACAGCCAGTGGGACAGTCTCTGCTTCGACTACGGCAAGAACCAGGTCATCCATTTCCTCCTCTCCAACTGCAAGTACTGGCTCGAGGAGTTCCATTTCGACGGCTTCCGCTTCGACGGCGTCACCTCTATGCTCTACCACAGCCACGGCCTCGGCGAGTCCTTCAACGGCTACGGCGACTACTACAACGGCGGGCAGGACGACAATGCCATCTGCTACCTCACCCTCGCCAACGACCTCATCCACGAGGTCAATCCCCGCGCCATCACCATCGCCGAGGAAGTGAGCGGTATGCCCGGCCTTGCTGCCCCCATCAAGCACGGCGGCTACGGCTTCGACTATCGCATGGCCATGAACATCCCCGACTACTGGATAAAAATCATCAAGGAGCGCAAGGACGAGGACTGGCATCCCTCCGGCATCTTTTGGGAACTCACCAACCGCCGCCGCGGTGAAGCCACCATTTCCTATGCCGAGAGCCACGACCAAGCCCTCGTGGGCGACAAGACCATTATCTTCCGCCTCATCGATGCCGATATGTACTGGCACTTCCGCAAGGGTGATGAGAACGCTGCCGCCCATCGCGGCATAGCCCTCCACAAGATGATACGCCTTGTCACCGCCTCCACTATCTGCGGCGGCTATCTAAACTTCATGGGCAACGTGTTCGGCCATCCCGAGTGGATAGGCTTCCCCCGCGGGGGCACCGGCTGGGGCCATAAGTACGCCCGCCGCCCGTGGAACCTCGTGGATAACAAGGACCTGTGCTATCATCTCCTCGGCGACTTCGATGCCGCCATGCTCCACCTCCTCGGCCAGACGCCCAAGTTCCAGCGCACCCCCGTACAGGAGATTTGGCACAACGACGGCGACCAAATCCTTGCCTATACCCGTGGCGACCTCCTCTTCGTCTTCAACTGGAGCCCCGCGCGCTCCTTCTCCGACTACGGCTTCATGGTGCCCGAGGGCAGTTATGAGGTAGTCCTCAATACCGACGACCCCGCTTTCGGTGGCTTTGGCTCAACGGACGACACCCTCACCCATTTTACCTCCCCCGACCCGCTCCTCGCACCCCAGCACAAAGGCTGGCTCAAACTCTATATCCCTGCCCGCTCTGCCGTGGTGCTGAGGAAGAGAGACTGATGCCTCCGCATGAACCAGTCAAGCGGACTTGCCATTACCGGCGAGCCCGCTTATTTATATATATAATAAGGTATGTCAACAAATGCCCGCCCTGTACCCGCAAGTTCCGGCCTAAGAACATTTCCACAACTGTGCAAATTGATTTCCACAACTGTGCAAATTGATTTCAACATATGTGAAAATGAAATCGCATGCGGATAACTTTTCCCAGTCCGACGGATTAAATATTGAAATGAATAGAGGTGTTAGGGTAAACCCTATGAAACGGGTTAATGATGAGGAATAGCTAATTACAGTTAGTTTTAGGGGCCTTTTTTAGCTTAAAGGGCTAAAAATCCTTCTTTTTTTTAAGGAAAATACAAAAGATTAACATTTTTTTTGTAATTTTGCACGAATTATATTAGAGACTGATTGGTTCTGAAAAGAATTGACGGCAATTTTCGCTCATATCGTATAAGTAATTAAGACAAACATATGAATTACCTAGATCGCAACGAGTTCAACTTCCAGCCTTCTGAAAAAGTAGTGGAAGCAATTAAAAACTTTACCCCTGAGACACTGTGTTTTTACACCCGTATTTTTGATCAGGGAAAGAAAAGCGTCATCTCCGTACGTCTCAGTGAGATTTACGGAGTGCCTGAGGACCAGGTGCTCCTGGCATATGGTGCTGAAGAAATACTTAAGAATGCCATCCATTACTTCCTGATGGAGGGAAGCAATAAGAAAATTCTCATTCCTGAGTTCTCTTGGTGGTACTACAACCGTGTGGCAAGCGAATGTGGCGGCACGTTTGAGATGTACCCCCTCTATGAAAAGGATGACACCTTTGCCTACAACGTAGATGAGGTCATTGAATACACTAACCGTATATGCCCTCGCATGCTCTTGCTGGCATCGCCTAATAACCCTACGGGAAACAGCCTTACTCCTGAGGAAATCGGCCGCATTATGGAGAACATTCCCTCAGAGACTATGGTGCTCGTAGATGAGGCCTACGCCAGTTTCATCAGCACGGACACCAAGTACATCGCTCCCCTCATTGAAAAATACGCCAACCTTATCATCTCACGCACGCTCAGCAAATTCTATGGCCTTCCCGGCTTGCGCGTGGGCTTTGCCTTTATCGGAGCGGGCCACGACCAGTTCCTTTCATACAGCAATAAATATCTGGGCTTCAATCGCTTCTCTGAGGCTGTGGCTCTTGCAGCCCTTGATAGCGACGACCACTATCGTCGCGTGGCTGATGAGATGGAGTGGGACCGTCAGCTCTTCAAAAAAGAACTGGGCGATTTGCCTGGCTTCAAAGTGTATAAGAGCGTAGCCAACTTTATCCTCATCAAATATCCTGTAGCCATAAAAGAGGCTCTTCAGGAAGCTCTCTCCGCTCAGCAATGCAAGATTAAGTTTATGGCCGACAAGGGACTGGAGTCCTGCCTCCGCATTACATTGGGCCGCAAGGAGCAGATACAAGTTGTTGTGGATACGATAAAGAAGACTTTTGAGGCTAATCGATAAGTTGCCCTTCTCATCCAATCCTTTGTACCGTTTATGAAAGCAATCATCCTGGCAGCCGGTATGGCCACCCGCCTTCGCCCGCTCACTCTCAATAAACCCAAATGCCTTCTCAGTGTGGGCGAACGTCCTTTGTTGCAGCGCACGCTCGACGCTCTTATCGCTGCGGGTATTCAGGACTTTACCATCGTCACGGGATATTTGCACGAGATGATAGAGGCTTACGTCGCAGAGCATTATCCCTCTCTGCGGGTAAATTTCATACACAACGCGCTCTACGATAAGACCAACAACATTTATTCCCTCTGGTTGGCCAGGCCAGAGGCTGAGGGGCATGACATCCTGCTGCTCGACAGCGACCTCCTTTTTGACCCCGCCATTCCTCGTCTCGTGCTCCAACATCCGTCGTCAAACGTTCTGACGCTCATACGTCACGAATTGGGAGAAGAAGAAATGAAGGTTGTAGTGGATGGCGAAGGCCAGATTGTAGCTATCAACAAGACCTGTCAGCCCAGTGAAGCCATAGGTGAGAGCCTCGGCATTGAAAAGATGGGAGCCTCCTATACGGCAGCTCTTTATCAAGAACTCAACCGTATGATGAACGCCGAACACTTAGAGGATAAATACTACGAGATGGCTTTTGAGAGGCTTATCGCACAGGGACATACTTACACGATAGCAGATGCCACCCACTATTTTTCCTGCGAACTTGATACGGTAGAAGACTTTGAGAATGCCAAGCAGAAAATCCCTGCTTCTCTCTATTAATTCCCTTTTTATGAAAATCTTTGAAGACTACAAGAAAACGCTCAAAAGCTCAGAGACCGACGATTGGGTTGACGTAAAGATAGTCCGTCCTTTTGCATATCTCTTCGCCAAGTTTTTTGCACGCTTGGGAACGCACCCTAACACCGTTACCATCATTTCTATGATTATCGGTGCGGTCAGCGCCCTCGGCTTTATGCACGGCAGTTACTATTATGAAGGTTCCGCGGGACTATGGTTTAACATCGCCGCCATCCTTCTGCTTTTGCTGGCCGATGTCCTTGACTGTACCGATGGCCAGCTGGCTCGCATGACAGGTAAGTGCTCTCCCATGGGGCGCATCCTCGACGGCATAGCAGGCTTTGCTTGGTTTGTCCCTATCTACGTGCTTCTTGTGTATAGGTTCTACTGCCATCACTCCATCGAGTTTGGCTGGTTTGGCATAGCAGACACGTCGGAAAATGTCTTAATAGCCACAGTCGTAGTCTTCATACTCGGCCTTCTCTCCGGCATATACGGTATTGCCGGGCAGCAGCGCATGGCGGACTACTATATCCAGGTGCATCTCTTCTTCCTCAAAGGTGAGAAGGGCAGCGAACTGGATAACTCTATGGTTCAAAAGGAGCTCTATGAATCAAAGCCGTGGAAGGGCAATTTCATTTGGAAGTTCTTCCAATGGAACTACGTAGGCTACACCCGCAAGCAAGAGAAACGTACGCCGGAGTTCCAGCATCTTTTGGCAGTACTTAAGGAAAAATACGGAACGGCCAACAATATGCCCTCCGACGTGCGCCAGCAATTACACGATTCCTCTCTGAAACTAATGTTCCTAAACGGATTGCTCACATTCAACTTCCGCACTTTCTGGCTCGTTCTCTTCTGCCTCATAGACCTGCCTGCCGAGTTCTTCATCTTTGAAGCCGGCGTTATGTCTCTGCTTTGTTTCTATATTATTAACAGGCATGAAGCCTTCTGTCGCCGTATAGCCCAACAAATAGCATAGTATGACTTGGACTAAACAGAAGATAAATAACTTATTCTTCTTTATAGGTGTAGCAGCTGTAGTAATTATGCTGTTCACCTTTGACGTCAGTTTTCCCGAGCTTTGGGAACATCTTTGTCATGCAGGCTATTGGCTTATTCCGATTGTAGGGATTTGGCTCTTTATCTACTTTTTTAATGCTCTGGCATGGCGCGCTGTCATTCGCGGTACGATGCCCGAGCGCGACTGCCCCGTAAAGTTCCTTCGCCTTTATCGCCTCACCATCACAGGCTATGCCCTGAACTATGCCACGCCTGTGGGTGGACTTGGAGGAGAGCCGTATCGCATAATGGAACTTTCGAACCATATTGGAAAGCAACACGCCACTTCTTCCGTCATCCTATACGCGATGATGCACTTTGTGGCGCATTTTTTCCTATGGTTCTCCGCTATATTTATCTATCTCGCCCTGGTGCTTGTCAACGATTTGCCAATCACTCCGGCCATCGCCATCGTCTTGTCCATCATCGCAGCCTTCTGCCTCCTGGCCTTCTACCTCTTTGCCAAAGGCTATCGCAACGGCCTGGCGCGTAAAGGCATACGCTGGATAGGAAAGTTGCCCGGACTAAAAAAATGGAGCGAGCGTTTCCTTGTAAAACACGATGAGGATCTCAATAAGATCGACGAACAGATAGCGAAGCTCCATGCCCAAAGCAAGCGCGCCTTCTATACAAGTTTTTCTCTGGAATACCTCTCACGTATCATTCAGAGTCTGGAGATCTTCTTTATGCTGCTGCTCTTTGGCGTTAATGGCGGCGGAGGCCTTGAAGGCTATCTCGTCACTTTCCTTCATAGCATTCTCATTCTTTCCTTCACCACGCTCTTCGCCAATATCATAGGCTTCCTCCCTATGCAGCTCGGTGTGCAGGAGGGAGGTTTTGTCCTGTCTATTGCCGCACTTGGTCTCTCCGCTGCTCTTGGGGTGTTTGTCAGCCTCATCTGCCGTGTGCGTGAGATTATCTGGATATTCATCGGCATGGCTCTCATGAAGTTGAAGTGATTGTCGCTTCAATACCGCTTTTCGTGTCCCCTTCTTTCATTCCGGTTCATTCGCCCTCACTGTTCGCCGCGAGGGTGAGGTGTGCAGTTAAAGTAATACTTCATATAAACGCACGTAATAAAAAATTTTTGTAACTATTTTTTACACTTTTCGTGCGTTTTCTTAGCGATTTTTGGCTGTGGAGACGAGCGCGTGGAGGT
This sequence comes from Alloprevotella sp., assembly GCA_045639805.1. GTDB lineage: Bacteria > Bacteroidota > Bacteroidia > Bacteroidales > Bacteroidaceae > Alloprevotella. Next base: position 29,621 of record JAZUDS010000055.1, read on the forward strand.
TTGGACGGAAAAAACGCGATTTTTAAGACGTCGTTACACGGCTCATTTATAGACGCTTAATTCAGCATGGCTTTTCGCGGAGATTTCTTCGGAGACGCAACACCCGCATTTAAGTGCAAAAAATCGCCGACGGGCGGTGACTTTTTTCGCGATTTTTTCAGAAAAACGACAGGCGAGGGCGAAATTAAAGCCCCTTTAGCAAAAACGACAGCCCTTTCAGTCGTGCCGATAGCCCTTTTATTTTCGCGGATGTCCCTTTTAATTTTTCCGATGTCCCTTTTAATTGCGCGTAAGTCGGCTATCGGGAAAACCGAAAGAGGGTGGGGGAGCAATAAATGGCGGGATGACGCGCGTTTTTCGGCTAAGTGTACGTTTAGGCCGCACAGCGCGGCGCTTTCTCCTTTTTTCGTTTTGTCACTATTTTTTTAACTCTCAAAAAATCGTTACGGAGCGAATTATTGTTCTTCCACACAGCTGCCAGGTGTGGAGATTTCCTCTTGCCTCCTTGCTAGTAGGATGATTCATTCGGCCGTAAACAGAACTTCTCAAGGGACGTCAGCCCGTCAAAACGTGTAGGTCACGCCCAAGGAGCATTGGTGGGTGGAGGAGGGGGCGGTGCGATGGAGGTATTCGGCACGCAGGCTGACCTGGGAACAGGGCCGGAACATGAGGCCGGCGGCATGTTTCAGGGTAAGTGCTCGTGTTTCCCCGGCTGCCAGTCCTTGTGGCGTAGTGTAGGCACCGTGGTGGACGTAGAACGTGAGGGCGTGCGGACGGGAAGAGTAATGGAGGAGGTTGTAGCCCGCCTCAATGCAATGAGCATAAGCCCAGTGGTCTCTATGCGTGAGCGTAACGCCAGCGCGGAGCGTCCAGGCCGCACGGGCGTAGTCGGCATCGAGACACGCCACGTGCAGGCTGTCGTCGGCATAGCAGCTCGCTCCAAGGCGGGCTGAGGAAGAGAGACGCACATCAAGGCGGGCAGCCATAGCCAGTGGAACACGCGTGCGCTCGTGGCTCTCGGCCAACACGGCTTCATATCGGAGAGCCTTGTACTCACCGCTCAAGCTGATGCCCCACTGATTCCAGGCACACGGCAGGAGGAGGGCTTCCTCCTCGTCATCGAACAGCGAAAAGCGGCGGTCGGGGTCGATTACGTTGCACTGCCCCACGGGCAACACGAGGCGCCCCACGGCGAGGCGGGCGGCAGAGGAAAATGCGTGGCCTATCCACAGTGTTTCATAGTCAAGGTTTCCGGCGGATTGCGTGCGCACTTCCGCTGTTCCGAGGCTTACAAAGTCGTGTGTGCCGCCTTGGTCAAACATCAGCGTGCCGCACACCGTCCAATCGTTCCGCGTATAAGTGAGTGTGAGGGAAGCCTCGGGAATAAAGGCGGCTATGCGGTGGCCGGCACAACTGGCCGCCACGGCAGCAAAGCCGTGGCACTCAAAAGTCCCGTCATGGGCACGAAGAACGAGAGGGGCTGACAGAACAGCCAGTGCACTGACCCAGCGCAGCGTACGACAAGAAAGAAAAGAGGGGTGTATCATGTATTATATTATTATATTATAGAACCAACCTGCAGAATATTTAGGGTTGTGGCGAGTTTGTGTATGGTGAGTGAGATTGCGGCTTTGCGAGTGCTTCCTCGCTCGAAGCAAAGAGCGGCAAGTCGGCAGAGGAGGGGCGGAACAAAGTGGAGCGTCCGACCTGCCGGTGCCGCGACCGCTTTTGCGGCTTTGCGAGTGCAAAGTTACGCAGGATAAGAAGGGCAAATTATACCTATTAGTGAGTAATTTGCAGCTGAGACCCAATGTTTTTGGTAAGAATTTCGTAATTTTGCAGCATGAAACAGATTGCCACCCGCCTTGGCGATGTTGATGTCAGGGCTATGCTAAGCTACTTGCGCCGCACCCACAGCTACTTCCTGCAAGAGCGTTTTCCCACCCTGCGCGTCCAACTGACGGCAGCCATTGAAGGCTTGCAACAGAACGCCGTGGGCTTCCTCGTCCTCAAATACTTCAACCGCTATGCGGAGGAGGTGGCCTCGCACATGCACGCCGAGGAGCACACGCTCTTCGCCTACGTAGAGGAGATGCTTGACAAGGAAGGCCCCGTGCCCAGACAAAAGCACGCCAGCCTTATCCGCCACCACAGGGACATAGAGAACAAGTTTATGGACCTTCGGACCATCGCGAAGAAGTACCTGCCCGAAGCGTGGGACAACGACCTCCTGCGCGAAGCTCTCTATGCGCTGCACACCACGGAGGAAGACCTGCTGATGCACTGTCTTATAGAGGACAAGGTGTTCATGCCCGCAGTAGCCCGCCTGGAGGCGCAGAAGGAGCGGGGAAAGAGCGTCCGACTTGCACTCCGGCAGACGGACACCGACGAGGTGTCCCTGACGGCACGCGAGCAAGCCGTGGCCGAATGCGTGGCGCGGGGCATGAGCAACAAGGAAACCGCAGAAAAGCTCTACATCAGCCTGCACACCGTGACGACGCACCGCCGCAACATCGCCCGCAAGCTGAACATTCACTCCTCGGCGGGCCTGACGCTCTACTGCATAGCCAAGGGCTTACTCTGCATAGATGAGGTGAACCTGGCCGGCGGTGCGATTTGAGGACGGCACGGTAAGGGAACATCAGGCGAACACTTGTCTTCCGCCTGTTGTACAGAGAGATAAAAGTCTATGAGATTAGCTAAGCAATGGAGACACTTATTTTAGAACTCTGGACTTTGTCCCAAGTTCTCGCTTTGCGAGCGTAAAAACGAATCCTTTCGCTCGGAAAAACAAAGAAAAACGCAGCTTTCCTTTGTTTTTCGCTCGCTTATTCGTAACTTTAAACTCCGTTTTTAGTTACTCACGCTCGGAAATGCTCAAATTTCGCTGCGCTTATTTGGTATTTCGCTCGCTTATTCGTAACTTTGCAGCGCGATAATATATATAATAAGGTATGACTCCTCTTTTCATTGCAGGGCCGTGCGTCATAGAGAGCGCGGAATTGCTTGACACGGTGGCTGCAGAACTGCGGCGCATCGCCGATGCGACGGGGGCCGAGATTGTCTTCAAGGCTTCGTTCGACAAGGCCAACCGCACGAGTATACACTCCTTCCGCGGTCCGGGTTTGGAGCGCGGTTTGCAGATGCTCGCCGACGTGAAGGACCGCTACGGCCTGCGCGTGACGACCGATGTGCACGAGAGCTACCAGGCTGAGGCCTGTGGCGAGGTGTGCGATGTGCTGCAAGTGCCGGCCTTCCTCTGCCGCCAGACCGACCTCCTGACAGCGTGCGCTCGGACGGGCCGCGTGGTGAATATCAAGAAGGCACAGTTCCTTTCCGGCGAGGATATGCGCTATCCCGTGGAGAAAGCCCGCGAGGCCGGCGCGACTGAGGTGTGGCTCACGGAGCGCGGCAACACCTTCGGCTACAATACGCTGGTGGTGGACTTCCGCAACTTGCCGATAATGCAGCAGTGGGCCGACCGCGTAGTGATGGACTGCACGCACTCCGTGCAGCGCCCCGGAGCGGCAGGCGGCAAGACGGGCGGCGACCGCCAGTACGTGCCCGCCATGGCACTGGCTGCCAAGGCTTTCGGTGCTCAAGGTTACTTCTTTGAGACGCACCCCACGCCTGATACCGCCCTCTCCGACGGCCCCAATATGCTACCGCTGAAGGAAATGGAGGAAACCATAAAATCCCTGATGGATTAAGATTGTCAATCCCAACTTTATACTATTAATTTTTAACTTTAACTTTCTTCGTATGGGACGACGAATAAAGAAAATCAAGAAGATACGCCTGCATCATGAGGGCAACCACACACTCCTGTTGGCCTTCGTGCTGTTTGCGTTACTGTTTGCTGCTTGCCGCGTGTGGGTTTATCCCGCAAGCATTGTGGCGTTCTACATCATTATCGGTATGGCCGCGGTGGTGATGGGCGTGCTCATCAACTTCTTCCGCTGTCCCATCCGCACGTTTGAGGCCGATCCCGATGGCATAGTCGTGGCCCCAGCCGACGGTAAGGTGGTCGTGATAGAGGAAGTGGAGGAGAACGAATACTTCCACGACCGTCGCCTGATGGTGAGCATCTTCATGAGCCTTACTAACGTGCACGCCAACTGGTTCCCCGTGGAAGGCATCGTGAAGAAAGTGGAGCATCAGGACGGTAACTTCCACAAGGCATGGCTGCCCAAGGCCTCAATAGAAAACGAGCGCAGCACGGTGGTCATCGAGACCCCCGACGGACAGGAAATCCTCGTGCGCCAGGTGGCCGGCGCCATGGCGCGCCGCATCGTGACCTATGCCGAGGAAGGCGACCACTGCTTCATCGACGAGCACATGGGCTTCATTAAGTTCGGCTCGCGCGTGGATACCTTCCTGCCCCTCGGCACGGAGCTCTGCGTGAACTTCGGCGATAAGACTACGGGCAACGAAACCGTCTTGGCAAGGCTGAAAGCATAAGGGTTCAAACAAATTATGAAAAAACATATCCCCAACATTATAACCTGCTGCAATCTGCTTTGTGGCTGTATGGCTACATACGTGGCCTTTATGAGCGTGTCCAAGCCCGGCCCCTACTACCTGATTGTGGCCTTCTGCTTCATTCTCGGAGGTGCCGTGTTCGACTTTTTCGACGGCTTCACGGCGCGCCTGCTGGGCGTCAGCAGCCCCATCGGTAAGGAACTTGACTCGCTGGCCGATGTCATCACCTTCGGTCTGTCGCCTGCCGCCATCGTTTTTGATGTGCTCTGTTGGATACTTCCCGAGGCGTACGCTTGGGTAGCGGCCGTAGCCCTCCTCATTGCGCCCTTCTCGGCGCTGCGCCTGGCCAAATTTAACCTGGACACCCGCCAGACGATGGGCTTCATCGGACTGCCCACGCCCGCCAACGCCCTCTTCTGGGGCGGGCTGGCCCTCACGCTGAAGCAGCACTGCACGTGGTGTGAGGAAAATGCCGCGCTCGTGAGCATACTGCTCGTAGTGGGAGTGCTCCTGAGTTGCTGGCTGCTGGTGTGCGAGGTGCCCATGTTCGCACTGAAGTTCCACGACTTCTCGTGGAAGAACAACCGCCTGCGCTTCAGCTTTATCCTTGCCAGCGCCGCCATCATTGTCCTGACGCAGTGGATGGGACTGGCCATCGTAGTGGTGCTCTACATCGTGCTGAGCATCCTGCAATCGTTGCGACCTCATAAGTCATAACCCACATTACTTAATTTACAAATGGAACGTCTAATTAAAAAACTCCTGCTCGTTCTTGCTGTGCTCTGTCCCGCGCTGGCCTTTGCCGACGTGACAAGCCTGCCCGCCGACATAATAGTCATTCCGACCAAGAACGACGCCACCAAGCCCTTCTCGGCTACGTCCACCTCGGACAGCCGCACCACCAACACATGGCTACAGACTTTCCATACCACACGCACCGTCTCCGGCCAGAGCTATGAATGCCTGCGCTATGAGAGCCCTAAGTTCAATCTCACGAGCGGCGTGAAGAAACTCGTGATAACAGTAACCCACACCTCGCTTGACCGTACGCCCAACGCCAAGACTGATGGCCCATACTTCAACATCAGCGAGCTCTTCATCTACGATGGCGATGGCAAGGAGGTGAAAATCCCCGCCGCCAACATCACGTCAAACGCCCCTGACGCCGAAGGAGGCGTGGCGGCCAACCTCGTGGACAGAGATATCAGTACCCACTTCCACTCCTCATGGAAAGAAGCAAAGGCGCCCGCAGAGTACTACCACAACATCGTGGTGACGCTGCCCGAGAGCCTCAACGCGTTCAGTTTCGCTATGGAGCAGGATTGGATCAACACCCGTCTGTACAATATGCCGACGGAGGTTATCGTGTCGGAGTACAGCGAGCACACCGACAACCTTGACGCCCTGATAGCCCAGGCCGAGAACTTCAACGTGGCTGGCGGTGATGACCCCGGCTTTGCCACCGGCGACTACAGCGCCTTCTACAAGGCCCTTGACGACGCCCACAAGGTGGCCGCCGACGTCTCCGCTACGGCAGAACAGCGACAGGCTGCCGCCGATGCCCTCAAGGCTGCCCTCGAACAGGCCAGCAAGGCTGAGATGCGCTGGCCCGAGGAGGACAAGGAGTACAACCTCGTCTGCGGCTTCAACAAGTTCTTGTACTATCAGAACACCCCCAAGGCCCTCTCCTCAATGGAGGACGACGTGCTGTGGTGGGAGAATGCCGACGGCTATTCCCACAATCAGCTCTTCACCTTCAAGCGCCAGGGCGGCAATGCCACCGACGGTTACACCTATTACATTCAGCACACGGCCACCGGAAAGTATATCGGCACGATATGCGAGGAGACCGGCGCCGACGGCCTCGTGTGGGGACAGCCTTCTCACATACACCTCATCACGGAGCCTGAACTCGTGCGCCTCCATCCCCTGGGCGGCGGTCAGTTCAACATAGAGGTGAAGGGCTCCTCCGGCCAGTGGTCGCGCCTGTACCTTCACACCGGTTACCACAACGGCGGTCTGCCCCTCGGCGTACACACTACCGATGGCGGCGGCATAAGCAACAGCCGCTCCGAAGGTCTCGCCGTATATGGCGTGCAGGGCCCCATCATCCCCTACGACGGCGGCATCGGCAGCCAGTCGGCCTGGTACATCCGCGAGCTTCGTGGTCTGCCCTCCACCCTCACGGTCGAGAAGTCCGCGCTGGGCGGAAATGTTTACACCGCTCCCACCGTGCACCTCAACAGAGGCGTGATAGAGTTTAAGATAAAGGGCAACGTCGATTGCGCCTTCGCCGACTTTGAACTCCGCAACCTGCAGGGCGAAGTCATCCCCTGCACGCTGAAGCCCACCGACGGCGGCACGCTCGTTCTCCTTGATAACTATGTGGAGAGCTTCAAGTTCACCTTCACCAATACCGAAGGCGTCCGTCGTGTGACCATCTCTGCGCCCAAGAGTGTGTACAAGGAACAACTCCGCGTAATGACCTTCAATGTGCCCAAGACCAATATTCCCTCCGAGGGCGTAAATCTCTGGAGCAACCGCGTTGCTGCAATTCAGAAATACTGGAAAACCGTGCGCCCCGATGTCATCGGTATGCAGGAGCCCAAGAAGTCAGACCTTCAGGATTACCTCTCCGGTCTGCCCGAATATGCCATGGTGGGCGTGGGCCGCGACAACGGCAAGGAAAAGGGTGAGTATAACCCCTTGCTCTACAACACCCGCAGCATCCGCGTGGAAGACCACGGCTATTTCTGGCTCTCCACCACGCCCGACACGCCTTCCAAGTCTTACGGCAGCCAGTTCAACCGTATGTGTACTTGGGCCTTGATGCGCGACACTCGTACGCAGGCTCTCTTCCTGATGTGCAACCTCCACCTCGACCACACCTCCGACGCCTGCCGCGAGAGCCAGGTGAAGGTGGCCAAGGCTCAGATAAAGATTGTGCAGGAAAAACTGATGAAGAAGTTGCCCGCCAGTGCTTTCGGAACTCACGGCGAACTGCCCACCATCCTCACCGGCGACTTCAATACCCTCGCCAGCCAGCCTGGCTACGATTATGCTCGCGGAGACGCCTTCCCGATGTTTGATGCCTGGAGCATGTCGCCCGACCGCAACGGCACGGGCTACAGCATGGTGGCCTCGAAGCGTAAACTCGACTATATCTTCACCACCGCCTCCGTCTATTCCGTGGCCGGTTACCTCGAATTGAGCCTGCAGCCTTCTGGTCTGCAGTACTCCGACCACAACCCGCAGTATGCCGACCTTGCTTGGGAACTCAATCCCGTCCCCGAGGCTGAGCAACTCTTGCAGGAAGCACAGACCGAACTTGACGGCACGCTGAAATACAACGTCGGCACCACCGGCCTCATTACCAACGCCACCGACGGCAACGCCGGCTGCCAGTTGAGTGCCGATGCCGTGGAGACCTCAGAGGGTCAGTACTTCAAGTATCTCATTGACGGTAATACCAACACCTATCTGCACTCCCTCTACTCCACGCTGCCCTCCAACAATCCCCGTTGGCTGCAGGTGAAGTTCAATGAAGAGGAGGAGCGCTTCGTGATGAGTTATATCCGCCGCGACGTCGCCAACGGTATCTCCGACCGCTGGGACGACATCTTCATCCAGGCCTCCAACGACGGCAAGACCTGGGACGATATCACGCAGATTCATGCCTTTGGCGGCGAGGCCCTCAAGGCCTACAAGTCCGACGTCATAGAACTTCACAAGCCTTATAGCTATGTCCGTTTCAACATCATCCGCACGGCCGGCATGCGCCTCAGCAACGGCAATCCGATGTACACCGCCTCCGAGTTCCAGCTCTATGGCGCCGAGGTGAGCGAAGAGTCGCCCCGCCTCGCCGATGCCGACATCAAGGCGCAGTGTGAAGCCCTCGAACAACTGATGTCAGAGGTGCAGAGCGCAGTGGACGGCGGCACCGATACCTATGCTCTCAACGCTGAACTGCGTGAGGCCACCGAGGCCCTGCATAAGGCTCTTGAAGAAAAGGGTTACGTGGAAGGCATCGCCTCTCCCGCTGCCACCGGTGCGGCTTCCCCCGTCGTTGCTACTGCCTACTATCATCTCGACGGCACTCCCGCCACGGCCTTCAGCTCCGGCGTCGTGCTGGTTCGCACCACCCATGCCGACGGTACTGTCCGCGTACAAAAGCGTCTGAACGGTCAAGGCGTGAAGTAAGTATTTCAATCTCTTAATAAAGACTCTCTATGCATTTCCTCGGTTGTCTGGGCTTTTTGTTGCTGTTCATTTTCCTAATGGGTTTAGCCGTCATGGGAAGCTTCCTGCATTTCGTTTTCCGCCTCTTCGGCGGGGCTCGCGGTGCACAGCAACAAGGAGCCCAGCAACCTCAGGGAAATGCTCAGCAGCCGCAAGGCACAACTTCTCAGCAGCCCGCCGCAGACGACTACCACTTTCAGCCCAGCGACGGTGAGTATATAGACTTTGAGGAGGTGAAAGATCCACAGCAATAGACTCCAACGGCCCCACTCCAACGGGGCCCCTCCAGCAACCCCTCCCTAAAGGGCGGGGAGTGGATGCTCACGAGCAATAACTATCGACTGTCAACTCTGAACAATAATGTCCGAAACACTCAAACAGACCACAGCCCGCGGCTTCGTGTGGGCCGCTCTTGGCGGTGGAGCCCAGCAGTTGGTGATGCTCGTCATCGGCATACTGCTGGCGCGCACCCTTGATGTTTCCGACTACGGCCTGGTGGGGATGCTCACCGTCTTCTCGCTCCTGGCCGGTAATTTGCAGGAGAGCGGCTTCACCGCCACCCTTGCCGTGCGCCGCGATGCCAGCCGTGAGGACTACAACGCCGTGTTCTGGTTCTCCACGGGCATGGGACTCCTCCTCTACACATTATTATATATATGCGCGCCCGCGATAGCGGCGTATAATCACACGCCGCAACTTACTCTCCTGGCCCGCGTCATCTTCCTCGGTTTCGTAGCCTCGGCCATCGGCACGGCTCCCGCGGCTTATCTTTTCCGCGAGTTGAAGGTGAAGCAACGCACCACGTCGCAGGTCACGGCTTCTCTGCTCAGCGGCATAGTGGGCCTGACGATGGCCTATTGCGGCTGCGGTTGCTGGTCGCTGGTGGGCATGGACCTCTGTTATAAAGTGACGTATGCCGCCCTTGTGTGGCGCTTCGCCCATTGGCGCCCAGTATGGATGAGCGCTTCTGCCGTGTGGGCTCGCATCAAGCCCCTTTTCTCGCAGAGTCTCTCCATTCTTGCCACCAACGTTCTCAACACCCTCTCCACGCAACTCGTGCAGTCGCTCCTCGGTGGCCGATATTCGTCTCATCAGGTGGGCCTCTACGCCCAGGCCTTGAAGTGGCAGACGCTGGGCCAGCAACTCCTCTCCGGCACGGTGGGCGCCGTGGCACAGCCGGTTCTCGGCCGCGTGGCCGATGACAGCGAACGCCAGCAGCGCGTGCTCCTTACCATGCTGCGCTTCACGGCCTTCATGAGTTTTCCCGCCCTGATAGGTTTCGCCTACGTCTCGCCCGAACTCATACCTCTCCTTATCAAAGACAAATGGGCAGACTGCGTGCCGCTTCTCCAGATGCTCTGCCTGGCTGGCAGCACTGTGCCGCTCACGCAGACGCTTGCCAATCTCATCATTGCCCGTCAGCGCGCCGGACTTTTCCTCGCCGTCAACGGTCTTCTGCTCTTCATGCAGATAGCCGCCTTTTTCTTCGTAGGAAGCGGCAACCTCCCCCTCCTCGTGCTCATCATTTCCACCATTATGCTGGCCGGCTTCCCCGTATGGGCCATAATCTGCCGCGTAGTGTGCGGCATACGTTTGCGGGGCATCCTTCGGGCCACCTTGCCCTATGTCCTCGCCACCCTTGTCGCCATCCTCATCTGCCGCTTCGCCGGCGTGAATCATTTCTGGTTCCAAATACCTCTCGTGGCCGCACTCTACATCGTGCTACTCGCCGTTTTTCGCAACCGCACTTTGCACGAGGCCGCACAATACGTATTCCACAAAGGAAAATAGCGCACAAAAGTAACTTTTTTTCTTCTTTCGTGCGCATTTTTTTCGTAACTTTGTCATCTCATAACATCATAACCATAACCTCGCCCCTAACAGCATGCCCCCATAAGGGGGTTAGGGGGCTTCAATAACACTATGGGCGGTTTTTTCGGTACCATCTCCAATTATCCCGTAGCCACTGACCTCTTCTATGGCACGGACTACAACAGCCATCTCGGCACCCGTCGCGGCGGTATGGCTACTTATTGTCCCGAGCGCGGTTTCTTCCGCAGCATCCACAACCTTGAGAACACCTATTTCCGCACGCGCTTTGAGGACGAGCTCCCCAAGTTCCTTGGCAATGCCGGTATAGGTGTCATAAGCGACACCGATGCCCAGCCGCTGCTGATGAACTCCCATCTCGGCCGTTTCGCCATCGTCACGGTCGCCAAGATAGGCAATATGGAGCAGCTTGCCGATGAACTCCTCTCCGACGGCATGCACCTCAGCGAGTTCTCCTCCGGCCGCATCAACCCCACCGAACTCGTCGCCCTGCTCATCATTCGCGGCAAGAACTTTGTGGAGGGCATAGAGAACGTCTGGCGCCACATAAAAGGGTCGTGCTCCCTTCTTCTCCTGACCGAGAACGGCATAATCGCCGCCCGCGACAGCTGGGGCCGTACTCCCATCGTCCTGGGCCACCGCCCCGCCAATGCCGACCCCTCAACTCCTCAGGAGGCCTACGCCGTCACGAGCGAAAGTACGGCCTTCCCCAACCTTTCCTTCCGCACGCAGTCCTATCTCGGCCCAGGCGAAATCATACGCCTCACCGCCGACGGCGTGGAGCAGCTCCGCCGCCCCAACAAGGGCATGCAGATTTGCTCTTTCCTCTGGGTGTATTACGGTTTCCCCACCTCGTGCTACGAAGGCAAGAACGTAGAGGAAATGCGCTACGAATGCGGTCGCGTGATGGGCGAGGAGGATGAGGTAGAGGTCGATTGCGCCTGCGGCATCCCCGACAGCGGCATCGGTATGGCTACTGGCTATGCCGCCGGCCATAAAGTGCCCTATACTCGCGCTATCAACAAGTACACACCCACCTGGCCTCGCTCCTTCACCCCCTCCAATCAGGAGATGCGCCGCCTCGTGGCCAAAATGAAACTCATTGCCAACCGCGACCTTCTCGAGGGCCGTCGCGTCCTGTTCTGCGACGACAGCATCGTGCGCGGTACTCAGCTCCGCGATAACACCGAGGTGCTCACCGAACTCGGTGCCAAGGAGGTACACATGCGCATTGCCTGTCCGCCGCTCATGTTCAGCTGTCCCTTTGTCAACTTCTCCGCTTCGAAGAACGACCTTGAACTTATCACACGCCGCGTCATCATGGACCTTGAGGGCGGCAAGATAGACCATCTTGACCGTTACTGCGAGACCGACTCCCCCGAATACAAGCGCATGGTTGATGAGATAGCCCGCCGCCTCAGTCTCACTTCCCTTCGTTTCTCCAAACTTGAAACCATCGTCAAGGCCATCGGCCTGCCGAAGTGCCAGATATGCACACATTGCTTCGACGGCAGTTCGGCGCATACTTTAGAAGAAGAAAATAAATGAAAAAGATTCGCGCAGCCGTAGTAGGTTACGGCAACATAGGCCGCTTCACCATTGAAGCCCTTGAGGCAGCCCCCGATTTTGAAATCGCAGGCATCGTGCGCCGCCAGGGTGCACAGAATCGTCCCCAGGAACTCGCCGCCTATCCCGTGGTGAGCGACATTCGTGAACTCACCGACGTCGATGTGGCCATCCTTGCCACCCCCAGCCGCCTCTGCGAGGAGTATGCCGCGAAGATTGCCGCCCTGGGCATACATACCGTGGACAGCTTCGACATCCACACCGACATTTCCGGCTATCGCTCTCGCCAAATGGCCCTCTGCCGCGAGCATGGTACGGTCAGCATCATCTCCGCCGGCTGGGATCCGGGCTCCGACAGCATCGTTAGAGTGTTAATGGAGAGCCTTGCCCCCAAAGGCCTCAGCTACACCAACTTCGGCCCCGGCATGTCAATGGGCCACAGCGTTTGCGTGCGCTCCAAGGCCGGTGTGAAAGACGCGCTCTCTATGACCATCCCCAAGGGTGAAGGCCTGCATCGCCGCATGGTGTATGTAGAACTTGAGCCGGGCGCCGACCTTGCAGAGGTGACCGCCCTCATCAAGGCCGACCCCTACTTCGCCAGCGATGAGACCCACGTCTTCGCCGTGGAAAGTGTGGATGATGTGCGCGATATGGGTCATGGCGTGAATATGGTGCGCAAGGGTGTGAGCGGCAAGACGCAGAACCAGCGCCTGGAGTTCAATATGAGCATCAACAATCCCGCCCTCACCGGTCAGGTGCTCGTCAATGTGGCCCGTGCCGCCATGCGCCAGCAGCCCGGCTGCTATACAATGGTGGAAATTCCCGTCATCGACCTCCTGGCCGGCGACCGCGAAAAGCTCATCGCCCACCTCGTATAGCCTCTCGCCTTTCCCCAATAGCGAACCGTAATCAGTAAGAACGATAATCTCGCCTGCGACAGAAATGCTGCGCAGGCGAGATTCTTTTTTTGCCCTTTCAAGTCATGCCTTTGCAGAAAGAAAACCGTGTAACTCCGTTTGCAGCTTTTTGCAAGCCGACTGCAATTTTTTGCAAGCCGACTGCAGTTTTTTGCAAGCCGACTGCAATTTTTTGCAAGCCGACTGCATTTTTCTGCCATCCCTTGGCATTTTTCTGCCAATAGGGTGGCAAAAAACTGCCAATAGGGGTGCAAAATATCTTTACTGGGAAAAAGGAGCCGGACGTCGGGCTTTTGACAAAATTAAGGCCCGCCGGAAAACAGCGGGCCTTGAGGATTATCGTCCGTGCGTCAGATTCTACGGCGCGGATGCCGTGGAGAGACGTTGCCGTATGGCATGGAATAAGCGGGAATGGGTATGAGGTGGGCCTGGTGGGCCTTACTCTTACTCGCCGGCGAAGAACTTGTTGAGGTGTCGCTCCAAATCTTCAGGTGTGAGGCGCAGGTCGAAAGCGCCTTGGCGTGCCACGCTGATGGCACCCGTTTCTTCGCTGACGATTACGGCGAGACAGTCGGCCTTCTGGGTGATGCCGAGAGCTGCGCGATGGCGCAGACCGAGGTTCTTGGGGATGTCGGCATCGTGGGAGACGGGAAGAATGCAGCCGGCAGACTTGAGGCGTTTGCCGGAGACGATGAGGGCACCGTCGTGGAGGGGCGAATTTTTGAAAAAGATGTTCTCAATGAGGCGCTGCCCGATTTGTGCGTCGATGGTCTCGCCCGAGGCCATCTCTTCGGAAAGGCGAACGCGGCCCTCGAAGACGATGAGGGCGCCCACCTTCTGGCGGCCCATGTTGACGCACGCCATGACGACGGCCATGATTTCATCGTGCATCGTCTCGGTTTCCGGCATGGTGCCGCGGCCTAAAAGACGCTGGAAGAAATTGCGCAGCCGGCCGGCATGGGGCTGCGAACCGATGGTGCTGAAGAAGTGGCGCAAATCGTCCTGGAAAAGGACAACGAGGGCCAGGGCACCGACGTTGACAGCACGGTCGAGGATGCCGCCGAGTAGGCGCATCTCGAAGATGTAGCTGACGAGAATCCACACCACGATGAAGACGATGAGGCCGTTGAAGAGGTTGGCGGAACGCGACCGGCGCATCAGGGTGTAGATGTAGTACAGCAACGTGCCTACAAGGAGAATGTCGATGATATCTTTTATGCCGAGATGAATCATGGTAAAGTAAAGTGAAAAATTAAAAGAGGAAAGTTGGGAAACTTGCCTTTATGGCTTGGGGGACTGCTTTCTTTGAATAGTAGAGAGGCGCTTGTCGTAACGTTGTTATCGTTCGGGGGAGAGTTGTTGGGATAGAGTGATGACGTCGGCCGCAGCTTTTACGTCGTGTACGCGGAGAATGTTGGCACCGTGGAGAAGGGCCTGGAGGTGGAGGGCCGATGTGGCGGGGAGCACGGTGTCGGGCGTGGCGTTGAGGGGATTGTAAATCATGCTCTTGCGACTGATGCCTACGAGGAGGGGGCAGGCCAGTTCATGCAACTGGTCGAGATGGCGGAGCAGGACGTAATTGTCGGCGAGGGACTTGCCGAAGCCGAAACCGGGGTCGATGATTATGTCGCAGAGCCCCATCTCGCGCAGGTGCTGCACCTGGCGGCTGAGGGCGAGGAGCACGTCGTGCGTGACGTGGTTGTAATGCGGCGTTTCCTGCCAGTGCGTGAGAACGTAGGGCACGTGGAGGCGGGCAAGGGTGGGGAACATCTGGCGGTCGAGCTGACCGCCACTGATGTCGTTGATGATATGTGCGCCGCCTTCCTCAACGGCGAAACGCGCCACGTCGGCGCGGAAAGTGTCCACGCTGAGGGGTAGGGCGGGAGCCTCCTCGCGGCATACGGCGAGGGCGAGGCGGAGGCGCCGCATCTCCTCTTCGGCCGAGGGCGGAGTGGAACCCGGACGGGTGGAGCACGCCCCTACGTCCAGGATGTCGACTCCTTCGCTTACCATCTGCTGCACGCGGAGGTGGAGAGCCTGGCGGAATGCCTCTTCGTCGGCATCGGGGGAGAGGGTGCGGGAGGCCGCGTAGAAGGAGTCGGGCGTGGCATTGAGAATGCCCATCACTTTGGGGCGGTCGAGGGGGAAAAGTCGGCCGCCGAGCTTCAAAGTGGGGAAAAATTGCTGTTTCACGCTGCAAATTTACAAAAAAGCAGCGAGACAAAGCGCTTGTATGCGAGGAATTTTGTAAATTTGCATGCGGAATATAAACTCTAAACAATTATAACCCATGAAAATTCTTGTAGTGAACTGCGGAAGCAGCAGCATTAAGTACAAACTTTATGAAATGGACGACCAGAGCGTGCTGGCCGCCGGCGGTATTGAAAAAGTAGGCCTCGAGGGTGCATTCCTCAAGACCACCATCAAGGGCGAAAAGAAGATAATCTACTTCGATTGCCCCACTCATACCGAAGGTATTAAGATGATGTTCGACACATTGACGCATCCCGAATACGGCGCCGTGAAGAACATCAACGAGATAAGCGCAGCAGGCCACCGCATCGTGGCCGGCGGCACGTTCACCGAGAGCAAACTCGTCACCCCCGACATGCTGGAGGAATGGAAAGGCTTTATGGACCTCGCCCCGCTCCACAACCCCGCACACCTCAAGGGCTACGAGGCCGTGAAGGCCCTGCTGCCCGAACTTCCCCAGGTGTTCGTGTTCGACACCAGCTTCCACCAGACCATGCCTGCCAAAGCGTATATGTACGCCGTGCCTTATAAGTATTATGAGGAGAACCGCATCCGCCGCTGGGGCGCCCACGGCACGAGCCACCGCTTTGTGACAGCCCGCGTCAGCGAACTGCTCGGCGTGAGCCTTGAGGACCAGAAGATAGTGTCCTGCCACATCGGCAACGGTGCCAGCGTGAGCGCCGTGGATCACGGCAAGTGCGTAGATACCAGCATGGGCCTCACTCCCCTGGAGGGCCTGATGATGGGCAGCCGCTCCGGCGACGTCGATCCCAGCGCCGTGATAGCCATAATGAAGGCCGAAGGTTTCACGCCCGACGAGATGGCCAACGTGCTCAATAAGAAGAGCGGCGTGCTGGGCATCAGTGGCGTGAGCAGCGACATGCGCGAAGTGGAAGCTGCCGTAGAGGAAGGCAACGAGCGCGCCCGCCTCGCTCTGGATATGTACAGCTACCGCATCCGTAAATACATTGGCGCCTACGCCGCTGCCATGGGAGGCGTTGATACCATCATCTTCACTGCCGGTGTGGGCGAACACCAGTGGGATGTGCGCCAGGCAGCCGTAAGCGGCCTGGAGTTTATCGGCGTGAGACTCGACGAAGCCAAAAACCGTGCCAACAACGGCGAAGAGGAAATCATCTCCACGCCCGACAGCCGCGTGAAAGTGGTGGTTGTGCCCACCGACGAGGAGCTCCTCATTGCCTCCGACACGCTCGCCCTTGTGAAATAAATTCCAAGAGTTAAAGACATACCTGACCCATATCCCCTCCCGATGAAAAGACTACTTGCCTTGCTCCTGTTGGCGGTGTTTATGCTGCCCGCTGGCGCCGTGCTGAAAGAAAAAGACCTGGCGCGCACGCTCGGTGTGCTCAACGCCGAGCTTGAGAAGAGTTATAAGCAGCAGAAAGCCAGCATGGCCCGCATGGAAGGCATGGCTTCGGCGCAACACGAGAAACTCGTGGATTATATGCAGCGCTCCGAACAGATAGCCCTGATGCTTTATTCGCAGAATCAGGACTTCACCTTCGACGTGTCGTATGCTTGCCAACAGGCCACTGACCTCTACCGTGAATTGGCGGCAAACAATGTGCCTTATGAGCGCATAGCGGCTCGCATAAAGAGCGAGGTGGAGCGCTATGACGGACTGGTGAACGCCCTTTCCGAGTTGCCACCGGCAGTAGGCGTGGCTGCCAATACGCAGTCCGACAGCCTGCTGACCGTAATGGCCGACAGCATTGCGGCCGACAGCGTGGCAGGTGAGAGCAGTTCCACCTATTTGCTCTCCGAACAGCAGCAGGCCGACCGCGACCGCTGCCTGGTCTATGCCAAGGCCCTGCGCGAGAATATGAAGCGCATACTCATGTCCATCAATGCCGATAAGGAATACTACGACGTTGTGAACGAGCGCGTAAAGAAGCTTAACGAGTATGCCCAAACGCGCTATCGCAGCGTGCAAGACAATATTTTCCGTAACGGAGGCGATAACTATTTGGCCGTGCTGCTCAAGTTGCCGTCTCTCTTGCAGCGTGTGAAAAGCGAGACGGCCGACAAGTATGGCCGCCTCAATAATCACGGCGCGACATACTCCCAATGGAGAGGCCCCGTGATAATGTTCATCTGCTGCATTATCGTTGTATATATAATAATAGGAATAGCGCTGGCCAACTTGCTTGTGCTAATCATCCGTTTCTTCCTGAAACGTCGCGGAAAGGATAGGAAAGATGCGTTTGGCGGAATATTCGCCGGCAATAAGAAGCGCGTGCTGCTCATCACACTGTCCATGCTTATCTTCGCAATAAGCGTGATGGTAATACACAATGTGGTGCACAGCAACTTCGTGCTGATGGCCACGTCGCTAATGGCCAATATCGCCTGGCTCGCCCTCGTGATATACGTCAGCCTCCTCATTCGCGTGAAGGAGAAGAATATCACCCTCGTGGAGAAACTCTATGCGCCCTTCATCTGCATGGCATTTATCGTCATCTTCTTCCGCATCGTGCTCATCCCCAACAACCTTGTAAATATCATTTACCCGCCCATACTGCTGCTCTTTACCTATTGGCAGTGGCGCATGATAAAGGCCGCCAACCGCCCCGTCACAGAAGTCATAACGGAGTCTATGGTCGTGGAGACTGCAATAGAAGCCGATGCTGACGTGCCTGCCGAGGTGCCCTCCGTGGAACAGCCCAAGCAGAAGCTCTCCTCGGCAGACTTCATCTACAGTTTTATCTCTTTGGGCGCAATGGTCGTGGCCTCGTGCGTTTCACTCTATGGCTACACGTTGCTGGCGGTGGAGATTATGTTGTGGTGGGTCTTCCAGCTCGCAGCCATACAGACCATCACTTGCATCTATGACCTTTTGTCACGCTACGAAGGAAAGCACTTGATGGATAAGATATGCAAGGATGTCAACACCGATGTCCTTGCAGTGAACGATGAGGCCATTCGCGAGAAGATGCGTCAGGGACAGTTCATCCACCTCACCTGGTTCTACGACCTCATCAATCGCGCCATCGTGCCCATTTGCGCCGTAGCCTCAGTGCTGCTCAGTATATATTGGGCGGCCGATGTGTTTGATATGACGGCCGTGTGCATCAAGTCCTTCCGCTATAATTTCATTGATGAAGAGGGTCTCATTCAGGTGTCGCTCCAAAAACTCTGCATAGCCGCAGCCTGCTTCTTTGTGTTCCGCTATATCAATTACTTGCTGCGCAGTATGTACCAGTACTACAAACTCCACCACAGCAAGGACGACAACCATAACTTCACCCTCGCCAGCAACGTCATCGGCATACTTGTGTGGGGCACGTACTTCATTTATCTGCTCGTCCTGCTGCGCGTACCGAAGAGCGGCATCAGCATTGTAACGGCCGGCCTCGCCACAGGTATGGGCTTCGCCATGAAGGACCTTTTGGAAAACTTCTTCTACGGCATTTCCCTTATGGCAGGCCGTGTTCGTGTTGGAGATTACATTGAATGCGACGGCATCACCGGACAGGTGGATACCATCACCTATCAGTCCACACAGATAATCACGGTCGATGGCTCCGTCATCGCCTTCCTCAACAGCGCCCTCTTCAACAAGAACTTCAAGAACCTGACGCGCGGCAACCTCTACATTATGCTCAAGGTTCCCGTCGGTGTGGCCTATGGCAGCAATGTGCAGGAGGTAAGGAATATGTTGGTAGAAGCCGTTACGACACAGGATTATAGGACGCCCGAAGGTCTGCCCGTGATGAACCCCGACAAGGCCGTGAGCGTGGCTTTTGATGGTTTCGGTGATAATTCCGTTGACCTCAACGTCATCGTCTGGGTACTCGTTCAGGAAAAAGCCGTAATCAAAGCCCGCATACAGGAAACAATCTACGACACGCTCAATGCCAACAAGATTGAGATCCCCTTCCCCCAGCGTGACGTGCATATCATTCCCAACGATTAACCCTCCGAGTAACACCTGCGATGCACAATGTGCAGAGTAAAACTTATAAAATCAAACGCTAAGCATCAAAAACAGCGCCTAAAAGCTCTGTAATTCAAAAATTTTTATTAACTTCGCAGCGCAAACCCATAAAAAACATCCACACATAATGATTAAATCACAAGACATCAAGAAGGGAACCTGCATCCGCATGGACGGCAAGCTCTGGTTCTGCATCGACTTCCTCCACGTAAAGCCCGGTAAGGGTAACACCATTATGCGCACCACCCTGAAGGACGTGGTCAGCGGCAACGTGCTTGAAAAGCGCTTCAACATCGGTGAGGCTCTTGAGGACGTACGTGTAGAGCGTCGCCCCTTCCAGTTCAGCTATGCCGAAGGCAACGACCTCCACTTCCTCAATCAGGAGACCTGGGACGACGTCATCATTCCCCGCGACATGATTACCGGCGTGGACTATATGAAGGAGAGCGACATCATCGAGGTTGTCAGCGATGCCGACACCGACACCATCCTCTACGGTGAGATGCCAGTGAAGACTCACCTCCGCATCGTTTACACCGAGCCGGGCCTCAAGGGCGATACCGCTACCAACACCCTCAAGCCCGCCAAGCTCGAGACTGGCGTGGAAGTACGTGTGCCTCTCTTCATCAACGAAGGCGAACTCATCGAAGTGGACACCCGCGACGGTTCCTACCTTAACCGCGTGAAGGAATAAACCAAGACAAGCGAGCCAATGAGAAAATCAGCAAATTAGTGAAAGCACCCGAACACGACCTAATTTGCTGATTTTTGTTTTACTATTAACTTTCCAATCTCATAATCGTGAACGACAATTTTCTCATCTTCTCCGGCAGGGCCTCCCGTTATCTCGCCGAGAAAATCTGCCAGGAGCTCGGTTGCCCCATTGGCAACCTCTGTCTCACCCAGTTCGCCGATGGCGAGTTTGAAGTAGCCTACGAAGAAAGCATCCGCGGAAAGGACGTATTCCTCGTGCAGAGCACCTTCCCCAATGCCGACAATCTCATGGAGCTTCTCCTGATGATTGACGCCGCCCGTCGTGCCTCGGCCCACAGCATCGTGGCCGTCATTCCCTATTTCGGCTGGGCCCGTCAGGACCGCAAGTCAAAGCCCCGCGTAAGCATCGCCGCCAAACTCGTGGCCAACATGCTCTCCGTCGCCGGCATTGACCGCGTCATGACCATGGACCTCCACGCCGACCAGGAACAGGGCTTCTTCGAGGTGCCCGTTGACCACCTCTTCGCCAGCAGCGTAGTGGCCCCCTACATCAAGAGCCTCAACCTCGAGAACCTCTGCATCGCCTCCCCCGACGTCGGCGGCTCCAAGCGTGCCTCCGCCTATGCCAAGTTCTTCGACTGCCCCATGGTGATGTGCAACAAGACGCGCCTCCGTGCCAACGAAGTCGCCCGCATGGACGTCATTGGTGACGTCAGGGATATGGACGTCGTGCTCCTCGACGATATCGTCGATACCGCCGGCACCATCACCAAGGCTGCCGACCTCATTATGGCCCAAGGTGCCCGCAGCGTGCGTGCCATCGCCTCCCACTGCATCATGAGCGGCCCCGCCGACCAGCGCGTACAGGACTGCGCCCTCACCGAGATGGTCTTCACCGACAGCATCCCCTACCGCGGCACCTGCTCCAAGGTAAAGCAGCTCAGCGTGGCCCCCGTCTTCGCCGAGTGCATCCGTCGCGAAATCAGCCAGAGCAGCCTCTCCGGCCTCTTCGTTATCAAATAGCCCAATATCTACACATCGCATATTATCCCGCCCCCGAAGGTGTCCGCACTTTCGGGGGCGGAGTTTTTGGTGCCAGTCTTTCTGGAGTTCTATATTCTTCTGTGCCCCCGCCACTCCTTTATATATAATTATTTATTAGTGTCCGCTAAAAAGTTTAGCCTGTACCCCGAAGGGGTTATACAACCCAGCCAGGGGCAGCGCCCCTGGTCGCAAGTGCGACCACCGTGCACGCCCCAGCGGGGCATAACAGCAAGGTTCTGTGGTTGTAGTGCCCCGCTGGGGCGGAGATGGTACTGCTCCAATCACCAGGGGCGCTGCCCCTGGCTGGGTTGTAACGCCCCTTCGGGGCTTGCGTAAGCCCCCTCGCATAGAAATCTTCCAAATCTCCAGCATTTATAAGGAATACGCAAGATTACATTCTTTTTTAGCGGACACTAATAATATATAATACGCACGCGCGTAGTCATTTTCTCCTACACCTCTTACACCTCCTACACCCGCTGCGTTCCAAAATCCTCCTTTTTTTTCCCGATTTTATTCAAAAAATACGCTGTATTGAATAAAAAACCTACTTTTTTGTTCAGTACAGACGTTTTATTGAATAAAAAAGCCTATCTTTGCAGCCGAAACATCAAAACATCGGACAAATGAGAACGACAATCCAAAATCAACGACAGGAACGCGACCGTCTTCTCTCGCAGCCCTATCTCGCACGCCATACAAAGTATGACTTCGACGCCCTCCTTGCCAATCACAATGTGAAGCTCATCACAGGCCCTCGCCGTGTGGGGAAATCCACACAGGCTCTATTGATGCTGAAGGGGCGTAACTTTGCCTATCTCAATTTCGATGACAACAAGCTCCTTGAACAGTGGGACGAAGACTTGGCGATGAGCATCCTTGACGAGGTTTATCCCGGTTACGAGTTTCTTCTTCTAGACGAAGTCCAGAACATAAAGGGGTGGGATGTTTGGGTGAGCAAACTCTATCGCCGTGGTGTGAACATGGTTATCACGGGCAGCAATGCCAATATGCTTTCGGGCGAGATGGCCACGTTGCTCACGGGGCGCTATCTGGAGGTGAACATGTTGCCTTTTAGC
This sequence comes from Alloprevotella sp., assembly GCA_045639805.1. Lineage (GTDB taxonomy): Bacteria > Bacteroidota > Bacteroidia > Bacteroidales > Bacteroidaceae > Alloprevotella. The sequence goes on from JAZUDS010000055.1 coordinate 51,703, forward strand.
CTTGAGGAAACAATGGCGTGGAACGGACTCCCCCTGAAGGCTTCCGCTGAGGAGCAGACACCACAATTCCGTGCCGTCGCGCAGGAATACCTGCATCAAGGAGGCTATCCCGAATCCGTGGCCGCGCGTGCCCTCACGCAAAACTATCTCTCCACGCTCTTCGATAGCATTGTCTATAAGGACATCGTCAGGCGTCACAAGGTGCGCAATGTGAAGGACCTCAACAATGTAGCCTCCTTCCTCCTCTCCAACTTCTGCAATCCTATGAGCTACAACGACGTCTCGCGCGACTTGGGACTGGCAAGCATAGCCACCACGAAGAAGTTCATGGACTACCTCCACGAGCCGTTCCTTTTCTATTATCTTCCGCGCTACAACAACAAACTGAAACTCATGAAGAATGCCCCCCAAAAAGTCTATGTCGTAGATAACGGTTTCGTCACCTCCCATGCCTTCAATCTCAGCGAGAACCTCGGGTGTCTGTTGGAGAATCAGGTTTTCGTGGAGTTGCTGCGCCGAGGTTACGACACGGAGAACTCGCTCTTCTACTATCGTTCGCGCAACGACAAGGAAGTGGATTTTGTCCTTCGTCAAGGCACCCGCGTGGAGCGTCTCATTCAGGTCTGCTACGACCTGTCGAATGAAAAAACGCAAAAGCGCGAAGTTTCCGGTCTAGTGGAGTGTGCGGAGGAGTTGCATTGTGCCGACCTGACCATAGTGACATTCTCCGAGGAGCGCACCCTTGAAGTTGGAGGCTATACCATAAAAGTCCTACCCGTCTCGATGCTTTGAGTGTTTGAGTCCCTCGAGTATGACATTTACTCCTACACTTCTTACACCTCCTACACCCGCTACTTAACAATACGCGCCGCCAAGGATTCCCTCGGCGGCGCGGCTGTATATATAATGTGATATTTTTTAGCGCATCAGCACCTTCTTCGTTGTGCCGTCGGGCATCTTCTGCAAGTTAATGCCGCGCTGGGCTTTGGAGATGTACTGGCCGCCCAAGTTGATGAAGCTGCTGGGTGCAGTAGTATTTATAGAGATAGTCTCTACTCCCGTAATGTCCTCCTCGTAGATTTCAAAGAATTTCTTCCAGATATCGTCCGCCTGATAGCGTGCCACGGCGTTGTGGGTATTAGGCACATACACCACGGCAGCCTTATAGACATACTCGGGGAAGTCCGTAGCGCATGTTGGCGGGATGTAGTTATGGGAATGTATCTGCGTGATGCGCTCGCAGCCACTGAAAGCATTCTTGTCAATTTGTCTTGTGCTTTCTCCGATAATCAAGGTATCAAGACTTGTGCAATTCTCAAAACAACTCACTGGAATTATCTCCACATTCTTGCCAGTATAAACTTTTTCCAGATTGCTGCAATCATAGAAGGCGTTGCTCTCAATGCTTGTTACGCTATTGGGGATTTTCACGGAAGTAATGCTTGTCAAATACGTGCGCACTGCCGTAGCGCATCCTTCTGCATAGAAAAGCTCTTTAACGTTTCCACAGTCATAAAAGACATTGGAAGTGATGCTGGTCACACCGCTTCCGATTGTGACGGAGGTAAGGCCGCTGCAATAAGAGAAGGCTTCGTCTCCTATGCTCGTCACGCTATTAGGAATAGTGAGGGAGGTAAGGCCACTGCAACCCTTGAAGGCATATTGTCCTATGTTCGTCACGCTATTAGGAATAGTGACGGAGGTAAGGCCGCTGCAACCATAGAAGGCAAAGCTTCCTATGCTCGTCACGCTATTACCAATTGTAACGGAGGTAAGGCCGCTGCAATCATAGAAGGCATAGCCTCCTATGCTCGTCACGCTATTAGGAATAGTGACGGAGGTCAGGCTGCTGCAACCATAGAATGCAGAGTTTCCTATGATCGTCACGCTATTAGGAATAATCGTATTCTTACAGCCCGCAATAAGCGTATTGCCAGCCGTCTCTATTATTGCATTACAATTATCACGGCTATCATACTTGGTATTTCCTTCTTCCACGGTGATGGAAATAAGGCCGCTGCAACCAGAGAAAGCAAAGTATCTTATGCTCGTCACGCTATTAGGAATAGTGATGGAGGTAAGGCCGCTGCAATCATAGAAGGCATAGCCTCCTATGCTCGTCACGCTATTACCAATTGTAACGGAGGTAAGGCCGCTGCAATCATAGAAGGCATAGCCTCCTATGCTCGTCACGCTATTAGGAATAGTGTTGGAGGTAAGGCCAGTGCATTCATAGAAGGCACTTTCTCCGATCCGCGTGACGCTATTAGGAATAGTGATGGAGGTAAGGCCAGTGCATTCATAGAAGGCCCATTCTCCTATGCTCGTCACGCTATTAGGAATAGTGATGGAGGTAAGGCCAGTGCATTCATAGAAGGCACCTTCTCCTATGCTCGTGACGCTATTAGGAATAGTGATGGAGGTCAGGCCGCTGCAACCATCGAAGGCCATTGCTCCTATGCTCGTCACGCTGTTGGGGATAGTGACGGAGGTAAGTCTGCTGCAAAGGAAGAAGGCATAGCCTCCTATGCTCGTCACGCTATTAGGGATAGAGACAGAGGTAAGGCCGCTGCAACCAGAGAAGGCATCGTTCCCAATGCTCGTCACATTATAAGTTCTGCCTGAGAAGGTCACTGTACTGGGAATGACGACAGAGCCTGAATAGGAGGAGTCGTATGACAAATTATTGCAAGTTACCTCTGCATTGTTGCCTGACACCCAATAATAAATACCATCCACCATAAAATCATAGGCGGAAGCCACTTGCGGCATCATCATACCGATGACCGCAAGTAAAAGAAAAAGTTTTTGTTTCATAATGATATTGTATTAACGAGTTATTACAGATTTGGTGTAGTGAATTTTTAATTTATTAGGGTAACCGTTATTCAGAAACAGTTCTTCTATTTTCTTCTTTACAAATTCTGAATGCTTTGAGCGTTTCATATAAACAAACACTTCTTTGATAGTGTCCGGGGGGAGAACAATTTCTTTATACTTACGTATCGTCCCATCTTCCCTAATAGAGGTTTCAAATTCATTATCATCTTCTCGCGGGGGGATTTCACCAGGACCATCTGGAGTATATGTAAAACACCTTAGTTCATCATTGAGCGCTACCAAGCGTGTCTCATTTTCATCCTTAAAGTCAGGGTGCTTAATAAAGCAGGAGAAAATTTGTGCTTCCTCCGATATGTCGTCCATAATAGGTGCTCCCAACTCTTTTGCGATATTTTGTATAGCATCTTCTATTTTGCTTTTTTCTTTATGTGGGTATTGCACACTTGCAAAGAACTTGCCATTAGCTCGAGCAAATTGCCTTATCTTTTCTTTTTCCAAAACCAAACACACCTTGGCTTTATATAATCTCCACATAAGAATGTTATCTATTAGCGAGCTAAAACACAAGACATACGGGAAATACTGAGTGTCATAAACAGCGGGTTCCACTCCAAACAGTTGTTGGCAGTTAGAACGACAGTAAATGAACTCTGTAGGGTCATTCATCTGATTATATCTACTCGCACGAAAAACAAGTCCTTTTGCTTGAACAATGCTACATAATGCAGGAAAACTTGTGTAATGACAGAGTAAATCCATAATATTCTTTTGCCTCACAATCCCCCAGTTTGGCCCTTTTCTTAATGGTGAGTAGATACAAGAAAGGCGTAAGGACTTGTCCTTACTCATCTATCACTGGTATCGCCAAACACCGCATCTGAAATGAATAAGAATAGCAACCCCACGCCGATATGTAATTGCTATGCGGCGCGGGATGCCGTATGCAAACATACATACAGGTGGGCGTCACATACCCTCTATCCTTCAGATAATATGAATTGGCGAATTAGTGATAAGGATAAAGCGTGGAACGCCTTCTTGTCAGACGTTTTCTCTCGTCTGCGATTGCAAAGATACGAATAAGTGAGAGAAAAGCCAAATTTATTTGAGGTTTTCCGAACGAAAGTACCTAAAACGAAGTTAAAAGTACTAACTTTTCATCAAACAGCCAAATAAATAAGACGGAAATACGTAGGAGGCTGTCAAAATAGAAGTGCCGTAGCGTAGTCTTGCACGGACATACGCGCTTACCTCGCTGTCTTGATTTCAACGATAGGCGAAATAATTCTTTTTCTACAATTGTGGAAATTACTTTCTACAATTGTGGAAAATACTTTCTACATATGTGGAAAATACTTTCTACATATGTGGAAATTGAATCGGAAGCGCGATTGCAGGGAAAACGCACCAAATCCCCAGGTGTGAAATAGCGCCTACTGGCTGGAATCCAGTACAGCGAACGAAGTGAGCGGTAAGTAACCCGGGACGAAGTCTCGGGTCTTAACATCGCTTCTCCTTGCCTGGCTGGGGGCCAGTACCTCAAATAAACTACAAGGTACTGGCCTCCAGCCAGCCTCCATGAGACCAGATAATACCCGGGGACTGCGTCCCGACTTCTTCGCAAGCTCAGATGCCAAGGCAAATCCTCAAAGTAGAGGCTTCCAGCCTCTTCGCGTGTGATAGATAATGTGCTAAAAGTATAAAACGACCTATTTGGTGCGTTTTCCCTGAGCGCGATTGGGCACAAAAAAAGGCGGCACTGTCATTGCGCCGCCTATGATAATGGTCGTTTGCTGTGTTGAATTATTGATGGCCTGTTATGCTGACATTGCGGAGGGTGACACTGTCCCACATGCGGGGGCAGTCCTGACGATTGAGGGGGAGGGTGACTTCGCAGTGGGTGGCTTTGACGTTCTCTATAGTGAGGTCGTGGCAATGGTTGTCAGCGCCCATGCTGTAGGCGATGGGTGAATATTGGTGGCTGAGGGTGAGGTGGTGGAGGTGCACGCCACTCACGTCGCCGGGCATCTGCCCCCAGGCTCCGGGTTCTATGACAATGCCGTAGATGGAGTGGCTGCCGAGGGTGAGGCCGTTGGTGCGGTGGGGGTAACGGCCAGGACCGAGAATGTCTGTGTGTCCTACCTCTAATCTGTCAGCGGGACCGATGAGGCGGATGCCGTTGCAACTTGAATTGAGGTGGCAGCGGGTCACTCGCATATTTGTCCAGTAAGCGCCGGCTATGCAGTCGTCGCCGGTGCTGATGTCACAATTCTTTATGAGAATGTCCTTGCCACCTCGGATATGGATGCCGTCCCAGCCTTCTGTGATGTTGAGGCCTTGAAAAGTGGCATGCGAGAGGTCGTAGCAGAGAAAGGCGTAGTTGGCGGCACGCGTGACGTGGATGTTCTTTATGCTGACGTTGCTGCACTCTGCCAGCAGTATGGCGTGGGGGCCGCGCAGACCTTCTTCGCCGCGGGGGTCGGAGAGGTGGCGCCCGTCAATGGTGCCCTTGCCCTTGATGGTGACGTCGGTGAGGCCTACGCCGAGGATGAGGGCTCGTGTCCATCGTGCATCGCTTGTGAGATTGGCGTTGCGGGTGCCGGCTCCCGTGTCGTAGCGCGACATATCGTGGGTGGGGCGGTAGGCATCGTAATCTTCGTGGCGGAGGGAGGCGAGGAGTGTGGCTCCTTCGTCGAGTTGCAGGGTGATGTGGCTGCGCAGATGGAGGGTGCCGGTGAGGTACTGGCCACGGGGAAAACGGATGACGGCGCCGGAGGGCGCTTTGTCAATGATGCGCTGAAGGAGGGCTGTACAAGGCGTTGTGCCATCGGCCACGATGCCATGGCGCACAACGTCAATGACAATGCGCGCATCAACCGTTGCCGCCTGGAAAGCCAGGGCGGCAAGGAGAATGACGCGTAGTAGGCGTAGCATAAGGATTTATTTTTTCAGTCGCTGACGCAGGCACATCGCCAGGACGTAGAGGCAGAAGACGAGGCATACGCCGTTGCTGAGCCACATGGGGATGTTGCGGAGCAAAAGGCCGGTGACGAACCAGAAAATGATGCCGGAGGTGAGGATGCACTGCATGAGGAGGGAGATGCCGCGCGTGTCCTTCGTCTTATATACGAGCCAGGCCTGCGGTATCTGGCAGATGGCCATGCAGATGCCGGCGAGAGAGGCGGTGAGAGTGGCGACGTCCATTATTGCAATTACAATTTTATGATTTACAATGAACAATTTGTTTCATCGTTCATCGTTTCATCGTTTCATCGCTCTAGAGGCCTTGCTGGCGCAGGACTTTCTGGATGTCTTCCTGTGAGAAGGTGTATATCTGGTTGAACACGCCGACGGATACGACTTTGTCTTCCTGTTCCCAATGTATCTTGCCGAGGCTGAAGACTACGTAATTGTCCACATGGAGTTTGCTATCTACCACGGAGTCGATAATCTTGCCGGCAAACATCGAGCCGATGGAGGCGAGGCCGTTGCTGATGATGTTGCCGTCGTCGCCGTTGAGTTCTTCGGAGATTTTGTCGTCCACGGTGTCGGACATGACGTTGACGATGGCGTTCTTGTGGGCTTCGGCGTCGGGGCAGGTGATGGCGGCCAGAAGAACGATGCCGATGAGGATGATGAGGGCGATGATCTTTTTCATAAAGACCCCCTCTTATCCCCCTTAAAGGGGGAAGGCCTGAGGGGTTAGGGGGTTAAGGGTTTACGGGTTGAGGGGGAGTTTAGAGATATTCGGAGAAGTCGGTGAGGCGCATGTCGCCCTTGCGGAGGAAGGTGTCGTGGAAGGCGAGGGCGGCGCGCATGTGCTGAGGCTCGTGGCCCATGGGGGCGAGTTTCAGGTAGTCGCGCAGGAGAGGACGGTAGTCGGGATGGGCGCAGTTGTTGATGACTTCCTCGGCACGGCGCATGGGGCCCTTGCCGCGGAGGTCGGCAATGCCTTGCTCGGTGATGATGAGGTCCACGTCGTGCTCGGTGCTATCAACGTGGCAGCACATGGGCACGATGGCGGAGATCTTGCCACCCTTGGCTACGGAGGGCGTGTAGAAGATGCTGATGGAGCCGTTGCGCTCGTAGTCGCACGAGCCGCCGATGCCGTTCATGAGAGAGGAACCGCACACGTGGCTGGAGTTCTCGTGGCCGTAGAGGTCGCACTCAAGCGCGGTGTTCATGGCGATGACGCCGAAGCGGCGGATGAGTTCGGGGGCGTTGGCCAGTTCGCTGGGGCGCAGCGTGAGGTGATGGCGGAAGAAGTCCATGTTGGCATACACGTCCTGGATGCACTCGTTGGTGCAGGTCATGGCGGCGCATGAGGCCTGGCTTATCTTGCCCTTGGCGATGAGTTCCACTACGGCGTCCTGCACGACTTCGGAATAGACCTCCAGCGGCGGCAACTGCCCCTCGCACTGGCCGATGGCCTTCATCACGGCGTTGCCCGTGGTGCCCACACCGCTCTGGATGGGGAACATGCAGGAGGGTATGTGGCCGGCCTTCATGTCGCTGATGAAGAAATCGACGACGTTCTGGCCGATGGTGCAGAGGGCTTCGTCGGGATCCTTGAAGCCGCGGGCCTCTTCGGGCGTGTTGGTCTCCACCACGGCGACAATCTTCTTGGCGTCGATGCATACGTGGTCTTTACCGATGCGGCCGCCCACGGAGAGAAGGGGGATGGGCTGGCGGCGGGGGTATTCCTCGCACTCATAAACGTCGTGCAACAGGCGCGACTTGGGCGAGTGGAAGGCGTTGAGTTCGATGAAGATGCGCTTGGCGAGGCGTACGATGGTGGGCACGATGCCGCCGGCGGTGGTGAGCACGGCCTTGCAGACGTCGGCGCCTTCCTCTATCTCACTGCACTCGATGATGGCCCAGTCTATCTCGCCGTAGTAGCCGCGGCGCAGACGCTCGGCCACGTGGCCCAGGTGCATATCCTCGTAGTCAATCTCACCGAGGTTGGTGTGGATGCGGAAGTCCTTGTTCGTGGAGAACGGACCGCGGAACTTGATGGCTTGCGCCACGGCCATGTCGCCCTCCAGGCTCTGGCAGCCGGAGGCACCGGTGATGATGCCTATCTTGTAGGGCTCGCCGGCGGCGTGGAGTATTTCGGCGCGCTTGCGCACCTCGCGGATAATGTCCTTGGGGATACCGTTGGGCGTGAAGCCGCTGAAGGCCACGTTGGCATCGTTGTCAATCATTTGGGCTGCTTGTGCAGCGGTAAGGCGTGTGTACATAAGAGAGAACTAAAGCCTCACCCAAAGCCCCTCTCCGTCAGAGCCACCTTCGGTGCTCTGCCACCCCTCCCCCATAGGGAGGGGGAGATACCTCTATAGGTCGTGTCTTGGGGTTGTGAGGTTCTTGGGCTGTGAGGTTGTGGGGTTGTGGGGTTATGAGGTTATAGGGTTAATGGTTATAAACCTTTAGGCATTATTCCTTCCCCTATGGGGGGAAGGTGGCGCGGTGCGTAGCAGCCGCGTCGGATAGGGGCTGCACGTGTGAGGCTTCTTTACTTCACCTCCCAGATATCATTCGTTTCCAATAATTCCTGGAAGTTGTGGTAGGGCTTCATGGCCTTCACTTCCTCTATCTGCTCGGTTACGGCATCGTCGTAGGTGGGGGCGTCCACGTCGCGGATAACGCCGAGGGCCACGGGGAAGCCGTCGCCGTTGCCCATGAGGGCGAGTTTCAGTTGCAGCGTGCCGTCAAAGCACTTGGCGTCGTGGACGAGCACGTCGTCGAGCGTGAAACCGTTTTTGCCGATTTCCACCACGCGCAGGCCGAAGCCTTGCTGCACGAGGCCGTACTCGTTGTTGGGGCCGAAGACGAGTTTCTCGCCGTGACGCACATAGATGGCGTTTTTCTCGCGGCCCTCCTTGTCATAGACGGAGGCGTGGGTGCCGTTGTTGAAGATGACGCAGTTCTGCAGCACCTCCGTCACGCTGGCACCCTTATGGGCTTGAGCGGCCTTGAGCACCTCGATGCAGTGGGGCAGGTCCGTGGCCACGGTACGGGCGAAGAAGTGGCCGCGGGCGCCGAGGCAGAGTTCGGCGGGGCGGAAGGGTTCCTCAACGGTGCCGTAGGGGCTGGACTTCGACACGAAGCCGCGGGGCGACGTGGGGCTGTACTGGCCCTTCGTCAGACCGTAGATGCGGTTGTTGAGGATTATCATGTTGAGGTTTACGTTGCGGCGGTTCACGTGGATGAAGTGGTTGCCGCCGATGGCGAGGCCGTCGCCGTCGCCGCTGATTTGCCATACGGTGAGGTTGGGGTTGGCCACCTTCACGCCGGTAGCGATGGCGGCGGCGCGGCCGTGGATGGTGTTCATGCCGTACGTGGCCATATAGTGGGGCAGGCGGCTGGAGCAGCCGATGCCGCTGATTACGGCAATATCGTGGGGCGCAATGCCCATCTCGGCCATGGCTCTGTGGAGGGCGCCGAGGAAGAAGTGGTCACCGCAGCCCGGACACCAGCGCGGCTGACCTTTTTTATAATCATTGGCGGAGTATTCCATGATATTTCTTTTTATGTCTATCAAGAATTTAAGAATTAAGGATTTTTTCGGAGCTATTTGTCTTGAATTTTCATGAATTGCCGTGGGAGCACGGCGGAACCGGAGGGAAAACAGACCGAAAGTCAAGCCAACCGCATGGATCTTCTGCGGCCCTGTGCCGCAATTCCTAATAATTCTTCTCCTTTCGCAAGAAAAGATTCTTTAATTCTTGATAAAAAAATTATTATTTGTTCATCAGCTTGGTAAATTCTTTCACGAGCTCTGCCACCTTGAAGGGCTGTCCCTTCACCTCGTTGTACTGCATGGGGCAGAAGCCATCCACCTTCATGCGGAGCCAGGCGGCCAGTTGGCCGGTGTTCTGCTCGGCCACGACTACTTTGGGGTAGCGGCGCAGCACCTCGGCGGTGTTTTTCGGCAAGGGGTTGATGTGGCGCAAGTGGGCGAGGGCCACCTTATGGCCGGCCTTGCGCAGGCGGTCCATCGTTTCGTGCAGATGGCCGTAGGTGCCTCCGAAGCCTACGATGAGGAGTTCGGCATCATCCTTGTCACCCACCACTTCGAGATCGGGCACGGGGATGTTGGCCACCTTCTTGGCGCGCAGTTCGGTCATGAGCTGGTGGTTGTCCGGGTCGGTGGAGATAACGCCGGTGTTGCTGTCCTTCTCCAGGCCGCCGAGGATGTGGGTGAAGCCTTCGCGGCCGGGCACGGCCCAGTAGCGGCTGCCGTTTTCGGCGCGCATATAGGGCGTCCACTTTCCGCGCAGTTCCTCGGGGACGAACGGCGGGTTGATGGCGGGATACTTGTCCAGTTCGGGCAGGCGGAAGGCACCCGAGCCGTTGGCCACGTAGCCGTCGGTGAGGAGGATGACGGGCGTCATGTGCTCCAGGGCCATCTTGCAGGCCTCATAGGCGGCGTCGAAGCAGTCGGTGGGGCTCATGGTGGCAATCACGGGCAAGGGGCTCTCGCCGTTGCGGCCGAAGAGAGCCTGCAGCAAGTCGGTCTGTTCGCTCTTGGTGGGCAGACCGGTGGCGGGGCCGCCGCGCTGCACGTCGAGCACCACGAGCGGCAACTCCATAATCACGGCCAGGTTGATGGCCTCGCTCTTCAGGCACAGACCGGGGCCGGAGGTGGAGGTCACGCCCAGGGCACCGGCGAAGCTGGCACCTATGGCGCTGGCGCAGCCGGCGATTTCGTCCTCACACTGCACCGTGGTCACGCCCAGGCTCTTGTGCTTGGCCAGTTCGTGCAGCACGTCGGTGGCGGGGGTGATGGGGTAGGAGCCCAGGTAGAGCTTCAGGCCGGCCTTCTCAGCGGCGGCGATGAAACCGTAGGCCGTGGCCTTGTTGCCCGTGATGTCCATATAGCGGCCGGGCACCTTGTGGCGGCTCTCAATGCGGTGCACGATGCCGGCCTTGGAGTGCGTGTTGTGGCCGAAGTCGTAGCCCGCCTGTATCACCTTGATGTTGGCCTCGGCAATGGCAGGCTTCTTCGCGAACTTCTCGCGCAGGAAATTGAAGGCTATGTCTATGTCGCGGTCGAAGAGCCAGCACACGAGGCCGAGGGCGAACATGTTGCGGCACTTCAGCATACTCTTGTTATCCATTCCGCTGTCTTCGAGGCAGTGCTTCACCATCGTGGTGAGGGGGCAGGCAATGACGCGGTCGGGGTCGATGCCCATCTCGCTCAGGTAGTCCTCCGTCTGGAACTCGGCCTTCTTCAGGTCGGCAGGTCCGAAGGAGTCGGTGTCGATAATGATGGCCGAGCCGGGCTTGGCAAAGCGGTACTGCGTCTTCAGGGCTGCGGCGTTCATACACACGAGCACGTCGCACAGGTCGCCGGGCGTATAAACCTCATCGGCGCCAATGTGCACCTGGAAGCCGCTCACTCCCGTCAGGGAGCCTTGCGGAGCGCGAATGTCAGCGGGATAGTCGGGGAAAGTACTGATGCTGTTACCGACGGTAGCAGACACGGTGGAGAAAATGTTACCGGCAAGTTGCATGCCGTCACCAGAGTCGCCAGAGAAGCGCACCACGACGGTTTCAACTTCCTTGGCTTCTAATTCTTCTGCCATTACGAAAAGTAGTTTTTTGGTAATATTATGGGGTTAATGATTTATTTCAATCTGCAAAGTAACTAAAAAGTTCCCATACATGCAAATTTTTCCCGCATAAACTGCCCTTTATCCCTCAAAACTGCAACTGCCACCCCCCTCTCTACACCTTATTTATAAATACTCGCCCGTGTATGCGCGCACCCGTGTGACCTTTTTCCGTCTTCCCCGCGTTGTGCCGAATGGGAATGATTTGCACGATTGTTGAAATTCATTTTTACACGTGCGGACACGTTTTTATGTGGGGAGTCACAAAGGCAAGGAGGATGGTAGGGTGGCCTAAGCATGAATGGGATGAAAAAGCCCCAAGGGGTACTTGGGGCTTTTGTATGGGCGTTGCTTTATGGCAACGGGTGAACGATTACTTTTTGAGGTGTTTTCGCCAGGCGAAGAAGGGACGCGAACGGAGGTAGTCGAGGTTGCGCTCGTTGGCGTAGGCTTCGCGCTCGAAGGATATGTTGAGGTAGGCGGTGATGGCGCTACGATGGATGACGAGCCGCATGAGCCACTCCACGCCGTACCACAGGAAGAAGAACACGAAGAGCATCTCCAGCTGCTGACGCGTGTGGATGCGCTCGTGGTTGGTGGACACGGCGCTCAACTTACCGCGCGAGATGATGATGCCGCAAATGTTGATGGCGTAGAAGTTCTTGAAATATGACATTATAAAGTGAAGAGTGAAAAGTGAAAAATGCAAAGTGAAAAATTAATGTATCTTTTCACTCTTTCCTTTTATTTGCTTTTTTTATATGGAGCAGTTTTTGAGGCTGCCGCTCTTGTAGGTGTAGGTGCCGTCGATGCTGATTATCTTTGAGGCTTTGACGGTGCTGGAGAGGTCGCGCTCAATGGTACCGCCGTCGAAGGTGAAGTTGCCCTTGACCTTGATGCCGCGGCACTTGGAGGTGTCGTTGACATCGGCGGGATTGACGTATTCATCGCCGGTGGCGAGGAGATAGACATAGGGACGCTCGTTGCTGGCGGCGTTGGGGTCCTGCTGGATGAGGAGGTCGCCGCTGCCGACGTTGGCCACGGTGGTGCCCACGCTGAGGCCCTTGCTGCCGTCGCCGGTGCAGCGCAGACGGAGGGTGCCGCCGGTGATGGTGGTGTGGCTCTCGCTCTTGATGCACTTGGTGTCGTCGCCACTGGCGGTGCAGTCGAGGGTGCCGCCGGAGATGATGACTTGGCCGTTGTATTCGTCGGTGGTAGTCGTGGTGGCGCTTATGTCGAGATTGTCGCCAAGGACGTTTTTGAAGATGACATTGCCGTTGCGCTGCTCATAGTACTGCTCAACGTGCATGCCGTCGCTCTGGGCGCCAAGGATGTTGATGGTGCCGGTGAAGGAGTTTTTGAGTTGCGTGTATTCGTTGGAGGAGTAGGCGTGGCGCTGGGTGCCGGTGAGGTTGAGGGTGCCGGCGCCGCTGAACTCGGGGTGGCCCTTTATCCAGAAGGTGCTCTTGCGGAAGTTGTTGGCGCCGTCGCGGAAGGTGTTTTGCGAGCCGTCGGCCAGGAGAATGTTGATGCGCTTGCCGTTCTCTATCTCAAAGGGACAGGCGCTGCTCTCAAGGCTGATGCCTTCGAGAGAGACGGTGCACTTGTAGGCGCCAATCTGATGGAAGGAGCCGTCGGTGGAGGTGCCGGCGAGGTGGTAGGTGACCTCGGTGATGTCGGCCTGGTCGGTGGCCTCCTGAATGTCGGTGACGGTGATGTTGGCACCCTTCACTTCTGCGCTGATACGGGCGGCAAGTTCGCCGCTGATGCTCAGGCTGGCGGTGGCACCGTCATAGTGAGCATATACGCTGGCCTCTTCCTGGCCCAGTGCGGTGCCGATGAGGGTGGGGTAGTCCGTGAGGAGGAACTCCGTGCCGTCGATGACGAGTGCGTCGGGCTTGAAAGTCATCTCGGTGGCGGGGTTGAAGGGGTAGGAATAGCCAATGCCGGTGCCGGTGACTACGAGAGCGCCGTTCTGGACGTCGGCAAGGGTATTGATGGCGCGCTTGTCGTGGCGGCGGTGTGCCTTATTGGCCTCAAGGTCTGGCAGCTCGCGGTTGTCTTTCAGATACTTCTCTCCGTCGCGGATGTAGATGCCGCGCTCCTGTCCGTTGATGGAGGAGAGGGGACGGCCGAGGAGGTCGTAGGCCGTGGTCTGGGCCTTGTGCTGCGCGGCATAGGGGTCTTCGCCGTCGTTGATGACGCTGCCGATGCCGGTGGGCTGGCTGGCGAAGATGAGAGCCTGCATTGTGGTGAGGTCAAGGTCGAAGGCTTCGCCTTGGCAAGAGGCTTTGAGGAGGCCGTCTTGGAAATCGACGCGCAGACCGGCGAGGGGCAGGCTGCGCTCTGCGCCGTTCTGCTGGCGGAAGGTGACGTAGGTGATATTGGCTGCGGCACTGCCCACGAGGCAGGCGGCGAGGAACAATATGATAAGGCGTTTCATTCTGTTTATGTGTTTGTGCGGAAAAGGTGAATGGTGAAAAGGGCCTACAGGTCGAACTTGAGGCTCAGGCTGCCGGCATGGAGGGTGTTGGGCTCGTATTCCTCGGCCTGGAACTGGTGCTGGAAGACGTAGGCGGTGCCGATGTGGAATTTCTTGGTTACTTTCCAGTCGAGGCCGGCCACTACGCGCTGCTTCACGGCGCTGAGGCCGTCGCCGAGGTTGTTGGTGATTTCGTAACTTACCTCGGGGGTGACGGGGCAGTGGCGGATGTTGTAGTCAATGCTGAGGCGCGAACGGAGGTAGTGGGTGTTCTTGGCGGATTTGCTGTCCATAACGACTTCCTCGTCGCCGGGCCAGAAATAGTAGTCGCCGATTTGCTGCATGTTGCTGACGTCAACGCCTTCGCCGGGGAGCACGCCGCCGCGGTACTTGGTGCGCAGGCAGGAGCCGGCCATGGCGTGGGTGAACTGGTAGCGCTCACGCAGCGAGAAGGAGAAGCGTCCGGCCTTGAGCTTGCCGGTGACGTCAAAGGTGGCGCGGTGCTTGTTGCGCCAGTAGGCCTCGTCTAGGTTGTAGCCGTTGAAGGCGCCGCTCGTTTTCTTGTAGTCGGGCTTGAGGGCACAGGGGTTGCGGTCGGAGATAAAGGAGTAGCCGGCTCCGAGCTTGAGCCAAGGCAGCACTTTGTAGTCGCCGCTCAGGCCGATGGAGACGCGGCTGATGCTGTTGAGGTTGTCGTTGGCACGCATGTCGGCTTCGGCGCCGAGACTCCAAGTTTTCTTGAAGCTTTTCTCAACGCTGATGCTGGTCCACAGGCCACCTTCGGCGTATAGACCGAGAGGAAGCAGGAGTAGCAGGGAAAGAAGGAGGCGTTTCATTCGTTGAAGGGGTTAGTTTTTGTGAGAGATATGGCTGTTTACACGCCAAGAGGCCGCGTTGGCATCAGCGTCTATTTTAAAGATGCGGTCCACGGGCTTGATTTTCGCATCCTTATCAGCGTAGAACACGCGGAGCATCGTAGCGTCCTTAAGGAAATCAACGGTGCCCACTTCTACACGCAGGATTTTCAGGCCGAGGCGCTTTTCAAGGTCGGCCACGAGGTCGTCGTAGCGCTCGGGGGTAATGAGTTCGATATTGTCGTACTTCACGTACTTGCAGCCCTCGGCGTAGTTCTTGGTCAGCACGTGCTCAGCCACCCAAACGACGCCAATGAAGATGGCGCTGATGATACAGATGTAGATAGTGCTGATGAGAAGAGCCATCTGGGTGCTTACGGCCATTTCCACCATATTGCTGGGGTCTTTGGGCGTAGGATGCGCTTCTAAGATGTGAATGTTGGAGCCCAATTTGCCGTTGAGCACGCTCATAGCCACGAGAATGAAGAGGTAGGTCATCTCGCGGATGGGCACACTCTCCGTGCGGAAACGCACGATGCTGAAGATGGCGAAGAGGCCGAGAGCTACGCCTGTGCCTACCGTCTTGTCATTGCCGATGAGCAGGAAAATGAGCATGAAGACGCTGATGCTCATAAGGATGAACGAGAAATAGTAGTCGCGGCGGCGGCCTTTGGGGAAGTAGAAGAAGTGGACGATAATCCACACGAAGAAAGTGTTGAGAATAGTGCCTGAAATGAGGTTGATGAGGTTCACATTCTCTGTGAAATACTTAAGAATAATTTCCATATGATTGTAAATTTTTAAGCGTGGGATGTTTAGGGGCGGAGGCTTGGGCATGCGTCAGAGAAATGGAGAGCATGCCGTGAAGGCCGACTTATAGGTAAGGCTTCAGTTCAATGAGGCGCTGCTTAAAGTTGTTGAGCCGCACATTGGGGTTTGTCAGTGCCGTGCCGATGCAGTATTTTGAGAAGCCGGCGGGCTTGACGCGCAACTGGAGAAGAAGCGGGAGGATGGGGGAGGGCTGGCGGCCGTCGCGCTTGAGTTCGATGATAACGGTGCGGGGCAGGGCGTGCTCTATTCCGCTGTCGAAATTCTTGAAACGCAGGCCGAAGTCAATGGTGAGGCGCTCGGTGTGGGCGTAGTTGACGAGCGTGATGCGGTGGAACTGGTTCTGGATGCGCGCCTTGATAGCCGTGCGGCCCTCTTCGGGCTGTAGGAAATAGAAAGGCGTGCGCTCTTTGAGGAATTCCTCGCCTGTGCCGTGCTCCATCACGTCCTCGAGCGACGGCACGGGGATGCGCTTCTTGCGCGTCTTGCCGTGGTTGTCCTTCTTCTTGATTTCAAGGAAGGAAATCTGGGAATCCACGTATGTACGGGCCCTTACTTTCACGCGGGGCTTATGGCCGCACTGGTGGCGCTGATACATGGAGTGCGCCTCGTCGTCCCAGTAAATCGTGCGGTAGGGTGCAATCTTGTGGCCGCAGTTGAACTGTGCGTAGTAACTGCCCTGACATAACGCCAGCAGCTGCTCAAGCACGGGCATCGTTGTGACGAATTTCGTGTCTGTGCGGTTCATCAGCTTTATTCCCGACATTTCCTCCAGAGTGATGGGGGGAAGTTTGTCAAGAAGAGCTACGAGGGTGGGATATTCTTGGGGCATTTATTGCTAACGCTACTTTTGCGCGTGCAAATTTACGCAAAAAAGTTGTAAAAGGAGGAAAAAAAAGCAAGAAAATGCCGGAAAAAAGTTGTATTTTGGCCATTATGATGCAAAAAAAGGAAATTCTTTACATTTTGGCGCAGCAGGAATTATTTATTAGGGTATATCCGTCGCTTCGAGAAGCATGTTTTTTATGGCAAATGAAAGCGGGTTTCGTCTTTTTTCCTGTTCACTGAAAAAGAAGTAAAACCAGATTTAATTTTTGCACAGATTTTGGACCGTTTTTGAGGCTCGCGACGACCTAACCCTGCATTCCGCCCAAAAACGTCCGTTTTGAAAAAAACGAAAGCAGTCCCGTTTTTTCCTAAATTCCATTACTTTTTCCCGATACCCTATTTTAGAAAAAACTAAAAGGGACATCGGAAAAATTAAAAGGGCGATTGTTCAAATTAAAAGGGCGATAATTTCAATTAAAAGGGCATTAGTTGCGATTAAAAGGGCTTTAGGGGCGACCCCCTCTCCGCTCCCCCGAGGGGGGAGTGCTGCAAATTGGGACAAAATTGCGATTGGAAAGACGGATATAAGGGGGTGTAGAGAGGGTTTTAGGGGGACGTTTTAGCTCGCTTGTGTATTAAGCGAAAGAAAATCAGTAACATAGGAACATCTCATAGAATCGCACAGAAGTAAACGCAAAAAAAAATTTGAAAATACGGCCTATTTTTGAGGGGAAAAGGTGAAAATATTTTGACAAAAAAAGAACGGCTTATAAACTCAAAATAAATCGGCATTTAGTGAAAAATGCGGACGGGCGCGCAAAGGTTGATGTTTTGCTGAACTGAAAGGTCCCAAGTGCGACAACCAAAATTATAAAAGAAATTAAAAGAAAATCTTTCAGAAATATATTTTTTTGACCACGAATCACACGAATTTTACGAATATGTTCTTGTGATAAAAATGGCTGCTGGGTGCAGCACGAATCTCACTAATGCTTGTCGCTCGCATTAGTGTAATTCGTGCTGCATCGTGCAGCCATTCGTCAATCTGCGGGATTCGTGAGATTCGTGCAATTCGTGGTAAAAAAAGTTGTTTTTGTTGTTTTTGTTGTCTTTTATATTATTAAGACGACTTTATCAACATTTATTATTGGCAGCACACGTCACAGTGTCCGCAGCGGGGGCTGTCTTTTTCGCCGAAATAGTTGAGCAGATACTGGCTCCGGCAGGTGTCCTGCTCGGTGGCGTAGGTCGTGATGCCCTTGATATGGCGCTCGAATATCTCTTTCCGCTCCTCATACACGCTTTTGGGGAATTGGATGTGGCGGGTCTCCAGTCGGCGCTGCTCATAAAGAATGTGCGGCACGTTCTTGCGCGGCACGTAGTTGACGATGCGCTGCCGCGTGAGGTCCATGAGGAGGTCGTAGATTTCTTGAGGGGTGAGGCCCGTATCAGTGGAGAGCGTCTCTTCCTCAATATAGACGTATTCGGCAAAAAGGCCGGTGTAGCGGCGCAGGAGCGCGTTGATGATTCTGTCGTGGGCCTTCGACAGGTGGCGAAGGTTGTATAACTCGTCGCGGCGCATGATAAACATGATGCGCGACTTGTTGTCGTCGCTGTCGCGGTAGGTTATGTAGCCGGCGCGGGTGAGCAGTTTGAGGGCGCTCTCCACGCCCACGGGGTAATGGCGGAAACAGCGGCAGAAGTTGTTGATGTTGAACTCGTGGTCCTGCCCGGCGCCTTCGCCCACGGGGAGTTGGAAATAGTAGGCCAGCTCCTCGTATATCTGGCAGCAGAAGTCCTTGGGCGGGAACTCCTCTGCAATGTGGCGCTCCATCTTCCGAATGTCGTTTTTCGCGAAAAGGAGCACGGCCCAGGCGTCCTGCCCGTCGCGTCCGGCGCGCCCTGCCTCTTGGAAATAGGCTTCCACGGAGTCGGGGAGGTCGAGGTGTATCACGAGGCGCACGTCGGGCTTGTCGATGCCCATGCCGAAGGCGTTGGTGGCCACCATGACGCGCGTCTCGCCCGTTTGCCACCGCTGCTGGCGCAGGGCTTTGTCGGCCAAGGGGAGGCCGGCGTGGAAATGAAGGGCCTTGACGCCGCTGTCCACCAACTGGCGCGCTACCTCCACCGTTCCCTCCCGGCTGCGGGTGTAAACGATGGCCGAGCCCGGCACCCTCTGCAGAATATGAAGCAGTTGCCCGAACTTGTCCTCGCTATGGCGCACCACGTAGTGCAGGTTCTTGCGCTCAAAACTCATGCGGAACACTTCGTGGCCCTCCCTGAACTCCAGTTGCCGGCAGATGTCGTCCACCACTTCAGGCGTGGCGGTGGCGGTGAGGGCCAGAACGGGCACGCCGGGGCACATCTTCCTCACTTCCTTCACCCTTAGATACGCCGGACGGAAGTCGTAGCCCCACTGGGAGATGCAGTGGGCCTCGTCCACGGTGATGAGGCTCACGTTCATGCGCTTCAGCTTCACCTGAAACATCTCGGAATCGAGGCGTTCGGGGCTGACGTAAAGGAATTTGGTCTTGCCGAAGATGCAATTGTCATAAATGCGCTCGATATCCACGGCACTCATCCCGCTATACACGGCGGAGGCGAGGATATTGCGGTTGCGCAGGTTTTGCACCTGGTCGCGCATCAGGGCGATCAGCGGAGTGATGACAAGGCAGAGGCCTTCGCGGCACAGTGCCGGCACTTGGAAGGTGATACTCTTGCCGCCGCCCGTCGGCATCAGGCCCAGCGTGTCGTGGCCCGCCATGATGCTGGTGATAATCTCCTCCTGAATGCCACGGAACGAGTCATAGCCCCAGTTCTCTCGCAACACGTCGAGAGGAGTGGGGGAGAGGGGAGCGGGGTGTGCCGAATCGTTATTCATAGTGCACACTGATTATTCCCGCGGGCGGATGTCTTCTATCTGTAATTGGATTTCGCCGCGCTTGTGGCTGTTTTCTTCCACACTGTAGCAGATATCAAAGGCGCGGCGCGTCTTGATGTAGCGCACCTGGTTGGCCTGGCCGAAAGCGATGCCGTTCATCACGTGATTGGACTTGCCATCGACCAGTTCCATGCGGATGTGCTCCTGGCCACGTCCCACAACTTTGGACGTGCCGTAGTCAAAAACTTTGTTGGTGCAGAAGTGAGGACGCTCGTTGGCAGGGCCGAAGGGCGAGAACTTCTGCAGCTGGCGGAAGAAATCGTAGTTTATGTCCTCAAAGTTGAGGTGCCCGATAATATCTATCGTGGGCTGCGTCTGCTCATCAAGGATGTGTTGCTCCACATAGGCCTCAAATCGGCGCGTAAACTCGGGTACGTTCTCGGCCTTCATGCTCAGACCGGCGGCATAGGTGTGGCCGCCGAAGTTTTCCAGAAGGTCGGCGCAGGAGAGCACGGCAGCATACACGTCGAAGCCGCTCACGCTGCGTGCACTGCCGGTAGCCACGCCCTCGGCGCGGGTCAGTACCACGGCAGGGCGGTAGTATTGCTCCGTAAGGCGGGAGGCCACGATGCCAATGATACCTTTGTGCCACTGCTCGTTGTAGATGACCACCGACTTCTTATCTTCGATGCCGGGAAGGTTGCGCGCTTGTTCGTAGGCCTCCTCCGTGATGACGCGGTCGAGGTCCTTGCGCTGCTCGTTGTACATATTTATGCGCGAAGCCAGCTCCTGTGCCGTCTGGTAGTCCTGCTCCACGAGCAAGGCCACGGCCAGTTTGCCGTTCTGCATTCTTCCGCTGGCGTTGATGCGGGGGCCAATTTTGAAAATGATATCGTTCATCGTCAACTCGCGGTCGCCCAGTCCGCACACCTCGGCAATGGCCATCAGGCCGGTGGAGGCGTTGGAGTTGAGGCAGCGCAGGCCGTGGTAAGCCAGCACGCGGTTTTCGCCCATGATAGGCACGATGTCGGAAGCGATACTTACGGCGCAGAGGTCCAGAAGTTCGTAGAGTTTATTGAACTCAATGCCGTTGTTCAGGGCGAAGGCTTGCATAAACTTGAAGCCCACGCCGCAGCCGGAGAGGTCGGTGTAGGGGTAGAGGTTATCCTCGCGCTTGGGGTTGAGGATAGCCACGGCGGGCGGCAGTTCGGGGTCGGGCACGTGGTGGTCGCAGATGATGAAATCTATGCCTTGGTCCTTGGCATACTGTATTTCGTCCACGGCTTTGATACCACAGTCGAGCACGATGATAAGCTTCACGCCCGTTTCGGCCGCAAAGTCCACGCCCTTGAAGCTTACGCCGTAGCCTTCGTCATAACGGTCGGGGATGTAGTAGTCCACGTTGCTGTAGTACTGATGCAGGAATTTATACACCAGCGCTACGGCCGTGCAGCCGTCCACATCGTAGTCGCCATAAACGAGGATGCGTTCTTTCTTAGCAAGAGCTTGGTTGAGGCGGTCCACTGCCACTTGCATGTCGTTCATAAGGAACGGGTCGTGCAGTTCGGTGAGTTGAGGGCGGAAGAAGCGCCGCGCCTCCGGCAGTGTGGTTATGCCACGCTCAATCAGCAGCCGCCCCAAGGTGGGGTGGATGCCCATTCCTTCGGCAAGTTGCTGTGCGGTGGCAGCCTGCTCGGCGGAAAATTCTATTTCATTCCACTCGTAGAGCATGGCACTCAAAAAAAGTGTGTGGCAAATAAAAAGGAAAGTGATCTGGCCGGGGCTCGAACCCGGGACCCACAGCTTAGAAGGCTGTTGCTCTATCCAACTGAGCTACCAGACCGGAGCGATACGGCTGCAAAATTACGAAAAAAAAGTGAAGCGGGCAAGTGTCTGCCCGCTTTTTTAACGCCCCGTATCTAAGGAAGAGCGTTTTTGTCGGTTGTAAGAGCGATAATCGTCAAGCGGAATGTCAATTTCGGGCTCCGACAGCGGTGTGGCGTGCGGCAGACGGAAGCGCAGATACTTGATGGAGAGTCCGCGCTGGAGCCACTGCTGCTCGTAATAGGTCTGTATGCCGAGGATGGGGTCGTCCTTCACTTCGGCGTAGAGGTCCTCCACCACCACTTCGGCGGGCAGTTGGCACTTCTTGACGAGTTCGCGCGTGTACGTATATAAGAATAAGGAGTCGGTCTTCACGTGCACGGTGCCGCAGTCGCAGAGGAAGTGGCGGTAGCGCTCCAGAAAATACGACGACGTCAGGCGCTTCGTGGCCTTCTTCATCTGCGGGTCGGAGAAGGTGAGCCATATCTCGCTAATCTCCCCAGGCGCGAAAAACCGCTCGATGAATTCTATGCGCGTCCGCAGGAAAGCTACGTTGTCAAGCCCCTCGTTGAGAGCCTCGGTGGCGCCGTGCCACATGCGGGCACCCTTGATGTCGATACCGATGAAGTTCTTGTCGGGGAAGAGGCGGCCCAAACCCACGCAATACTCGCCGCGACCGCAGCCGAGTTCCAGCACGATGGGGTTATCGTTGCCGAAATGGCGCTCTCCCCAGTGGCCGCGCATATCGGCCTCCCAGGCAGCCGGATGAATGTCGGCCGACTGCAAGACATTGCCGTATGTGGCCATGTCTGCGAACTTTGATAACTTATTCTTGCTCATCTTTTTGCAAGATTTGGTTAACTTCTTTCTCTATGTTCCCAATCTTCTCTTTGCAAAGCTTAAGAAGCCCCTGTGCCTCCTTGAGCGCAGCGGCCAAATTGTCGATGTCGAGCGTGCCTTGCTCAATGTCCTGGGTGAGTTTCTCGAGACGGGCGAACGCCTCGGTGTAGGTCATTTCGTTCTTCATATTTTGTTTTTCGTTTTCCTATATTGTGGATGTGATTTCGCCCTGTGCGAGGGTGGTAGTGATGCGGTCGCCGGCCTTCAGGTCGGCAGCCGAGCGCACGGCTTTCCCGTTAAGGCGCGTGATAGAGTAACCGCGGCGCAGGATAAGGGCAGGGTCCGCCAGTTTGAGGCTGTTCTCTATGAGCGCAAGGCGATGGTTCTGCTCGCGAATGACGCCTGCAGAAGCGTTGCTGAGTTTCTGCGCGGCGAGGCTGAGGCCCGTCTGTTTCGCATTCACTTGCCGCAGGGCGGCGGAGGTGAGGAGAGAGTGAAAATCGCCCAGTTGTCGGCGCGCGAAAAGGAGGCGCTGCGTGCTGCTCTGGAGGAGGATTTTGTCGGTGCGGGATATTTCCAGCTTTACTTCATTTATGCGCGATTTAATCGCTGAAAGCAAGCGCGTTTCAATATTCTTTAGTTCGTCGAAGCACTCCAGCCATTGGTCGATGAGGAAGGCCGCCACGGCAGTGGGCGTTTTGAGGCGCGTGTGGGCCACGAGGTCGATGACGGTCTCATCGCGTTCGTGGCCGATGCCGGTGATGACGGGCAGGGGGAACTGCGCCACGTTCGCCGCCAGGGCATAACTCTCGAAGCCCCCGAGGTCGGCCACCGCTCCGCCGCCGCGGATGATGCACACGGCATCCCATTCGTGGCGTTCGTCGTTGATGCGGTCGAGAGCCTCAATGATGCTCGCCTCCACCGCCTCACCCTGCATCGTGGCCGGGAACAGACGCGTCAGGATGGGTACGCCGGCCTTTTCTATCTGGTCGCGGAAGTCGCCGAATCCGGCTGCCGTGGCGCTGGATATGACGGCCACGCGGCGGATGGGGCGGGGGAGCGGAAGTTCCTGGTTCATGTGGAGCACGCCGTCCTCATCCAGTAGTCGGAGAATCTCCTGACGCCGACGGGCAGCGTCGCCGAGGGTGAAAGAAGGGTCGATGTCGCTGACGGAGAGGGCGTAGCCGTATTGAGGATGGAAAGTAACCTTCACCTCAAGGAGTACCTTCATTCCCGCCTGCAGACGCTGTCCGCTCTCACGCTCAAAGCGCGGACGGAGGAACGCATAAACGTTGCGCCAGATGTTGGCGCGGGCACGGGCCAGTACCTGCCCTGTAGCGTCGTCGTGCTCAATGAGTTCCATGTAGCAGTGTCCACCGGCGCCTTCGCGGCACTCGGCAATCTCAGCCCTCACCCAGAAGGGCGACGGCATGGTCAATTCCAGCGTTTCGCGTACGATTTCGCCGAGTTCGGAAAGTTTGATGGACTGCATGGGGAAGGTGGGTATAGTGAAGCCTGTATTGTGAAAATAGATGCGGGGCTACCGCTTGACGTAGTACTGTTTGGGCCTCTTTTTGCCGTTTTTCGTGCGGGTAAAAGAGCAATTTTTTGCGCTTGTAAACCCTGTTTTATGTGAGAAATCCCATTTGCTTTGCTCTCTAAATGCTGCTGTAGATGAGAGGATTGCTCTATTTTTGAACTTTTGCGGATTTTCTTTCGCCTTTATAAGCAGGGAGGGGCGTGAGGGCGCCCGTGAAAAATCCAAGTTTAGAAGTAGCGCGAACTATAGCCGACTTAGTCGAAACTAAAGCCGACTTAATTTGAACTAAAGCCGACTTAGTTAAAATTAAAAGGGACTTCGGTGAAATTAAAAGGGGAGTAGTTTGCAGCAAGATATAGAAAAACCGGGGCCTAAAGGCGCCCCGGCTTTCGTGTTCGGGGGTGAGAAAAATAAGGACGGCCGCAGGGACGGCTGCTTACTTTTCCAATGTGAGCGCAGACGAGCCAACCATCTGACCATCAACGAAAATGGCGAGCGAGTATTTGCCCGGTTGAAGCGCTTCGTTGACGGGGACGTAGAGTTGCACGGCCGTGGCCTGTCCTGTGTATTCCACCTGGCGTTGGGCCGAGCATTCCAGCGAGCGATTCTCGTAAGTGAAGGAGCCGGAGGGGTTGAGCACAGCGTTGCCGGGCTTAAGCAGGCGCACATAGGCGGTGCGGTTGCCAGCCTGTGCGGTGACGTTCTTGGCAATGGTGAAATTGATGGCGAAACGCACGACATCTTTGGTCTTCTTGGCCATCTTGCCGTTTTTCTTGAGCGGCGTGATGCCAATGTTGGTGGCGTCGAGCTGGGCAGCGATGGCTACTTTCTCGGTGAGGTTGGCGCGCTCGGTGTTGAGGTTGGTAATCTGCGTGTTAGCCTCCAGTACCTGTGCGCGGGCCTCGTCGCGCTCGGTGGTAAGCGTCTGGTTGAGGCGCTGAAGGGAGTCCACCTGCAGGATGTAGGAGCGCAGCACTTCGCGCACGGTGGCGAGCTCGGCCTTGAGCTTGCGTATTTCAGCCACGTCGGCACTTTTGCTGGCCTTGAGCTGGCGCAGTTGCTCGGCAAGGTTTTCGGCGCGCTGCTGCTCGGCGTTGAGGCGTTGCAGGAGGGAGTCGTCCTGAATGCCCTTCTTCAGTTCATCGTACTGGAGGGCATACTCGGCGTATTGGTTCTCCATTTCCTGACGGTCGAGCTCAGCGAGCTGGCGCAGTTCCTGAAGTTCCTTTTCTTGGTCTTGGATTTTCTTGTTGTCGGTGCAGCTCCAAAGGAGGATGGCAAGGCAGAAAAGAAGGGTTTTTCTCATGATGGTGTATAAATTTGGACGCAAAGTTACATTATTATTTTTAATAAAGTGTGCGAAGAAACGAAAATTTTTACGAAATCAGCTTAAAAAAAGTTTTTTTCTTGAAAAAAGGAGAGAAAAACTTTGTCGGTTGCGCAAAACTTGCTACCTTTGCGCTTGCAAACGAAATATGACGACACAAAACCATTTTAAATACACTTTTTTATTAACTTTTCAAAACAAAACAAATGGCAACAACTGCTCCCGCACCTAAGAGTGCAAAGAAGTCTCAGGGCTTCACCGGTATCAAGTCCGGTCTGTTAGTTATCTTTATCAGCTGGCTTATCGCTGAAGCAATCTACGTATTCGTATTTGGCTACAAGAGCCACTTCTCCGATGGCGACACATGGGCCAGCGCTCCCTTCTCTCTCTTCAATGCTGGCGAACACCAGCCCGTGACCGGTGACCTTCTCGGTACCATCTACAAGGGTGGCTTCATCGTGCCCCTCATCTGGACCCAGCTCATCACCGTTCTGATACTTATCGTTGAACGTTTCCTCGCCGTTCGCACCGCTTATGGTAAGGAAGCTCTTCCCCTGTTCGTCAAGAAGATTAAGGAAGCCCTCAGCGCCAACGACCTTGCCAAGGCTCAGCAGATTTGCGACAAGCAGCAGGGCTCCGTGGCCAACGTTGTGAACGCCACCCTGAAGACCTACCGCGAAGTAGAGGCCGACGCCACTCTGAGCAAGGAACAGAAGGTGCTCGCCATCCAGAAGTCCCTGGAAGAGGCCACCGCTCTGGAAATGCCTATGCTGCAGGAGAACCTCCCCATCATCGGTACTATCGTAACGCTCGGTACTCTTACCGGTCTGCTCGGTACTGTAATGGGTATGATCAAGTCCTTCTCCGCTATGGGTGCCGGCGACGGTGGTGCTGACTCCGCAGCCCTCTCCGTAGGTATCTCTGAGGCCCTTGTAAATACCGCTTCTGGTATTGCCACCGGTGCCTCCGCCGTTATCTCCTACAACTACTTCACCAACAAGATTGACCGTCTGACCTTCTCTCTCGACGAGGTAGGCTTCAGCATCGTTTCTACTTTCAACGCAACCCACTAATCCGTAAGCATTAAAGACGCTACAAAAGTAAGACACAATGGGACGATTTAAAATCACAAAACAAGACACATTCATCGACATGACGCCGATGAGTGACGTCATGGTCCTGCTGCTTACCTTCTTTATGCTTACTGCAACATTCGTAAAGGAAGAACCTGTTAAGGTAAATGCTCCTAACTCGCTCAGCGAAGTCAAGATTCCTGAGAACAACCTGCTCACCATCTTCGTAGAAAACGGCGGCAAGGTGTTCATGACCATGGACAATCCCGACACTCAGCTGGCAATGGCCGAAGAAATGACCAAGAGAGGCAGCATCAACCTGACAGATGCACAGATGAAGGAATTCTCCAAAGTACCTACCTTCGGTTGTGCGAAGGACGTGCTCGGCAGCTGGCTCGATCTGGGCGACCGCCGAAACGAGTACCTCACGAAGGATCCCAGTGCCGGCATTCCTTGCGACAGTGTCAATGATGAGCTGAAGCTGTGGGTTGCAGCAGCCCGTGAAGCAAACGGCGAAAATATGCATATCGCCATCAAGGCCGATAAAGCTACGCCGTATCTCTTTATCAAACGTGTTATGGACTCTCTTCGCTCTATCGATGAAAGCCGTTATAACCTTATAACGAACTTCAAAGAAGGCGATAAATAATTAGAAGAATGTTATGGCTAAATTAGGTGGCAGTAAACAAAAGAAAATGAATTCGCGTGTCGACTTCACCCCTATGGTCGACATGATCATGCTGCTCGTGACATTCTTCATGCTGTGTACCACCCTGCTGAAGCCTCAGACCATGGATATCACCATGCCTTCCGACAAGGACGATATCAAGGATGAGAACCGCAGCCAGGTGGCCGCAGATAAGGCCGTCACGGTGATTCTCGATAAAGAGAACGCAGTGTATTACTTCACTGGCAAGCCCAGTGAGGCAGAACTTAAGAAGACAGAATATGGACGCAACGGCATCCGCCGCGTCATCATGGACATGAACCTTGAGGCCGTGCAGAAAGCACAGGCCCTGAAGAAGGAATTCCAGAGCCGCTACTCCAGCGACCCCAAGCAGGATGCTATCAACCAGGCTGAATACAAGAAGCGCCTGTCCGAGATTAAGAACGCCGACAACACCGTCAGCGTGATTATCAAGGCCACAGACGAAGCTACGTATCAGAACCTGCTTGACATCCTCGACGAAATGTCCATCTGCTCTGTAGGTAAGTTTGTAATTGATAATGTTCATGATCAGGATAAAACCATGATTGCTGAACTTGAAGGTAAATAAGTAAAATATTCTAAACACTATGTCAAAAGTTGATTTGAAATCTCGCGATTGGTGCGAGCTCGTCTTCGAAGGACGTAATAAGGAGTATGGTGCTTATGAGCTTCGTGCCAAGTCTGGCCAGCGTCAGGTGAAAGGTATCATCGCGATACTTATCCTTATTGCTGCTATTGCAGTTCTCGTGGGCATCAAGATGGCAGCAGACTCCATCATGGCAAGCAGCCGTGACCGTGACGCTGAACTCGCTACAGAGCTGTCACAGCTTAAGAAGGATGAACCCGTCCAGAAGAAAGAAGAGATTAAGCAAGAGTACGAGCAGCCCGAAGTTCAGAAGGTTGCCGTTAAGGCTTCTATCCAGTTCACCGTGCCCGAAATCGTCGACGTTGTTGATGAAAGTAAGAAGATGAAGAACCAGGAAGAGCTGAATCGCTCCAACATCTCTATCGCTTCTCAGGACTATGAAGGCGACGTGAATGGTAAAGGTACCATTGACGACCTGAAAGACAACCAGCAGGCTGGCGGTAACCAGGCCGCCCCTGAAGAAGACTCCAAGATTTACACCATAGTAGAGACTCCCGCCTCATTCCCCGGCGGCGAAGCCGCACTGCTGAACTACGTGAACAGCCATCTGAAGTATCCTGCCATTGCACAGGAGGAAGGCATTCAGGGTAAGGTCGTGCTGAAGTTCGTCGTTCTTGAGAACGGTAACGTAGGCCAAGTACAGGTTGTGCAGTCCCTTGAGAGCCATTGCGATCAGGAAGCCATCCGCGTTGTAAAGAGCCTGCCGCGTTTCTCTCCTGGCAAGCAGCAGGGTAAACCCGTTAAGTCGTGGTTCACTCTTCCCATCCGCTTCCAGCTGATGTAATCTAAGCACTATCACACACTGAGATAAAGAGGTTGTCAGGGCCACTAAGGCAACTGACAACCTCTTTTCTTTCACACATTATTATATTAATAGATGAAAAAGCTCTATCTCCTGGCTCTCGCCATGCTCCTCGTCAGTTGCGGCGAGAAGAAAATAGTCGGAAACAAGTGGCTCAGCGAAGATGACGTGTACGTCGCCGTGGAAGCCAGCTTTGAAAACTTGATGAAGGGCGAAGTAAGCGCCTTCCAGAATAAGTATGTTGAGGCAGAGACGCACGTGTCCTACACCAGTGAGGACTCCGTCATAAATATGCTCCTCGACGATAGCGTGCGCTGCGCCGTGGCCACACGCATGCTCACAGAGAAAGAGCGCGCCTACCTCAAGGACGCCCATCGCCTCGTGGCGCGCCATCAACTCATCGGCTACGATGCCTTCGCCCTCATCGTCAACAAGCAGAACACCGACACCATCATCACAACCGACGAGATACGCCGCATAGCCCTGGGCGAAATCACCCGCTGGGAGCAACTCGGCCACGGCACGAAGAAGGGCGAGCTCAAAATACTCTTCGACCACAGCGGTTCCAGCACCGTGCGTTACATGCGCGACAGCCTCTGCAACGGCAAGGAACTCAAGGGCAACGTCTATGCCCAGGGCAGCCACCTCGCCGTCATTGACATGGTGAAGAGCAACCCCGACGTCATCGGGGTCGTAAGTACCGACTGGCTGCGCGCCCAGGGCGAGTCGGCTCTCAGCTCATTCCGCGATCTCGACGTGAACGTAATGCTCGTCAGCCGCGGTAATAGCGCCTATGAAATGAGTAAAATATGTCGGCCCTATCAATATTACATTGCCACGGGCGATTATCCCCTCGTGCGCAGCGTCTATGCCATCACCACCGACCCGCGCACACGAAGCAAGCAGGCCTACTTCTTCCACTTCCTTAAGGGCGACGGCGGCCAGCGCATCATCTGCAACGACTCCCAGCTCCTCCCGTATCTCGGCGTGCAGATACGCGACGTCAACATACGGTAGCGACATACTCTCTCACCTCGTCCGACTGCATTCATTGTAAGCCGGGCGTTTTTTTTTATCCACAACGCTCCTAGGGGCGACATAATGGAGAAATAGGGCGTGAGCCTTGTTTCTCTTTTTATTAGGGAGGGACTTTGTTCAATGGAAAATGTTTTGCTGCTGCGGGCTTCGCCTCGCGGTGCGAGGTGCAAGCTTCGCCAGTGTGCCTGGAAGGCACTACAGCCTCGAAGAGGCGGTGAGTAACCGGGTACGAAGTGCCCGGTATAACTGGCAGATAAGTGGCTGCCTGGAAGGCAGTACCTTTGTCAAAAGTACGATGCATTTCCTAAGGTAGTGCCTTCCAGACACGCATAGAGAGCGAGCCTCTTATCCGGCAGCATCTCCTGCGTCGATGCAACCGGTTAATAATGTACTGGCTTCCAGCCAGAACAGAGCTTGCGAAACTTGAGTAAAAATAAAGGAAATAAGGAAATTAGCAAAAGCCCTGCGGACAGAGAGCATCATTACTTTATGGGATTCGTGTTATATACTATTTCCGGCGAAGCCGCCCTGTTTCTTTCGAAGCAACAAAAACTCTTCGGCAACGCTGCAAAACATCCGCGTGCCCGATACCGCGGCACACTAATCACTCATCGTCTTATCGTTCATCGCTTCATTGCACAGTCCTCCCCCTAAGGATTGCAATCCTCCCCCTAAGGATTGGAGTCCTCGCCCTAAGGATTGCAGTCCTAAGGGGGAGGACTGCAGTTTTTCCCTATAAGGATTGCAGTCCTCGCCCTTAGGATTCCAGTCCTAATAGGGGAGGACTGGAATTACTACTTCTCTACACAAAAGGAAGTCGGCCTAATAGCACGTTATAACGCCCTTATGCTAAACTTATTCCCTGAAAATGGTCTTTTTATTTGACTGCTTCACGAAAAGAGGGTTACTTTTTACCCGTTTTTGTGCAATTTCACTTTGAAAATAAAGAAAAGTGTGATTCTTTTTTGTCTTTCGCTCACTTATTCGTATTTTTGCAATTTAGAAGAACAAGTCATTAAAACTTATAAAAAGCCTGGCATTACATTGAATCTATATTCTCTCGTAGGGCGTTTCCACGGCGCCGTTGCGCTATGCAGGAGTTCTGTTCTTTGGACAACAAGTTTCCTTACAATCTTTAATGCAATAATTACATTATGACATTCTCTACTTTCGATGACGGCAAAGTTGATATTGTTTTCAAGGAACCTTTCAATAAATTTGCTAAGACAATTTTTTTTAGAAGAACGAATAAGTCGTATCTTCTACATTGTTATATGAAACAAAAAGGTCCTTTTGAAACATTTGAAGATGACGAATGCACTTATTGGTGGAATAGTAGTCTTTTTTTTGACCTATTTGATGAAGAAAGAAGAGAATTGGCATTAGCTTTGAACTTTGTTACGAACGATAATCTTTGTAAATTCGAAAAAATAATACACAATGAAGTTACTTCATCTTTTTCTTTTTACAATACGGTCGATGGTGATTTGCAATCTGCTATTAAGTTGAACGAATATCTTTTTTTCAATAAACTTGACAAATATAAATTTGCTATTTCCAAAATTAGATCCAGTGTTTTCTTAAGCTATTTCTTCAAAAACATAAAATCCATACAAGCTGCATATGACCTATTCTTGATAGCTGAAAGAAATGTTGGTTATGATATACATATTAATAGAGATACAAAAAAAAGATATCAGGTTTTAATCGAAGATAATGAGTTATATGAATATAGTCCCGAAGAACTTTTTTGCTTAACATTAGATATTCCCAGAATTTGCAAGAGAGCCATCCTTGATTACACAAAGGGTGTTAAAGATGTGTCAGAATTAAATACACTAGCATTGTTTGGACTTAAAGGTTGGATATCTGAATAAGAACACTATATGTGTATTCTGGTTTCATACTTTTTCGCAACTTTGCACTACCGACCGCAAATAGAAGTTGGCTGTGCAGCGTTTTGCCCCTAAATCCATCTACCACTACAAGCATAAAAGGGAGGGGCAAGCAAGAGCCTCATATCGTGTTTATCTAATGATTTCACGACAATACGCAAACACTGCGGAATAAAAGTAATAACATGGCACATACAACTGCGCCGCCGAGGAAGTCCTTGGCGGCGCGTATTGTTAAGGGACGGGGTGTAGGAGGTGTAAGAGGTGTAAGAGAAAATGTGCTTCGCGCGCGTGTATATAATAAGGTGCGTGGCTTTGCTGAACTGAAAGAAGGCCTCTCACCCCAGTAGGGAGGGGGCTTATAAGAAATTTATTTATCTCTTTTATTGTTCACTTTTCACTTTTCACTCTTCACTTTTTAGTCTAGCTTGTAGCCGTAGGCTTGGAGGCGTTTCTGGTTGTTGCGCCAGTCTTTGTCCACCTTGACGTAGGTCTCGAGGAAGATGCTCTTCTGGAAGAACTTCTCAAGGGTTTTGCGGGCTTCGGTGCTGACTTTCTTGAGGGCCACGCCCTTGTGGCCGATGATGATGCCTTTCTGGCTGTCGCGCTCCACGAAGATGATGGCGCGGATGCTGATGCTCTTGTCTGTCTCGTTGAAGGATTCCACCATTACCTCGCAGGAGTAGGGAATCTCCTTGTCGTAGTAGAGGAGTATCTTCTCGCGGATGATTTCGGTGACAAAGAAGCGGGCGGGCTTGTCGGTCCATTGGTCTTTGTCAAAATAGGGCGGGGAAGGGGGCAGGAGTTCCTTGACGCGGCGCATGACGTTATCAACGTTGAAGCGTGCCTTGGCGGAGATGGGGAATATCTCGGCGGTGGGCAGGGCCTCGTGCCATGAGGCTACGAGGTTTTCGAGCGTCTGCTGGTCGGACACGTCGATTTTGTTGATGAGCAGGAGTATGGGCACCTGCATGCGGGAGACTTTCTGGAGGAAGTCTTGGTTTTTGTCGGGCTTCTCCACCACGTCGGTGACGTAGAGGAGTACGTCGGCGTCCTGGAGGGCACTCTCGGAGAAGGCGAGCATCTCTTCCTGTAGCTTGTAGTTGGGCTTGAGCACGCCGGGGGTGTCGCTGAAGACGATTTGTGCGTCGGGCTCGTTGATGATGCCCATGATGCGGTGGCGCGTGGTCTGGGCCTTGAAGGTGGCGATGCTGATGCGCTCGCCCATGAGGAGGTTCATGAGCGTGGACTTGCCCACGTTGGGGTTTCCTACGATGTTGACGAAGCCCGAGCGATGGGTGGGCTGCTGCCCCTCGACGTCTGTCTGCAGTCTGTTGCCTGTTGTCATAACAAAACATAAAGCCCCCTCAGAACGTGCCTTGTGGACGTGTTCGGAGGGGGCTTTTAACTTGCAATCGTTATTACTCTGCTACTTCTACTTCAACAGCCAGCTTGCCGCGGTAGTAGCCGCAGGTGGGGCATACGGTGTGGTAGATGTGATAAGCGCCGCAGTTGGGGCAAACGGCCAGCGTGGGAGCCTGGGCCTTGTCATGAGTTCTGCGCTTCAGAGTACGGGTCTTGGATTGTCTTCTTTTAGGATGTGCCATGATGTTATAATTTTTTTAGTTGTTTATTGCTGAATAATGTACTGCGTCATCTCTTCGTTGCATTCCCCATCGGGGTGTACGCGCTGCAAGGGCAGGGCGAGGGTGATGAACTCATAGATGTCCCAGCTGAGGTCGTATGTCGTAGCGGTGAACGGAATGACCGTAACATCTGCGGAACCGTTTCCTTCTTCGTCTTCCTCGCCATAGCGGAGCGCCATGCGGGCTTCCGTGCTGATGGGGATGGTAACGTCTTCCAGGCAGCGGTCGCAAGGCACTACGACTTGGCCTTCTGCCTTTATGCTGATAGCGAAAGAGTCTGCGGCGGCGGCTTTAACCTTTATTCCAATCCTAACCTCTCCACCTAAGATTTCATCTTGGTCGAGGGCTGCAAAGAAAGAGTCGCCGAGCGTCTGCTGAAGGTCGAGCGGGGCTTCTGTTGCTTTGCGTAGGTCGATGGTAATGGTCTCACTACTTGGCATAGCGGCTACAAAATTACAATTTTTTTCTTACCTGGCGCCTTTTTCTCAAGGTTTTTTCCATTTTTCCTCCTTGTGAGGCTCTGTTTTGCTTATTCGCGTTGATAAATACGGGCCTGAGGCGACCATTCGTGCGCTTTTCGTGCATGTTGCTCCATCAGCTTCAGGGAGTAGTGCCATTGCCCCAAGAAATGCTTGTTTACGCAGTAGTTTTTCTGTTTCTTGTCGGCGGTGGTACCCACCACGAGGTCCACGTCGTCGCTAATGTGGCGGGCCATGCGGCGTAGCCATTCGTCAGTCTCGGGCGAGCACTCAGGATAGATGATGAGGCACCACTCGGCACGGGCGCATCTAAGGCCCAGCATGAGCGCGAGGC
Source organism: Alloprevotella sp. (assembly GCA_045639805.1). Lineage (GTDB taxonomy): Bacteria > Bacteroidota > Bacteroidia > Bacteroidales > Bacteroidaceae > Alloprevotella. The sequence continues at coordinate 85,185 of JAZUDS010000055.1, forward strand.
TGGTCATATCCTTCACCCGCCCTCCTTGCGGCACAAAGGTATAGCGCAGGTTGTCGTGCGTCTTCTGATGACGTTTCACCACCTCGGCGGTGAAGTCGGTCGAGGCGGCATCCACCACCACCACTTCGTAGTTTGTGTATTTCTGGCTGAGCAAAGAACCAAGGCCTTCCTCAAGGGCTGCTTCCTGCTCTTGGCTAATCACCACGACGCTCAGTCGCGGCTCCTCTGCCGTGCACTCTTCCAGCGGCCGGCTCTGCTCTTCTTCCAGGGCTCTCTGCTTCTTACGCCTATGATAGATTACGGCGACGAGCGCAATGAGTTCTACCGCCACAGTTCCAGCCACGCCGTATAATATATTAAATGTAAGGGTGTCGATGTTCATGGTCGTGGTGATGTTACTTCAGCATTCTTCTTCTAAACTCGGCACATACGATGGCCGTGGCCGTGGCCACGTTGAGGCTCTCGCTGGTTGGCGTGCCGGGAGGGTAGGAGGGGATGAGCAGATGGTGGGTCAGCCGTCGAGCTACGGCAGGACTAATTCCGTTGCCCTCGTTGCCCATGACGATTATGCCGTGGCCCGTCAGCGTTTCGCCGTAGATGTCGGCGCCGTCGAGCTGAGTGCCGTAAATTGGGCAGCCTGCAGGGAGCGCGTCGAGCCATTGGGGCAGATCGGCGTATATCACGTTGACGCGTGCCAGGGCTCCCATGGTGGCTTGCACCACCTTTGGCGCAAAGGCATCGGCCGTTCCCGTTGAACATACCACCTGGCGAATGCCAAACCAGTCGGCCAGGCGCAGTATCGTGCCCAAATTGCCGGGGTCTTGCACGTCATCGAGGGCCAGCACGAGGGAACTTTCGGGTGCGGGAGCCTCCTCATGCGTCTTTTTCTGGAATACGCCCATCACCTGTTGCGGCGTCTTGAGAAAGCTTGTGGCCGTCAGTTCGCGTTCGCTCACCTCAATGATTTCCGCGGCTTCCACCTTGTGGCTTTTCAGAAATTCTGCCGTGGCGAGTAGCAGAGAGCAGGGAAACACGCCCATCAGTTCCTCCACAATCTTGGGGCCTTCGGCCACGAAGCACTTGGAAGCGTCGCGATGCTTTTTCAGGGCGAGCTGACGTATGAACTTTTGCTTATTTTTGCTTAACATAGAGTAAAACCTGCATATTTAGTGCAAAAATACAAAGTGTTTGTGAAATTCTTGCTATCTTTGCACCAAAATTTGAAGATATTCCGTGAAAATAACTCGCCATACACTTATTTTGCTGTTTGGGGCGCTCATATTGAGCCTATGCGGTTGCTCTCCGCTGCGCTTCGTTCCCGAGGGCGACACAATGCTTTCGCGCGTGAAAATGACGAGCGACGCGAAGGATGTCCGCGTGAGCGACTATCGGCGTTTCGTGCGTCAGGAAGCAAACAGCCGCTGGCTCAGCTTCGCCAAGGTGCCGCTGGGCTTCTATTGCATGTCGGGCACCGACAGTACTAAGCGTTTCAATCGTTTTATGCACCGCATAGGCGAGGCGCCTGTGGTCTATAACTCTTCGCTGACAGAGTACTCTTGCACTTCCATCCAGCAAACGTTGCAAGGACGCGGCTATCTGAATGCCGTGGTCGAGGCCGACACCCTTAATAATGGTCGGCGCACGCGAGTGACATACCACATGCATCCTGGTCAGCGTTCTTTCGTGAGCCATCTGGGTTACTCCTTTGATGACCAGCGCATAGAGGCCATCGTGCTGGCCGACGAGATGCAAGAGGGCTCGCTTATTTATCGTGGCATGCCGTTCGACGTCACCGTGCTCGACCAGGAACGCAAACGCATCATTCATAACTTGCAGAACATCGGCTACTATGGCTTGAATCAGGATTTTATCACCTATGCTGCCGACACGCTCAGCGGCGACTATGGCATAGACTTGCGCATGGAGTTTCGCTGCCCGCCCGGAGTAGATGCCGAGCAGGCCTACAGGCCCTACACTCTGGGCCGCGTTAACGTGTACGAGACTGTGACGTCGCCCGAAGGGGCCGACAGTTCGGAATACAAAGGGCTGCATTTCTATAATGAGGAAGGGGTGCGCCGCTACGTGTCCCGCCGCGTGGTGGCCGCTCATACATATCTGCAACCTGGAGAAGTGTATTCCGAACAGGCGCAGCAATACACCTATCAGAGCCTCAACTCCTTGGGCATTGTGCACTACACCACCGTGAAGATGCACCCGCGCCCCGACAGCCTGCTCACAGACAGCACCCATATTATCGACGCCGACGTCTATATGAAGATGAATCGCCTGAATGGCATAGGATTGGAACTGGAAGGCACCAATACGGCCGGCGACCTCGGCGCGGCAGCCAGCCTTACCTATACAAACCGCAACCTTTTCCGTGGCGCCGAACTACTGGGCCTGAAAGTGCGCGGGGCTTTTGAGGCCATCAAGGGGCTGGAGGGCTATAGCGATGCCAATTATATAGAATATGGTGCGGAATTAACCATCCGCGTACCCAGATTCATGATGCCGCTTAAGCAAGAAGTGAAGCGCCGTATCAGGGCCAATACTGATTTCTCCCTGCTTTTCAATTCGCAGGACCGTCCCGAGTTCCATCGCCGTGTGTGGACCGGTACTTTGCACTACCAGTGGACGCCCTTGCAGAATACCTCCTTACGCCACCGTCTGGACCTCTTCTCGCTCAACTATCTCTACATGCCGTGGATAAGTTCCACCTTTAGGAAAGAGTATCTTGAGGACACGTCATCCCGCAACTCCATCCTGCGCTATTCCTACGAGGATTTGTTCATCATGAAGATAGGCTATGGCTTCACGCTAAACTCCCTGCATCAGAACGGAGTGCAAAGCCTGTACAATACTAACGGATATCAGGTGCGCGTCAATAGCGAGCTGGCTGGCACCATGCTCTATGCCATCTCTAAAGCCTGCAAGTTTGATAAGAATGACCAGGGCGAATACGTCATTGGCAACATACCCTTCTCGCAGTACTTCAAGTTCGACGTGGACTACTCCAAGAGCGTGCGCCTCACTGAGCAGAGCAGTCTGGCCTTCCACGGAGCCTTCGGCATAGCCATACCCTTCGGCAACAGCACGATGATACCCTATGAAAAGCGCTACTTCAGCGGCGGTGCCAACTCCGTTCGCGGCTGGAGCGTGCGTCAGCTCGGTCCAGGCTCCTTCGTGGGCAAAGACGGCAAGGTGGACTTCATCAACCAGACGGGTAACATGCGCCTCGACTTGAGCATGGAATACCGCGCCCACCTCTTCTGGAAATTCCATGGCGCAGCCTTTATCGACGCCGGCAACATCTGGAACACGCGAGCCTACGACGGACAGGAAGGGGGCCAGTTCTATTGGGATAAATTCTACAAGCAAATAGCCGTGGCCTACGGTCTGGGTCTTCGTCTCAACTTTGATTACTTCATCCTCCGTTTCGACGGAGGCATGAAGGCCATCAACCCCGCCGTGCCCTCCGGTCGCCTGCATTATCCCCTTATCCATCCCAATTTCAAGCGCGACTTCACCTTCCATTTCGCCGTTGGCCTCCCCTTCTAAGCCTCCCCTCCTCCCGTTAGCCGCCGTTCCTGGCGCTTCTCCGCCAGGCCTTCCAACAAAAGCCACCGTTCCTGGCGCATTTCCGCTAGGCTCTCCAACAAAAGCCACCGTTCCTGGCGCTTCTCCGCCAGACCTTCAATAAATCCCCCATAATTATGATTCTCGACACCCTTTCCAACGCCCCGCGCTACTATGCGCTTCATCCCCTCTTCCAGCAACTTTTCGACTACGTTAGCACCCACGACCTCTCCGCCGTGCCTGCCGGTCGCATTACGCTTGATGGCGACCGCCTCTTCATCAACGTCAACGACTCCCAGCTCCTCACACCCGAGGAACAGAAGTTGGAGGTTCATCGCCGTTACATAGACGTGCATTTCCCCCTTTCGTGCGCCGAAAGGGTGGGGTGGACTCCCCTTGAACATTTAGGCGAGAGCGACGCCCCCTTCAACGAGGAATCAGACTTCGCCGTATATTCCCGCCCGGCCGACACCTATGTTACCCTTCAGCCCGGCCAGTTCTGCATTGTATGGCCCGAAGACGCCCATGCGCCCATCATCGGCGAAGGAAAAATCAGAAAACTTGTAGCAAAAGTACTTATCTGAGCGTCTAATCGCTAAAACGCTTCTTTTCACATGAACGACATTTTCCTACAGGTCAACCACGTCACAAAGAGCTTCACAAACCATCTTGCTCTTGACGATGTGAGCATTCAAGTGCCGCGAGGCCAGGTGTTTGGCCTGCTCGGCCCCAATGGTGCCGGCAAGACCACGCTCATTCGTATCATCAACCGCATCACGGCCCCCGATAGCGGCGAGGTAATCTTCAACGGGCATCCCATGTCGCCTGAAGACGTGAGCAATATCGGTTATCTGCCCGAAGAGCGCGGCCTCTATAAAAAGATGAAGGTGGGCGAGCAGGCCATTTACCTCGCTCGCCTCAAAGGCCTCAGCCATCTTGAGGCTAAACACCGCCTCATTGAGTGGTTTGAACGCCTGGACATTATGCCCTGGTGGGATAAAAAGCTGGAGGAACTCTCCAAGGGCATGCAGCAGAAGGTGCAGTTCGTCATAACCGTGCTCCATAAGCCCCAGCTCCTCATCTTCGATGAACCATTCTCTGGCTTTGACCCCGTCAACGCAGAACTCCTGAAATCTGAAATCCTCAAACTGCGCGATGAGGGCCACACCATCATTTATTCCACCCACAACATGGCATCCGTAGAGGACGTGTGCGACAATATTGCCCTCATCGACCACAGTCGGGTGGTGCTCCAGGGCCCCGTGACCGACGTTAAGCGCCAGTTTGCTGACGGACGTTGCGAAATACGTGCCACAGGCTCCCGTCAACAACTCGAAGCCATTGCCGCCAGCCTCCCCGAAGCCGAAATAAAGGAGGTTCTGCCCTCAATGAACGAAGTATTCCTCAAGGCTGTCTGCCCAGAAAACGCACCAAACGTATGAAAAGCAAGATCCTTACCATCATAGGTCGTGAATATTCCACTCGCGTGAGGAAAAAGACCTTTATCATCCTCACTGTCGTCACGCCATTCCTCATTGCAGCCCTTGTAGCCTTGCCTATCCTCTTGGGTGCCATAAAAGATACCAATCAGAAGACCGTCTTCATCGTTGACCAGACGCATCAATACGAGCAACTCTTCAAGGACACTCCGCAATACCACTTTCAAACTTCCACGGCCGTTGACAAAAGCTTTCAGGACGAAGAGGCCGACCCTCAGGGCGTACTCCTCATTAGCGGCAATTTGTCCCGCAATCCCAATGCTGCCGTCATGTACAGCCGTGAGGAAGTGCAACTCGACCTGCGCAACACCATAGAAGGCATACTCTCCAAAAAAATCCGCGACGAAAAGCTCACATCCTACAACGTTCCGGAACTGGAGAATATCATTGCCGACGTGCAGCAGGACTTCACGCTCCAAACACGCAAATGGAGCGACGACGGCACCGATACCGAGTCGTCATTCGACGCCGCCATGATAGTAGGCCTTGTTTTCACGCTTCTTATCTACATGTTCGTTATGACATACGGCAGCATGGTCATGCAGGGCGTCATGGAAGAAAAGACAAACCGCATCATAGAAGTCATGGTGTCCAGCGTCAAGCCCTTCCAGCTCATGATGGGCAAAATCCTCGGCGTCCTCCTTGTAGGGCTCACCCAAATCCTGATTTGGGGCATCATGCTCGTAATCCTAATTTCGGCCCTGACCTATGCCTTTGGAGGAGAGGCCACTACCAACGCCCTGGCGCATTCTCAGCAGCCCGTCTCCGCTGCCGTTATCCAGCAAGGCGCTGGGGTCGCCCCCACTGCCGCAATAGCCGCCGCGGATGTAAACGCCCCCGCCTCTAACGTAAGTGAATCCGCTGCCGGCGCAAACTTCCTCAATCAGATGTCCGGCATACCCGTTATGGAGATAGCCATCATGTTCATCCTCTATTTCCTCGGCGGATACCTCCTCTATGCCAGCCTCTATGCTGCCTGCGGCGCCGCAGTCAACAGCCCCGAAGACTCGTCGCAGTTCATGATGCCCCTTATCCTCATTATGATATTTGCCCTTTACGGCGCTATCGGCTCAATGGAGAATACCAACGGCCCCCTCGCTTTCTGGGCTTCTCTGTTCCCCTTCACCAGCCCCGTAGTCATGATGATACGCGTCCCCTTCAACATTCCTCTCTGGCAAGAGATACTCTCCCTCGTCATCCTCTACGGCACAGCGCTCCTCTTCGTATGGGTCGGAGCCCGCATCTACAGAGTGGGAATCCTTATGTACGGTAAGAAGCCCACCTTCCGGGAACTTTGGAAATGGCTCCGCTATAAATGACGCGTAATAACATAATTTAAGCATAAATGATGACAAAACAGGGCAAAATCACCCACGAAACGATTATTTTTCTATAGTAAAGTGCAAAAAAACGCCAAAAGATTTGGAAGTTTCCAGAAAAGTTCGTACTTTTGCATCAAAGAAAAATAGAAGTTGTCGTGAGACAACGCCCACTTAAGCTCTTAGCTTAAGAAAGTCTAGTTTAGTTTTTGTGTTGGTTAGAGGCCCCTTTCTTGGGGTCTCTAATTTTTAGGTCTATAGGTCAAAATGCGTGCTGGCACATCGTTTTGTATGCGATAAATACAGGTCATTTGCGAGATTGAAAGTTTTCAGCAGCAAAATCGGCCCTTTCAGAGACCCTATAGGTCAAATTGCGTGCTGTGGCATACGAT
>JAZUDS010000056.1:0-21550 GCA_045639805.1 Alloprevotella sp.
CTCCTCCGCTAAAATCCCCATGTCCGCACCTCATACCCCACCCTCCTCCCAGAATCTCCCTCTCCCTGACAGGGGAGGCGCGGCTTCGGCGTCTGCCGGCAACGGGAAGAGGCATGAACTGAGCCTTTCCGCCCAACTCTCTCTCCTCCGCCTGGAATACGAGCACGAGAAGGCCGAGTTCCGTCGCGCCACCGAACTGCAGGGCATCGCCCGCAAGGTGAAGCGCGGCGAGGCGTGGCATCCCGTGGCCGTGGGCCGGTCGTACTACAACTCGCTGGACCGCCTCGTGGTGGAAATCCTGCGCACGGAGGACACGGAGGACGAGCACTGTTTTGAATACGGGCGCCAGGTATGCTTCTTTCAAGAAGACATGAGCGGCGGCCTGCATTACCTCAACTTCGTGGGCACCGTGAGCTACGTGGAGGCCGATGCGAAGTTGGCCGGCGGCGCCCGCATGGTGGTGCAACTGCCAAACGAAAAAGCACTGGCCGAACTGCAGGCCCTGGAGCGGCCCGGCGTGCAATTGCATTTCGACGAGACCACCTACCAGCTCATGTTCGAGGCCCTGCGCAAGGTCATCGCCGTCAAGGACGGGCGACTGGCCGAACTGCGCGACATCTTCCACGGCGGACAGCCCGTCCGGTGGGCCTCCGCGCCCGCCCAGCCCGTATCGCTGCCGTGGCTGAACGCCTCGCAGCAGGAAGCCGTCAGGCAGGTGCTGCGGGCGAAGGACGTGATGGTGGTGCACGGCCCTCCCGGCACGGGCAAGACCACCACGCTGGTGGAGGCCATCGACGAGGTGCTGCGCCGCGAAGCGCAGGTCATGGTGTGCGCCCAGAGCAATACGGCAGTTGACTGGATCAGTCAGCAACTGGCCGACCGCGGCATACAAGTGCTGCGCGTGGGAAACCCCACCCGCGTGACCGACGAGATGCTTGCCAACACCTACGAGCGGCGCTTTGAGGCCCACCCCGACTATCCGCAACTCTGGCAGATACGCCGCACGCTGCGCCAACTGCGCTCACAGCCCCGCAAGAGCCGTTCGGAGGGCTACCATCAGAAGGTGGCACGCCTCAGGGAGCGGGCCGACGAACTGGAACTGCGCATCCGCACGGCACTCTTCGACGGCTGCCGCGTGGTGGCCTGCACGCTGGCCGGCAGCGCCAACCCCGTGCTTATGGGGCAGCGCTTCCACACCTTATTCATCGACGAGGCTGCACAGGCCCTGGAGGCCGCCTGCTGGATAGCCCTCCAGAAGGCCGACCGCGTCATCCTGGCCGGCGACCATCAGCAGTTGCCGCCCACCATCAAGTGCTACGAAGCCATGCGTCAGGGATTGGGGCGCACACTGATGGAGCAAATCGTGGCGCGCCACCCCGAGGCCGTCATGATGCTCAACGTGCAATACCGAATGAACGAAACGCTGATGCGCTTCTCCTCGGAGTGGTTCTACGACGGCCGCCTGACGGCCGCCGAGGAGGTGCGCCACCGCTCCCTCCTCTCGCTGATGGACGAGCCCCTGGTGTGGCTGGACTGCGCCAGCGAGGAGGAATTCGTAGGCACCAACTTCGGGCGCGTAAACCGCGAGGAGGCCGTCCTGACGCTGCAGGCGCTGCGCGACTACTGCCAGCGCCTCGGCATGGAGCGGATAAGGGACGAACGGGTGGACTTCGGCATCATCTCACCCTACCGCGCACAGGTGCAACTGCTGCGCCACGTCATCAAGCACGACGAGGTGTTGCGCCCCATCCGCAAGAGCATCACCGTGAACACCGTGGATGCCTTTCAGGGACAGGAGCGCGACGTGGTGTGCGTCAGCCTGGTGCGCGCCAACGGGAGCGGACAGATAGGTTTCCTGTCCGACCTGCGCCGCATGAACGTGGCGATGACACGTGCCCGGATGAAGCTCATCCTCATCGGCGACTCCGCCACACTCACCCGCCACCGCTTCTACAAAGCCCTCTATGAGCGCTGCTACAAGCCTGAAACGGAGAAAAAGGAGGGGGAATAGAATAGAAAAATGCCTTTTTCCTTTGCCTCTCGCGCCTTTTTTCGTAATTTTGTACCCGAATATTTTATAATACTCCAAATATAATGAAAAAGCATTTCCTGAAAGTCCTGGCTATCGTAATGCTGGGCGCATCATCTTTCACACTGACGAGTTGCGATGAGGAAACCCTCGGTTCCCTTATCAACGTCATCACCAACCTTATCGGCCAGCAGGGTGAGACCTATACCTATGAGACCAACGGCACCGTGCAATGGGGCGCTTTGGCCTCCACGGGCCGCTACAAATGGGAAACTACCGGCCGCGCGCTGACGGCTACCATTCCCGTGACGGTGAACGGCCAGACGGCCAACATCACTATTCCCGGCTTCTCCACCGACGGCGTGGTCATGACCGACGTCTCGCTCTATTATCTCCCCATGACCAACACGGGTTCCTACACTACCCTTGACCTCGGCGACAGCTCCACCATCGACGGAAGCATCACCGTGGGCAACACCCAACTGGCCGCCTCCAACGTTTACATGGACAACATCCGCCTCACCAGCACAGAGATGATGATTGGCACCCTCGACCTCTACTTCGGCGATAATCTGGATTACTGCGTACATCTTACGAATGTATCAGGAAGTGTCATAGCAGAATAAGAACCTTCTTTGCCGAAGGAACCAGTCACCTTTGTCTATACCCACCATGAAAAACTGGATACTCGTATTCATCGGCACCGCCATCATGTGTGCCGGCTTCGTATTCTTCATTAACCCTTACAACATCGTGCCGGGCGGCACCTACGGCTGCAGCATCGTGCTCCACTCGCTGTTCCCCAGCGTACAGGTGGGCACCTTCGGCTACTTCTTCGACATTCCCCTGCTCATCCTCTCCGCCGTGCTGCTGGGCAAGAAGATTGGTGCCAAGACCCTCGCCAGCGTGCTCTCCACGCCGCTGATAATGAACGCCCTCTCCTGGCTCATCTATCCCTCCACCGAGGCCCTGCAAGCCCTTGACCCCGAACAGATGCTCGGCGGCCACATCGACCTCACGCAGCACCTTATCCTCGCCGTCATCATGGGCAGCACACTTATCGGCATCGGTTGCGGCATTATCGTGAAGGCCGGCGCCACCAGCGGCGGCAGCGACATCGTGGCGATGATTATGCATAAGTTCGCCCACATACGCTTCTCCCGCAGCCTCATCATCGTGGACGGCACCATCGTCATCTGCGCCCTCTGCGTCTTTATGGCGCAGGCACTCGGTGCGCTTCCCAGTAGCGGCGAGAAGACCACGAGCCCCATCACGCTGATGCTCTATTCCCTCATCAGCATCTACATCATTGCCGAGGTCGTGGCCCGCACCATCAGCGGCTCGAAGGATGACAAGATGATGTTCATCATCAGCGACAAGGACCTCACCGCCCTCCACGACTTCATCCTCGGCCCCCTCGACCGCACTGCCACCATCCTCCCCGCCACCGGCCTTTATAGCGGCACAGAGAAGGAAATGCTCTGCATCGTGGTGCCTTACAAGCAAGTGGACATCGTCAAGCGCAAGGTGCGTGAGGCCGACCCAACCGCATTCGTCATCGTAACCGACGCCTACGACACCTACGGCGAGGGCTGGAAGTCCCTGCCCAAGGAAGACGAAATAGAAGCAGAATAAAAAAACTACAAGAAATGGACCAACGCTACATACAACGCGGCGTCTCCGCCATGAAGGAGGACGTGCACGCCGCCATCAAAAACATTGACAAGGGCCTCTTCCCCCAGGCCTTCTGCAAAATCATCCCCGACATCCTCGGCGGCGACCCCGACTACTGCAACATCATGCACGCCGACGGCGCCGGCACCAAGTCATCCCTCGCCTACGCCTACTGGCGGGAGACGGGCGACCTCTCCGTGTGGAAAGGCATCGCACAGGATGCCCCCATCATGAACACCGACGACCTCCTCTGCGTAGGCGCCGTGGACAACATCCTCGTGTCCTCCACCATCGGCCGCAACAAGATGCTTATCCCCGGCGAGGTCATCAGCGCCATCATCAATGGCACCGACGAACTCCTCGCCTGGATGCGCGAGATGGGCATCGGCATCCATGCCACCGGCGGCGAGACGGCCGACGTGGGCGACCTCGTGCGCACCATCATCGTCGATAGCACCGTCACCTGCCGCATGCGCCGCGCCGACGTCATCGACAACGCCAACATCCGCCCCGGCGACGTCATCGTGGGCCTCGCCTCCTTCGGCCAGGCCTCCTACGAGAGCGCCTACAACGGCGGCATGGGCTCCAACGGCCTCACCTCCGCCCGCCACGACGTGTTCGCCAACTACCTCGCCGAGCGCTACCCCGAGACCTACGACCACGCCGTGCCCCAGGAGCTCGTGTACAGCGGCCACTGCCATCTCACCGACGCCGTGACCGACGCCCCCGTCGATGCCGGACACCTCGTACTCTCCCCCACCCGTACCTACGCGCCCTTCGTGCGCCGCATGCTCGACCTCGTGCCCCGCTCCGAGATTCACGGCATGGTGCACTGCACCGGCGGCGCACAGACCAAGGTGCTCCACTTCGTAGGCCCCAACTGCCGCGTCATCAAGGACAACATGTTCCCCCTGCCGCCCCTCTTCCGCCTCATCCACGAGGAGAGCCAGACCGACTGGAGCGAGATGTACAAAGTCTTCAACATGGGCCACCGCCTCGAAGTCTATGTCCGCCCCGAGCTGGCCGAGCAAATCATTCAGATAGCCCAGTCCTTCAACATTGCCGCCCAAGTAGTGGGCCGCATAGAGGAAGGCCCCCGCAGCCTCACCATCAAGAGCGAGTTCGGCGAGTTCAACTATTAAGCATTCCCCTCTTACAAATAGGCAGAGGGCTCTCCTGACCATCAGGAGTGCCCTCTCTTTTTCGTCCCGTCCCAATCGGCCGTATGCATCACGCCCATAACCGATTAGGGCCCACATAAAGCACACGTTCCCGCCTCCTAACCTTTTTCAACAATTGTTAACAGCAATTTCAACAGTTGTTAAAACGCATTTCAACAATTGTTGACATCAATTTCAACAATTGTTGACACAAAACTAAAAGGGGGATTGAAAAAGATTATTGCTGTCCGGGGAAAAAGAAAGTAATCTTTCGTATTGCTTGTAAATGCAGGAGGTATGGAAGGTTGTAAAGAGGGAGGGGATTACCTTTATGAAACGGGCTGAAAGCCCAGAAGTGTGCAGCCTAGGGCAGAGTGACCGAAGGGAACGCCGCCCTAGGTTTATCAAGCAAACGCTGGGTAAGTGTCCCTCCCCCGCGGGGGAGGTGGCGCGGAGCGCCGGAGGGGGGGGCTATATCCTTCAGGCCAGTGCATTGGGGCGTTGCCCCGAAACAATCATGCCGCGTTGCGGCGGCGCTTGGTAGTCGCACCTGCATCCCTAGGGCGGCGTTCCCTTCGGTCACTCTGCCCTAGGCTCTACAATTAAGGGCCTTCAGCCCAATGCTAAGAGATTTCAAGTTTCCCCGGACAGCAATAAACAAAAAAAGAGCATGGCCGTTGCGGGGCCATGCTCTGTATGAGGGGAGGATGGGATTATTCCTTGGTCTCGATGACCTTCCAGATACCGGCGGCGGCGAGGGCGCCAACGAAGGGACCTACGATGAAAATCCAAAGGTTGGTGAGAGCCGTGCCGCCCTGGAAGATGGCGGGAGCAATACTGCGGGCAGGGTTCACACTGGTGCCGGTGTAGCGGATGCATACGAGGTGGACGAGCACGAGGGTGAGGCCGATGGCGAGGCCGGCGAAGTTGTTGGTGGCGCCGTTGGTCTTATGGGTGGCACCCAGCACTACGAGCACGAAGACGCAGGTGAAGATGATTTCAGCCAGCAGACCTCCGAGGACATTGACGCCAGCCTGAAGGTCGTTGGCACCTGTGCCTTCGAGAGTCTCGACGTTGCCTACGAGGAGCCAAAGCAGGGCGCTGCCGATGAAGGCACCGATGACTTGGAAGAGCATATACATGCCGGCATCCTTGCCGCTCATGCGGCCGGTGGCCCAGCAACCGAGGGTGATGGCGGGGTTGATGTGGCAACCGCTGATGCCGCCGATGGTGTAGGCCATAGCTACTACGGCGAGGCCGAAGGCGAGGGCCGTGCCGATGACGCTACCGGCATTCATTGTCATAGCGCAGTCAGATGTGCAATTAAGACTGACGGCCACGCCGCAACCCATGAGGACCAGCACCATTGTGCCAATCATTTCTGCAAGATACTTTTTCATAATAATTGGTTTTAGAGGTTGATAAAGTTATGAGAGTATTAAGATTACTTTTTGCTTCTGACGTTCATCCTTACCCAGAGGCAGCGTGGGATGAGTCCCCAGAAGAAGACGAGGATGCGGTAGCGCCAGTCGATGGTCTTTACGCGGCTCTTCTTCTCCACGGCCTTGACGATGGAGGCGGCCACGGCGGCGGGCTGCATCTGCAGGGGATAATAGTCATCCTTGAGGAGGGCGGTGCTGACAAAGCCGGGGCGTATCTCGGTGAAACGGATGGGGAGGCGGCGCATGTGGGCCAGTTGCTCAAGGCTTTCAATGTAATGGCGCTGGAAACGCTTGGTGGCGGAATAGGCGGGCGCGGCACCCAGGCCTTTTGTGCCGGCAATGCTGGTGATGGCAGCGATATGTCCGCCACCGCGGGCCGCGAACATATTGAAGGCGGCCGTAAGCATGCGCGTGAAGCCCTCGCCGTTGGTGCGGACGGTGGCCAGTTCCTCGTCGGCGTTGAGGGAGAGGTTTTGGTAGCCTATGCCGCTGGCGTGGAAGTAGAGGTCTATGCCTCCCATCTCGTCGGCAAGGGCTGCAAGTTGCTCGGGAGCGTCAGGCGCTGTGACATCAATACGGCGCCAGGCCACTATGCCGGGAGTGTCATTCACGAGGGCGGCCAACAACTCTTCGCGGCGGCCGCCGATGCCCACCGTCCAGCCCTTCTGCGCCAGGAGGCGGGCCACTTCAAGTCCTATGCCGGAGGTGGCACCTATTACTATGGCTTTCATCATCCGAGGAATTTAAGGAATGTAGGGTCAAAAAGAGTCTTGACGGCGGTCAGCACACTGCCGATTATCACGAGGACACCGATAATGCGGTTGAGCGTCTGTGCGAAGTTGCTGCCCAGGCGGTCGTTCATATGTACGAGCACCCACGTCAGACCTCCCCACCACAGCATAGCACCGCCGATGATGCTGAGATAGCCCAGTGCCTGTGCCAGCCAGAAGTGTGGGATGACAAAGGTGAACATATTGAAGACGGCAAGGAAGAGGAAGATGATAAGCGGATTGCTCACCGTGAGGAGAAAGCCCGTAATGAAGTTGCTCCACAGCGTGCCATTACCCTTCTGCGAAGCCGTACTCTCAGGGGCATCCTTGGGCAATGTGCGGAAGAGATAAACACCGAAGCCGAAGAGTACTCCGGCACCGATGAGTTTCAGCCAGTAGATATTGGTGGGATTCTCAATGATATTCACGGCGAAGGCCATGCCGGCACCGGTAATCAGGGCGTAGATAATGTCGCTCAGCGCTGCGCCGGCACCCGTCACGATGCCGTAGATACGACCCTTGCGCAGTGTGCGCCGGATGCAGAGTATGCCGACCGGGCCCATAGGTGCCGAAGCGATGATGCCGATGAGCAGGCCCTTTACTATGAGTTGGGTGTAGCTGCTGAACTCCAGCCAAATGTTACTTACTATTTCGTTCACGAATAAAGAGGTATTGATATTGTGAAAAGCCGCAACGGGTGATTACGACCTACTGTTTACTAAATCTTCAGCGCGCGGTCTATCTCGTCCTTCAGGCGCAGGGTAAAGGCATCGCTGCTGCCGGCGAAGCGCTGCTGGAGAGCCTTGATGTGCTTAAACACTACGGCGGACACTCCGGCATAGTCGCTCTGTCCGAGCTTGCTCTTATAATAATCGCAGAGGGCTCGCACGTAGCTGTCCTGCAGGGCGCGCTGGTAGCGGTCAGGGGCGGTGCCCTTGAATACGGAGGCCTCGATGTCGGAGAGGTAGTCGTCGGCGGGATATTCGCTTGTGAGGCGTTCCAGTACACTGGCACTGGTCATATTGCCCACAACGCTCTTGCCCAGGCGGCAGAGGTTGTCATCGGGGTCGGGGGTGAGGCGCTTGATGTAGGGCAAATCCACCATCCAGCGGGGTGCGGCGTCGAGATAGAGGCGCTTCATAAAGGCCATGCAGTCCTTCTGCTTGGCGCGGGAGGTGAGGACGTACATATCGCCGGGCTCGTCGATGGTGCGGTAGTTGTACTCCGTGCCGCCGAAGTGGCGCATCACGTGGCCGGTGTAGCGCTGCAACTGCTGGCCTATTCCGCGATAGAGAGAGGAAAGGTTGGCGCCGTTTATGTCATTGCTCTCATACGTCCACTCGGGCAGGGCCTTCAGTTCGCGCTTGAGATTGAGGATGCCGTACTCGGAGGCTTTCACGACGTCGTCGCCGAGGTCCTCGGTCTGGCAGCGCGGGTCGTTGGTGCGGTTGGTCTCGCCGTCGCCGAACCATAGGCGGCGGTTATCCTTGAGGCGGCCCGCGATGAGTTTCTCCAGTTCCCAGTGGTCGCTGTCGTCGTCATAGGCGTTGAACATCGGCGTGTAGCCCCACTGTATGGCCCACTTGTCGTAGTCGCCGATGCGCGGGAAGATGCCGTCGTGGCTTATGCCGTCCTCGGGCTGGGCCACATAGTTGAAGCGGGCGTAGTCCATGATGGAGGGCGTGTGGCCGTGGGCCTCCACCCATGCTTTATTGCGGAGGGAATCTACGGGCACGGTGCTGGAAGAACCGAAATTGTGACGCAGGCCCAGCGTGTGTCCCACCTCATGACTGCTGACGAAGCGGATAAGCTGCCCCATCAGTTCGGGGTCGTACTTCATCTGGTGGGCAGCCTCGTCGAGCGTGCCGGCCTGTATCATATACCAGTCGTGGACGAGCGTCATCACGTTGTGATACCAGCAGATGTGGCTCTCCAGTATCTCGCCGCTGCGGGGGTCGTGAATTTGCGGACCGTAAGCGTTGGCAAGGTCGCTGGCGAGGTAGCGAATCACACTGAAGCGTGCGTCCTCCATAGACATTGTTGAGTCATTGGGCCACTCCTCGCCGCGTATGGCGTTCTTGAAGCCGGCAGCCTCAAAGGCTTTCTGCCAGTCGTTCACGCCCTGAATGAGGTAGGGGCGCCACTGTTTGGGCGTGGCGGGGTCAATGTAATAGACGATAGGCTTCTTGGGCTCTACCAGATAGCCTTGTTTCATCGAGTCGATGGCGGCGGAGTCCTTCGGTTCCAGTCTCCAGCGGGTGATGAAGCGGCGGGGCTGCACGCGCTGCTGGTTGTCGGAGAAATAGGCAAAGTTGTCGGCGAAGTAGCCCACGCGGGGGTCGAACAGACGGCGCTGATAGGGCTGTTCGGGCAGAAGCACGAAGGAGATATTGAGGCCGAATGTCACGCCGCCGGTGAGTTGTGCGGCGTAACTGCCGGTGTTGCCGTAGTAAGTGCGGGTCACACGCACCTCGGTGTTCATCGGGAACGTCTTGATGGTATCAATAAACGACAACTGGCCGTTCACCTGGCTGATGCTGAACTGTTGTTTCACCTTCTGCGGGAAGCCGAGGGCGTCACTGCCGCGGAAGAAGTCCGACACCTTGATGCGGCGGAAGCCATTGCCCCTCTTCTCCACCTTGAAGGCGGCAATGATGGGGTCTTCGCTGGCAGTCTGCACGGCGCGGTTGATTTCATCCGTGGGGTCGGCGTTGTTCACGAGGATATTGCTGCGCAGGAGAAGCTGATTGTTGGGGGCCGTCTGGAAGTAAACCGTATGCGTCACGATGCTCTCGCCGCCATATTTTCCTATGCCGGCCGGGGTACTGGTGAAGCGCACGCTGGCCAGCAGTTGGCGCGACAGCAGTGCGTCGGGCACGTCGAAGAAATAGTCGGCATCCTGCTTGATAACGTTGAAGAGGCCCTTGGTTTCTACGGGCTTGCTCTTTTCCTGCGACTTACCCGTAAAGGGCACGAGGAGGAGAAGGGCGAGAAGGATGAATGCTTTGATATATCTCATGGTTTCAGTATTTTTCTGAATGCGTCGTAGCCTGCATCGAGGCGTGAGAGTTGGTAGGGCTCCACGCGCAGGGCGAAGGTGGCGGGCAGTTGAAGGTCGAAATACAGACTCATCACCGAGGCCAGATTGTAACTTATGTCGCTGCCCTCGTTCATCAGCCGTTGGCAGTAACGGTAGAGTGCGGCGCGGTTGTCGGCCATGTGTTTGAACAACTGGAAGGCTTCGAAATACGTGGCCACATTGGGACAGTTCAGAAGGAAGTCCAGCACCTTGGCGCGGTCTATCTCCGAGCCCTGTGCGCAGAAGCGTCCCAACCTTTCGTCGGGCAGTCCCAACTGTCCCTGTCGCAACAGCGGTGCGCCCTGTTTCAGCACGCTCCCGAGGTAGGCGCGGCTATTCCGCGGCACCACTTCCATGAGCAGTGTCCAGAACTCCTCTGCCGATGCGCACGCTTTTATGCGCCTTTCCACCAACGGGTCTGCCTTTGTCGCCATACATTATTTATATATCGCGTCTGACGAGTAGCACGACGTTCTCTACGTGGTGCGTATGCGGGAACATATCCACGGGCTGCACTTTTTCCACGCGGTATTTCTCATCCATCAGTTGCAGGTCGCGGGCCTGTGTGGCGGGGTTGCAACTTACATAGACGATGCGCTTGGGGGCGGCGTTCAATATCACCTGCACCACGTCGGGATGCATACCCGCACGGGGCGGGTCGGTAATTATCACGTCGGGACGCCCGTGCTCACGGATGAAGTCGTCGGTCAGTATGTCCTTCATGTCGCCGGCGTAGAACAGTGTCTTGTCCGTCAGGCCGTTAAGCGCAGCGTTTACCTTCGCGTCCTCAATGGCTTCGGGCACGTACTCTATGCCGATGACCTGACGCGCCCGGGCTGCCACGAAGTTGGCGATGGTGCCGGTGCCGGTGTAGAGGTCGTAAACGATACCCCCTCCGGCGCTTTGCGCCACCTCCCCCTTTATGGGGAGGCCGCCGTCGGCACCGTCAGAGGCCGCCGTTTCCGGGAAGGCAAACTCTCTGGCCACCTTATAAAGTTCATACGCCTGCAGCGTATTGGTCTGGTAGAACGACTTGGGCCCCACCTTGAAGCGCAGGCCCTCCATCGTTTCTATGAGATGGTCGCGTCCGGCGTACAGGAGTACGGGCAGGTCGCCGATGGTGTCGTTGCACTTCGTATTGTTCACATACATCAGCGACGTTATCTCGGGGAACTCCCTTTTGAGGTAGTCCAGCACCTGCATGGCCTGGCCTTCTTCTTCCGGTGTCTGCCAGCAGAACTGCATCACCACCATGAGTTCGCCTTCGGGGGCGTCCTCGCGGGGCAAAGCCGTGCGTACCATCATGTTGCGCACCACGCCGTTCTGCGCCCGCAGGTCGAAGAAACTGATGCCGTGCTCCACCGCAAACTGTCTCACGCCGTTGCGCAAGCGGTCCTGCACGGGGTCCATCAGGTGGCACTCCTCAATGTCCAATATCTTGTCGAAGGCGCCGGGGATGTGGAAGCCCACGCCGGGCTGCCACTCGGCCTTCTCGCGCATCTCCTCGGCCGTCATCCAGCGACGGTTGGAGAAGCCGAATTCCAGTTTGTTGCGGTAGCCGCGCGTCAGTTGGCTGCCCTTGATGGGGCTTGTTTCCGGCAGTTCCACCTTGCCGATGCGCTGGAGGTTGTCCTCCACTTGCTTCTGCTTCCATCGCAGTTGCTCTTCGTAGGGCAGGCACTGCCATTTGCAGCCGCCGCACACGCCGAAGTGCTTGCAGAAGGGCTCCACGCGCAACGGGCTGGGCTTCACCAGTCTTGCCACTTCGGCTTCCATGAACGAGTGTTTCTTGCGGCGCACCTGAAGGTCCACGATGTCGCCCGGCACGGCATACGGCACGAACACGGCCATGCCGTCCACCCGTGCCAGCGCTTTGCCTTCGGCGGCCACGTCGGTTATCTCTATGCCCTCAAGCAGAGGGAGGGGTTTCTTTTTTCTTGTCAAGGTCTTATTCTTGGTCTTGGGGTTCTACATCAAGGGCGGCGGGCACCTCTTCCACGGTTTCGGGCTCCACGGCGGCAGCGGCCTCTTCGGCACGGATGTCATCGTAGAAGGCAGCCACCGAAGCGTTTATATAAGGCACCAGCCACAGGAAACCGATGCCCAAGGTGAATATGGCCAGGATGGCCCACCCTAAGAAACTCAGCCACAGGCCGAACATCTTCCAGCAGCGGCCCTTCATCATGCGGTTGCTCTCTTTCAGCACCTGCCAGGGGCCGAGCTGTGTATCCCATATCAGATAGAAAATCATACTGAGACGCAGGCTCACAAAGACGACAATCGCAATGATAATCAGCATCAAGGCCCAAAACGTCCCATAGAACGTGGAGCCATCCCTCGAATCCAGAAGACTAATGAACGCCGCAGCGGCCAAGGGTATTGCTATCGCCGCAAGCGCAACAAGGGTTTGTAAAAGATAGGTGCCCACCACACGGTTAGTGTAACGATAGCCCTCAAAGACCTCGCCCAGGCGCACCTGTTGCTGGCCGTATTCGCAGCGCACCAGGCGCAGGCACATCACGCTCAGCATCCATGAGGCCGGCAGCATGGCAAAGGCCACCAGTATCTGCCATACGTTAACAATGAGGCTGCTGGTCATAGTCTGAGTTCCGCTGGTGATAGTCGCGATGACAGAGCCCATTGTTACAGGTAAAATCAATACATAAGTAGCTAAGAGAACGAGCAAATAGCACAGAGCCATCATGCCCCAGTTGCCTTCCAGCCCTAAGCGGGCCTGGCGGCGAAGTTGTGAGTTTGTCTTCATGTTTTATCTTGTCAAAGTCTTTCTATTCGTCTTTTGGTTCTACATCAAGGGCGGCGGGCTGTTCTTCCACGGTCTCAGGCTCCACGGCGGCAGCGGCCTCTTCGGCACGGATATCATCGTAGAAGGCGCCCATCGAAGCCGTTATATAAGGCTGCAACCACAGGAGACCTATGCCCAAGGTGAATATGGCCAGGATGGCCCACCCTAAGAAACTCAGCCACAGGCAGAACATCTTCCAGCAGCGCCCCTTCATCATACGGTTGCTCTCTTTCAGCACGGCAAAGGCGCCGAGGTTGGTGTCCCACAGCAGGAAGCTGTACAGGCACAGGCGCAGGTAAACTATCACATAGATAGTCAAGAAAGGGATAAGCGCCACCATAATTTGGCCAAATACGGCAGGGTCCTTTGTATTGCTAAATCTCGTGATAGTGTCAGCGCAGCAAGCCACCGTTATCACCAATGGCAAAATCATTATGGCAGTCGCCACGAGCACCACAGCCAGATACGTACCCACCACGCGGTTGGTGTAGCGATAGCCTTCGAAGACCTCGCCCAGGCGCACCTGTTTCTGGCCGTAATCGCCGCGCACCAGGCGCAGACACATCACGCTCAGCATCCATGATGCCGGCAACAGGGCAAGTACCACCAGTATCTGCCACACATCGGCAAAGAGGGTGTTCGTACCGGCGGCGCTTCCTCCCTTGATAGCCGAGATAGCAGCACCGGCTTCGACGGGAAGCATCAAAACATAAATCATCAAGATAATAAGCAGATGGCACAGAGCCATCATGCCCCAGTTGCCTTCCAGTCCGAAGCGGGCCTGGCGGCGGAGTTGTGAGTTTGTTTTCATATTTTTATAGGCGTATTTGAGTTTATAAAACAATGCGGGCGCAAAGTTACAAAAAAAATCCGACTTTTCCCTTCTTTCGTCCCCACTTTTTCGCTCTTCGCCGCTCTCAGGCCCGTAATAAGAGGCACTGCCGCGCCATCGCCGTGCTATTTTCTCTTGATTGTCGCCCTAAAGGACCGACCGCCGCCACTTAAACCTTTACTCTAACCCGGCGCACTTATTGATTTTTTCAAAGTGTAAAAAATTTTGACAAAACGAGAATTGAAGAAAACGCCGCGACATGAGGCTTAAATGCACCTGACCCCGATTTACGCTCTCCTTTCGCCCATCGTTTTTCGCCTACACCCCTTTCACTTTTCCCTACACCCTATTTCACGCAAAATTAAAAGGGACATCGGAAAAAATAAAAGGACTATCGAAAAATTAAAAGGGACATCGGGCGAACTGGAAGGGGCATCGGTTTTGCTAAAAGGGACATCGGTTTCGGCCGCGCCCCTTTTTTTCTGAAAAAATCGCAAAAAAAGTCATTCCCCGACGGCCTTTTTTCGCACTTGAAAGCGGGTGTGGCGCGCAGAAAGGAATCTCCGCGCAGATTATCGCAGAAATAACCTCTTGTAAATGAGGCGCGTAATACTCTCCTCAAAAATCGCTTTTTTCAGTCCGAGACCTCGCGCGCTGACCTACACGGCCAAAAATCGCATAAAAAACGAACCGAAAGTGTAAAATATTTTGACAAAAAGATTCCAGTTACGGAGTCAGAAACCCTTCCTGTCGCCCTCTCTACGTACTGGAGAAAAACGCTTAAAAATCCCCCTTTCCACGCCCGCCATTCGGAATGACGGGGGCGAAATTGTACATAAAAATCCGACTTTTCGCGTTTATTATTAAATAAATGTGTATCTTTGCAGCCGAAAACCCAACATAAACAATATCAAAACATGAAAAAAATTGCTTTATTCATTGCCGCGATGGCCATGACCGCCACGGCAAACGCACAAATCACGGTTGACGGCATTCTGGGCATGTGCCCCACTCTCCCTGCCGACTTTGAGATGATCAACAAGACTGACGCCTTCCTTGAGTTTGAAGGAAATTGTAAGGAAGCCAGCGAGCAGGCTAACGAACTGGTGGGCAAGACCTACGAGAACACCTACCACCTGTCCGACGCCCAGAAGAAACAGATAGAACAGGGCAAGAAGATGGCCGAGAAAATGGAAGGCATGACGCAGGAACAGCAGATGGCCTTCGCCATGCAGATGGCCAAGCAGCGCACCGGCGGTATCGACGTAGCCGCCCTGGCCAAGATGTCGCCCGCCCAGCGCGAGGCCGCTGCCGCCAAGATGGGGCAGCAAATGATGGCTAATGCCCGCGTCAACGGTATGTCCATCGACGATTTGCAAGCCCTGGCCAGCGTGAAGGATCCCAAGCAGCGCGCCAACATTGCCAAGCAAATGGGCCTCACCTACACGCCGGAAGAGGTAGCAAAGATGCAGCAGAAGGTGCGCAACTCCGACCGCCAGCTCAAGAAGGTGGAAGCACTCGTGGATGCCAACAGCGATGTTAATAAAGACATGCAGCACATCATGGAACTCGACCTCGCACGCGAAAAAGTTATCGAAGAGGGCGCTGCGCTCTGGAAAAAGGAGTTCAATAACCGCTACGAACAACTCGTAAAAGCCCGCGAAGAGAACGGTTGGGACGACACGGGCAACGACCAGGCCTGCAACCAGCGCCATAAGGCCCTGACCGCACAGATAGAGAACCTCATCAAGGACTTCTACACCCGCTACGTGCCCCTCTATCGCGGCAACGTGATGGAGCAGCTGGACTATATCCGCACCACCGCCATCCCCCACGCCAGAAGCTACACCAGTTCCCTGAAGAATGCGGGCCATGGCTCGGTTGGCGTGCCCGCCGAAATAGAGATAGGCCTCCTCTATCTCGACCGTGCCCGCCAGCTGGCTTATTATGAGGACGTGATGGAGAAAATCTTTGAGGACAAATAAAATAAGGCAATGATATGCTTTTGGGCACAAACCTACCTGTCTTTTATTTTTATCAAGAATTACAGAATTAAAGAATTACTCCGTCAGTCTTCTGTCTGGAATTCTTTTGAATTAGCTGCTTGATGCAGCAGAATTCCTGCGGACAACAATTCAGCAGTGCCCAGCACTGCGTAATTCCTAAAAATTCATTATTAGAACACTGCGAAAAACTTCCTTAATTCTTTAATTCTTGATAAAAGAAAAGTCTACGGGGCTGATAGTATATCATTACCTAAAATAAACCGCTCACTTATTGTTTAACTCTTAATATCAAAAAAAATGAAACTGACAAAATTCTTTGCTTTCCTGTTCGCTTTTTCAGCAATGACTTTCACTTTCTCCGCCTGTGGTGACGACGAGGAAGACATCAACAATCTCGAAAAAGAAATTGAAGACAACAAGCCCAGTGCTACCATCACCAAAAACACTCCCTCCGAACTGGAACTCGTCATCAACAGACCTGGGATGTACACTGAGATATACAACGCTAAGTTTGACAACGAAGGTTTTGCAACGGAAGCAACAATCTCTTTGGTCTATTCCAATGAGGATCTTGCCAAGAAAACCTATGAAGATCTTAGAAAGGATGACCCCACCGTCAAGCTCAACGGGAAGACCGTCATCATCGACATCACAAAGGCATACGAAGGACTCTTCCACGACGATGTGCTCTTAATATTTGATGATTTGAAGAATACGGCTTTTTAGCCGCAAACAGGAAGGATTCATCCTTCGCCTAATAAAGAGAGGGCTGCCAGTGATAAATCGCTGACAGCCCTCTCTGTTTTTTAGCGCCGAAGGTGCGGCAGATTGGAGGATAGGGCGCGAGCCCTATTTATATTATGTTTGCATCTTTATGGGAGCGCTGTAAGTGCGACATAATTCAAGAAAAACTTATTCCGCCATCAAGTCGCTCATCACGCCGTCGCTGATGAAGAGTGCCGCGGGCGTGAGACGCAGGACATCATCCGTAAGCGACAGGCGGCCGGCGGCGATATGGGGGGCGGCCATACGCAGGAGATAATCGCGGCGGTCGGCAGGCACTTCGACCATCGGCAGACCGCGACGGGTGCGGAGCCGCGTGAAGACGAGTTCGTCGTAAAGCGCGTCGGGGGTGAGGTGCTCCAAGGAGTGGGGCGCATCATCGGAGGCAGCGATGTAGGCCCGCAGGTCGGGGTCGTTTGCACGGCGCAGGGCGTGGCCGTCGTAGCTATGGGCGCCGGGGCCGAGACCGAGGTAGGGCGTGCCGTCCCAATAGGAGGAATTATGGCGCGAAGCGTAGCCCGGGCGGGCGAAATTGCTGATTTCGTAATGCTCTAACCCGGATGAGGTAAGGCGCTCGCGCAGAAGCGTGAACATAGCCAGCAGTTCTTCGTCGGAAGTCTCCGTGAATGTGCCGTTTTGGAGACGGGCGTGGAGGGGCGTGCCAGCCTCTACGCTCAAGGCGTAACTTGAAATGTGCTGCACGGGAAGGCGCAGGGCGGCGTCTATGCTGCGGGCGAAACTCTCCAGCGTCTGGCCCGGCAGACCGTACATCAAATCGATGCTGATATTGCCTATGCCGCCGCGGGACAAGGTCTCCACGGCACGGCAAGCCTCTTCGGCCGTATGGCGGCGGCCCACGGCCTGCAACTCTCCGTCATCAAACGACTGCACCCCCATGCTCACGCGGTTCACGTCCGCTTCACGCAAGGCAGAGACGAGGCTCGGCGTGACGTCGTCGGGATTAACTTCCACCGTGACTTCTGCGTCCGCACATATATTATAATATACGTGCGCACGTGAGAGGATGCGCCCGAGCCGCTCCTCACCCAACTGCGAGGGCGTGCCGCCACCGAGATACACGGTGCCGATTTCGTCAGCACAAGGCCGCGCCGCCATCTCGCGAAGGAGGGCAGCGACGTAGGCGTCCTGCAGTTCGGCGTGCGTGGTGCTGTAAAATCCGCAGTAGGCGCACCGCCGCTGGCAGAAAGGCACGTGAATGTAGAGGGAAGTCATATTTGATTATAAGATAATAGGATTATGAGATTATGGGTTACGGGGGCAAATCCTACTAAAAAAAAAACAGCCTCCTCCCGGGAAGGGGAGGAGGCCTTCTTTCACCGGTGAAATTACTTCAAAGAAACGGTGATGTCTTTTTCTACTTCGGCAGTATAGACCTTATCCTCGCGGAGAAGCCAACCGAGACCCAGATAAAGGTCCTTGTCGCTCTTGATCTTTGCTGCTTTCTTCAGTTCTTTACCAGTGAGAGTGCCCTGCTCGCTGAGGGCTACCCAGATTGCTCCGGCCAGTTCGCCGGCTTTCGTTGTCAACATAACTGTTAATGTTTAGTGAATAAATGTTGTGTCTTACGACTGGTGCAAAAATACGACATTCTGCTCTTTAACGGGTACTTAAAAGGCAAAAATCGCACGTTTTCACCTTTTTGCTCGCACTTTTTGACAAGACAATGTGGCAAGTATCAGGATAAATGCGTATATTTGCAGCAATTATACACCTTGCTCTCCCGAATATTCACATTAACACCGTTTTTGATATCATGTATTCTGTAGACGAACTCAACGACAGACTCATTGACCTGGCCTTCTCCGAGGATATCGGCGACGGCGACCACACCACCCTCTGCAGCATCCCCGCCGACGCCATGGGTGCCCAGAAGTTGCTCGTGAAGCAGCCCGGAATCCTGGCCGGCGTGCGCATAGCCCGTGAGGTATTCCACCGCTTCGACCCCGAACTCGTCATTGAGCAGTTCCTCAACGACGGCGACGCCATCCAGCCCGGCGACATCGTGATGATTGTCCGCGGCCGCGTGCGCTCTCTTCTCCAAACAGAGCGCCTCATGCTCAACATCGTGCAGCGCATGAGCGGCATCGCCACCATGACGCACAAGTATCAGCAGGCCCTCATCGACGCCGGCACGAAGACCCGCGTGCTCGACACCCGCAAGACCACGCCCGGCATGCGTATGTTGGAGAAAGAGGCCGTGAAGATAGGCGGCGGCACGAACCACCGCATAGGTCTCTTCGACATGATTCTCCTCAAGGACAACCACGTGGACTTCTGCGGCGGCATACACAACGCCATCACCCGCGCCAAGGAGTACTGCAAGGCACAGGGCAAGGACCTCAAGATTGAGATTGAGGTGCGCAACTTCCAGGAACTGGAGGAGGCCCTCGCCGAGCACCCCGACCGCATTATGTTCGATAACTTCACGCCCGAAGACACCGCCCGCGCCGTCCAGATGGTCAACGGCCAGTGCGAGACGGAGAGCAGCGGCGGCATAACCTTCGACACGATGATTCCCTACGCCAAGGCCGGCGTCGATTTCATCTCCTTCGGTGCCCTCACCCACAGCGTCAAGGGACTGGACTTGAGTTTCAAGGCCGTGAATTAGCCTCTCCCCGTCGCGGCTGCTAACGCACCGCGCCACCCCTACCCTGTTAGGGAGGGGGAAAATACTTTTGCAATTTAATAATAATCAATATGTCCAAACTTTCATTACAATCCTTCATTTCAAGGATTCAGGGTATTCTCCCCCTCCCTAACAGGGGAGGGGTGACGAAGTGCCACAGGCAGCTTCGTCGGGGAGAGGCTGTTCTTCTCTTCACCCTCCTTTCCCTCGCTCCGTCATTGGCTTGCACCAACTTTCTCATTGGTAAGAACGCCTCCGCCGACGGCAGTACAATGATTACGTACAACCAGGACTCCTACGGTATGTACGGGCACCTCGTGTATCTCCCCGCCGCAGACCATCCCGCCGGTGCCGTGCGCAAGATATTCGACGGCGACACCAACCACTACTACGGCGACATTCCCGAAGTGGCCCACACCTACCAGGTCGTCGGCTACATCAACGAGCACCAGCTCGCCATTATGGAGACGACCTTCGGCGGACGCCTCGAACTCGCCGACACCCTCACCGGCAAGATAGACTACGTCAGCCTTATGCACCTCGCCCTGCAACGCGCCAAGACGGCACGCGAGGCCATCAAGGTGATGACCGACCTCGTGGCCGAATACGGCTACGCCTCCGAGGGCGAGAGCTTCTCCATTGCCGACCCCAACGAAGTATGGGTGATGGAGATGATAGGCAAGGGCCCCGGCCGCAAAGGTGCCGTATGGGTGGCCCAGCGCATCCCCGACGATGCCATCTGCTGCCACGCCAACCAGAGCCGCATACATAAGTTCAACATAAAGGACAAGCAGAACGTCATCTGCAGCAAGGACGTCATCGCCTTCGCCCGCGAGAAAGGCTTCTTCTCCGGCAAGGACGCCGACTTCTCCTTCTCCGCCGCCTACTCGCCCGCCGACTTGAGCAGCCAGCGCTTCTGCGACGCCCGCGCATGGAGCTTCTTCAACAAGTGGGTGGACGGTATGGACCGCTACCTACCCTTCGTTGACGGCCTCCACTGCCAGGAGAACCCCGAGGTGATGCCCCTGTGGTTCGTGCCGCGCCAGAAACTGTCGCTCCACGACGTGATGATGTCCATGCGCGACCACTACGAAGGCACCCCCTTCGACGTGCAGAATGACCTCGGCCAGGGCCCGTGGGAAATGCCCTACCGTCCCACGCCCCTCACCTTCGAAGGCCCCGACGGACAGAAGTATTTCAACGAGCGCCCCATCTCCACGCAGCAGACGGCCATGACCTACATTGCCCAACTGCGCGGCACGATGCCCAACGCCGTGGGCGGCGTCATCTGGATAGGCAACGACGACCCCAACATGTGCGCCTACACGCCCATCTACTGCCAGACCACCCGCATCCCCGAGTGCTACGCCGAAGGCACCGCCACTGACGTCACCTTCTCGTGGAAGTCCGCCTTCTGGGTAGAGAACTGGGTGGCCAACATGGTATATCCCCGCTACTCCGTCATCTTCCCCGAGCTCCAGAAGGAGCGCGACGCCATTGAGGACGCCCTCCTCAAAGCCCAGAGCGACATAGAAGCCAAGGCCGTCCGCCTCTGCGAAGAAGGCCACCACACCGAGGCCCGGCGCCTCCTCTCCGGCTACGGCGTACGCAAGGCCCAGGGGATGCTCGCCCGCTGGAAGAAACTCGGCGAGAAGATAATCGTGAAGTACAACGACATGGCCGTGAAGAAAGAAGACGCCCGCGGCGTCTTCCAGAAGACCCGCGACGGCCTCGCCGTACCCCCCGAGCGCCCCGGCTACCCCATGGAATACCGTAAGAAAATTATAGAAGAAACAGGAAAGCATTATTTACAAAAATAAAAGGCCCCCTCCCCGCTCCCCATTTGGGGGAGAGCTCAAAGCGCTCTGTAAGTCCCCCCAAAGGGGGGATTTAGGGGAGCCGTGAGGGAACCTCACTATGCAACGCACCAAAGAAGAACCCATCACCTCGCTCGTGCAGCAATTCCTGCGTGCCAACGGGCTGGAGAGTCCACTCAATGAGCACCGTCTCATCAAGGCGTGGCCCGAAGTCGTCGCCGCCCACTACGGCGACGCCGTGGGCTCGCGCATAGCCGCTGCCACCACAGCCCTGCGCATCGAGAACCAGACGCTCCACGTCTCCCTCTCCTCCCCTGCCCTGCGCCAGCAACTCCGTATGACGGCCCCCGCCCTCGTCGCCGCCCTCAACGAAGCCGTGGACGCACAGGTCATCACCGCACTTGCACTCCATTGACACACGAAGCCCACCACCCTGTGAGCCTCACCGCAAACAAAGGCCCCCGCTACGAAAGAACGCTTTCTTCGCGGGGGCCTTCCCTTACGCAGC
>JAZUDS010000057.1:0-87668 GCA_045639805.1 Alloprevotella sp.
AGGTAGAGAACTTTGAAGAGCTCGGCCTGCGCTCCGACACCTGCGTGGCCTTCAACACCACCAGCCGTGAGCAGGTTATCATCAACACCTGGTACGGTGGCGAGATGAAGAAGGGTATGTTCTCCATGATGAACTACTACCTCCCCCTCCAGGGCATCGCCTCCATGCACTGCTCCGCCAACTGCGACATGAACGGCGAGAACACCGCCATCTTCTTCGGTCTCTCCGGCACCGGCAAGACCACCCTCTCCACCGACCCCAAGCGTCGCCTCATCGGTGACGACGAGCACGGCTGGGACGACGAAGGTATCTTCAACTTCGAAGGCGGCTGCTACGCCAAGGTTATCAACCTCGACAAGGAAAGCGAGCCCGACATCTACAACGCCATCCGTCGCGACGCCCTCCTCGAGAACGTTACCGTTGACGAGAACGGTAAGATTGATTTCGCCGACAAGAGCGTGACCGAGAACACCCGCGTCTCCTACCCCATCAACCACATCCAGAACATCCAGCCCGGTTCCAGCGCTCCCGCTGCCAAGCAGGTTATCTTCCTCAGCGCCGACGCCTTTGGCGTACTGCCTCCCGTAAGCATCCTGACTCCCGAGCAGACACAGTACTACTTCCTCTCCGGCTTCACCGCCAAGCTCGCCGGTACCGAGCGCGGCATCACCGAGCCCACTCCCACCTTCTCCGCTTGCTTCGGCCAGGCCTTCCTCGAACTGCACCCCACCAAGTATGCAGAGGAACTCGTCAAGAAGATGCAGAAGAGCGGTGCCAAGGCTTACCTCGTAAACACCGGTTGGAACGGCACGGGCAAGCGCATCTCCATCAAGGATACCCGCGGCATCATCGACGCCATCCTCTCCGGCGCCATCAACGAGGCTCCCACCAAGAAGATTCCTCTCTTCGACTTTGAGGTTCCCACCGCTCTCCCCGGTGTTGACCCCGCTATCCTCGACCCCCGCGACACCTACGACTGCGCTTGCAAGTGGGAAGAGAAGGCCAAGGACCTCGCCGCCCGCTTCATCAAGAACTTCGGCAAGTACACCACCAACGAAGCCGGTAAGGCTCTCGTCGCTGCTGGTCCTAAGCTCTAAGCGAAGCGCAGAGTGGACGCAGCAACGAGATTTCAGCTCGTCGCTGCTGGTCCTAAGCTCTAAGTCGCAAGTGCGACAACCGAGTATCCACTGAGATGCAAGGTTGACCGCCTAACATAATAAACTCCCTCGGAGCATTGCTTCGGGGGAGTTTTTATTATTATATATGTCAGCAAGGCTATGCGGCGATGTCACACACCTGCGGCCAGTTCCACTTCCAGCGTCAGTCCACCTCCCGGCGTGGGGGCCGCGGCGGCGGAACCTCCGTACTGCAGGGCAATATTCTTCACGATGGCGAGGCCGAGACCCGTGCCGCCCAGACGGCGGGAGCGGCCCTTATCAATGCGATAGAAGCGCTCAAAGATATGGGGAAGGTGAGCAGCGGGAACGCCCGGGCCGTTGTCGGCAAAGGTAAAGGCGTAACGCTCGCCCGTCACCCGGGCCTCCACTTTGAAGCACGTAGCCCCCGTAGCGTGAAAAAGGACATTGCTGAAGACGTTGCGGAAAAGAGAGTCAATGAGCGAGGCATCGCCCTGCATAGGTAACGTCTCAGGCACATGCCACAGCAGTTCCATGCCCTGTTCACGGAATTGCTCCTCCGTCTCCTCCCTCACCTGACGAAGGATAGCCGCCGCGTCTATGACGGTCGCGGGACGGACGATACGGGCCTCGTCCAAACGGGTGAGGGTACTCATATCCGCCAGCAGACTACTCATCCTGCGGCTCTGCGCATGGCACTTCTCAAGAAACGTCCTGCGCTTGTCCTCCGCCATGTAAGGATTTCCCACAAGCGTCTCCAGATACCCCTCAATGGTGGCGGCAGGCGTTTTCAGTTCATGCGCCGCGTTCTCCGTGAGTTGCCGCTTGATGCGCAGTTTCTCCCGCTCGCTGTACTCGTAGCGGTGGCGGAAATACAGCACGACGGCCAAGAGGGCCAGTATGCCCGCCGTATAATAGAAAAAGGTGTAGTCGCGCTCCAGCGAGGACGTCAACTCCGCAGAATAAGGCACGGAGGAGCGCACAATACGGTCGCCAAAGCGCGTAGCAGAGTAGAAATACTTCTCCCCGTTGGTTTCCGAGGCACGTTTTATGGCGTAGCCGCTCCCGCTATGCAGGGCCTCCTGTATCTCCTCGCGCTTCAGGTGGTTGCCCATGCGGCTCACGTCCTTCTTTTCGGTGTCGGAGAGCACGTTGCCCAGGGTATCGGTCACGGTCACACGTATTTCCCGGTCGCCTCTATGCTCCAGGAAATGGTAATTATTGAGTTGCAGTTGCGAGTGCAGGATATCCACGCGGAAGGCGTGCTCTCGCCTGTATTCGTAAATACCGAAAAACAGCGTGAACACACTGGCGAGTATCGTCGTTGCCACGAATATCTTACTGGTGAGCCGTGTCTGCATCATCTGCCGAACATATAACCGTATCCAAACTTATTGCGCAGGCATTCGCCGTATATTCCGATTTTCTTGCGAATGCGTGTAATGTTCACGTCCACCGTCCTGTCCAGCACGAGGGTATCACTCGGCCACACCGCGTGCAGAATCCTTTCCCGCGAGAACACCTGTCCCGGCTTGGAAAGGAGGAGTGCCAGGAGTTCAAACTCCAGTTTTGTGAACGCCACCTCCCTGCCGTCCACCCTGCACTCCTTGCGGTCGAGGTCCAGCACGAGGCCCTCGTAGGCCAGCGTGTTTCCGGCCGAGAGGTCCGCCTTCGCGCCCTCTTCGCCTTGCGTTCGCCGCAACACAGCCCTCACCCGAGCCTTCACCTCGCTGATGCGGAAAGGCTTGCATATATAGTCGTCGCTGCCCAGGGCGAAACCCGTGAGCAGGTCGTCCTCCATCGTCTTGGCGGTGCAGAATATAATAGGAATGCGAGCCGTGCGCGCATCGTCTTTCAGTTCCCGCGCCCACTCAAATCCCGACTTGGGCGTCATCATCACGTCAAGCAGGATGAGGTCCACGGGATGGCTGTTCACCAAAGCCTGAGCCTCCTCAGCGCTTTCGGCAGTCAGCACGTCGTACCCCTCCAGCTCCAGGTTGAAACGGAGTATCTCGCATATATCCGGTTCATCATCAACTATGAGTAGCAGCATGGCATTTACAATTTGCGGGTAAAATTACACAAAATCCGCCAACCGACAAAACAAAATCCCTACAAACTGCCTTTTCTACTCTTCCTTCATCACGCGTGTCTGCCTTGCCTTGCTCTGCACGACGTTTAGGACGTAGTCGCCCAGTTTCTCCAGGCCGTTGATGAAGTCTATGTAGAAGGCTCCCAGCTTGTAATCGTACTTACCCTCGGCTATGTTCTGCAGGTTGCCATTACGCAGTTCTGTGCGCAGGGCATTGATTTTCATCTCCAGCCTGTAACTTTGCGAGATGTCGTGTCCCTCGCCCTCGGGCTGCCGCAAGGTCTCCGTCATACGGGCAAGGGCTTCGGCCACGAGGCCCTCCATGCGGTGTATCTGCTCCAGCTGTTCGGGCGTGAAATGCTCCGCGCCCATCTCTCGCTTACGGTTGAGCGTGCGAGCCAGGGAGAAGCAACTGTCGCCTATGCTCTCAAGGTCATCTACCTCACGCAGCATGCGCTGCACCTGCCGTTTCGCTTCGTCGGACAGGCGGCCCTCACCCACCTTCTGCAGGTAGTGGGCTATCTCATACTCCATGTTGTCGGTTATGGCCTCGTATTTCTCCACCTTATCGTATATCTGGCGGAAGGCTTCGTCCTTTGCAATGCCGTGCATCTCCTGCACGAGGCCGAATGCCTGCTGACAGCGTTCGCCGAAGAAGACGATTTCCTTGCGGGCCTGCAGCAGTGAGATTTCGGCCGTGGAGAACAGACCGCCCGAAATGTACTTCAGGCTCTTCTCCTCCTCCTTCTCCTTGAGCGGAAGCAAGCGGCAGATGAAGCGTTCTATCTGATGCACGAAACCTATCAGCAACAAGGTATTGAATACGTTGAATGCCGTGTGGAAGGTGGAGAGCTTATACAGGTCGTTGTCACCCATATGCATTACGTTCTCTACTACCCAGGTCACGGCGTTGCAGAACGGATAGAACATCAGCAACACGATGAGCACGCCGAACACATTGAAGAACACATGCGCCAGAGCTGCACGTTTGGCTTGCGTGTTGGCCGTCAATGAAGCGATGAAGGCCGTCACCGTCGTACCTATATTCTGACCCATTGCCAGAGCTGCCGCTTGCGCAAGGCCGAAGCCGGGAATCTTCATGTCAAAAAGCATGAGCGTAATGGCCATGGCAGCCGAAGAGGACTGCACGAGTATGGTTATCAGCGTACCTACTATCACAAACAGCAAAATTGTCAGGAATCCGCCGTCGGCCACGCTCGCGAGTAAATGAGCCACCATGCTGCCCACGTCCAGGCTTTGGGCAGACTGCTGCAAGAGGTTCAGGCCCATAAAGAGGAACGCAAAGCCATAGACGAACTCGCCAACCGACTTACGCTGCGACTTCCCGCTGAACACCAGCGGTATTGCCAACGCCAGAAGAGGAAGCGACAAAGCCGCAATATCAACCTTAAAGCCTACGAAGGAGATTATCCATGCCGTCACAGTCGTACCGATATTGGCGCCCATAATCACGCCTATCGCCTGAACCAGCGACATAAGCCCGGCATTCACAAATGACACCACCATCACCGTGGTAGCCGACGACGACTGTATGATCGCCGTCACCGTCAAGCCGGTCAGTACGCCCATAAAGCGGTTTTTCGTCATAGCGGCCAGAATGCTGCGCAGGCGGTCGCCGGCAAACTTCTCAAGGCCCTCGCTCATCGTCTTCATTCCGAAGAGAAACAGTCCGAGGGAACCCAAAAGGGAAAGGATATTCAGAAATGTGTCCATGATATAGGATTAGTTAATATATATTCAAGATTTGATGCAAAAATAGCAATAAGTTGTTTCATTCCTGTTACAAACACGCGGCAAAGCACCTCCGCCGCCCCATGAGACCGAATTGAAACAATTTTGCAAACACTCTGTAACAAACTTTCCCCACTTTTGTCCCGCAATCCCACCCAACACGTCCGCTTATGCAAGAAGAAAGAGCCCAAAAGCTACAGCGGCGCAGCGACTACTTCCGCCTCGCCATCATCCTCCTGCTTATAGGCCTGCTGATTTACCTCGCCCGGTAAAGTTTCGTCGGCGGCCATACATTATTTATATATACGCGCGCGCACGAAATGTGAAGAAGGTATCTTCTCCGCCCTTCATCGCAAAAAATGTCGGCTTTCCGTTCCAACCATCCCTCGCACCTGTTGCCAAAGTCCCCCCTACCCCTTACGCCATCCCCCCTGCAATACAGCGTTTCCCGCTTCGCATATAATTTCCACAATTGTAGAAAGTATTTTCCACAATTGTAGAAAGTATTTTTCACAATTGTGGAAATTCTTTTAAGTCGGGGCTAAGAAAAACGTCTCCGCCCCAATAAAGGAGCGGAGACGTGTTCGTCTTATCGGAAAGTCCGCGGCAGAACGGCACGGAGCACTTCGCGAAGTTTTCTGTCCTTACCTCTTTTCTCTCTACTTTGCCTTTCCCGCGCGGATGTCCTCAAGGGCGGACTGGAGGTTGGCCACGATGTCGGGGTGGCGGGCAGCCTCGTTCTCGCGCTCGGTGACCTTGCGCATGTCGTAGAGTTGGGGCTCGGGGAGGTAGCCGGTCTCTATCTTGGGACCCCAGGTTATCATCGGGCCTCCGTTGGAGGGAGAGATATACTTCCAGTCGCGGGTGCGGATGGAGAGGGTATGGTCGCAGGCTTGCTCCACTACGTAGGGGCGGTCGGCACGGTCGCGGCCGAGGAGGGTGGAGAGGGCGTCGCGGCTGTCGGCAGCGGCTCCGCGGGGGAGGCGTGCTCCGACGAGGGTGCCGAGAGAGGCGAGGAGGTCGATGTGGGAGACGAGGGCGTGGCTCTCCTGTGAGGCCTTCACCTGCTTGGGCCACGAAACGATGAGGGGAACGGCGGTGCCACCCTCGAAGGCGCTGTACTTGCCGCCGCGCCACGGACCGGCAGGCTTGTGGTCGCCGAGGAGTTCTTCGGCGCGGTCAGCATAGCCGTCATCGACTACGGGGCCGTTGTCGGAGGTGAGGATGATGAGGGTGTTGTCGGCAATGCCGAGGCGCTCAAGTTCGCTGGTAAGCTGGCCTACGGTCCAGTCGAACTGGTCGATGGCGTCGCCGCGGTAGCCCATGGGATTCTTGCCGCGGAAACGCTCGTGGGGGAAGCGGGGCACGTGCACGTCGTTGGTGCAGAAGTACATGAAGAAGGGCTCGTCCCTGTGGCGGCGGATGAACTGTATGGCGTGGGAGGCGATGGAGTCGGCAATGTTCTCGTCCTTCCAGAGCGCCTTGCCGCCGCCCTTCATGAAGCCTATGCGGGAGATGCCGTTGACGATGGACATGTCGTGGCCGTGGGACGGACGGAGGTTGTAGAGCTTTTCGGGATGGTCGGTGCCGGTGGGCTCGCCAGGGAAGTTGCTGCGGTAACTCACCTCTATGGGGGCGGAGGGGTCGTAGTCGGCCACCTGCGCCTGCTCAATGAAGACGCAAGGCACGCGGTCGGCGGTGGCAGCCATGATGTAATGGTAGTCGAAGCCGAGGTCGCCGAGGGCTACGGGCAGGGGGGCGTTCCAGTCCTGCTCGCCGGCCTTGTCGCCGAGGCCGAGGTGCCACTTGCCGATGGCGGGAGTGGCATAGCCGGCACTGTGGAACATATCGGCCATGGTGAACTGCTCGGGGCGTATGATGGCGGCAGCGTTGCCGGCGGCGATGTCGGTGTCGGGGCGGCGCCAGGCATACTCACCCGTGAGAAGGGAGTAGCGCGAGGGCGTGGAGGTGGCGGCCACGGCGTGGCAGTTGGTGAAGCGCACGCCGGAGGCAGCAAGGCGGCTCACGTTGGGGGTGGTCACCTGACGGGCGCCATAGCATCCGAGGTCGCCGTAGCCGAGGTCGTCAGCGAGGATGACGATGACGTTGGGACGGGAAGACCCTCCGTCTGCCACCGGAGGGAGCGTGCGCGTCTGCGCCAGTACGGGGGCAGCGCCGAGAAGGACGGCACCGAGGCTTATGTATTGCTTATTCATAATTACGGTAGGAGGACTTTGCGCTGGGGCGAAAGGACGAGGCCGTGAAGGCCCTCCCGCGCCCCCTCAAAGGGAAAAGGGCGGCCGGTGAGGTCGTAGGCGGTCTCGGCAGAGCCCCCTTTAAGGGGGTTGGGGGTCTCCTCTATTCCCGTGAGGACGAACTTGTTCTGGGCGGGCGTCTGGTAGATACGGACGAAGTCGAAGCGCGTCTCGTATTCGTGGCCCTCCACGGGCCAATCGGCCCAGGTGCCCATACCTACGCTCTGGTTGAGGATGAGGTAGAACTTCTTGTCAAAGGGCCAGTAGCCCTGGGCCAGTTGGTCGGCGGAGAGGGAACTCTTGAGGTAGGTGCTGTAAGGATCCTTGCCGTCAATGCTCCACTTCATCCACTCGTCCGTCCACTCCAAGGTATATACGTGGTAGAGGCCGTCGTAGTTGCAGGAGGTGAAGCGCGAGTGCTGCGACTCTTTGGCGGCGTGGACGGTGCCGTAGGCGAGGTTGGAGGTGTTTATCATCTCCCAGAGGTCTATCTCGCCGCAGTAGGGCCAGCCGGCGGAGCCGTCGATGGGCATAAACCAGATGGCGGGGAAACTGCCCTTGAAGGGGTTGGTGAGGGCGCGCACGTCAATGCGGCCGTAGCGGAAGTTGTATTTGCCGCGGGTGTTGGCGGCGCCGCTCATCCAGTCGCGGTATTCGTTGTTGAGCGGGCTGCGGTTGGCCTCGCGGTCCTCGGGGGCACAGGGGATGCAACGCGCCACGAGGTCGCCGTCGCGGACGTAGAGGACCTTCTCGGAGGTGGAGACGTAGCGGTTCCACGCGGAGGAGTTCTCCTGATTGGCGCGGTTCCAGCGGCGCACGGCGGGCTTCCCGTCCTCGGAAAATTCGTCGGAGAAAGCGAGGACGTAGTCTTCGGAGCCGTAGGAGGCGGGCGGCGTGAGAGTAGCACTGATAAGGACGTCGCCGCCCTTCATGTCGTCGGCGGGGATAGTGACGAGGCCTGTCTTGCTCACGCTGTAGGTATGCTCGGCTACGGTCTGGCCTTCGGCGTCGGTCACGATGAGAGTAGCCTCGGCCGGGAGCGTGTAGCAATCGTCGGGAGCGATGAGACGCAGGCGCAGCGTCGTCGTAGGCACGGCATCAGGAAGGCCGGTCTCCGTGCCGTAATGTACGAAGAAGCCGTAGTTGGTGGCGAAGCGAAGGCGACCTGCCCCCTGGCCCTCAAGACCCACCCTCAACCCCTCCCTCAAAGGAGGGGAGCATGCGCCCTTTGCGGGTACGAAGGAGGTCAGGACGCAAAGAATTCCTGTTATATATATAATAATGTGTCGCATATCTCTGTGAGTATTTATTCCCCGCCCTTTAGGGAGGGGTTAGGGGAGGGTCTTTAATACCACTGCACGTTGGAACTGTACGACGAGCGCTTATCCCACTTGAGGGCGTCGGCCAGTTCGGAGGCACGGGCACGGAAGGTGAAGTGATAGGAGGAATAAGGCGCCAGCACCACGGAGGCGGACATCTCGAAGCAATGGAGGTCGCGGGAGAGGGAGGCGGTGGTGGTGGAGAGCTTCTTATAGTTGAAGTCGTAGCCGCTACTCCAGGTGATGTTCCAACCTTCGGCGATGGTGACGTAGCCGGAGAAGTTAAGCGTGTGGGTGAGTTTGTAGGGGTAGCGCATGCGCTTCTCCTTGATGGGTGCCTGGCGGTTCTCGGAGAGATTGATACCGTAGCTGAAGGAGATGCTCCAAGGGATGGAGAAGGCAAGGTAGCCGTCATCATCGACTTTGGCCTTCTGGGGCTTCTTGCCGCCACCCTTCTGCGACTCGCGGATGTCGGGATCGACGTTTGACTCCTCCTCATCGTCGAGGTCGTCGTCCTCGGTGGTTTCCTTCGTGGAGGATTTCTCGCGCCACGGCCGCTGACCGGTAATCTTCTCCCACAGTTCGGAGAGTTTCTTATTGTTGAGCGTCAGCGAGTGGTTGTAGGACATGCCTTGGAAACGGCCGAAGCGGCCGTGGGAATACTCCGTAGTGTTGCCCACAATCACGCGGCCGTCCTTGTCAAACTCATAGGCGTAGGTGGCGAACTGCCAGTTCTGCGAGATAGTGATGGAGGGCGTTATCTTCAAGCGGAAGCGCAGCGAGAGGTCGCTCCAGGGCTTTTCCTTCGCCGCCATATTGTACGACATGTTGGCGGAGAGCTCGTCAATAAGGGAAATCTTCCGCACGCCGGTGGAGTCGCGGTCGGAGCGCACCTTCATCTCAAGGTTATTGCTCAAGGACATGGAGATAAGTCCCTGCTTGCCGCCGGAGGGATAGCCGTAGAGCATGCCCTGATAGGGGGAATAGGTTACGGTGGACACGGAACCGTCGGGGGCGGTCTTCACATACGAGGACGTGTAGCCGTAACTTTCCTTCGTGAAGTCGGGGGCGTAGCTCACGCTGACGGAAGGTTTGAGCACGTGGCGCACCATCACGATTTTCTTTTGCAGGAACTTCACCACGGGGCGGTAGAAGCCGTAGAGCGTCGTGTTGATGCTGACGCCGGCGTTCCAGTCGTAGAGGTTGTGGAAGCCGTAGGTGGTGTCGCACACCTCACGCTGCGCCTTCTCGTCCCACGAGCGGTTCACCTTCTCCTTATACATAATGTCGCGGAAGGAGAAGCTGGGCGTAATGTTGATATACTTAAAGAGTTGGAAGGTGGCGTCAATGGGTATCCTGTGCTGCATACCGTTCTTCCAATCCTTGAGGAGGCTGGACTTGAGGAGCTGGTCCTCCTTGCCGGTGAAGGAGTTGGAGAGTTGGCCGGTGTAAGAGAACGAAATCTTCTCGTACCAGCGTTCCTTGCCGGCGGCCCGTTTGCGTTTGAAGGGGTAAACGCGCGAAAGGTTGATGGAGAGGTCGGGCAGCGTGGCGGTGAGCGAGGAGTCGCGCATGTTCTGCGTCAGGTTGCCGGAGGCGGAGATGGAGAGGCCTATCTTCTGGAACGTCTTGCTCCAGCTTACGGAGGAGGCGCGCGTGCTCTGCGAGTACGACAGCGGGTTGTACTGCGACTCCAAGTTCTTTCTCTCGAAGTTCTGGCTGGCGAAATTCACGCGGGCCGAGAATGTGGACGAACTCTGCGTAGTGCCCTCCTTGCGGTGCGTCCATTGCACCTTGATGCTCTTGGCTACGGAGTAGTCCGGCATGTTTTTCTCGCCCTCCACGGTGCGGAGGTAGTTCACGTAAATGTTGCC
Organism: Alloprevotella sp.; assembly: GCA_045639805.1. Classification (GTDB taxonomy): domain Bacteria; phylum Bacteroidota; class Bacteroidia; order Bacteroidales; family Bacteroidaceae; genus Alloprevotella. The sequence continues at coordinate 10,429 of JAZUDS010000057.1, forward strand.
GGAGAACTTGTAGCGTTTCTTATAGTTCATCTCGCCGTTAACGCCCCACGAGCCCTTCGTATATATTTCGCCGAGGAGCTTAAAGTCCATGTAGTCGTTGATAGCGAAGTAATAGCCGCCGTCGCGCAGATAAAAGCCGCGCGCCGATTCGTCGCCGTAGCTCGGCATAACGATGCCCGACGAGTATTTCTTGCTGAACGGGAAGAAACCGTATGGCACGGCCAGCGGCAGCGGCACGTCCTCCACCACGAGGTAGGCAGGCCCGAAGACGGCCTCCTTACCCGGCCTCACCTTGCCGCGCGTCATCTTCAGGTAGAAGTGGGGATGCTCGGCGTCGCAGGTGGTATAGGTGCCTTTCTCCATATATATGGTGCCGTCGTCGTCGCGGCGGGCGCGGTCGGACACCATGTAGCCGTTGCCTTGTTGCGTCGCCACGTTCTTGATGAAGCCGCGCTTGGTCTTGAAGTTGAACGACATATCGTCGCTCTCATACTGGTCGCTGCCCTGCTTATACACGGGCCGCCCCTCTCGTTTGCCGAGGGAGTCTGGTGCAGCGGAGTGGGCATACACGAGCGACGAGTCCATATTCATCGTCATCGAGGCGGCGGAGAGTTCCATGTTCTGGTACGTCACGTCGGCCTTACCATAGAGGTAGGCCAGGCGCGTCTTGGCCACGTATATGACGCTGTCGGTAGCCGTGAAGTGTATCGGCGCGTCGATGCCGGCTTTCTTCACCTTGAGGCTGTCGCTCTTTACGGAAAGCGTGTCCACTGTCTGCTCCACACTGGCGGCGGCGGGAGCCACAGCCAGCGTGTCCATCTCCTGTGCGAAACCCTTCACACAGGCGATGAGGCTTATGAGCAATATGAGCAGACTACGACGCATGCTTTCTATCTTTTAGTATTCCCGTCCCGACTGCACGCGAAGGTTGTCCATCTTGCGGCGGGCCAGGTCGTGGGCATAGATTTTTCCTTCTATCTCGCGCAGTTCCGTCTGGAACTTCTCCAGGCGCTGTTCGGCCTCATGGCGCTTTTGCAGGAGCAGCACGGGGGTGTCTTCTTCGCTCGGCTTGTTTATGCCGGCCGCGCGCTGTATTTCGTTCATTTCGCGCTCAGAGCCTTCCAGCCTTACGTTGCAGCCTTCGCGCCTTATGTCGAGTTCGGCCAGTTGCAGCCTCAGGCGTTTCCAGTCACATTGGCTTGCAAAGACCTCTTCCATCACGGGACGCTGCAGCATGCTTTTCCCGTCTTCATTGCTGTTGTGCAGCCACAGGTCGAGGCGCGCTCCCTCGTTGCGCAAGATCTCTTGCAGTTTGTCCTGCAGGCCCTTGAGCGTCTCCACGCGGCCCTTGCTGCCGCTGTAGTCCTTTTGTATGGCGTCAAGTTTCTTTCCGGCTGCCTCATAAAGGGCCGTGGCCTGATGGAAATCCTCATTGAGAGTCGTTTCCGTCTCTTCCGGCGTTTTCTCGCCGAAGGCGGCGCGCAGTTTCTCGCGTTGGTCTTCCAACTGCCGGCGCAAGCCGTCACGCATGTTGCGCTGCTGTATTTCCTGCTGCCGGGCCTCGGCCAGGCTCTGCTCTGCGGCTGAGAGGGAAGAGCGCAACTGTGCCATATTGCGGGAACTCTCGGCGTAGCGCGTGCGGGAGTTTTGCCATTCGTGGTAAAGGTTTGAGATGCGTGAGCGGAGGGCATCAGGATTATGCTGCCACTCGGTGAACCATCCCGAGAGGGTGATAATCTTGTCCAGGTCGGCATAGAGCGAGCCCACTTCCGTGTCGCTCTCGCGCATGGCTTGCTCCAGGGCCAGGCGGTGGCTGTCGGCCACTGCGGCCTCCGTGGCGAGTTTTTCCAGTTGCTCGCGCTTGGCCTGCCGTTGCAAGTCGGCTATTTGCAGTTGTTCCTCCAGACGACGTATCTTCGTGCGCATGTCAAGGAAACTGTCCAGGTGGCGGCGCGTCTCCTCTTCATCGCGGATGATAGGTGCGCGCACCACGTCGAGCACAGTGTCGCACGACTGGTTGAGTATCAGCAACTGCGAGCGGCAGCGGTCATACTCTCTCTGCAACATGGTCAGTTCGCCCTCATGCTGACGCAGCGACATCTGCATCATCTCCTTCTGGCGCTGGGCCTCGGCCTGCTGCATGTGGAGTTTCTCGTTCAATTGCCGCTCCTTGCCCATGGCGCTGAGTTTGTCCTTCACGAGGTCGTACATGCCCAGCATCACGCTGTGGGCCGACAGGCCCTGCACCTGGGTGTTGGCCTCCTCCGTCTGCTTGATGGCCGAGGCCTCCTGCTGGCGTATGTCCTGCAGCTTACGTTCTTTCTCGTTCAGGGTCAACTGCAACTGCTGCAGCGCGCTTTCGCTCTGTTTGAGTTGTTTGTCAAGGGCGTTTATCACACCCTCAATGTGGTAACCCACTTTAAAGTCGCTCACGCGGGCGCTGAGGGCCGTCTTACTGTCTGCCAGCCTTTGGCGAGCCACGTCTGCGGCGCTGCGGGCGGCATCGCGCTCCGTCTTCATTCGCTGCATATCGGCATCGGCCACATTATATAGTTCTCTCAGGCGCGTCAGCACATCCTGAAGCGTCTGTATTCTCTCATAAAGCGGGCGCACGGGCAGCAGACGGTCCCACAGTTCCAGGTTCGTCCGCTCGGCACCAGCCGAAGCCCAGGCACGACTGGCGTTTTGCGCCTCCTGCTGATGTCTCAGGAGCATCGTATTCAGCGCATCAAAGCGCAGCGTCCATTCACGCCTGCGCTCAATATCGCTAATGCGGCCTCGCTCGTCCTCTATGCTTTGCTGAAGCAAAATGCGGCGCTCACGAGCCTCGCGCAAATCAGTTTCTTCCATTGTCAGCAGGCCCAAACTTTTCAGTTCAGCCTGCAATATTTCGGGTGTTTCCATTACAATTGCATATTTGGGCGCAAATTTACTAAAAAAAGCCCATAAACGCGCTTAAAAATCCCTAAAACTTCCCCTTTCCCCTCATTATTTATCTTCTTACGCTGAATGTTGCCATTTTATGTCCGCAGGGCTTGCCTGTTTCGCAAATATTTCGTACTTTTGCATTCGCTTTCCGCCTCTTGTCAGGCAGAAGCGCCTACCGGCCCCGTAGCTTAGCTGAATAGAGCGTCAGATTCCGGTTCTGAAGGTCCAGGGTTTGAATCCCTGCGGGGTCACTCATACGCAGCGGGAAAAGGCTCGCCCAAAGCGGGAAGATACTCGCCCGCAACGGTAAGAGATTCGCACGCAACGGCACAAGACCCGCCCGCAGCGGCACAAGGCTCGTCCGCAGCGGCACAAGGCTCGCTAATGCGGAAACGCCCAAGGCTTCACAATCGTGGAGCCTTTTTTCATGCCGCCGCCCTCCTGTTTTGAAGGGAGGCCGCACCCGTTTTACCAATCCCCCTTTTAATTTCATTTCAACAATTGTTAAAAACAATTTCAACAACTGTTAAAATGCATTTCAACAACTGTTAAAATCAATTTCAACAATTGTTAAAAACCAACGCTTTCGGAACTCGTTCATTTTCAAAGGCACACAAGCCTTAATAATTGGGACGAAAAAGAATGTATCCGTATTGGACATTCAGATGATATAAGAAAAGCGCCCCGGACTTCGTTGCGGAAGTTCGGGGCGCCTTTATTGCGAGAGGCTATGTGCGATCTTATCTCACCTGCACCTTCTGGCCGTCGATGACGTAGAGGCCGGGCTCAAGGCCTTCGAGCGAGGCGCCGGCAGGACGGACGAGTACGCCGTCGAGACGGAAGACGCCGGAGGCATTGGTCCACTGACGCGGCCGCACTATGCCCTCGGTGCCGATGCCGAGGAAGAGGCGCGAGGCGGAGGCGTCATCCACGTGGAAGTAACCGCGATAGCGACCGGTGTTGACGCTGGCGGCAGCATCGACATAGTAGAAGAGGTCGGAACTGATATAGTAGTTGCCGGCGTCCTTATCAATGGGATGCACGGTGTAGGTACCGATGTAGGAGATGTCGCCGTGGGTGTCGGTGGGCTCTTCGTTGACAGGTTCTTCGGTGGCGGTGAGGCCGAGGTCATAGAGCTGCGTGACAAGCCCGCCGTCGGTGTAGTACACGGAGTTGAGCGTGCCAGGCTTGATAAGGTAAGGCACGTTGGCCTCCATCTCGGTGACGGGGGAGAACTGTGCCACGGTACCCACGATGCCGCTAAGGCGAACAACCTGCGTGCCGGTGCCGAAGGCTGCGTCGATGTCGGTCACGGCGCAGGGGAGGCAGACGGAGTTCCACGTGCCCTTGCGGAAAGAGCGGTAGAAACTTACGTTGGCGCGCTCCACTGCCTCGCTGCTCCAATCCGTGTTCTCGTTGAGCAGGACGCTGACGGGTGCCAGATTCTTGAAGACGGGCTCTACGACAGTGTTGCCCTCCACGGTGAGGGCGTAAGGCTCGGTGGCGGGAGTGAAGGTGCCGTTGATATTGTAGCCCAGGAGTTCGTAGTCGGCCGAGGCGGGACGGGCATCGAGGGTGAGCACGGTGCCATAGTCGTAGATGCCGCTGGGCGTGGCGAGGGTGCCTTGCTCGGCGGGGCAGTTGACGGTGACGCTGTAAGGGATGGGCTTGAAGACAGCGCGGAGGTTGCGTGTCTGGTTCATCTCCACGGTGATGGTGGAGGCGGTGGAGTAGATTTCATACGCACCATCGTCCTGTGTGGGCGCTTTAGCCTTCACGCGGGAGCCACCGGAAGTGTAGGTGGCGGAAGTGGGCCGTTGCTCGGCGAAGTAGCAGAACTGATAGCCGGGCTCGGGATGGGCGGTGAAGGTGACGGTGGTGCCGTAGGAGAGGTCACCGCCCGTGAAGTGGGTGGAGCTCTCCACGCTACCGTAGTCGGCACTGGGCCATACGCCAATGTTGTAGTGCACAAGGCCATCCTTGAAGAGCATCCAGCGCACCTGCTTGCCCTCGGCGCCGCGGAAGCCTTCGAGGTCGGTGATGCTGTCGGTCTTCACCTGCAGGGCGTAATAGCCGTTCTCCGTGAGGGCAGAGGTGTCGAGCTTGAAGACGCGCTGACTGGTACCGCCGAGGCGGGTGATGGGCAGGGCGGTGGGGAGTATCTCGCCCTCGTAGCGCAGCACGATGTCGGCGCGGGTGAAGGTGGTGTGGTCAATGTCCTTGTTGAAGGTCACGGTGAGTTCGTCGATAGGCTCCTCAACGATGTCTTCGTCGTCGGGCACGGTCTCTATGCTGACGACATTGAGGCGTACTTCGGGCATAGGCTCAAACTCCACGATATAGTGGCGTGTGCCGGGGCCCGAGGAGAGGTCGGCGAGGTGCAGACGGTAGTCTTTCAGCGGGTCGAAGCCGTCCTGCATCGTGTAGTCGGTGGTCCAGAAGTTGGCGGGGTCGAGTTGCTCGCCGGTGTCCTCGTTCTTAAGGTAGAGAATCTTGGAGTAGCCGCCGCCGGGGTTGCTGACGTTGGTGTAGAACCACTCCTTCTGGGGCACCGTGACGCTGATGCGGTACTGATAGTTACCCAGCGGCTCCACCTCCGTGACATTGGAGAGGGTGACGAGGTCTTCGTCGGTGCCGTTGGCGAGATAGATATGGTCGGGCTCATCGTGGCCGTCGGCAAAGTCATTGGTCACCCAGGCGCGGTAGGTCTTGTCGCCCACGCGGGCATTGACGCTGTGGATGAGTTCGTGGATGGTGACTTTGTCGAGGAGCGAGAGGTCGGGGTTACCGTAGGATGTCAGATGGGTGTAGGAGACGTCGTAGTCGGTGAAGTGGCCGAGGAGCGAGCAGGTGAGATCCCACGTGGCGTAGGAGCAGGTGCCGGCGGCGATGTCGCCAAACTGCGTGGCAATCTCGCTGTCGAGAGCCATAGCCTTCTCGCCGCCGTTGAGAGAGGAACTTACGATGGCGAAGTCGGCCATCAGGCCCTTCTCGTTATCCACGATTTCGGGCTGCTGCGTGAGCATACGCACGTTGGTGGCGTCGCCGCGGCCCTTGTTGTGGATGAGCACGGAGAATTCGGCGGGAACGACAGGTTCGATAACATCCTCTGTCAGCGGGTTGTCGCCATAGATATCGCGCTGCACAAAGTAGGTGAGGTCCAGTTCGGGCGAGGGCTTCACCTGCAAGCTGACGGGATAGAGGTTGCGGCTCTGCACGGTGGTGCCGTCGTTGAAGGCGAGCGTGCCGCCGAAACTGTAAGTCGTCAGGGTGTCGGGGGCGGCATACTTCGTGGGGATGAAGAGGATGGTGGCCACGCCCGTCTGTCCGGGCTCCAGCGACCACTTGCCGTCCTTATCGCCCGCGAAGCCTTCTATGCTCTCTACGTTGATTTGCATCTCGTGGGCGGTGGCCACGGCGAGGGTTGCCTGGTTGATGGCCTCCACGCTGAGGTCTATGTCGGTGAGCGTCGTGGCGGAGCCGTTGTCCACGGTGAGGGTGCCGCGGAAAGCCTGACGGGTGAGGACGAGTTTCTGCTTGATTTCCAGTTTCACGGTGGCGCAGGTGTTTTTCGAGGCGCTCTCGTGGTATTCCAGCCAGTCCTTCTGCGCGCCTTTGAGCACCTCCTCCATGTTGGGGTATCCGTAGGCCACCATCTTGGCCACGCAGGAGTCCTGAAGGGCGGCCAGCTTCTCTATCACGCGGAAGTCGATGTGGTTGTCGGAGGTCACTTCCCTACCCGCCTGCAGGTCCCAGGTGTTGCGCAGGCGCTCCACATAGCGGCGCAGGTCAAAGTCGTAGAGGATAGTCTGCCCCTGCGGCATGAGGGAAGCCAGATAGGGGCCCATGCCGTCGGCGGTGGTGTAGGTGCGCTGCACGGCATCGGGGATGGAAGAAAGGTCGAAGTCGTGGAGGGAGCCGTCCTCCCACATAGGCTCAACGATGCGCTCCACGTCCTCGAGGGCCATGACGAACTCATCGATATTAGCCAGCGTGTCGCAGGCCACGGGGGCATCGGTCATCTCTTTCAGATAGTCGTAGAACAATGCCCAATGGTAGAGGTACAGCACCTCTTTTTCTCCGGCGCTCTCCAGCAGGTCGGGCATTTTGCTTTGCGCCTTGCGGCGGGGTGCCTTGCTCATTTCGTCGATGAAGGGATTGATGAGGCAGTCGAGGTGCACGGGGAGTTTTCCGGCCGCGAACTTGGCGGCACCGGCGGCGCAGTCCTTGAAAGGTTGCAGCGAAGAGCGGTCGCCGGTCACAACATAGTTTGCCACATTGAAGGCTCCTCTCGGGCCACTGGAACCGCCGCAGCCGTTGAGCGTCTTGTGGCCGTCCTTGAGGTCGGAGACGGGGTCAACGCAGAAGCAGTCGCACATACGGCAGAGGAACTCCACCATAGCGGCAAACACGGCGTCGCCACCGGGGCCGATGTGGAGGAGGCCCAGTCCGCCAGCCGAATTGGGGTCGCCCAGCGGCGTGTTGTGGCCGGGGCCCGTCTTGGCTTTTTCACCGCCCTTGGCACACTTAATGTCCGTGGCCCACTGGATGGGCTTCTCCAGCCAGGCAAACTTACTGTCGGGGCCGCAGGGCCACTTATACTCGCCGCCGAACTTACCGTTACAGTTGGGCTTGTCCGCCTTGCGCTTCACCTGACGGCGCGCCTCGGCATCGTTGAAGAAGTCGTCTTCTTCGTGATAAACCAGTATGGGGATGACATAACTCTGTTCGGGAGCCAGTTCAAAGCCACTGACGGGTACGAGAGGTCGGAACACGAATCCCTTGGCCTCCGGCACGGTAAACTTCACATCTTCCGCCGTGATAAGACCGCGATTGCGCAGCACGGCGTTCATCAGCGTACTCTTGCCCCGCTCGATATTGTCAAGCAGCAGCGTGTCCGGCGCGGTGATTTCCACCACCGGCACAGGCACCTGCGTCTCATACGTCAGGGAAGTGACAATCTCATATTCGTCATCGATTTCCGTCTCCACCACATCCCATTTCACACTGATGGCCTGATAGGAAATGTAAGCCGTGAGGTCCGTCGTCTCGCCCGGCGAGATGAGAATGTTCTGGTCATAGGTGTCGTGTTTGGGTGCCGACACATTGAGGTGGTAGTAGCCCTCGGCAATGTTTTCAAGAAGCAGGCTGCCGTCGGCACCCGTCACATCGGTGGCCACTACGGCACCGGTGTTGTAGTCGGTGAGTTTCACCGTCGCACCGCTGACATAGGGGCGGTTGCCGTCCTTGTCGCCGTACTGCGTGGCTTCGTCGGCCACACGCACGAGGAGGTTGCCCTTGTCCTCGCTCACCACCTTCACATTGAAATAGACAGCCTTGCCGTTGCCTTTCTCACAGTTGATGGCGATGCTGCCCTTCTGGATGAGGTTCACATCGTAGCCCGTGCCGTCGAAGCGGAGCATAACGGTGGCACTGTCGCCCGTGGCGAGACTGGGCATCTCGGCGGGCGTGGCAAGGGTGACGAAGCGTCCCATACCGGAGGGGAGCAGCACGGAAATCTTACCCGTCTCGCCCAGACCCGTATTGGTGAGGGTGAGGGGCACGAGACGCGTCTTGCCCTTCGTCACGGAAGTGTTGATGCTGTTAGTGCCCACCACGAGAGTCGGCGTATGCGTCTGCGCGTAATTATAAGTAATGAGGTCGAGCGTCGCACCCTCGTCGCAAGAGAGGTGTATCTTGATACGGTCCCAGTCTGGGGTTTTCGAGGTCTGTGACGCGAGGATGGCGTAGGGAAGTTCTACAGTGGCGTTACCTTCAAGGAGAGGTATCTCATTCACCACGAGGGAGTAGCCTTCATAGGCGTCGTAGGTGGCACGAATGTTGTGGAGGGGCAGGTCGGAGAGGTTTTTCAGGCTGACAGTGCCAGCGTAGGGCTCACCTACGAACACCTTATGCGTGAGGTAGTCGTAGGTAGCGCGGGTAAAGCCATACACCTTGAAGGTGCCCTTCTCCGTGAAGAGTTTCTCGTCAGGGTTGCAGACGCCGTATGTGAAAGTACCGGCCATACCTTCGGGAATAACGAAGTCGGCGGTATAGCGTCCCTCGGCGTCGGAGGTTGCCGTCAGCGGAGTGCGCGACCCGGCATAGATAACATAGGGCTCCACGGCGATGCCGGCGGCGGGTTGTCCGCCCTTTGTCAGTACCGTACCGGAGAGATGAACGGTGTCGCCGGCTTTGTAGCGGGCTGCATCGGGTTGCACGGTGAAGTCGTAGGACGATGTCACGCTGATGGTCTGCGCAGCCTCGTTGTTGAGGAGTTGGAGTTCGGTGATGGTGCCCGATGGGTTCACCTTTGCCGTGAGGGTGTAGGAACCCGGTACGGTGGGGGCTTCCAGTTCAAAAGGCATTTCGCGCGTAGCACCGGCTTCCAGCGGTTCGTTGAGCGTGACGAGGGTCTTCTGGTTGCCGAAGGAAAGTTTCACGTCGGTATTCTTGGGGAGTGCCACGGCACCGATATTGGAGAGCGTCACACGGACATTGAGACGCTGTCCGGCCTCCACGGAAGCGGGAGCCTCCACCTTGTCGAGCACGGCGTCGGGCAGGGTCTGGTCAGAGATGAGGAGCCACATTGACCCGGAGGCATAGCCGTCGGCTACGGCCTTGATGCTCACGGTGCGGTTGCCCTCTTGCGTGGCGTTGCTCATGGCCTTGAACACAGCGGTGACGCTTTCCCGGCCTGCCGGGATGGTGACGGAGGCAGGCATACTCACATCGCTGGCATTGCAGGCGAGGGTGACGGGCAAGGCTGCGTCGGTGCCGTCGTTACGACTGATGGTCAGCACTGTACCCTCGGCGTTGCCTTCGAGCACGGTGGTTTTGCTGGCCGTGATGGACAGCGTGGGGCCGTCGTTGTCGGTAATTTCAATCTCCTTCACCACGGAGGTCTGCTTGTTGCCAATGGCAGAGCAGCCACAGTCGGTGATATAGACGGCGGCAGTGATCTTCACGGGGCGCGTACCATCCACCTTTTGGTTGTCCTTCACGCCAATGGGGAAGGTGATGCTGGTGGTGCCTTCGGGCATCGTCAGGGTGGAGGTATAGTAGAGCGCGCCATTGGAGTCGTCGGAGAGTTTCACCGTAATCTTGCTGTTGGTGGTCTCCTGACGGGTGATGGTGCCATAGATAGCGTTGCCGCCGGCACCCTCACTGATAACGGTGGGCGTGAGCATAAGGTCGATGGCGGGTACATCGTCATCGTTGAGGATGAGGAGCGTAGAAGCCGACAGATGGTGCTCCGCCGAAGCGTTCAGTTGGATGGTGGCCACATTGGCAGGCGTGTTGTCCTGCTTCACGGGGATGTCGATAACAGCCGAGGTGGCACCGGGCACAAAGGTGTATGTCTTGGGAAGTTCAAAGCGCTTGGCCTGCTCTATGCTGAATGCCACGGTGAGGTCGTCGGGGCCAATGCGATAGGGCACGCTGACGGTGAGGTGCATCGTGTCGCCCTCGTTGTATTCCGTCTTGTCGAGGGAGAGTGTGAGGGGCAGGAGTTCGTCGTCCTCGATGATGAACGAGGCGCTGACGCCCTGCGTGTATTCTCCCGTCGGCTCCACGCTGACGGTGGCCGTGGTGTAGTCATTGACGAGTGCGTTCTGCGGCACCTGCACATTGAAACTGGCAGAGGCTTGTCCGGCAGGAATCGTCACGGTGGCGGGCAGCGTGACGTGCTGGGGCGGCGAGGATGAAAGACTGAACGTCTCTTCAAGACTGCGGTCTCCGCTGCGTGTAAGGGTGAAGCGCAACGCGCCGCCTTCAGTCACCTTTTCAGCCGGGGCTTTCAGGAAGAGACGCGAGGCCAGCGTCAGGGCATCGCCCGTGGCGGTGTTATTACCGCGGTCGGCGAGGTACTCTCCCGTGCCGCTGTTGGGCTCCACGACCACCTTCACGACCACTTCGCCCTCCATTCCTGCTGCTTCGGGCAAGGTGAAGGCCACATTGCGGGCCGTATAGCCGCCTTTGAGGAGCACATAGTTGAAGTAGGCGTTGCCCACATATACGCTCTCCTCCGTCAGGGTGCTGACGAGATACACTTTCTCCGTCCAGCCGCTGCGGGTATCGGCATTGCCGATGTTGCTGACGCGCCAACTGACATCAACCGTCTCTCCCGGCACGAAGTCGGTGCCTACGGTGGGGACTATATGCACATCGCTCACTTCGAGGTCGGGGCTGTCCTCGCGCTGCACGGTGAAGGTGCCGCCCGTGGCCCCCGTCTGAATGTTGTCGCCGTGGCGGTTGGTGAGCACCACATCGCTGACAGTCATCTCATATTGTGCACCGCCTTCAAGGTTTGAGTCCACCTTCATAGGGAAGGTGAGCAGGGTGCCGTCGCAACCGGCCAGGGGCTTGTTGCTCATATTGACGATGACAATGGTATATACATTGCCACCGAGAGAGCGCACGGCGATGGTATGGCCAGCCGTGTTGCGGCTGCTGTTGAGCACGGGACTCTTGCCCGAGGCCAGGGAGAAGGGCAGATGCAAGTTAAACTGCACCGCCACAATCTCGTCGGTGTTCGTCATATTGACGGGCACGCACACTTCCTTGCCGCTGCCACCGACGAGGTCGGGCACCGACAGCGTGTTCTGTGCACCCGCCACAAGCCCCACAAGGCTCAGGGCCAAACATATAATATATCGTTGTATTTTCATTTGTCTTGGATTGTGAGGGTCTAGAAAATCTAGAAATTCCAGAGTCTTTATCTTATCACTTTCTTTCCATTCTGAATGCTTACGCCAGTTGTACCGGCCTTAACACGTCGGCCCGTCAGGTCGTAGCGGGTCATGGGTAAGGGGTCATGGGTCATGGTGGGAGTGAGGCTCTCCGTCTGTTGTCCACAGGCTATCATCACGGGCTGCGCGTCGATGTCAGCAGCCACCACGCGGGTGACTTCGGCCTCTGCACCGAGGCGTAGCAGACGCGTGTCACCGGCGGCTATCTCATCACCGGCCGTACTGATAATAACGATGCGCACACCCGTGCCGGTGTCGTGTGTCGTCATCTGATAGCGCTTGCGGTTCAGCATCAGGCTCACCTGACTGCCGCTCACGCCTTCAAGTGTGAAGTCCAACGCAGCCACAGGCTCCGTCGTGCTCAGCCACAGGCCGTCCTCTTGACTAAACAGGCAACCAGCCCCCCAAGCCCCCCTTTGGGGGGATGTGGCGGGATTGGAGAAAGCCAAATCGCTCTCTGCAGCTCTCCCCCAAAGGGGGAGCGGGGAGGGGGCTTCAATAAACATATTTATCGTAGCCACCACATCCTGCACATTTATCGTGCCAGTCGCATAAGTGTCGGCAGCGAGGAAGTTGAAACTGCCGCTCTGTCGGGCCAGAATATAGTTCAGCGTGTGCTGGGCGTCAAGCACATCCACGCTGGCGTCCACATTGGCATCGCCCGGAATCCAATCCAGCGTGGCACGCAACTTACAATAGGCCGCTGGGCCTTCGGTGGGCTGCACGAGGTATTCCGTGCCGCTGGCCATCTTGTAGTCGCCAGAGAGGGAGAAGGCATAGTATTCACCGTTCCACACCATCTGGCCCACGTAAGCGTTCGTGTCGGCCGTGCGGAGCTGGAGCTTAGGATGGGCGGAGAAGTCCTGCGCCGCGTGGTTATAGGCGATGAGGGAGCCCAGAGCCACCTCCGCCTCGCTGCTGCCCATTGTCCACTCCTGCTTGGTAAAGGCGGAGAGGGGATAAACGTTCTGCTGATAACCAAGGTTGAGCGAAGTAATGCTAGCAGGCAGCGCACCCGTCAGTCCCGTCAGGTTGCAGTAAGAAAGGTTGAGCGTTTTCAGTATTCCGTTTTCGTTTTCGTCTTCGTCTTCGTTTTCGTCTTCGTTTTCGTCTCTTCCTCCCACAAGTGCCTCGCAGAACGCGGCGAGGTCGCCCTTTATGTCGTTGCTGCTCAAATTGAGAGTTTCGAGGTAAGGCAGGGAGAAGCCCTCGGTGGGCAGAGTGCCGGCGAGGTTGTTGTTCGGCAGGCTGATAGCCGTCACGCGGCCTTCGGTGTTGAAGGTAACGCCGGGCCAAGCCGTCGCAGTGATGGCGGAATTGTTGATTTTCCACAGCTTCGTCCACACCTCGCCGTTCAGAGCGTTGTAGAGCAGGCAGAGGGCGGCATAGTCGTCGTCATCCACGTATGCCGTCACCATCTCCACGGCAGTGCTTGCAATGGAGTTGTTGGTCTCGGAGGCTTCCGTCTCGCTGTTGCCGGAGTCGGTCATCACATAGAAGTAAAGGTTCGCGGCATCCGTCATCGGCACGGTAATGTTCCAAGTCACCTGATATTGTCCGACTGCCGGTTGTTCCTCATCATAAGGCACCAGCGCGCCGCTGTGGTTGGTGTAGGCGAGGCGCACAGCGTGGGCGAAGTCATCGGGAGCGGTGCTGTAATAAAGGGCATCCGTCCAGTTCGTCACAGCCGTCACAGCCTTTCCTATGTTGCGGATAGTGGCGGTGAGAGTGAGGGCGCTTCCGCTGGTCGTGGCTTCGGGCACTCCGTCGAGGGCCACCACGGTGAGGTCGGCGTATTCCTCCACGGAGAAGGTCTTCTCGGCGCTCGTCACGGCGTCGCACTCTCCGTAGGCCGTCACCTTCCAGGAGTAGGTGGCACCGGCGGCGGCGAAGAAGGAGTAACTCGTAGAGGTGAGTTCCAGGGTGTCGGTGGTCACCACATTATCCAGCGTGCGTTTCAGATACAACGTATAGCCCTGCTGAGGGTCGGCAATATTGCTCCAGCTCAAAGTCTTGCTGGCGGCACGCACCGTGGAGCCGTCAGCGGGTCCGCTGGTGGTGAAGGTGCGGTTAGCCAGCAAGGGCTTCACGGACACATTATATATATATGTATAGAGCGTGGCGCCGTCCAGGCTCACGGTGATGTGGTAGGACAGTGTCTCCACAGCCGTATGTTGGGCCGTACCGCCGACGGTCATTGCGGGCAGGTCGCCGCTGCCGTTGGTGGCATAGCCGGAGAGGTGGCAGTTCGGGCTCACACTCACCACCCACGACACTTGCACGCGGTCGCTGTCCGAGATATTGGAGAGACTTTCCTCCTGCGTCGCCACTCCGGCACACACGGTCTGCGCCGTATGCGTTGTCAGGGCGGCGGGGTTGAGAAGAACGCCGTTGACCTTCACGGCCACATTGTCGGTCGTGATATGGGCCAACAGGCGACCTATAAGCGTCAGGTCGTTTGCTCTGCTGATGAAGTTGAGGGTACCGCCCTCGGTAGCTTCGGAGGAGTAGTGAAGCGTCAGGTTGTTATCTTCCAACTGATTGACGATTGCGGAGAGCGGTGTGTTGACTACAGTCGGTTGTCCTTCGTCTGTTGTCAGTTGACACGCGTATGTCTCGCTGCCCACTACGCTGATTCCGATATTTCCAAAGGTCTGGCACTGTGCCAGCAGCGTGAAGGCTTCTTCCAGTGAGGTAAAGTTGCGGGCACCGGAGCCATCGGCATCGAGAGTGAAGTCGCCGTCGGCAATCCAGGTGCTGGCGGGGTTTATCACGATGGTCTGCTCAGCCTCGCTGCTCTTGACGATAGCCTTGGCAGTGAGGTGTACGGTGTAGGTGCCGGGAGTGGCATAGATGTGCATCGGGCTGACCTCGGTGCTGGTGGTGCCGTCGCCGAAGTCCCACACGAAACTGCGGGCGCTCTCCGTGCTGGTATTGGTGAACTGCGCACGGTTCATATAGCGGTCCACGGAGAAGGAAGCCTGGAGGTCGCCCTCTTCAAGGGTGCTGATAACGAGACGGCCGTTGCGGGCGGTGGGGGTGAGGAGCGAAGAGTTAACAGTTAACAGTGAACAGTTACCGAAACTGATGCCATACTCGCCGTCGGCAATCTGCGCACTGCCATCAACCAACAAGGGGATGCGCACCACCACGCCGTTGCGGTCGCTTATTTGCGTGCCGCCCGTGAGGCTGACGGTGAGCGTCTGGCCGTCGAGGGTGGCGGTCGGCGTGTAGGCAGAAGTGCGGAGAGTGGTCTGCAAGGCACTGGCATCGGCGGTAACGCCTTCGGGGAGAAGGATTGTGAAACTGAGCGTCTTCACATCGCCGGTGTTCTCCAGCGACACAGGCAGCAGGGTTGTCTCCCCCCTGTACATCTCCAACGTGGGGAGATAGAGCGAATAGTGCTCGCGGGTGTCGGCAGAGGGTTCGCCGGGACCACCGGGGTTGAAAGCGAAGTGGGCCACGAGCATCATATCCTCCGTACCCATAGTGCCGCTATATGTGGCATTGGTACCCACCACGACATCGTCCTGTGTCCAGTTCTGGAACACATAACCCGTAGCGGGGGTGGCCTTCACGGAGAAGGTACTGCCTTCTGCCACCTGGAAGCCGTTAGACTGATTGAACGAGCAGGTGCCGGAGGGGTCGGCGGTGAAATAGACTTTGTGCTTGGGCTTCGTGGAGGAAGGTTCTGCGGGAGCCGACGGGTCGAAAAGGTAGTGGGCCGTGAGCGTCTGGTCCTCACCGGTGGTGACATAGTTGAACTTGGCCACGTCGCTTACCACGACGCCATCCTTGTCCGTCCAGTTCTGGAACACGTAGTAGTTGTAGTCTCCGGCAGTGAGGGTGACGGTGGTGCCTTCCTTATACACGGTGGAGGTGGAAGCCTTCAGACTGGCGGGGTCGTAGGCCACGGTGAGCGTGCCGGTGCGTACTTCCTCGAAGTGGGCCGTGAGGGTCTCGTTCTTGTTGGTAGTTCTGAAACTGTAATTGATACTGGTGCTCACCACGGTTCCTTCGCTGTCGGTCCAGCCCGTGAACTGCCACTTCTCGTCGGTGGCTGTGGCCTTCACCGTGACATTGGTGTTCACGGCATAGAGTCCGCCGCCCGTCACGGTGGCCGCTTCCTGAGGCTGCGCCGCCACGCTGAGGCGATAGCGCGACGAAGGCTCCGCAGGACTGTCTGGATTGAATCCCTGACCGCGAGCCATCATTGCCGTAAGGACAAACAGCAGGAGCAATAGCCCCCCTCTTATCCCCCCAAGGGGGGAAGATGGGGTATGGATTTTATATAGATATCTTTTCATAGGACAATTCGCTAATTTGCTAATTTACTAATTTGCTAATTCGCTAATTTCCTTATTTTATCACTTTCTTTCCATTCTGAATGCTTACGCCACTGGCCTGGCCCTTTACGAGGCGGCCCTGCAGGTCGTAGCGGGTCATGGGTAAGGGGTCATGGGTCATGGCGGGGGTGAGACCCGTCGTCGGCAGGCTAATCATAAAGCGGCCCTCCAACGTTCCGGCCTCGGCCTGGAAGGTGTAGGGCATCTCCACGGCGGCACCGCCGTCAAGGAGTGTGACGGGAATGTCGGCGCGGTTGAGGTCAATGGTGTAGGTGCCGTCGGCAGACAGGATGAGGCCGAGACTTACGGTGCCGTCAGCCTGCGGGCCTTCGTTGATGGCGTAGATGTCCTCGCCGCGCAGGGTGTAGATTTGCGGTGTACCTTCATTGGCGAGCATCTTGCTGGCATCGGTGTCGGCGCAGAAGGCGTCGGTGTCGGCGGGATTCACCACGATGCGGGTGCGGTCGGCACCTGCACCGTCGCTCAGCGTGATGTTGATGACGCTGCGCTGGCTGAAGGCACCGGCCTTCTGGCTGCGGGTGGCTGCGCTGTGGTCGATGACATTGCTTATCTGGCGACCTGCGGTCTGGAAGGCGATGGCATCCACCTGTTCGGGCTTCTGAACGAAGAAGGCCTGGAGGGGATAGAGGGCGAGGTTGTCGTCGGCCACGCTATAGGCGGTGTAGGTCTTGTTGGTGGTGTGCCACACGGTGATGGGGGCCGTGTAGTCCATATAATAGATATCGTAGAAAGCGGGATAGGGGTTACCCACGAGGTTCCAGTCGGCATCGTTGCTCACCGTGGAGGTGTGGGCCACAAGGGGGGTGTTGATGGCCGTGGAGGTGAAGAGCTTGTTCTGCTGGCCTTCGGCGGCAGGCAGCCAAATGTAGCAAGCTTTGCTGGCACAGAAGATGTAGCCCTCGCCGGCATGGAGGGTGGCGTCGTCGGCCACATTGGTCCAACTGCCACTGGCACCGCTGGAGGCGCGATGGTCGGCGTCATAGTAGCGCACGGCGAAGGCGGCATCGTCGGTGGCGGTGATGGCGCTGCGCTTCACGTCGTAGGGCATCGTGACGTAGTACCAATATGTGGAGGCGTTGGGGATGTGGAAGCGCACGGTGCTGCTCGTGCTCGTCATAGCGTTGCAGCGGCTGATGAGGCTGGGACTGTAGGTGCCCCACGCCACGACTTGTGCGAAGTCGCCCAGGGCCTGTGCGTTGTTGCCGTTCACCACGAAACTGCTGCCGGCGCTGTTGGTGCTGCTGTAGCCCATTGTGATATCGGGACTGCCGGGGATGCGCACATTGCTGGCGAGTTCCAGGTTGCCGTAGAGCGTGATTTCGCTCACGGGGTTGGGGTTAGCCTCCACGCTGGTGAACTGGCTCCAGTAACTGTCGAGTTTGTAACTCATCATAGCGTACTCCGGCACATAGAGCGTAATGCCCGAGCGGGTGTAGAAAGGCGAAGAGCCCACCGTGGGAGGCGCGGGGGCATTGACATAGACGCGCTTTATCTTTGAGGGGTTGCAATAGAAAGTGTCGCCGTTGAGGGTGCGAACGGAACTGCCCAGCACGATTTCCTCCAGATTGGAGCAGTAGCGGAGGGCGCCGTTAGGGATGGTCGTGATTTTGTCGTTGAAGCGCACGGAGGTCAGGCCGTCGCAATAGTCGAAGGCGTAGTTGCCGAGCGAGGTGAGGCTGGCGAGGTCAAGGGTCTTCAGCGAGTCGCAATCGTTGAAGGCCGAATTGCTTATGCTGACGGTCTTGCTGAGGTCAATGTCTGCCAGACGACGGCAGGCCTGGAAGCCATAACTGCCCACCGAGACGGGCTGCATCCCTTCTGCGGTAACCAGATAGGGACAATTGCAAAAAGCATAAGACCCCACGGTCTCTATGCCGGCGCAGTTATGCGCCTCGGACAGTATGTCGCAATTGTCAAACATATAGTTGGGCACTTCCTTCAAACCGCCACCGAAGGTCACGCTCGTCAGATAATTATTGTCCTCAAAGGCGTAAGTCCCCACGGAAGTGAGACTGGCGGGGAAGGTAACCTCCGTAATATAGTTGCGATAGAAAGCAGACGGGCCTATGCTCTCCAAAGTGCTGGGCAGCTCCAACGCACCGGTAAGATAGCGGTCGTAGAAAGCCCTCTCGCCGATAGTCTTCAAGCCCGCCGGCAAGTCCAGATAACGCAACGGGCAGTTGACGAAGGCATTGGCGGGAATGTCCGTCACGGTCGTATTCCGCATGTCTATGCCATAGAGGCCCGTCATCTTCGAGATGTTTGACCAGTCGTTGGCGTTCAGCGAACCGGTAAGGCGGAGATAGTGCATATCGGGCAAGGTATTGACGCGCGACAAGGCTTCCACACCCAGCGTGCCGGCCTCGCTCAGTTCTATGTTCATATACTTGCTCTCGGCCGTGTAGATTTCAATGTCCTTCACGGCAAACACTTGCGTCTTCGATGCGTCGGTCCAGCGGTTGTGGTAAAGTTCGAAGCGCAACTCGTGTTCACCCGGCTCGAAGATAATAAATTCGCTATTGGTAGCCCAGGATGTCTGCGCAGTCCAGGTGTTCACCTTCTGCACATTGTCAAGATACACGCGGCGATAGTCGTTACTGCTCCAACTATCGTGATAATAGGTATACTTGTAATAGGCACGGCCCTCACAACTGAACTTGATAGTGAAGCCAGCCGTCACCACGGCATTGACTTTCTCGTTCGTACTCTTGGCGGCTCCGTCCTCGACGACCCAAGGATACACCTCATCATTAGTGATGCTGATAATCTGCACATCACTCGAAGTTGTGACGATACTGCTCAAGTCGGTATTAGGCGTACCGCCCTCCTGAGCCACTGCTGCGCCGGCACCTGCCACGAGCAGAGCGGCCATAATGAAAAGAATCTTTTTCATAATACTTATTCTATCTTATTTAATTAAAAACCGATTATTTATTATTTTGGGAGAGTATCCTCCCCCTCCCTAACAGGGGAGGGGTGGCGGAGTTCCGTAGGAAGCTCCGACGGGGAGAGGCTGTAGGTGAGGCAGTCTTTCCTACCAGTCTTCTTCCCAACCGGCACTGTTCCCCATTTCCCACACACTCTGACGGCGCGTGTCAAGGGGAGGATTACCACCTTCCGAGGCGTTGCCGCCTCCACCAATCGTACCGCCGCCCGTGTTGCCACTGAGCATCAGCACGTGAGAACAGCAGACCTTCTGGGGCTCTGTCACGGGACTTGTATATACTTTCTTTCTCATAATTAAAATTTTGCGCGCAAATTTAACAAAAATTATTAGTTTCCACTTCAATAATTCTTAAAAAAAATAAAACAGCCCCTTATCCCTCCTTTCGCATTGCCAACTCAGAATAGCAGAATCACCCCTTTCTACACTTTCTTCCACCATCACAACAAATTAGCGAAAAATGAAATAGCAGGAAACAGTCCTAAAACTGTTTCTTCTGCCATTTCAAGTGATTTTTCGCCCCACCATCCTCTTCGTTAATAAATGCAGCTTTCGCAATACACCCTCTTTCCAAAAAGTGTAGAAAATCTTGATAAATTTTTGCATAGATTTTTGGTCGTTTTTGAGGCTCACGGCAACCTAAACCCGCACTCAGCCTTAAAACGTCCGATTTCAAAAAAACGAAAACAGTCCCATTTTTTCCAAAAACCTTCAGAATTTTTCAAAATCCCAGTTATTTTCCTCAACACCCTATTTTAGCAAAAACTAAAAGGGACATCGGAAAAATTAAAAGGGACATTGGTGAAATTAAAGGGGGATAGGAAAAATTAAAAGGGGGATAGGAAGGACCTCCTCCCCGCTCCCCCGTGGGGGGAGGGCTGCAAATTGGGACAAAATTGCGCCTGAAAATTCGCCTATAAGGGGGTGTGGAAGGCTTTTTAGGGAGTCGGCGTGCGGCGTTTAGGCGTTAAGCGCAAGAGAATCAGCGATATGGCAACTGCGCTGAGAATCGCGTAGAAGTAAACGCAAAATTTTTTTTTGAAAATAAGGCCGTTTTTTGAGGGTAAAATGTGTGAAATATCTTGACAAAAAGCCCCCCGAAGTCATTTCTGATTCGAGGGGGGCTTAAATCTTCCGTAGGTATCTCTTGAGCAATGTTATCGCGCTTCCAGCGTGCGGCTGCCGTCGGGGTTCTCGGTGAGGCGCACCACGAGGGTGTCGTCCGGCAGGAGGGGCTCGATGACTTCGGGCCATTCCATCAGGCAGAGGTGGCCGGAGGAGAGGTAGTCCTCAAGGCCTATGGCGCGGGCCTCGTCGAGGGAGCGCAGACGATAGAAGTCGAAGTGATAGACGGGCTCCTGCCAGCGGCGGCTGTAGTACTCGTTGACGATGGCAAAGGTGGGGGAGTTCACTGTGTCGTCCACGCCGAGGGCTTCGCAGAGGGCGGAGATGAAGGTGGTCTTACCGGTGCCCATGGGGGCGAGGAAGGCGAGGGAACGAGACACGCCGCTCACGCTGCACGCGCCGCTCACACCGCTCACACCCAGCCTCTCCCCGTCGCGGCTGCCTTCGGCACCGCGCCACCCCTCCCCTGTTAGGGAGGGGGAAATTACTCCTGCAGATGGAATTGATGGCGGAATAGGAGTCTGGGCTCCTTCCAAGTAGGCGAGGAATTGCTCTGCGGCTTGTGGCAGGGCTTCAAGGTTGGGGATTTCTATGCGAAGCATTGGGGTGGGCGCGCCCTCCACGCTCCCTGGTGGGGAGCTCTGAAGAGAGGGCATGAAGTTATTAGGTTATGATGTTATTAACCTTCAGAAGTATTCTCCCCCTCCCTAACAGGGGAGGGGTGGCAGGGTGCCGTAGGCAGCCCTGACGGGGAGAGGCTGGGGAGGGGCTGTGTATTGTCTTTCTTATTACTTTGTCAAAATCTTAAACTCTGCACCACAGGCCCAGGGGTTGCCGTGCTTCTCGGAGAGAGCCTTGAAGCGGAGGTAGCGGGCCTTGACGGGCTTCTGGAAGAGGACGGTCTGGGCGTTGGCGGTGCCGTCGAACTGGGCGCTGTGGGTGAGGGTCCACTGCTGGCCGTCGGTGCTGACATAGATTTCATAGGCTTTCACGCGGCCGTTCTCGCTGTCCTGACGGGGCACATAGACGAAGCCGGTGAGGGTGGCGGAGGTGCGGCAGTCGAAATCTACGGTGTGGGGGTACTCCATAAGGGTCTTGCCATAGACGGTGTGCCAGAAGGTGTCGGGATTGCCGTCGACGAGGTGCTCTACGTCACCTTCGCCGTCTTCCTGACTGGTGCAAGAGATGACGGTGGGGGAGAGACCTGCGGGTTCCTTGTAGAGCTCTGTTATCTGGGGCTGACGGGCAGCGGCGGCGCTGACGCGCACGGCTTCATCGACATTGCCGCTGACGGGGCGGATGACGAAGCCGAAGGTGCGGGAGGCTCCGTTGGTGCGCTGCTCGGGATAGGGAGGAGCCTGACCGCAGGACTGACCGCCGAGACCGGTGACCATTGCGTCGAGATGGAGCACGGTGCCCTGGCTCTCGGGGAGTTGATAGCCGTGGGCGGCTCCCATCATCTCCTGCTGTGTCCAGGGAAGGGCGGAGGCGCTCATTGTGCTGTCGCTGGCGAAGGCGAGGCCCTGGCCGGCAGCATTGGTGACGGCACACCAGCGCACGTCCTCGCGGTTGCCCATCGTCTGGGGCTTGGGAAGGATGATGCCCTGGTCGGCAACGGGGCTCTCGTAACGCTCAACGAAGGCGGAGGAGAGGCGGTCGTTGTAGTTGTTCTCGGGGCCGCGGCCGTAGTAGGTGTAGTGGTCGTAGCCGGGAACGAAGCGGAGGCTATAGCCGAGGCGGGGCAGCGACTGCGTGGGCTTGGAGGAGGAGATGCCGGCCTTGAAGGCGGCGGTGCCGTCGGGATAGATGGTCCACACCTGGTTGGCAAGGAACTTGAAGTCGGGCTTTCCGCCGGTGGCCACGGCCTTATGGACGGCATCGGGGTTGCGGTCGCGGTCGCCATAGATGTCGCGGTAGGTGCTGTCCGCCTGACTCTCTACGCTGAAGGATACCTCCACGGCACCGCCCTTGAGTTTCTTGACCTTGGGGGCTGCCACGGCGTGATGCTTGAGGGCGTTGAGACCGGCGTTGAACCAGCGCTGATGCGTCCAGATGTCGTTGTCGGCGGGAGCGCGGAAGGCATCGAGGACGAGGGGCTGGGTGAGGAGTTCACGGCCGTCCTGCTTCACGGAGAAGAGGGCGCCGGTGGCCTTGCAGAAGGAATAGGTGAGAGGTCCGGCGGTGAGGGTGACGCACTTGTCGTCCTGCGTGGTCTGCACCTTCTGGCCTTTCTGCTGGAGCGTGGCTACGTCGGGACGGGCCTCGACGGGAGCCTGGAGGAGGAACTGCTCCTCGGCCTGTACATAGCCCTTGGCTGCCCACGGCTGGTCGTTGCGTAGGCGGAACTGAACCTTAACGAAGTATTCGCTTTGAGGTTTTAAGGTTGTAAGGTCATAAGGTTGTGAAGTTGTGAGACGGAAGGTCTTCTTCTCGCGGGGACCGAGGGGTAGGCGCTTGGCGTCGGCGGGCTGGCCTTCGAGGGGCTGGTGCTGGAGGACGGGGCGGCCGTCCTCATAGAGCGACCACTCCATGTCGTAGTCGGCGAGGGAGATGAAATAGTTCTTGTTGAAGATATCCACGACGAGGTTGTCGGGGCGAAGGTCAGGGGCGCTGACACCGATGTTCTGATAGACCTTCTTAACCTCGTAGTACTGGCCCTTGGGGGTGAGGTCGGGGCGCATCACGCCGTTCATGCAGAACATGCCGTCGTTGGGCTTGTCGCCGAAGTCGCCGCCGTAGCCCCAGTAGCGGGTGCCGTCGGGGGTGTAGTTATAGATGGCCTGGTCCACCCAGTCCCAGATGGCACCGCCCATCACGTAGTTGCTCTTCTCTATCTCCACCCACATGTCGGAGAGACCGCCACAGGCGTTACCCATGGAGTGGGCGTACTCACTGACGTGGAAGGGATACTTGATACTGCCCTTGCCCTGACCGGAGCAAGCCCAGCGGAACCAGTTGATTTCGGGATACTGGTTGGAGCCCATATCCACGATGCCGTTGTTGCGCTCATACTGCACGGGACGGCTGGGGTCGAACTCGTGGATGGCCTCGTAGGCACGCTTGTAGTTGATGCCGGGGCCACCTTCGTTGCCGAGGCTCCAGATGACGACGCTGGGGTGGTTGTACTGGGCACGCACCATCTCCATATTGCGGCCGACGTGCTGGTTGAGGAACTCGGGAACATGGGAGAGGGAGGCGTCTTCGTAGCCGTACTCGTGGCTCTCCACATTGGCCTCGTCTTCGAGCATAATGCCGTAGAGGTCGCAGAGGTAATACCAGTAGGGAGCGTCGGGATAGTGGGAGCAGCGCACGTGGTTGATGTTGCCCTGACGCATAAGCATCACTTCGTGGCGCATCTGCTCACGGGTGATGGCGTGGCCCCGTTCGGGGGAGTTCTCGTGGCGGTTGACGCCCTTGAACTTGACGGGCTTGTTGTTGAGATAGTAGTAGCGGCCGGCCATACCGAACTCGTCGTCGGCGGCAGCTGTCTGGCGGATTTCACACTTGCGGAAGCCGGTGCCGGTGGAGAAGGTCTCGAGGACATTGCCCTTGGCATCGAGGAGTTCGCCCACGACGGTGTAGCGATAAGGAGCCTCGGCGCTCCAGCGACGGGCGAGACGACCGGCAGAGAGTTCCACGGTGGCTTCGGCGGAAGCACCGGCGAGGACCTGGTCGAGACTTACCGTGGCGGTACCGCCGGGGAAGGGGTGGTTGGTCTCGGCATAGAGGTCGTTCTCATAAAGGGTATAGCGGAGGGAGAGGCCCTTGGCGGCCTTGGCGCCGAGGTTGCGGACGTCGGCGGTGATGTGGAGGTAGCCGTCGGTGCACTCCTTGTCGCGGAAGTCGGGGAGCACGCGGAAGTCACGCACGTGGAGGGCGGGCTTGCTCTCGAGGGCCACGGTGCGGAAGATGCCGGGGAGACGGAACATATCCTGGCTCTCAAGGAAGGAGCCGTCGTTGTGACGATAGACCTTCACGGTGATGGTCTGCTCGCCAGAGGCCGTGAGGTAAGGGGTGATATTAAACTGCGCGAGGTTGCGACTGTTCTTGCTGAAACCTACATACTTACCATTGATGTAGAGATAGAAGAAAGAATCGACGCCGTCGAAGTTGATGTAGAGTTGGCGTCCCTGCCAAGCGGCGGGGAGGGTGAAGGTGCGCTGGTAGGTACCCACTTCGTTACGGTTCTTATAGGTGAGCCAGTCCTTACGGGGCTCACGCATCACACCGTTCTTCCAGTCGCCCACCTTGCCCTGATGCTGGAAGATGACGCGAATGTTGCTGTAGATGGGCTGACCCCAACGGAGGGTGCCGTCCTTCTGCACGCCCTGCACGTTCCAGCAGCCGGGCACGCCGATGGTCTCCCACTCGGCAGGGTCGGGATCGGTGGGGTTGCCTTTCCACTTGAACTGCCACTGACCGTCGAGGCTCATCCAATAGGAGGAGTGGTCGGGCAGAATCTTGCGGGCTTCGTCAACGTTGGCGAAGTCGAAGAACCAGGTGTGAGGCTGCTCTTTGTTGAGGCCGATGCGTTCGGGACTTTCCCACTCGGTGCCGTCGGGCTCGGCGGGATTCACTTGATACTGGTAGCCGGAAAGAATGTCTGCCTGGGCAGTAAGTGCGGCTACGAGAATAGTGGCAAGAAAAAGAATTTTGCGCATAAATTATTTAGATAATAAGATTATTAGTTTCGGGAGAGAGGGCCAACCTTTAGGAGTATATCCCCCTCCCTCGCTCGCAGAGCGAACTCTTTCCCCAACAGGGGAGAGATGGCGGAGCCAGAGAGAGGCCGGGGAGGGGTGGCGCGGTGCGTAGCAGCCGCGACGGGGTGAGGCTGTGGGAGAGTGTGTGGGGGGGGGAGGCTTTTTTTACCTAATACTTCTCACTCCCTTAAACAGCCTCTTCCATCTGATATGTCCGTCGCCCCAACCGCGGTCCTTATCTGTGGAGAGCCAGATGAAGAGGGGCTTGCCCACGATGTGCGTCTCGGGCACGAACCCCCAGAAACGCGAGTCGGCGGAGTTGTCGCGGTTGTCGCCCTGCATCCAGTAGTAGTCGTACTTGAAGGTGTAGGACGTGGCGGGCTTATTATTTATATATATGGTGTTGCCGCGCACTTCAAGGGTGTTGCCCTCATAGTTGCGGATGCAACGCTCGTAGTAAGGCAGGTTGTCCAGCGTGAGTTTGAGGTTGGCACCGGCCTTGGGAATCCACAGGGGACCGTAGTTGGCGCAGGTCCAGCCGGTAACCTTGTTAAGAGGATAGAGCCACTCGCCATAGGCGGGAGCCTGGTCAATGCTCTCCACGGCACCGCTTTCCTGCAAGGCTTTCTTGGTGGCACGTGTCAGGGGCATCTGGTGCACGGTGCCGTCCTGGCTAACCACATTGGCAAGGTCTTCCTGCGAGATTTCATGCTCGCGGAGGAAGTCGTCGGTAAGGGCGCCTTTGAAGCGCACGAAATGGCTCTGCTGCGCCTTTTCGGGCTCAAACATCTTCTTGCCGTCGAGGTATATCTGGTTATTCTTGATCTGGAGCGTCTGTCCGGGCAGGCCGACACAGCGCTTCACATAATTCTCGCGGCGGTCGGCAGGGCGATACACCACCTTGCCGAACATCTCCTCGTTGGCCTCCACAAGAGCGCGGCCCAGACCATACACCTGTGTGAAGTAGGCCTGTTGCTGGGCATAGGGAGCATTCTTGGCGGGGCACATGAGGTTAGGCAACTGTTGGCTTCCTATTTCGCAGCACAGGCGGTAGAAGTCCTGGTCCTGTGCCTTCAGCGCCACGGTATCGCCGGCGGGATAGTTGAACACCACGATGTCGCCCAATTCCACCTTGCCGAAGCCCTTGATGCGGCGGTAGTCCCAGTGGGGACTGTCAATATAGCTCTTCTTGCCTGCCAGTCCGGGGAGCCAATCGGGGAAGGAATGCTGCGTCATAGGCATATAGAGCGGCGTCTCGGGGATACGGGGGCCGTAGCTCATCTTGCTCACGAGGAGGTAGTCGCCCGTCAGCATCGTCTTCTCAAGTGATGAGGAGGGGATGACGAAGTTCTGGAAGAAGAACTGGTTGAGGAAATACAAGGCCACGAGGGCGAAGACGATGGCGTCCACCCAGCCCATGATGAAGCGCACGGTGCCGTTCTTGCTGTTGCGCCACCAACTCCAGTTGATGAAGTGGGTGATATAGCTGTCGAAGATGAAGGGCACGACTATCACGCCGAGCCAACTCTTCACCCAATAGCAAAACAGCGCCCAAAGCACCAATACTATTACCAATTTTATCCACTGACGACGCGGAGCCGTCTTTATCTTTTCAATTATGTTCATAATCATTTACCAAAAGGAAACAAATCGTCTATTGTCTGCCAGCCGCTGTGCTGGGCCAGATACTCCGCGGCCAGCACGGCGCCGAGGGCAAAGCCTTCGCGGCTGTGGGCGGAGTGGGTTATCTCTATGAGGTCGGCCGGAGAGTCGTAGGTCATGGTGTGTATGCCCGGCACCTCGCCCTCTCTCACGGCTTCTATGCGCAGCACGTCCTCGCCCGTCTCGTTCAGGCCCCAGCGGGTCTTGCGGTCAAGTTCGGCCACGGCTTGCTCGGCCAGGGTGATGGCCGTGCCGCTGGGCGCGTCAAGCTTATGGACGTGATGGGTCTCCACCATGCTCACGTCGTACTGCGGGAACTGGTTCATCAGGCGTGCCAGCTGGCGGTTGACGGCGCGGAACACGGCCACGCCCACCGAGAAGTTGCTGGACCACAACAAGGTCTTGCCTTCCTCGCAGCACAGGCGCTGCATATCCGCCAGCACCTCGCCCTTCAGCCAGCCCGTACTGCCGCTCACCACCTTCACGCCCTGCGCAAAGCACTGCCGCACATTGGCCTCGGCCACCGGGGGCGCGGTAAACTCAATGGCCACGTCGGCGGAGCGGAAGGCCTCGCTCTGGAAGTCTTCCTGGTTGTCTACGTCTATCACGCAGACAATCTCATGGCCCCGGCTCAAGGCGGTCTGTTCTATCATATGGCCCATCTTGCCGTAGCCTATTAGTGCGAGTTTCATAAAGATATATAGTATATGCACGGCAAAAATACAAAAAAAAGAGCACATACCGCTCCTTTCTCCCTGCTTTTTTGTACTTTTGCAGCAAATAACCTCTCATTCCGCACCCGCAATGCAACTTTTCCCACTATATTACCTGGCTCCGGTAAGTTACTACAGCCGTCTCTACCGCACTCTCACGAGCGGAGAGCCGTGGGCTTTCGACACCGACGACCGCTGGGAGAAGCAGACGCTCCGCTCCCGCTGTTTCATCGCCGGTCCCGACGGACCGCAGCGTCTCTCCATCCCCATCCAACACAGAGTCCCCTGCCCTCCCCCCTCCAGCGCAGAGTCCTCTCCCTTCAAGGGAGAGTTAGAGAGGGTCTCCCTCACCCGCGACCTCCTCCTCTCCGACCACGGCAACTGGCGCCACCAGCATTGGCAGGCCCTCGTCAGCGCCTACGACCAGTCCCCCTTCTTCGCCTACTATGCCGACGACTTCCGCCCCCATTTCCTCCCCGGCGCCCACACCTCCCTCTGGGACTTCAACCTCGCCCTCCACAACGTCGTAGCCTCCTGCCTCGACCTCGCTCACCTGCCCTCCCCATCCAGCGCAGAGTCCTCTCCCTTTAAGGGAGAGTTAGAGAGGGCCTCCTACTACCAAGTCTTTTCCGCCCGCACGGGTTTCCTCCCCGACCTCTCCATCGTGGACCTCATCTTCAACATGGGCCCCGAAGCCCGCCTCTGGTTGTAGCGGGATTCCAGCCGCAAGCATACCCTCGCCCCGCCACTCCTTATTTTACATATACGCACGCGCGAAGCACATTTTCTGCTACATCTCTTACACCTCCTACACCCCACTTGTTTTATCCCAGAAATCATATAAATCATAATTCATCATATAAATCTTCATAACGCCGTAGGCCGCTGCGCTGGCTATAATGATTATTTTGATACTTTATGATTATTATGATCTTGAACTCCTTGGTGGCGCGGTTTGTTAATATTTTTTGCCGTGTGTATTATACGTTCGCACATATTTTACCGAACAATAAATTCAATATATAATCGTTCATCGTTTCTTCGCTCAACCTCCTCCCCCTAAGGATTGCAGTCCTCCCCCTTAGGACTGGAGTCCTCCCCCTTAGGATTGCAGTCCTCGCCCTAAGGATTGGAGTCCTAAGGGGAAGGACTGCAATTACTACTTCTCTCCGCAAGAGAAAGTCGGCCTCATCGCTCCCCATAACGCCCTCTTGCTAACCTTATTCCCTGAAAATTGCCATTTCATTGGGCTATCTCATAAATACTTTGTAATTTTAACTTCGTTTTAGATACTTTCGTTCGGAAAAGCTCAAAGAAATTTGGCTTTTCGCTCACTTATTCGTATCTTTAAACTTCGTTTTTAGATACTCACGTTCGGAAAAGCTCAAAGAAATTTGGCTTTTCGCTCACTTATTCGTATCTTTGCCCTCGCATTCCGCAAGGAGTGCAGACATAGAAGAAAGCGTAAGCTTTGTCCTTTAACCGAAAATCGCCCAATTATTCACGAAGGATGAGCAGAAATACGCTCCTGTTGTGCCTATACCCCCACCCCTATAGGCGGGTGGTGCTGTATATTGGTACGGCGTGGGGTGGACTGTTTGTTTCGTGAAAGGCGTTTGGCGATGCCTCGGTTAAGACAAGCATTAGTCCCTACGCCTTTTTGTATGCCTATGAGTCAACAGCCTTTAGCGCCGAACTTGGGACGGGGAGGCAAGAAGTAGTAACATGTCAACAATTGAACAGCAACGGCTCAACGTAGCACAATGGTGCATTACACGTATGCACAACAACTTTGACAGTCACGACTTTATCCGTGTATTGTCCGCCACTCATCCGGAGGTGTATCGCCAATGGCTTGACGATTACGCCAGTATTCAGAGTTGTCATTCTCAAATTGGTATCTTTTTAGCCAACCAAGCCACCGCGCTAAGCATTGAAAAGACAGGTGAGCACGAATCTTTAAACATTTACAACGAGTGCACCACCTGTGCACAATGGAGAAAGCATTGAGTTATGAAACGATTAATTCTTTTCTTGTTTTGTTCTGTCAGTATGGTCTATTGCTATTCTGCAGTATTTACCACTGGAGGACTCAAATACAAAACGATTGACGAAAGTTCCGTTAGTGTTTGTGATCTGGATGGAAATATATCCAGTATTGAAATTCCTGAAAGTGTAGAGAATGGTGGGGTTGTTTACAAGGTTGTAGAGATAGGAACCTACGCCTTCTATAATTACAGCAACCTGACATCCGTAGCTATACCCAATAGCGTGACGAACATTGGAGACGAAGCCTTCTCAGGTTGCAGCGGCTTGACCTCCTTCACTATTGGGAGTGGCGTGAAAAGTATAGGAAGCGATGCTTTCAAGGGGTGCACAAATGTAGAGTATTTGAACTATGACAATGATTTAATCACCCCTAAAAAATTTGGAACAAAGCTTAATACTGTTATCATTGGAAATAATGTGACGAGCATAAAGTCGGCGGCCTTCTCAGATTGTAGGAACCTGACTTCCGCCACCATAGGCAACGGTGTGACGAGCATAGGAGAGCGTGCCTTCTCAGGTTGCAGCGGCCTGACTTCCGTTACCATAGGCAACGGCGTGACGAGCATAGGAAATTTCTCCTTCTATAGTTGCAGCAACCTGACCTCCGTCACCACAGGCAACGGCGTGACGAGCATAGGAGATTACGCCTTCTATAGTTGCAGCGGCCTGGCCTCCATCACTATTCCTAATAGCGTGACGAGCATAGGAAAGTACGCCTTCTATAGTTGCTGCAACCTGACCTCCGTCACCATAGGCAACGGCGTAACGTACATAGGAGCCTCTGCCTTCTCTGGATGCTGCGGCCTGACCTCCGTCACTATCCCCAATAGCGTGATGATATTTGGACGAGAAGCCTTCCGTGACTGTCCTGTGTCATATCTAAATTATGACAGTGATGCAGTTGACCTTTCTGAGTTTGGAACCAAGTTGGATGAATCAAATAATGTAGAAACATTATTAGAAACATTAGTTATTGGAAATCATGTGACGAACATAAAGAGTAGCCGCACCAATCATTGCCGCCATCTAACTTCTGTTACTATAGGTTATAGTGTGAGAAGCATACCAAGCATGGCATTCTACAACTGCATAAATCTGTCCTCTATTAAGATAAACAACCTTGAAGCTTGGTGCAGCATTGATGAGCTTAGTAATCTTATGCGATGGGGCAAAACAAAGAAATTGTATCTTAATGACAAAGAAGTAACCAACTTGGTGATACCTGAATTCACAACATCAATCACAGATTATGCCTTCTATAATTGTGGCGGCCTTACCTCTGTCACCATCACTAACCCTAACCGTATGAAGAGCATAGGACGGCATGCTTTCTATAAATGCAGCGGCCTTACCTCTGTCACCATTCCAAACAGGACGAGTACAATCCTTCCAAACAGCGTGATGAGTATAGGAGAGGGTGCATTCAGTGCTTGCACAAACCTGTCCTCCTTCACTATCCCCAACAGCGTGACAACTATTCAAAAAAGGTGCTTTGAAGGATGCTCAAGTCTTGAAACTTTGATACTCGGAAGGTTTACAAAGCAGATAGACACTGATGCTTTCAAAGACTGTGAGAGCATCACGCAAATATATTCACACAATCCTGATCCTCCCACCTGCGCTACGGATTTCCCGATATCTGTATATAAGACTGCCGTGGTCCACGTGCCTAATACTCTCAATGCAATTGATAACTACCAGGCGGATAGTATTTGGGGCAAGTTCCTTGAGATTTACGACGAGGATCTTACGGGTGTAGAGACTTCCTCTATAAACGCCACCGCACCCACAAGCCTCATAAACTTGAACGGCCAGTATATCACCGACGCCCAGCGCGGCATCGCAATAGAGAAGATGAGCAACGGCACAACGAAGAAGGTGCTGATGCGCTAAAGACGGGTCATGAGTCATAGGTCATGACTACCCAATAGAACGAGCCGCCGCCGGGGGATGTCCTCGGCGGCGGTTCCTGTTTGTGCGCTCCCAAAAGTGACGGGGCGTAATAAATGTACAAGCTATCTCTTACGACAACTTATGTATCACAAGGCCGGAGCGGAGCTTGGGCTCGAACCACGTGGCCTTGGGAGGCATGATGTTGCCGGTGTCGGCAATGTTCATGACCTGGTCCATGCTGACGGGATAGAGGGCAAGGGCCATCTTCATCTCGCCGCTATCCACGCGACGCTTGAGTTCCTCGAGACCGCGGAGGCCACCGACGAAGTCGATGCGCTTGGAGGAGCGGAGGTCGCCTATCTCAAGTTGCTTCTGCAGGATGAGGCGTGAGGAGATATCTACGTCGAGCACGCCGATGGGGTCGTTGGCGTCGAACACTTCGGGCTTGGCGGTGAGGCTGTACCACTGACCTTCCAGATAGAGGCTGAACTCGTGAGCGTGGGCGGGATGATAGATTTCGGCACCCTTGGGCTCTACCACGAAGTCCTCGGCAAGGGCGGTGAGGAACTCGGCTGGCGTCTTGCCGTTGAGGTCCTTCACTACGCGGTTGTAGTCGAGGATGGTGAGCTGCTCGGCAGGGAAGCACACGGCCATATAGAAACTGCTCTCGGCGTCGGGGCCTTCGCCCTTCTCGGCACCCACACGGGCGGCAGCGGCGGAGCGATGGTGGCCGTCGGCGATGTAGAGGGCGTCCATCTTGGCAAATTCCTCGGTGATGACGGCCTTGTCGGCGGCATCGCTGATGACCCAGAACTTATGGCTGAAGCCATCGATGGGGGCCACGAAGTCATAGACGGGAGTCTGCTGTGCCACCTTCTCGATGAGGCGGAGGAGCACTTCGTTGTGCTTGAAGGCGAGGAACACGGGCTCTACGTTGGCGTTGGTCTCGCGGACGTGGCGCATACGGTCGTCTTCCTTGTCGCGGCGGGTGAGTTCGTGCTTCTTGATGACGCCGTTCATATAGTCGTCCACATGGGCGCAGAGCACGATGCCGTACTGCCAGTGGAGTTGGCCGTCGGCGTGCTTCATGGCCTGGGCATAGAGGTAGTAGTTCTCCTCCTCGTCCTGCACGAGCCAGCCGTTCTCCTGGAAGAGGCGGAACTGGCGTGCGCCTTCACTGTAGCAACGCTCGTCGTACTCGGAGCACTCGGGTTCGAAGTTGATTTCGGGCTTGATGATATGGTAGAGCGACTTTTCGTTCTGGCCGGCCTCGGCACGAGCCTCGTCACTTTCGAGGACGTCGTAGGGACGGCTTTCCACCTGCTCTACAAGGTGCTGCGGGGGGCGTACCCCACGGAAAGGTTTTACTCTGGGCATAAGGGGAAATTAGCAAATTAGCAAATGGGGAAATTAGCAAATTAACAGGCAGGCCGCAGGAATTTGCTAATTTTCTCATTATTTTATTCAAGTTTCGCAAATTGATTTAATCTCAGATTTATTTTGGATTTATCATTGATGCAACCGAAGCACCTTTTATATAATAAGCAGTGGTGGATTTACAATCTACCACAACGGCATTCTGTTATTCTAATCTATTCCAAGAATAGAGCCAAAATTCGTTAAATAAATCGCTTTCTGTTGCCGACTCAGCATCTCCATCAGGCAAATCGCTTACTGAAAACAAGTCCCATGAAGTACCTTTGATAAACTGCCGGAGTTGTTTATATTCTGACTGACCCTCTTCATAGCAAGTAATCAGTGCTTGATGCAACAAATAATTAGGATATTTGGTATAAGGAGGATTTGCATAGGTATTTTTAACTACATTGGGATACTCGTCCCGTTGTTTCTCCTTCATAGATGTGTATGCCTTATTTTCTGTCATCAAAACATGAAGTTGACATTCGCCATTAATACACAAATAAACATCAGCGATAAGGTCAACATAATGCCATTGCTTCCAAACATTCACCTTAGTCACTTGAATATTTGCAAAATCCCGAATTTTAAGTAGTTTGAACAGAATATGTCTACATTGATGATAAAGTAGCGGCTGTTTTTCCTTGCATTCAGCATCTGCTGCCATACGCAATACCCATGACAATTCATAGTCAAGAATAGATTCGAGTCCATGATCTCCTTCGGAGTGGTCACTCATGAATCTTGATTCTTTAATTGGTACCATCTTATTATTTAGCTCTATATTGGATATTAGCTGATTTTTACAACATTCAAGTGTCCGGAGGCAAAACCGATGCTTGCTGAAATATCGACTCCCCAAGTTCGGTTAAATGCATTAATTAGGTCTTTGTGCCCACGATTCGATGACAACAAATTTGCTGGTGATGATTCTTGGGACATGACCTGAACACTCATTCCTGCATCCAATTTAAAGGTATTTGTCCGCCAATTGTCCTTTACGGTAACTTTATACAACATTATACAATCCCTCGTATGTGTCGGGCGCAACTATTAGGTAGGTTCAAAAATCAACTTTTTGTTTGTAGGTGTTCGACAGGGAGCCTATTATTTTGGATAGTTATGTTATATTTGTTGGCTTGCTAAACTTGAATTATTTTATTTATTCACCTGGAACTTGGTGCAGCCATCCTTAAAGAAGCCGCAGATCTGACGGGCAGCAGCGAGACCGGCGTTGACGTTGGCCTCGGCGGTCTGGGCACCCATCTTCTTGGGCGTGCTGAAGTAGCGGCCCTCGAACTGGCGGAACTCTTCGTCGGCATCGGGCATGATGTCGGTGAGGTACTTGATGTCGGTGCGCTCCTTCATCAGTTCGATGAGGCTGGGCTCGTCGATGACTTCCTTGCGGGCGGTGTTGACGAGGATGGCGCCTTTCTTCATCTTGCCTACGAGGGCGGCATTGATGCTCTGGCGTGTCTCGGGGGTGGCGGGAATGTGGAGGCTTACCACGTCGCAGGTCTCAAAGAGCTTGTCCTGGCAGCAAACGGCCTCTACGCCGGCAGCCTCGATGGCTTCCTTTGGGCAGAAGGCGTCATAGGCGGCCACTTCCATACCGAAGCCCTTGGCGATGCGAGCCACGTTGCGGCCTACGTTACCGAAGGCGAGGATGCCGAGGCGCTTGCCGAGAAGTTCCGTACCGGCCTTGCCGTTGAAGAAGTTGCGCACGCCATAGACGAGCATACCAAACACGAGTTCGGCCACGGCGTGGGAGTTCTGTCCGGGGGTGTTCATCACGCACACGCCATGCTGGGTGGCGGCTTCGAGGTCCACGTTGTCGTAGCCTGCGCCGGCACGAACCACAATCTTCAGGTTCTTGGCGGCATCGAGCACTTCGGCCGTGATTTTGTCGGAGCGGATGATGATGGCCTCTGCATCGGCCACGGCGTCGAGGAGTTGCTGCTTCTCGGTGTATTTCTCAAGAAGTGCGAGTTCGTGGCCTTCGGCCTCTACTATCTCACGGATGCCCTGCACGGCAACGGGTGCGAAGGGCTTTTCGGTTGCAATTAATATCTTCATTTTGGGAAATTAGCAAATGTGGAAATTAGCAAATTAGCAAATGTGATAATTTGAGAATTAGCAAATTGGGAAATCAGCAAATCGGCGGTCTGACCGCAGGCATTTGCTAATTCGCTAATTTGCTAATTCTCTCATTTCTATTACTTGTGCTGAGCCTCAAACTCCTGCATGCACTTGATGAGAGCTTTCACGCCCTCCACAGGCATAGCGTTGTAGCAGGAAGCGCGGAAGCCGCCTACGTCACGGTGGCCCTTGATGCCTACCATACCCTGAGCCTTGGCATAAGTCAGGAACTCGGCAGCGAGTTCTTCCTTGCCCTCAGCCATCACGAAGGTGATGTTCATCAGTGAACGGCTGTCCTCACGGGCGGTGCCTCGGAACATGGAGTTGCGGTCGATTTCGGCATAGAGCAGGTCGGCACGCTCGTGAGCGCGGCGCTCCATTTCCTTCACGCCACCCTGGGCCTTGATCCACTTCAGGGTCTGCAGAGCGCAGTAGATGGGCACTACAGGAGGAGTGTTGAACATGCTGCCCTTCTTCACGTGAGTGCGGTAGTCAATCATTGTGGGGATGGGGCGGCTCACCTTGCCGAGGAGTTCGTCCTTCACGATGACGAAGGTCACGCCGGCCATGGAGAGGTTCTTCTGGGCGCCGCCATAAATCATAGCGTACTTGCTCACGTCAACGGGGCGGGAGAAGATGTCGCTGGACATGTCGCAGATTACGGGGATGGGGCTGTCGATGTCCTCGCGCAGTTCAGTACCGTAGATGGTGTTGTTGCTGGTGAGGTGGAGATAGTCGGCATCGGTGGGAATCTCGTAGTCGCGGGGGATATAGGTGAAGTTCTTGTCAGCGCTGGAGGCAATCTCTACGACTTCGCCGAAGAGCTTGGCTTCCTTCTCGGCCTTGGTGGCCCATACGCCGGTATTTACATAGGCTGCCTTCTTCTCGAGGAAGTTGTAGGGCACCATGCAGAACTCAAGGCTGGCACCGCCGCCCACGAAGAGTACGCTGTAGCCCTCGGGCACGTTGAGGAGTTCCTTCACGAGATCCTGAGCTTCGTCCATCACGGCCTGGAATTCAGGCGTGCGGTGGCTCATCTCCATCAGAGAAAGACCAGTGTTACCAAATGAAATGCAAGCCTCAGCAGTGGCTTTCATTACCTCTTGCGGGAGAATAGACGGACCCGCACCGAAATTGTAAACTTTCATGTTGTTAGTTTTAAGTTATGTTAGGTTATTGGTTTGTGCACACTTATTCGGGCGCAAAGTTATAAAGAAAGAGCGAACTAACCAAATGATAACGCAAATAAATGAGGGCTCTCTGCGCTTTTTGATAAGTCCGAGGTTATAAAAATGGAGGTTAGCGCGTGTTTTCCTCAAAATAAGGCCACCGGCCAAGGCTTTCCAAGAACATCGGCACAGGGAGACGCTCCTCGCGCGTACGTATTATATAATAATGTGTACCGACAAGCCTAAAGAAAGGCGCGAAGACCCACATTTCAAGCCGCGTCTCTTGCTACTTGAAAAGTTTTCGCGCCTTCATACTACGTTTTTAGTTACTCACGCCCGGAAATACTCAAATTTCGCCGTGCTCATTTGGTATTTCGCTCGCTTATTCGTAACTCTGGGCTTCGCCCCAAGTTACTTTCGCTCGGAAAAACAAAGAAAAACCGCATTTCCCTTTGTTTTTCGCTCGCTTATTCGTAACTTTGTACCCAAATTGCTTAATAACAAATGAAGAACATCCGCAACTTCTGCATAATCGCACACATCGACCACGGCAAATCCACGCTGGCCGACCGCCTCCTGGAGCGCACACAGACGATTCAGGTGACGGAGGGCCAGATGCTGGACGACATGGACCTGGAACGCGAGCGCGGCATCACCATCAAGAGCCACGCCATACAGATGGACTACCAGTACGACGGCGACGACCCCGACTTCAACAGCAAGGAGCCCTACCACCTCAACCTTATCGATACCCCGGGACACGTGGACTTCGCCTACGAGGTGAGCCGCTCCATTGCTGCCTGCGAGGGCTGCCTGCTCGTGGTGGACAGTACGCAGGGCGTCCAGGCCCAGACCATCTCCAACCTCTACATGGCCATCGAGAACGACCTGGAGATTATCCCCGTGCTCAACAAGTGCGACATGCCCAACTCCATGCCTGAAGAAGTGGAGGACGAAATCATCGAACTCATCGGTTGCAAGCGCGAGGAGATTATCCGCGCCTCTGGCAAGACGGGGCAGGGCGTGGACGAGATACTCCGCGCCGTGGTGGAGCGCATCCCCCATCCCGTAGGCGACGAGGACGCTCCCTTGCAGGCCCTCATCTTCGACTCTGTGTTCAACTCCTTCCGCGGCATCATTGCTTATTTCAAAATCGTGAACGGCCACATCTCGCAGGGCGAGAAGGTGACGTTCGTCAACACGCAGAAGCAGTACGACGCCGACGAGATAGGCGTGCTGAAGATGGACCTCTCGCCCCGCAAGACGCTCCACTGCGGCGACGTGGGCTACATCGTCTCAGGCATCAAGACGGCCACGGAGGTAAAGGTGGGCGACACCATCACCAGCCAGGACCGCCCCTGCGAGAAGGCCATCGAAGGCTTTGAAGAGGTAAAGCCGATGGTGTTTGCCGGCGTCTATCCCATTGAGACGGAGGACTTCGAATACCTCCGCACGTCGCTCGAAAAACTGCAGCTCAACGACGCCTCGCTCTCCTTCTCCCCTGAATCGTCGGTGGCACTGGGCTTCGGCTTCCGCTGCGGTTTCCTCGGCCTGTTGCACATGGAAATCGTGCAGGAGCGCCTCGACCGCGAGTTCAACATGAACGTCATCACCACCGTGCCCAACGTGTCGTACCACGTCTTCGACAAGCACGGCGAGATGCAGGAGGTGCACAACCCCGCCGGCATGCCCGACATCGCTGCCATCGAGCACATTGAGGAGCCCTACATCCGCGCCAGCATCATCACCCAGACGGAGTACATCGGCCCCATCATGACGCTCTGCCTCGGCAAGCGCGGCGAACTCGTCAAGCAGGAATACGTCAGCGGCAGCCGCGTGGAACTCTACTACGACATTCCGCTGGCCGAGATTGTCATAGACTTCTACGATAAGCTGAAGAGCATCTCCAAAGGCTACGCTTCCTTCGACTATCACCCCATCGGCTTCCGTCCCTCCAAGCTCGTGAAGCTCGACATCCTTCTCAACGGCGAGCCGGTGGACGCTCTCTCCACCCTCACGCACGTTGACAACAGCGTAACCTTCGGTCGCCGCATGTGCGAGAAGTTGAAGGAACTCCTGCCGCGCCAGCAGTTCGACATTGCCATCCAGGCCGCCATCGGCGCCAAGATTATCGCCCGCGAAACGGTGAAGCAGGTGCGCAAGGACGTGACGGCGAAGTGCTACGGAGGCGATATCAGCCGAAAGCGCAAGCTTCTGGAGAAACAGAAGCGCGGCAAGAAACGCATGAAGGAAATCGGCAACGTACAGGTGCCGCAGAAGGCCTTCCTCGCCGTGCTGAAACTTGACTAACTACCCCCTCCGGCCTACGGCCACCTCCCCCTTTATGGGGAGGCCCGCCTTGAATTTTCCATTTGCAACTTTCAACTTTTAATTTTTAACTTTTATCTCCATACTATGACCTACCCCGATTCCGAACTCATCATCAACGAAGACGGAAGTGCATTCCACCTTCACATTAAGCCTGAACATCTGGCCGACAACGTCATCCTCGTGGGCGACCCCGGCCGCGTAGATATGGTCAGCGGCTATTTCGACAGCATTGAAGCCACCGCCGAGAACCGCGAGTTCCGCTCCGCCACCGGCACATACAAGGGCAAGCGCTTCACCGTGCTCAGCACCGGCATCGGCTGCGACAATATCGACATCGTCCTCAACGAGCTCGACGCGCTGGCCAACATCGACTTCCACACCCGCGACGACAAGCCCCAGCACCGCACCCTCAACATCGTGCGCATCGGCACCTGCGGCGGCATGCAGCCCCACACGCCCGTCGGCACCTGCATCGTCAGCGAGATGTCGCTCGGTTTCGACGGCCTCCTCAACTTCTACGGCCGCCGCGAGGAGGCTTGCGACATCGCCTTTGAGAACGCCTTCCTCCAGCACATGCACTGGACGGGCTATCAGTGCATTGCCCACCCCTACGCCGTACATGCCGACGAGGAACTCACCGCCCGCGTCTGCGGCAACGACTTCGTGCGCGGCATCACCATTGCCTGCGGCGGATTCTACGGTCCCCAGGGACGCCGCCTCCGTGCCCCGCTGGCCGACCCCGACGCCAACGACAAAATACGCGCTTTCCGCTATACCGCCCCCGACGGACAGGAGAAATGCTTCACCAACTTTGAGATGGAGAGCAGCGCCGTGGCCGGACTTTCCCGCCTCCTGGGCCACAAAGCCACCACCGTGTGCCTCGTCATTGCCAACCGCTATGCCAAGGAAGCCAACACCGACTACCACGGCGGCATGGAAGGCCTCGTTTGCAAGGTGCTGGATAGAATTTAGCACCTCCGCAACCCATAAATATGCAAAAAAGTGATGCAAAGGCTTGGCCAATTCAAAAGAAAGCCGTACTTTTGCATCCGCTTTCGCGCAGAAAGCCCAACAAACCGACCATTACACAGTTATTAGTTACCAACATTTAACTGATTACTAATTTATAGCTATAAAAAGAAAATGAAAAAAGGTATTCATCCCGAGAACTATCGCCCCGTTGTCTTCAAGGACATGAGTAA
Source organism: Alloprevotella sp. (assembly GCA_045639805.1). Classification (GTDB taxonomy): domain Bacteria; phylum Bacteroidota; class Bacteroidia; order Bacteroidales; family Bacteroidaceae; genus Alloprevotella. The sequence continues at coordinate 49,823 of JAZUDS010000057.1, forward strand.
CGGCGACATGTTCCTCACTCGTTCCACCTGCAAGACCACTGAGACAGTGGAGTTTGAAGGCGAGGAGTTTCCCGTTGTGAAGATTGAAATCTCCAACACCTCTCACCCCTTCTACACCGGCAAGAGCAAGCTCGTCGACACCGCCGGTCGCGTGGACAAGTTCATGAACCGCTACGCCCGCAGCACGAAGAAGTAATTCTCCACGGTTCAGCAAAGACATTCAGAGGTCCTTCCCCAATACGCGTAGGGGAAGGACCTCTTTATTATTATATATAAGGTGTAGCGACGAAGACAAGGGGAGGACCGTCACCGGGGAGGGGCCGCGTCACTTACACCTTTACTTTAACTGGGCGCACATTGTGATTTTTTGAAAGTGTAAAAAATAGTGACAAAACCAAAAAAAAGAGAAATTGCGGCGCGGTGCGACCTAAACCAACTTTTAGCAGAAAAACGCGCAACACCCCGTCATTTTTTTCTCCGCCACTCCCCTTCTTTTTCTCCGATACCCTATTTTAGCAAAAATTAAAAGGGACATCGGCGAAAATAAAAGGGACATCGGACGAACTAAAAGGGCTATCGGACAAACTAAAAGGGCTTTCGGACAAACTAAAAGGGCTTTCGTTTTTGCTAAAAGGGACAAAATTCCGAAAAAATCGCAGAAAAAATCATCTCCCGACGGCCATTTTTCGCGCTTAAAAGCGGATATAGCGCGCCCAAAGAAATTTTCGCCAGAACCCTTGCAGACTTAACCGTCTATAAATAAGCCGTGTTACGGCGTCTTTCATTTTCGCGTTTTCCGCGCTCAACGGCACGGGCGGACGGCTACACGGCCAAAAATCGCCAAGAAAACGCACGAAAAGTGTAAAATATTTTGACAAAACGCGCGCAGTTACGGCAGCGAAAACAATGCCGGACATCCTTGCGCGAGGAAGGCTTTCCCCCTACTCTTCAAAGAGGACGGTAGTGCGGGTGACGGCGCTGGAGGTCTCGCGTCCGATTTCTTCCTCGCTGATTGACGTCAGCGGATACTTACCGGCAAGGGCCAGAGAGAGCACGCTGAACTTCGCGGGAGCCACGGCGGATATCAGGGCCGTCATTGAGGCTCCCGTCGTGATGACATCGTCGATGAAAAGGGGATGATGCAGGCCCTCGCCCCGCAGAACGGCTTGATGATAGGAGGCCGTAGGCGAAAAGGCCCCTTCAACGTTGTTGCGTCGCTCCTCGGCGGTGAGGCGTGTCTGGGAGATGCGGAAAGAGGTGCGCTCGGCCACGTCGTTGCGGACGGGAAGACCCGTGACGCAGCTGATGCCCAGCGCCAGTTGTTCGCTCTGGTTATAGCCGCGCTGCTTCTGGCGCTCGGGCGTCAGAGGCATGGGGATGAGGGCGTCGGCATCGGCGAAGAAACCGCGCGGCTGCAGCTCGCGCGCCATCCACTGGCCGAGATGGAAGGCCAGTTGCGGCCGGCCGTGATACTTTATCTCCATGAGGAGTTGCGCCACGAGCGATTCGGGACGATAGCGCAGGAGACTGGCGGCGCGCACCACCGTACCGCAGGGAGCGAAGAGGCGCGTGAGGCCGTTGTCCTCAAGGCGGGAGAGGCGCACCGGTTCCATGGTTTCCCGGCACGCGGGACAAATGTAGCACCCCTCGCCCACGAGGCGGCCGCAGACGGCACAGGTGGGCGGTATCAGCACATGGAGCAGGCTATGGCCCAGGCTGCGGAGAGAGGAGAGGAGTGACGGCATGGAGGATGCGGATGGGAATCAGTGGAAAACGCGAAAAAGAAAATTTCAAGGAGAAAAGCGCAGGGGGAAATCTGGCCTTCGATGGTGCAAAAGTAAAGTTTTTTGGCGAGATTGCCGTTTGGAATAAGCAAAATTGTTGGTAGAGAGGCGAAAAGTGTAAAAAAATTAGTAGAAAGTCTTGGTCGGGTTGAGGGAAAGTAGTACTTTTGCAGTCGCGTTTAGCCTAACGGCTGGCTTTGGCACCTGAAAATCCGAGTGAGAGCGAGCGCATCACCCCCGCGCACATTCCATACTTCTCCCACTTACGCTTCGCCCGGAATACGCCACAGGCCGGCATACGCTCGGTAGGACATCGCGCCCTATAATTTTTACAAAAAAGAAAAGATAGCAATGTCTAAAATTTGTCAAATCACCGGAAAACGTGCCATGATTGGCAACAACGTTTCACACTCTAAGCGTCGTACCAAGCGCGTGTTTGATGTGAACCTTTTCACCAAGAAGTTCTACTATGTAGAGCAGGACTGCTGGATCAGCCTCAAGATTAGCGCTGCCGGCCTTCGCATCATCAACAAGATCGGTCTTGACGCCGCACTGAACCAGGCTGTTGCCAAGGGTTACTGCGACTGGAAAGATATTAAAGTAATCGGCTAAACTCTAAGGAAAAGACTATGGCAAAGAAAGTAAAAGGTAATCGCGTGCAGGTCATCCTTGAGTGCACCGAAATGAAGGAGAGCGGCCTCCCCGGCACCAGCCGTTATATTACCACCAAGAACCGCAAGAACACTCCCGAGCGTCTGGAGCTGAAGAAGTACAACCCCATTCTGAAGCGCATGACCATCCATAAGGAAATCAAATAACCACTAAAGAGAACAGTACACTATGGCAAAGAAAGCAGTGGCTACCCTGCAGTCCGGTAGAACCGAAGGCCGCAGTTACACGAAGGTCATCAAAATGGTGAAGAGCCCCAAGACCGGCGCTTACATCTTCGACGAACAGATGGTTCCTAACGACGCCGTTAAGGACTTCTTCAAATAAGTAACAGCTGAAACATATAAGATAAAAAAGCAGCTATGAAAAGAACATTCCAGCCCCACAATCGCAAGCGTAATAACAAGCACGGTTTCCGCCAGCGCATGCTGACCGCCAATGGTCGCCGCGTACTGGCCGCACGCCGCGCCAAGGGTCGTAAGAAACTCACCGTGTCCGACGAAGTTCACGGCAAGAAGTAATACGCACCGCTCAGAAAAGTACAAAAAGTACACTTATCATACCGAGAAGCGAAGATTTCAACGCAAATCTTCGCTTCTCTCGTTTTTTTGTTGTAACTTCGCAGCCGAAATGGAAGACGAAAAGAAATCTATAAATATCAAGAGCCCGTTTGTATGGGGAAACTGCCTTGGAATGGCGGTAGTCAGTTGTCTTTTCGTGGTAGGCACATTATTCTTTATAAGATATTACACCCACCACGGCGAGAACATTGCCGTCCCCAACCTTCGCGGCCTGAGCTACGGCACCGCGCTCAACAAAATGGAGAGCCTCGGCCTGGGAATAGAGGTGACTGACTCGGGATATGTACGCACACTGCCCCCCGACGCCATCCTTGAGCAACAAATCAGGCCAGGCACAGAAGTGAAGACGGGCCGCGTCATATACGTTACGGTCAACTCGGCCAATTCACCCACGATAACTATGCCCGACCTTGCCGACAACTGTTCCCTGCACGAGGCTCGTGCACGCCTCACGGCCATAGGATTCCGACTCGCACCAATAGAATATATCGCTGGCGAGCGCAACTGGGTGTATGCCATCAAGGTGCGCGGCAATAATGTCGTAGCCGGGCAGCGCGTACCGGTAGATGCCCCCGTCACTATCGTTGTGGGCGACGGAAACGTGGAGGAAGAATACAATGGTTACGGAGACCTGGAAGACTACCTCTATGGCTTTGACGAAGGGGGAGACTCGCTCGTTGAAGATATCTTCTTCTAAAAAAACTTCTTTTTCTCTTGCACGCAGATGGAGGACGCCACCCACAAGCAGATGATAGACGACGAAATGGAACTGGACGAGCTGGAAGGTCTTCAGCCCGTCGTCTCTTCGTGTGAAGATGCCGAGAGCGCCGAGGGTACGGAGCTCTACGAACACTTCCGCGTAGTGGCCGACCAAGGCCAGCAACTGCTGCGCGTGGACAAATTCCTCCTGGACCATCTGCGGGACACATCCCGCAACCGCATACAACAGGCCGCCGACGCCGGTTGCATCTACGCCAACGGCAAGCCCGTCAAGAGCAACTACCGCGTGAAGCCCGGCGATGTCGTCACACTGATGCTCGACCGCCCACGCCATGACACGACTATTGAGGCGGAGGACATTCCCCTCGACGTAGTGTTTGAGGACGACCACCTTCTCGTCATCAACAAGCCCGCCGGCCTCGTGGTGCACCCCGGCTGCGGCAACTACCACGGCACCCTCGTCAACGCCCTCGCCTGGCACTTGCGCGACAACCCCGACTACGACCCCAATGACCCCGAAGTGGGACTCGTCCACCGCATTGACAAGGACACCAGCGGCCTGCTCGTCGTGGCCAAGACGCCCGAGGCCAAGACGAAGCTCGGTCTGCAGTTCTTCAACAAGACCTCCCGCCGCCGCTACAACGCCCTCGTGTGGGGCAACTTCCAGGAAGACGAGGGCACCATCGTCGGCAATATAGGCCGCGACCCCAAGGACCGCCTCCGCATGGCCGTCTTCCCGCCAGAGAGCGAGGTGGGCAAACACGCCGTCACCCACTACCGCGTCCTGGAGCGTTTCGGCTACGTCACCCTCGTGGAGTGCCGCCTTGAGACGGGCCGCACCCACCAGATAAGGGCCCACATGCGCCACATCGGCCACCCCCTCTTCATGGACGAGCGTTACGGCGGCCACGAGATACTGTGGGGCACACGCTCCAGCACCTACAACGCTTTCATCCACAACTGCCAAGCCCTCTGTCCGCGCCAGGCCCTCCACGCCCGCACCCTCGGCTTCCAGCACCCCGCCACCGGCGAAGAAATGGACTTCGAGGCTCCCCTACCCTCCGACATGGACGCGCTGATAGAGAAATGGCGCACATATATCGCCGGGATGACAGCAGCCCATTAAGCTGGAAATGCAGCAACACGGCAACCCGACAAACCGATAGTCAGACTATCTGGAACCTGATAACTTAACACTCCTCTATAATATGAAAAAAATCGCAATAGTCGCCGGCGGCGACTCCTCCGAACACGACGTAAGCCTGCGCAGTGCCGCTGGCATTTTGTCGTTCATGGATCAGGACCACTACGACTGCACCATCGTGGAGCTTAGCCTCCAAGGCTGGTACGCCCACTACGAAGACCAGCGCTTCCCCATTGACCGCAACGACTTCAGCTTCACCGCCAACGGCCAGAAACACACCTTCGACTTCGCCTACATCACCATACACGGCACACCCGGCGAGGACGGCATCCTGCAGGGCTACTTCGACCTCATCCAAATGCCCTACAGCACCAGCGGCGTACTCGTAGAATCTCTCACCTTCAACAAGTTCGCCCTCAACGCCTACCTCCGCTCCATCCCCGGCGTCCGCGTGGCCGACAGCGTGCTCATCCGCCGCGGTCTGGCCCGCCCCACCGACGAGGAGCTCGCCTCCCGCCTCGGCCTGCCGTGCTTCGTCAAGCCCAACGCCGGCGGCAGCAGTTTCGGCGTGACCAAGGTAAAGACTCTCGACCAGCTCACCCCCGCCATTGACAAGGCTATGCAGGAAAGCGACGAGGTGATGGTGGAGCGCATGATGACCGGCACGGAAATCACCAGCGGCGCCTACCGCAAAGGCGACGAAGTCATCTGTTTCCCCCTCACAGAAGTGGCCCTCAAGGGCGTAGAATTCTTCGACTACGAGGCCAAGTACGAAGGCAAGAGCGACGAAATCACTCCCGCCCGTATTGCCGACGCCACCCGTGACCGCGTTTGGGAACTCACCCGCCACATCTACCGCACCCTCGACTGCTACGGCATCATCCGCATCGACTACATTCTCAGCGGCGAGGCCGGCCACGAGGACATTAACATCCTTGAAATCAACACCACGCCCGGCATGACCGCTGCCTCCTTCATTCCCCAGCAAGTACGCGCCAGCGGCACACCCATCAGCGAGGTTCTTTCCGACATTATCGAAGGCCGCTTATGAGCACTCCCTCAAAATTCGCCGAGATACGTCCCTACGATGAGGGCGAGGTGCAAGGCGCGCTCAAGGAACTCCTGGCCGACCGCCAGTTCCGCCGCGTGCTGAAGGCCCAAGTCCCCTTCCTGCCCCTGTGGGCCACCACGGGACTTATCCGCCTGCTCACCCTCGGCATCAAGTCGCCCACGCAATTTCAGAAGCGACTCATGAAGCCCGTGGTGAACTACGTCGCCCGCAAGACTTCGGCAGGCATCATGCTTCAGGGCTCGCCATTGCCGGAGAAAGAGGGCAACTACCTCTTCCTGAGCAACCACCGCGACATCGTCCTCGACTCTGCCTTCCTCTCCGTGCTTCTTCTCAAGAACGGCAACCCCACCACCTGCGAGATTGCCATCGGCGACAATCTCCTTATTTACCCTTGGATACGCACCCTCGTACGCATCAACAAGGCCTTCATCGTCCACCGCTCACTCTCGCCCCGCGAGATGTTCAAGAGCAGCCAGCTTATGAGCGAATACATCCATTATGCCATCACCCATAAGCGTGAGAACATCTGGATAGCCCAGCGCGAAGGCCGTGCCAAGGACTCCGACGACCGCACCCAGGAGGCCGTGCTCAAGATGCTCTCCCTGGGCGCCGCCGAAAAGCTGGCCGACACCCAGCAGGCCAACACCGACGAACACGCCGCCAAGCCCTCACTGCCCGCGCTCCTCAAGCCGCTCAACATCGTGCCCCTCACCATCAGTTACGAGTACGACCCCTGCGACTACCTCAAGGCTGCCGAGTTCCAGCTCAAGCGCGACAATCCCGCCTGGCGCAAGTCCACCAAAGACGACCTCACCAGCATGGGCACCGGCATCAAGGGCGAGAAAGGGCGCGTTGTCTATCACACATCGCCCAGCATCAACACCTGGCTCGACGAGTATGCCGACCTGCCTCCCGCTCAGTTCTACGAAGCCGTAGCCAAGCGCATTGACCGCAACATTCATCAGCACTACACCCTGTATCCCGGCAACTACATCGCCCTCGACCTCCTCGAAGGCAACCGTGCCAACGCCGAGCACTACACGCCCGCCGATGAAGAGCGCTTCAACGCCTACCTCGCCGGCCAGCTCGCCAAGATAGACATCCCCGACAAGGACGAGCCCTTCCTCCGCGAGCGCATCCTCACGATGTATGCCAACCCCGTGCGCAACCAGCGCGCCGCACAATAGCAAACGCGCATCATACGCCTCTCCCATAACGACTGTGGGACGTCCCCCGACGGACGTTCCACAGTCCTTTTTTGCTTCATAACGATTTTTTCAAGAGTGTAAAAAATTTTGACAAAACGAAAAAAGGAGAAATCGCGGCGCTGCGCGGTCTAAACGCTGCTGAAGGTCATTTGCGCGCGGCAATGCCCCATCATTTTGCTCCGACACCCTATTTCACTTTTCTCTATCCCCTATTTTAGGCAAAATTAAAAGGGACATCGGAAGAATTAAAAGGGACTTAAATCAAAATAAAAGGGACATCGGAAGAATTAAAAGGGACTTAAATCAAAATAAAAGGGACATCGGAAGAAATAAAAGGGACATCGTTTTTGCTAAAAGCGGCTTCATTTTCGCCGCCACCCATTATTTCCCGAAAAAAATCCGAAAAAAATCATTTTTCGACGGCCTTTTTTCGTGCTTAAAAGCGGATATAGCGCGCCCGGACGCCTCTCCGCCCCAGTCCCTGCGGACTTAACCGTTTATAAATGAGCCGTGTTACGGCGTCCTTTATTTTCGCGTTTTTCACGTCCAAACTTCCGGGCGCTCGTCTCCACGGCCAAAAATCGCTAAGAAAACGCACGAAAAATGTAAAAAATATTGACAAAAAGTGCAAAGTTACGCCCGTTTAGTTAAAGTAAAAGTTGAACTCATCGAAACGGCATACATTATTATATATATACGCATACGCGCGCGTAAAGAGCGAGAAGATGCCACCGGACTCGCTGAAAAAGATGAAAAGAGCAACGAAATGCGAAGCAAAAGAGACGAAGACGGAGAAGAAGGAAAAAAGGCACAAAACGGGAGACGGATGCAAGCGTGAAATGACACGCGAAATTCTCTTTTAACTGAAAAATTGCTAACTGAGAGTTTACAATTTGGGCACAATAGTAAAAAAAATATAAAAAAGTAGGGTATCATACGCGCGTGTATAAGAATAAAATGGTAATTTTGCGCTCCGAATGGGCCACTATGCCCGTGAATTGACGTGTAAATACTCAATCAACTATAATAATAACAATTAAAAAACAACTACAATGCCTACAATTCAACAGCTTGTAAGAAAGGGCCGCAGCGTGGCCGCAGACAAGAGTAAGTCTCCCGCGCTCGATGAATGCCCTCAGCGCCGTGGCGTCTGCGTGCGTGTTTATACCACCACGCCTAAGAAGCCTAACTCGGCCATGCGTAAGGTAGCCCGTGTGCGCCTTACTAACGGTAAGGAGGTGAACTCCTACATTCCCGGCGAAGGCCACAACCTGCAGGAGCACAGCATCGTGCTCGTTCGCGGTGGTCGTGTAAAGGACCTTCCCGGTGTACGTTATCACATTGTCCGCGGTACCCTCGATACCGCTGGCGTGGCCAACCGCCTGCAGCGCCGATCCAAGTACGGCGCCAAGCGTCCCAAGGCCTCCAAGAAGTAAACTTTAAGTTAACCCTTTGGTTTGCACGGTTGAGTAAGCGTCCGACGGGAAGCTGAAGACTTGCAGCCACAAAAACCAAAACCCACAAAACAATGCGTAAAGCAAAACCTAAGAAGCGCGTGATCCTTCCCGATCCCGTGTATGGCGACCAGAAGGTCTCCAAGTTTGTGAACCACCTCATGTATGACGGCAAGAAGAACATCTCCTACGAGATTTTCTATCATGCCCTTGAAATCGTTGGCGAGAAGATGCAGAGCGAAGAAAAGAGCGCTCTGGAAATCTGGAAGGATGCCCTGAACAAGGTTACCCCCCAGGTGGAAGTAAAGAGCCGCCGCATCGGTGGTGCCACTTTCCAGGTGCCCACTGAAATCCGCCCCGACCGCAAGGAGAGCGTCAGCATGAAGAACCTCATCAACTTCGCCCGCAAGCGCGGCGGCAAGACCATGGCCGACAAGCTCGCAGCCGAAATCATGGATGCCTATAACGAACAGGGCGGCGCCTTCAAGCGTAAGGAGGACATGCACCGCATGGCCGAGGCTAACCGCGCCTTTGCTCACTTCCGCTTCTAATTCAAAAATCAGTAATCGTACAAAATTAGCAAATGCTTCCAACAAAAGAACGCATTTGCTAATTTTTCCACGCTTACAACACCAAGAAACAACAAAATGGCAAAGCAAGATCTGCATTTGACTCGTAACATCGGCATCATGGCTCACATTGATGCCGGCAAGACTACCACCTCCGAGCGCATCCTCTTCTACACGGGTAAGACCCACAAGATTGGTGAGGTGCACGAAGGCGGTGCCACCATGGACTGGATGGAACAGGAGCAGGAGCGCGGTATCACCATCACCTCCGCTGCCACCACAGCCTTCTGGAAGTACAACGGCACTCAGTACAAGTTCAACCTCATTGACACTCCGGGACACGTTGACTTCACCGCCGAGGTGGAGCGTTCACTGCGCGTCCTCGACGGTGCCGTAGCAGCCTACTGCGCAGTGGGCGGCGTTGAGCCCCAGTCAGAGACCGTATGGCGTCAGGCCGACAAATACAACGTGCCCCGCATCGGCTACGTAAACAAGATGGACCGCTCCGGTGCCGACTTCTTTGAAGTAGTGCGCCAGATGCACGAAGTGCTGGGCGCCACCCCCTGCCCCCTCGCTGTGCCCATCGGCGCAGAAGAGACCTTCAAGGGCATCGTGGACCTCATCACCATGAAAGCCATCATCTGGCACGACGAGACCATGGGCGCTGAATACAGCGTAGAGGAAATCCCCGCCGACCTCGTTGACGAGTGCAACGAATGGCGCGCCAAGCTCGTGGAGACCGCCGCTGAGCAGGACGAAGCCCTCATGGAGAAGTACTTTGAGGATCCCGACTCCCTCACCAACGAGGAAATCATCGCCGGCATCCGCAAGGGCACCCTCGCCCTCAACATCGTGCCCATGACCTGCGGCAGCTCCTTCAAGAACAAGGGCGTGCAGACCCTCCTCGACTACGTCTGCATGTTCCTCCCCAGCCCTCTCGACACTCCCGCCATCACCGGCGTCAACCCCGAGACCGGCGAAGAGGAAGAACGTCGCCCCGACGAGGACGACAAGACCTCTGCCCTCGCCTTCAAGATTGCCACCGACCCGTATGTGGGCCGTCTGACCTTCTTCCGCGTATATTCCGGTAAGATTGAGGCCGGTTCCTACGTATACAACGTTCGCTCCGGCAAGAAGGAGCGCATCAGCCGCATCTTCCAGATGCACTCCAACAAGCAGAACCCCGTTGAAGTCATCGGTGCCGGCGACATCGGCGCAGGCGTAGGCTTCAAGGACATCCGCACTGGCGACACCCTCACGCAGGAAGGCGCTCCCATCATCCTCGAGAGCATCACCTTCCCCGATCCCGTTATCGGTATCGCCGTAGAGCCCAAGACGCAGAAGGACCTCGACAAGCTCAGCAACGGCCTCGCCAAGCTGGCAGAAGAAGACCCCACCTTCACCGTGAAGACCGACGAGCAGAGCGGCCAGACCGTCATCAGCGGTATGGGCGAGCTGCACCTCGACATCATCATCGACCGTCTGAAGCGCGAGTTCAAGGTAGAGTGCAACCAGGGCAAGCCCCAGGTTAACTACAAGGAAGCCATCACCAAGACCGTCAACCTGCGCGAAGTCTATAAGAAGCAGAGCGGTGGTCGCGGTAAGTTCGCCGACATCATCGTCAACGTCGGTCCTATCGACGAAGACTACGACTGGAAGGAGAACGGCCCCCTGCAGTTCGAGAACAAGGTCACTGGCGGTAACATCCCCAAGGAATTTATCCCCGCTGTACAGAAGGGCTTCGAGAACGCTATGAAGAGCGGTGTGCTCGGCGGCTTCCCCCTCGACACCCTCAAGGTAGAGCTCCTCGACGGTAGCTTCCACCCCGTTGACTCCGACCAGCTGTCCTTCGAAATCGCAGCCCTCCAGGCCTACAAGAACGCCTGCTCACAGGCCGGCCCCTGCCTCATGGAGCCCATGATGAAGCTCGAAGTCGTAACGCCCGAAGAAAGCATGGGCGACGTCATCGGCGACCTCAACAAGCGCCGTGGCAACGTGGAAGGCATGGAAAGCGGCCGCAGCGGCGCCCGCATCATCAAGGCCACCGTACCTCTGGCCGAGATGTTCGGCTACGTCACCGCCCTCCGCACCATCACCTCAGGCCGTGCCACCAGCTCCATGCAGTATGACCACCACGCCCCCGTGAGCAACAGCATCGCCCGCTCCGTGCTCGAAGAATGCGGCGGCCGTGTGGACCTCGTAAAATAAAGAATTCTCCAGCCTCCCCCTCGTGGGGAGGCCACGGGAGTTTGCGTCCGGGGTAGCGAATGACTCTTACCCCTCACGCCATAATTAACTTTTAATTTTTAATTCTTAATTCTTAATTAACTTATGAGTCAGAAGATTCGTATCAAGCTCAAGAGCTACGACCACACTCTCGTGGAGAAGTCCGCAGAGAAGATCGTAAAGAGCGTAAAGGCTACGGGTGCCATCGTGAGCGGTCCTATCCCCCTCCCCACCCACAAGCGTATCATCACCGTCAACCGTTCCACCTTCGTAAACAAGAAGGCCCGCGAACAGTTCCAGGCTTGCACCTACAAGCGCCTGATTGACATCTACAGCAGCACCGCCAAGACCGTCGATGCCCTTATGAAGCTCGACCTCCCCTGCGGCGTAGAGGTAGAAATCAAGGTGTAGTTACACACACAGCCAACCAACGGCAACACCCACGTGCTGCCACCGCGACAACTTCTGTCGCCACCGATACGAAGCGTGCCGGCTTCCCCCGCGGAAACCCGCACCACCTTCTTTTTTTTTAGACCGGTGAAGCCTTGGCACATTATTCAATAAAAAAGCTTGCAGCAGCAAACGGGAAAATATAGAAAACTGCCAATGCATAAAATGAGAATAAGGAAAAACTCCTAATCGGCCCATTTCTTTATTTTATCCCCCCACAACTATTTCCGCGAAACTGCCACATTTCTTGCGTAGCAACGAAAAGCCTCCTTTACATTCCCGGCCACAAGAAAATGCCATAGGCATGAAATAGGGTAGCCAGCCATAAGACGACCGAAGGGCGGCCGCAATGGCTGGTATATCGACGCGCCATGTAGCCTGCCGTTAGGTAGGCGATACCAGCGTTTCCGTCCAATACCTGTCCATAGGACTGCAGTCCTCCCCCTAAGGACTGTAATCCTCCCCCTAAGGATTGCAGTCCTCGTCCCTAGGATTGGAGTCCTAAGGGCGAGGACTGGAGTTTTCCCCTATAAGGACTGGAGTTTTCCCCTATAAGGACTGCAGTTTTCCCCTATAAGGATTCCAGTCCTAATAGGGGAGGACTGGAATTACTACTACTCTAAGCAAAAGGAAATCGGCCTCGTGGCTCCCCATATCGCCCTTATGCTAAACTTATTCCCTGAAAATTGCCATTTTATTTGGCTATCTCACGAAAAGAGGGCAGTATATTATACGAAGTGTTGCGTAATTGGGAGGAATTTCGTAATTTTGCAGCGACATAAGTAGAGTATGGCAAAGCAGAAAGCAAAACCTTTTATAAAGTGGGCCGGGGGAAAGGGACAACTTCTCTCGCAACTCGACGCGCTTCTGCCTGCCGACTTTGAAACGTGGGAGGATGCCACCTATATTGAACCCTTTGTGGGCATTCATATCTAAACTATGGGAAAGATAACAGTACAGGACACAGAGATTACCGTCGCGAAAGTTAACGGAGAGGATTATATCTGCATTACGGACATGCTGAAAGCCAAGGACGGGGAGTTCTTCGTTACCGATTGGCTTCGCAATCGGAATACGATGGAATTTCTCGGCGTTTGGGAGCGAGTCTATAATCCTGATTTTAATTATGGCGAATTCGCCACAATTAGAAACAAAGCAGGTCTTAACAGTTTCAAAATAAGCGTTAAGGAGTTTGTGGCACGCACAGGAGCCATTTCTTTGCAAGCCAAGGCCGGACGCTATGGCGGAACTTATGCGCATAAGGATATTGCCTTTGAGTTTGCCATGTGGATAAGTCCGGAGTTCAAGGTTTATGTGGTGCGTGAGTTTCAGCGCTTAAAATCGGAGGAGCAGAAACAACTGGAATGGGATGCCAAGCGTGAACTCTCGAAGATAAACTACCGCATTCATACGGATGCCATCAAACAGAACATCGTGCCGGAGGAGGTTGATGCCTACCATCGTTCGCTGATATATGCGGAGGAGGCTGATGTACTGAACGTAGCGATGTTCGGAATGACAGCGAAAGAATGGCGCGAGGCGCATCCCGAGTTGAAGGGTAACATCCGCGACTATGCCTCCATCAACGAACTCATCTGTCTCTCCAATATGGAGAATCTAAATGCGGTTTTTATTAATGATGGTCTGCCGCAGAATGAACGCCTCGTGAGGCTCAATCGTATTGCCATCCAGCAGATGCGGGTGCTTGAAGAATCAGGAAACCGTAAATATCTGAAGTAAGAGATGGATTTGAGGTTCAACTCTTCTTTGGCAGAGGGCTATAAGAGTGCTAGTCAAATTGCACGTGTGCTAACAGAAGATTGGTTGGCGCGCAATATGTATTGCCCTATCTGTGGTGAGACAACAATAAGAAGAGCAGAACCCAATGCTCCTGTAAAAGACTATGTGTGTGAACATTGCAAGTCGCAATATGAGTTGAAAAGCAAAAGGTCTGATAGCGAAAGCTTTCAAACTACAGTTGCTGATGGCGTTTATCAAACAATGATAGGCCGTATAACATCTCTTGACAATCCAAGTTTCTTCTTCTTGCATTATGACCATTATGAAGTCAACAATCTGGTAATTGTCCCCAAATGCTTCTTTACTCCATCGGTTATTGAGAAGCGTAAAGCGTTAACTGCCAGCGCAAGACGAGCGGGTTGGGAAGGATGTAATATCCTGATGAGAGAAATACCTACAACCGGGAAGATTCCTATCATCAGAAATGGCATTGTTCTTCCTATTCAGGAAGTTGTTTCTCAATACCATAAAGTATTTAATCTACAAACAAAATCGGTAGAGAGCCGAGGATGGATGATGGATACCCTACACCTTCTAGAGCGTCTTGACGAGACATTCACACTCAAGCAAATGTATTCTTTCGTAGACGAACTACAAATCAAACATCCTGATAACAATCATATTCCTGATAAAATTCGCCAGCAACTTCAATTCCTTCGTGATAAAGGAATTATTGAGTTCAAAGGAAATGGCATTTATAGAAAGATTTAATTATGACGCAGATACCTAATTATATAGTTGTCCTTGATTTCGTACATAATAGAGTTGTCAAGATTAAGCTATCGGACGAAGATAAACAATTCGCATCATCTTGCGATGATTTGGAAGAATTGGTTGACGCCTTGTCCGAAGTTTACCATCTCTCATTAGACAACAGTCAATGGATGGCACTTGATGAGTATAAAGAGGATTCTTTTGGATTTTAAAAACAAACGATATGACAGAATACCTATTTTATACAACCGAAGGCTTTACGCAAGCTCCTGATGGCGACGACATAGAGAATTGTCAGTTACTTGGACGTGCTTATGGCAAAGACAAGTATGATGCTCTATCAAATCTGTTGAAGGAAAATCCTTGGATAAAGGAGAGAGGTTTTGAACCCTATGAAGCTATCTGCAAAGAACTAACTTCGACTGCCAAGGTTGAGGAAAAATTATTCTTTCTCACAAATTTATTGGATAAAAGACAGCTTGTGGAGTATGAAACATGGCTTAAAACAATTGAATAGCTGAATTCTATAGAACTACACTCTGAATTTGGGGGATGGGAGAAGTCGTACGGCAAGCATCCTACGCAAAAGCCGCTGACCGTGCTGACACGCATTATTCTCTCGTGTACGGAGGAGGGCGACTGGATTCTCGATCCGTTCTGTGGCAGTGGCACTACGGGCATTGCAGCCAATCTCTGCGGCCGACGCTTCTGCGGGCTGGAAAGGGAGGATGAGTACTGCTATATGGGCAGACGGAGACGCGAAGAACTGAACGATAGGGATATGTTTGCTAATCTGCGGAAACACATTGCAGACCTCCGCGTGATGGGGGATGAACAACAAATGCTGGCAGAGGAAAACGGCTTTAACTACGGGGCTCTGCCGTTTTAGAAATATTTATGCGCAAAAGTTTTGAGTAAAACGGAAAGCCGCACCTTTGCGGCAGTATTCCTTAAGTAACGGCAATTGTCTTACCTTATCTTTTTTACTGCACTAAAGGCTCGCTGCGTGTGACGCAATTGACGCGTTCGTGAAGTATAGTAACACCCCGCCGAGGAAAACCTTGGCGGTGCGTGTTTAATAAAGAGGACGGGTGTAGGAGGTGTAAGAGGTGTAAGATAAAATGTGCTTCGCGTGCGTGAAGACGTGGAATATCATTCATAATGCAAAGTGGAAATGAGCAGAATGGGGGTCTAAGGACAGTTTTTGGGTATGAAAGTTTGGCAAAGTGCGAACTTTTAATTAAATTTGCAACGATTATGCGCGCTCATGCGCGTAATTATACAAGATGAGGCGCGACCTACCCTTAGATTATACACTATTAACCCAACATAAACTAATTATGAAGAAAATCTTACTCCTACTCGTTCTGGCTCTCGCCGCAGTGCCGCAGTGCATCATGGCCGACAGCAAGGACAAGACGAATCCCTCCGAGGATCGCTACAACGTGACCGACGCCGACGGCATGCTGGCGTTCGGCAAGAGTTACTATGAAGTGAACGGCAAGCCCAGCGGCGCCAACGGTAACTTCTACTCCACCTCCCACTCCGACTGGAGCATGAAGGGCTGGCCCGACAGCAACAAGCAGAAGCATGTGGCCACCTATCTCCACTTCCCCAAGTGCACGACCAACGCCAAGATGCAACTCACCACGAAGGGCACGGCCTCCATCAACGTGGTGGTGACCTGCATGGAGAACGGCGCCGTCATCTATGAGGGCGTCATCGACATGGCCAAGGGTGCCAAGCAGTGGGTTGACGTGATGCCTGAAATGCAAATGCCCGTGAACGGCTGGTACAAGTTCGACTTCGAGTGCACGAAGAACCCCGCCAACATCGGCGAGTTCTTCTACTGGCAGTTCAAGAAGACCGGCAGCACGGAGAAAATCTACACCGCCGACTATATGTCCTCTCCCTCCGTCCACCTCAGCGGCTGGAAGACCACCGACCCCACGGCTCCCTCTCCCGCCTACTACGACTGGGTGTATGAAGAGGTGATGGTTCCCGAGAGCAGCGCCGTCGTTGGCACCTACTGCATGAGCCTCGGCGTGCTCCATGGCTATATGGGCATACAGATTGACAGCGACAACGACTACCCCATCATCTTCTCCATGTGGGACAACGGCTCCACCGACGAGGATCCCTACCTGCCCGACTACCTGCGCTCCGGCGCCCTCGACTGGGAGAAGGGCGTAACCATCGCCCGCTTTGCCAACGAAGGCACGGGTGCACAGGCCAAGTACCGCACCGGCAAGAACTGGATACCCGGCAAGTGGGTGAAGTTCATCAGCAACGCCCGCCCCGAGATTATCGACGTGGAGATTGATGACCCCGACCATCCCGGCCAGAAGAAGACCATCACCTACACCAACACCCTCTGTTCCGCATGGTTCATGGCTGACGGCCTCGACAACGACTGGCACTACATCGCCACCATCCGCCAGAGCGGTGCCAACAACTACTTCGACGGCTGGTACTCCTTCCTTGAGAACTACAACTGGCCCTCCGGCCAGTGGCAGCGCAAGGCCTACTACCGCAACGGTGCCCTCCACTCCCTCTCCAACGGCAAGTGGTACCACGCCAACAGCGTAGGCTTCGGCAACACCGACGGCGGCGACAAGTACGGCGACCGCCGCGACTACGGCCAGGGCCAGACCGAGGACTTCGAGGATTGCTTCTTCATGTCCTCCGGCGGCTACCACAACAACCCCGTGCAGAATGCCAAGGTGCTGCCCCTCAAGCGCAACTTCATGCCCGTGGACCAGGCCACCCTCGACCGCCTCACCGAGCGCGTCAACCAGGCTATCCGCAACGAGCAGGTGACGGCAATGGAGGAGAACATCAACAACGCCTGCACCATCTATCCGCAGAACACCTTCACCGTGACGGCCTACAGCGACCAGGCCACTAACGAGGGTAGCGCCAATGTGGCCACCGCCGTGTTCGACGACAACACCTCTACCTACTGGCACTCACAGTGGAGCCCCAACAAGGCCTACCCCCACTCCCTCACCATCAAGGTGAACAACCCCGAGAGCGTGAGCATCGGCCAGATTACCCTCGCCTACCACTCCGGCCACAACTCCTCCAACTACCGCGCCAAGCAGATGACCATCCGCACCTCTTCCGACGGCAAGACCTGGACCGACGTGGAGACCGTCACCTTCGAGGACGCCGGCAACCCCACCGTCAAATTCAGCAAGCCCGTGTCCGCCCCCTATATCCAACTGAACTTCAAGAGCGGCTACGGTTCCCACCTCTGCATCAGCGAGATTTACTTCAAGGGCGCTCCCAGCATTGAAGACCTCAAGAAGCAGGCTGCCGCCATCCTCGCGCAGGCCGACCAGTTCAACGGCTACGCCTCCGCCGACCTCGCTGCCGTCAAGGCCGCCTATGCCGACGGCACAGCCACCGACTTTGATGCCCTCTCCAAAGCCCTCAACGACCTCGCCGCCAACGCCCAGCCCCTCAAGTTCGGCCGCGTAGATGAAATGAAGAACCTCAGCAGCTTCAAGGCTTATCAGCTGCACAACGTCAACGGTCAGGGCGACCTCATCGTGGCCGACGGCAAGCTCAGCCTCTCCGGCGTGACCACCTCCGGCGTGACCGACGCCAAACTCACCGCCCCCACCAACGTGGCCCTGCGCGAGAACAACTGGCTCCTCGTCCACAGCGCCCACACCGGCGGCTACTATCTCTATAACCTCGGCGCTAAGAAGTACCTCAGCACCGGCACCACCTGCTCCCTCTCCGACACCCCCGTCACCGTCACCCCGACGAAGGTCACCAACGGCTTCACCTTCCGCACCGGCACCGGTTCCAACGACTTTGTCAGCGCCCAGCCTGCCGCCTCTCCCGTCGTGAAGGGTTCCACCTCCTCCAACAGGGGCAGCATCTTTGAGCTCCGCGACAACTACTACGCCACGCCCGACTACGCCGTGGCCGAAGCCGTGCTCGCCGCCATCGACTATGCCGCCGACTACGCCATCCGCGAGAAGAAGGCTGCCGCCGCCAAGGGCTTCCTCGCCTTCGCCAAGGAAGACGCTGCCAAGGATATCGACAAGAAGTACGCCGGCATCATCGACTACTCCGAACTTGAGAGCACCCTCAACAAGCCCGGCGCCACCGTCGATGAGATTGCCGAGGCCTACGACAAGGCCCGCATCAGCGCTATGCCCCGCACCGACCGCCACTACCGCCTCGTGAACTACAAGCGCCCCGTGGCCGAGGCCAAGAACAACTACCTCACCCTCTCCGGCAACAAGGGCTCCTGGAACCTTACCGTCAAGACCAACGACGAGTTCGGTCCCGCCCCCACCTCCACCCTCATCTCCGAGAACTACCGACTCTTCCAGTTTGAGAAGGCCGACAACGACAGCACCTTCAACATCCGCTGCACCGCCACCGGTACCTACGCCCTCACGCAGAACGAGGCAAGTTCCGGCAGCGCCAAGAGTTTCGCCATCTCCTACGACGGCGGCCGTCTCTTCCGTCTGCAGGCCGACGGCAAGTACATCACCGTAAGCAGCGGCAACGCCCTCACCCAGAGCACCAGCCGCGACGATGCCGGCCTCTTCTATTTTGAGGAAGTGCCCGCCCTCGAGGCTGCCGTCAGCACCTCCGAGTGCGGCTACGGCTTCGCCCTCCTGCCCACCGCCGTGCAGTTGCCCGAGACTGTCCGCGCCCTCATCATTACCTCCGTGGCTGACGGTAACATCCACCTCGCCCCCCTCAACAACTACCTCGACGCCGAGGATGCCGACCTCCTGCCCGCAGGTCTCCCCGTTATCCTTAGCAGCCTGAGCGGCGGTGCCGTATCGGCCACCGACTGCCCCATCGTTTCCGGCACCATCAACGCCAGCCGCGCCATTGCCGCCAACGTCCTCCAGGGCGCTCCCTACAAGTTGACCATCAAGAAGGGTGACTACATCCTCAATGCCGACAACTCGGCCTTCATTCCCAGCACCCTCACCTCTCTCCACGCCAACACGCCCTATCTGCCCGCCACCCTCCTCCCCGAAGGCTTCACCGGCAACATCATCCTCGACGTGACCGGCATAGAGGAGGTTCCCGCCTCCAACGGCCAGCAGTCTTCCTTCAAGGGAGCCTACGACCTCCAGGGCCGCCGCGTGGCTCCCGCCACGGAGAAAGGCCACAGCGTCATCGTGAAGGAGAACAGCAAGGTCATCCGCTAATACCCCTACCCCTTGATAATGCAAGAGCCGCCCACTGCGATGTGGGCGGCTCTTCTTTTTCTTGCCTTGCGCGTGCTCCTATATAAATAAGGAGCACTAAAAGATTCTCTCAAGATACAGCAGCATAAGGAAGCCCAGCACGAGGGCGTAGGTGGCCTGTTTCTGGTAGCCGTGGGCGTGGGTCTCGGGAATCATCTCGTCGCTCACCACATAGAGCATCGCTCCACCGGCGAAGGCCAACATGAAGGGCAGCAGCGCTTCGTTCACTATGCCCAGGGCGTAGCCCGTCCACACGCCGAGCACCTCCAGAAGGCCGATGCCCAGAGAGATTACCGCCGTGCGCAGTCGGCTCACACCAGCCATAAGCAACGGCGAGATGACCACCATACCCTCCGGCACGTTCTGCAGCGCAATGCCGAACGTCACGGCCAGCGGTGTGCCGCCGTTCTGCACGTCGGTGAGGCTCACGCCGGCTGCCACGCCTTCGGGGAACTTATGCAGCGCTATGGCCATGACGAAGAGCATGACGCGCGAGAGGGTCCGGTTGTGGCGGTGCTGCTCGGGGTCGAGGCCGGTGAGCACGTGGAGATGCGGCGTGACGAAGTCGAGAAGATTCAGGAACATTGCGCCGACGAGGGCACCGCCCACGATGAGCCACCACTGGCCCACGGGAGCCTGTTCGGCGGCCGGCACTATGAGTCCGAGCACGGCAGCCGCCAGCATAACGCCGGCACAGAAGCCCATCACCGTGTCGTTCCAGCGATGAGGCAAGGCCTTGAAACAGAAGCCCAGTAGGCTACCGATGAGGGTGGCGCCGCAAAGGCCTGCGGCAGAGAGCCAGATGAGAGTCATTTTCTTATTGTTTTGATGCGGCCTTCCGTCTTTTCCAGCCCCGCTACCATGCGAAGAAGACGTGACGGACGAAGTGCCGGGTGCAAAAATACGAAAAATTCGGGTCTTTTCCAAAGCCGCCGGCACAAATTCATTTCCTGCCGTTCGGGATTTGGCAAAACACAGCCCTACGATGTGTTTCAGCAAACCGCTTTTAGCAACGGGGCAGCCATGTCGTAATCGGTTCCCTTGGAGAATCGCACAGCGCGCCACGGCAAGGCGCGTAATTAAAGTTTTACTTTAACAAAACGGACATAAAAAAATTTTTTTGTCACTATTTTTTACATTTTCGGAGCGTTTTCTTAGCGATTTTTGGCCGTAGAGACGAGCGCGCGGAAGTTTGGACGGGAAAAACGCGAAAATGAAGGACGCCGTAACACGGCTCATTTATAAACGGTTAAGTCTGCAGGAACTGGGGCGGAGAGTCGTCCGGGCGCGCTATATCCGCTTTTAAGCGCTAAACAAGGCCGTTGAAAAATGATTTTTTTCGGTTTTTTTTCGGAAAATAATGGGTGGCGGCGAAAATTAAGCCACTTTTAGCAAAAACGATGTCCCTATTAATTTTTCCTAAGTCCCTTTTAATTTTATCTAAGTCCCTTTTAATTTTGCCTAAAATAGGGGATAGAGAAAAGTAAATAGGGTGGCGGAGCAAAATGATGGGGCATTGCCGCGCGCAAATGGCCTTCAGGAGCATTTAGGCCGCGCAGCACCGCGATTTCTCCTTTTTTCGTTTTGTCAAAATTTTTTCACTTTGAAAAAAATCGTTATGGAGCGAAAAGTTGTCTTTCATACGTCGGATGAACTGTGGAATTTAGCCCGTCAGCGAGCCCAACACGCCGGAGGCGCGCCACGCTTCCGTTCGGCACCTGCAGGTTGCAATACGCTCTAAAATGCTAAAAAATCGGGCGGTTGAGGCATATTTTTCACTTTGTTGCCGCTTTTTATGGGGGAAAGGGCGTTAATGTCGGATTTTATTATTATTTTTGTAGCCGAAAACGACATAGCACTCATTAACTCTCAAATAAACTTTTTTACCCCTATGGACAAGAGAACATGTCTTTATGAAAAACACATCGGCCTGGAGGCCAAAATGGTGTCTTTCGGCGGCTTTGAAATGCCGATTCAGTACACGGACATTACGGATGAGCATCTGGCCGTGCGCCAGCACTGCGGCGTCTTCGACGTGAGCCACATGGGCGAAGTGCTCGTCACCGGTCCTGAAGCCGAGCGCTTCGTGCAGCACATCTTCACCAACGACGTGAAGGGCCTGGAGGCCGGTAAAATCCTCTACGGCATGATGCTGCATGAGAACGGCGGCACCATCGACGACCTGCTCGTATATAAAGAGGCCGACGACCGCTTCTTCCTCGTCATCAACGCTGCCAACATCGACAAGGACTACGCCTGGATCAGCAGCGAGGCTCAGAAGTACGACGTGAAGGCTGAAAACCAGAGCGAATACTACGGCCAGATTGCCGTGCAGGGCCCCGACACGGAGCGTATCGTGGAGAGCGTCCTCGGACTGGAGTGCAAGGAACTGGTGTTCTACACCTTCAAGCACATCGAGGTGGACGGCGAAACCATCATCGTGAGCCGCACGGGCTACACCGGTGAAGACGGCTTCGAAATCTACGGTTCGCACAAATACATCCAGCAGGCTTGGGACAAGCTCCTGGCTTGCGGCGAGGTGAAGCCCTGCGGCCTCGGCTGCCGCGACACCCTGCGCTTTGAAGTGGGTCTGCCCCTCTACGGCGACGAACTCACCGACGACCTCTCTCCCCTGGAGGCCGGTCTGGGTATGTTCTGCAAACTCGACAAGGAAGAGTTCGTAGGCCGCGAAGCCGTAGCCAAGCAGAAGGAAGAAGGCCTGACCCGCAAGATTGTGGGCATCGAACTCGAAGGTAAGGCTATCCCCCGCCACGGCTACGAAGTCGTTGTCAACGATGAGGTTGTGGGCCACGTTACTACCGGCTACAACAGCATCATGACGGGCAAGAGCGTATGCATGGCCCTCGTGGATATCGCCTACGCCAAGCTCGACACTCCCGTTCAGGTGCGCATCCACCGCAAGCTCCACAACGGCGTTGTCGTTAAGAAGCGCTTCTATCAGAAGTCCTATAAGAAATAGGGTTCTCCCCCGCTCGCTCCGCCGTAGGGCGGAAACAACTATTTAACTAAACAACTAAACAACTTTTTAACTAAAAAAATATCATGGCAAAAGTTATTGAAGGACTCTACTATGCAGAGAGTCATGAGTATGTTCGCGTAGAAGGCGAATTTGGTTACGTAGGTATCACCGATTATGCACAGAGCCAGCTCGGCAACGTCACTTATGTGGACATGCCCGAGGTTGACGACGAAGTAACCGCCGGCGAAGAATTCGGCGCCGTAGAGAGCGTGAAGGCTGCCAGCGACGTTATCAGCCCCGTGAGCGGCACTATCGTTGAAATCAACGAGGCTCTGGAAGACCAGCCCGAACTTATCAACCAGGACGCCTTCGCCAACTGGATCATCAAGGTGCAACTGAGCGACCCCTCCGAGGTAGAGAACCTCATGGACGCCGCCGCTTACGAAGCCATCTGCAAGTAAAGGACCTCCCTACGACCTTGGCTGCCCGGCAGCCGAGGTCTTTTTATTTCAATCAAGAATTATTCTATGTTTAAGTATTTCCCACATACTTCCGAAGACATCCGCGAAATGCTGGACGTCATCGGTGTCAAGTCCCTTGAAGATCTCTATGCCGAGATTCCCGAGGAACTGAAGTTCAAGGGCGAACTGAATATGCCCTCCGCCATGAGCGAGGTGGAGGTGCGCCAGCACATCCAGGCCCTGGCCGAAGCCAACATCGTGCCCGAAGAGTGCTATGCAGGTTGCGGCGTCTATGACCACTATCAGCCCAGCGTGGTGCCCTACATCACCGCCCGCTCCGAGTTCTCTACGAGCTACACGCCGTATCAGGCCGAAATCTCGCAGGGCACACTGCAGTACATCTTCGAATATCAGACGATGATGGCCGACCTTACGGGTATGGACATCTCCAACGCCTCCATGTACGACGGCAGCACCGCCACCGCCGAGGCTATGCTTATGTGCGTGGCCAACGCCAAGAAGCGCAACAAAGTGCTCGTCGCCGCCACTTTCCTGCCCCAGATACTGAACGTCGTGCAGACCTACGCCCACTATCACGGCGTGGACGTCGTTCTCGTGCCTGAGAAGGAAGGCGTGATGGACAAGGACGCCGCCGTGGCTCTCCTTGAGGCCGACGACGTGGCCGGCCTTATCTGTTGCCAGCACAACCGCTATGGTCTCATTGAGGACTTCACCGGTCTGGCAGAAGCCTGCCATGCCCACAAGGCTCTCCTCGCCATCAACAGCGTAGCCTCCGACCTGGCCGTGCTCCGCACGCCCGGCGAATGGGGTGCCGACATTGCCTGCGGCGATGCCCAGAGCCTGGGTATTCCTATGGGCTACGGCGGTCCGTACATCGGCTACCTCTGCGTGAAGGAGGCTCTCGTGCGCCGTATGCCCGGCCGCCTCGTGGGTGCCACCACCGATGCCAACGGCCAGCGCGCCTTCGTCCTGACGATGCAGGCCCGCGAGCAGCATATCCGCCGCGAAAAGGCCACCTCAAACATCTGTACCGCTCAGGGCTATATGTGTCTCTTCGTGGCCAGCTACCTCGCCTTGATGGGTGAGCGCGGTCTGCGTGAGGTCAACGAGCTCGGCTACAGCGGCGCTCACCTGCTCCACGACAAACTTCTGGAGACCGGTTTCTTTGAGGATGCCTTCCCCGGCAAACTCTTCCTCAACGAGTTCACGCTGCGCCTGAAGAAGGGCGTAGCCGCCGACTTCGTGCGCCACATGCTGGAGTGCGCCCTCATACTGCCCGGCGTGGCCGTAGCCGACGACCTCCTCACCGTGGCCGTTACCGAAAAGTACGGTCCCGACAGCGTGGAAGACTACGTAGAAAGTGCTAAAATCTATTTTTCCGAACTTTAATCCCTGACAAATCACTATGAATAATAAGTATTATGGCAAGCTCATATTCGAGCTCTCACGTCAGGGTCGCGTAGGCTACTCCCTGCCCAACTTCAAGTACGAAGACGCCTACAAAATGAATCTTCCCGAGGAGCAGAAGCGCCAGTCCACGACCCTTCTGCCCGAGGCTGACGAACTTACCGTCGTGCGCCACTACACCAACATGTCCAACAACAACTTTGGTGTGGATACGGGTTTCTATCCCCTCGGCTCCTGCACGATGAAGTATAACCCCAAACTCAACGAGGAACTCGCCCAGCTCCCCTCGCTGAACATCCACCCGCTCACCCCCGACTTCGCCGCCCAGGGTTGCCTCGCCATCTACGACGAGACGCAGCGCCTGCTCTCCGAAGTGGCCGGTTTGAGCCAGTTTACGCTCAACCCCTATGCCGGTGCCCACGGCGAACTGACGGGTCTGCTCGTCATCCGCCGCTATCACGAGAGCCGCGGCGACAGCGCCCGTGTGAAGGTGCTCGTTCCCGACTCTGCCCACGGCACCAACCCCGCCTCGGCCGCCGTCAGCGGTATGCAGGTGGTGCAGGTGAATTCCCTGCCCGACGGCACCGTCGATGTGGAAGACCTCAAGACCCACCTCGGTCCCGATGTCGCCGCCATGATGATGACCAACCCCAACACCCTCGGCATCTTCGAGCGTCAGATTCCCGAAATCGCCCGCCTCGTCCACGAGTGCGGCGGCCTGATGTACTACGACGGAGCCAACCTCAACCCGATGCTCGGCGTCTGCCGCCCCGGCGATATGGGCTTCGACGTGATGCACATCAACGTCCACAAGACCTTCTCCACACCTCACGGCGGCGGCGGCCCCGGCGACGGCCCCGTAGGTGTACGCAAGGGCCTTGAGCAGTTCCTGCCCAGCCCCGTAGTCATCGCTGCCGACGAATATGACGCCAGCGACATCTACTTCAATGAGGACACCTTCTGCATCGGCGAGAGTGGCGACACCCTCGGCAGCGTGAGCGGTTACCTCGGCAACTTCGCCGTCATCACCCGCACACTCTCCTATCTGCTCTCCATGGGTAAGGAAAACATCCCCATGGCCGGCAAGCTCTCCGTGCTCAACGCCAACTACATCAAGGAGCGTCTGAAGGATTGCTACCTCCTGCCCATCGAAGGCCTGTGCAAGCACGAGTTCGTGTTCGACGGCCTCCGTCCCGAATACGGTGGCGACCACCACGACGATGCCCACGTGACGACTCTTGACGTGGCCAAGCGCCTCCTCGACTATGGTTTCCACGCACCCACCATCTACTTCCCCCTGCTCTTCCACGAGGCCCTTATGATTGAGCCCACCGAGACAGAGTCGAAGCAGACGCTCGATGACTTCATTGAGGTGATGCGCCAGATTGCCGTTGAGGCCCGCGACGACCGCGAGATGGTACGCACCGCTCCCCACAACACGCCCGTCCGCCGCCTCGACGACGTGAAGGCCGTGAAGGAGCCCAAGTTTACCTATAAAGCCCTCTAAACGCTATGGCAACTGCTTTTGATTTAATAATAGTAGGTGCAGGCCCCGGCGGTTACGAAGCCGCCGTGGAGGCTGCCCACGAAGGTAAGCAGGTGCTCGTTATTGAGCGCAGCCACTTCGGTGGCACTTGCCTCAATGAAGGCTGCATCCCCACCAAGTGCCTCTGCCACAGTGCAGAGGTGCTGGATGAGGTGCGCCAGTCTGCCGCCCTCGGCGTGCAGACGGCTGACGTGCAGTTCAGCCTCCAGGATGCCATGGCCCGTAAGGACGGCGTAGTGGAAAAGCTCCGCGCTGGCATTGAAGCCCTGATGAAGACGCCCGGCATCACCTTCGTGCAGGGTGAGGCCAAGTTCAAGGTGGGCGATGCCCACACCGTCATCGTCGGCAACGAGGAATATTCCGCTCCCGCCGTGATGATAGCCACCGGCAGCGTCACCAAGTTCCTCCCCATCCCCGGCGCCCACAGTCAGCACGTCGTGACGAGCCGCGAGATGCTCGAACTCACCGAAGTGCCCCGTCGCCTCGCCGTCATCGGCGGTGGCGTCATCGGCCTGGAGTTCGCCAGCATCTACCGCAGTTTCGGCAGCGAAGTCACCGTCGTGGAATACTGCAAGGAAATCCTCCCGCAGTTCGACCGCGACCTGGCCAAGCGCCTCCGCACTTCCCTCAAGAAGCGCGGCATTGCCTTTGAGGTAGGTGCCGCCGTGACCGAGGTGCGCGACGAAGCCGACGGCTCCGCCACCGTCCTCTACTCCCAGAAGGACAAGGTGAAGGAGGTACAGGCCGACCTCGTACTGATGGCCGTAGGCCGTGCCGCCAATGTGGATAGCCTCAATCTGGCCGAAGCCGGCATCGACTTCACGCCGCGCGGCATCAAGGTGGACGAGAACTACCAGACCAACGTCCCCGGCGTCTTCGCCGTGGGTGACGTCAACGGTCTGTTACAGCTGGCTCACGCAGCCACCTTCCAGAGCTACAAGGTGCTGGACTACCTCCGTGGCGAGAAGGACACCGTGAATGTCAGCGTCGTACCCGCCGCCGTCTTCACCACTCCCGAATGCGCTATGGTAGGCCTCACCGAAGAGCAGTGTGAGGCTCAGGGCCTGGAATACCGCGCCCTGAAGTCCTTCTACCGCGCCAACGGCCGTGCCTTAAGCATGGAGGCCGAAGACGGTCTGGTGAAGATACTCGTAGGTGCCGACAACGCCATCCTCGGCGCCCATATCCTCGGTGCTCACGCCGCCGACATGATTCACGAGCTCACCCTCGCCATCCACGCCGGCATCAAGCTCCCCCAACTCGCCCGTATGGTGCACGCCCATCCCTCGCTCAGCGAAATCATCCTCGCTGCCGCCCGTGGCTGAGCCATAATTAAGGTACAATATAATATGACGAGAGACCACTCACGCGTCCTGCGTGGGTGGTCTCTAAATATTAGTGATTGGCTAAGCAACAAAACGCCAAATCTCTCAGTCTAAATTACTCGTTTTCATTTTGAACATCCGCATGGGGAACTTGAGATAAAAGGAAAGCTGTCCCCACTGCAATATGGTCGCCTTCAGGTATTAGCCCTATGGAGCCTTCGGTTTGCAAACGCGCTGAGGGGTTTTCATTTGCGATAAGAGTTAATACTTGGCGGATAAAATAACGCAAGCAATTCTCCTTATTCGCGATATTTTCACATGTAACTATGGCAGGGGAATATATACTACAATCTCCACGGTTAATTACATTAAAGGCTATAGAGCAATATGCTTCTTCTATCACTTCTTCTCCTTCATTGCTTATCAGCGCATAAATGCGATTTAGCAGAACTCCTTCCAAGTCCTCCCTGTTTGGTTCAATTATCTGCCTTTCATAATTGTCATCAAGTTGCCTTTCATAGATGTGCGTGTGCTCTAAATCAACATTGATTTGATGTTGGCTGAAATTTGTGTTGAAATAATTCATAATTATTTATAATTAAAATGTTATTAAAATTTACTAATTGTCTTCAACAAAGCTATAGATTCTCCGAAGGTTGGGGCTTCTCGGGGAAATATGCAGTTGTACAATTCGTTTAGTATATTCATTAGAATCTAATCATCATGTATATTAATATACCAAGGATATATAAAGTCCATCGTAGGACTTTTCCCCAATCGGTTTCGTCTTCCTCCTCTTCTTCGTAACTTGTTGCAGAAGCGTACCCATGAGCGACCTTCCAAGATTGTCTTGCGTAGCCTACCTCAACTCCAGCATTGGTGAAGATGTCAATGTCTGTATCGTTTGAGCAACCATTGACTTTTATCATGATTTCTGAGACAAGGCGGGCTGCGCCTTCTACATCCTGGCCAAAATCAATAGCATATTCTCTGTAATATAGTTGGTGTCCATTCGAGTCAATTACTGTACTGATATGTTGGGTGAATAGGCAATAACTGTCCAGATTTTGGAAACGTCTCAATTGTGCCTCCATGTCCCTATTGAATTCAGGAGATGAATTATCCATGTATGTGGCGAACTGACTAACTATGATTAATCCGTTATTGCCTTCTCCTAATTTTATTGGCTGATGATCCATCCAGTTGACAAGCCCAGTTTTGTGTATACTAAGACTTTCATAACCTATGCCTTTTTTTTCAATTAATATATCTGTAACAACAGCTAGATCAGGTTTTTCTTCTTGCAATCTCAGATTCTTCTTCAACTCTGGAATGAGTCCGGGAATAACCTCGTCGTTGTTGAGGTAGCTTGTCTGTGACAAATCTATTCCTTTGTCAGCAAAGCGTACCAACAGACTGCCACAGTATTCACAGTTCTTTGGATTGGTGGTATTCGCGCCGCAATTAGGGCATATGATTGTTTTAAGATCCATATCGGTTGTATTAATCGGTTAATATTTCTTGTCCCGGCTTTGGCTTTTTAGTGGGCTCTATCGACTTTTTAGTGGGTTCTTCTGACTCTTTGCCATTCTTGCTTTGCAAGGATTTCTTTGGGTTTAACTGTTTCATAAATTTTGATTTTATTTATTGATTGATTTTACTTACTCCATTAATAATAGCGTACAGGGCACATTCAAAAAAGAGAAAGATTACGCAGATAATGAGATACCAGTTGTTCTCCCACTTGTCAGGCGCAAACAGGCCGAGGAAAAACTCAATGACGCCCATTATGGGGTAGAGCAGACACAACGAGGCCTTGAAGCCGTCCTTTATTGAGGACACAGTCAGGACGTAGAGGAGTAGCGTGTTCACGATGATGACGACGCTGTTGAGCACCATATTGAACGGTGCATAGGCCGTGATGATGAGGCCAACGAGCAGGTTGGCGACGAAGCACAAGGCTGCAAGAGTGATAACAATGTTTTTCATACTATTTATTAATTAGGTATTGGCGGCGGACATGCACCGAACATATTCGCAAATTCCGGCAGCGTGCCGAGCGGGCTCCAGGTGGGCATTCCCTGTTTCCACGCCAGCGTGTCGCGAGTGAGTTGGCCGCCTTGAATATACTGGCAGATAGTATTCGTGTCGTAAGGTCCTTGCTGCTGTCCTCCAAGGGCCACATAGTAGGAGGCCGTCTGCGGCAGGGGCGGAGGAGCCACCTGCGTGCTGATGTTCTGTGCGGCCATCGCCCCCATCTGGTTTCCCATATTCACTCCCAGACCGAGGCCCATGCCCATATTCATCATACTGCCGGCCGTGCCTTCGTTGGCAGCTGCCTTGTCCAGTACATCAAACGACCTGTCCATCTGATAGACATCCCTGCCCACGATACGCAACTGGGCGGCCTTGTCAATGGCTTCGCGCAGTTTCTTGAAGCTCGGGTCTTCCTGCGGCACATTGACGGACATGATGTTGAAGGACTCCAACTCCAAACCGTATGTCTCAAAATAACCCGATAGTTCCGCTTGCATATAGTCGGACATTTCGGACAGATGCGAATTGATTTGAAGAATGGAAATCTGGTCGTTGGCAATCTTCGTGGAGAGGAGCGTGTTGAACTTCGACATCATCTTCCCCTTAAAGTAACTGCTCACCTTCTCCGTGGTGAAGGACGTCATATTACCCACAAGCATTTCAAGGAACACCCGCGACTCCTTTACCTTGAGCCCATACTGTCCGAAAGCCCTCACGGGCACGATGATGCCATACTTGGGGTCTTCCAGTTGGAGCGGCGTGGGTGTACCCCATTTGCTGTCGAGTATCGCCAGATTGTTGATAAACCACACTTCGGCCTTGAAAGGAGATTCCTTGCCGAACGGAAGATTGATGAGTTTGTTGAGGAGCGGGATGTTCTCCGTCTTAATGGTGTAAGTGCCGCTGGTAAACTCGTCCATCACCTTTCCGCCCTTGACAAAGAAAGCCGTCTGCCCGCTATAGACAACCAGTTGCGTGCCTATGCGCAAATCTTCGGAGGGGAATTTGTAAACCAGCTCCCTGTCATTCACCTCACATTTCACGACATCTATAAGTGCCATACAAATATCAGTCGCCTATAGAAACCCGATAAGGCCGCAAAAGATTAATAAGAAGTCGCCTACAATAACGCGAAACGTGGGCTTCCACCTCTACTCGTCTGTCGTTTGAGGTCGTAGGAAACCTTGAAGATGACGAAGTAGAGTGTCTGCCCACGCCGGTATCTCAATATATCCGGAAAAGTGTGCGTGAGGATAAAACATACCCTCGCAGCACACTCCGGGATACAAAGAATGCATACCCGTAGCAGCCACTTCTGACATTGTCCTTTGATCTTCAATTCGAAATTTCCTACGTTTCAAACGACCAACAGACAAAGCATCGATGACGCTTTACATTATGTAGTGTCCCACCCTTCCGCTCATCCCTGTGGATGCTGCGGCGTGGGTTTGACGGTGCAAATATACACAATTTTATTCACATAAAGAAAAGAAGACGGCAAAAAACGTGTAAAGCCCTGTGATTTTGACACGGAGGCGAGCGTCATAGGCCCCTATCCCCTCTTTTGGGGGAGAACTTATTAAGGGAAGCCCCCCTCTATCCCCCCTTTGGGGGGACTTTCAAAGAGCGATTTCGACACATATTGCAGCCTTCCATCTCGGGGGAGAGGGGAGAGGGCCGCCTATGTCGCTTTTAATTTTGCCGATAGCCCTTTTAGTTCATCCGATAGCCCTTTTAGTTTCGCCGATGTCCCTTTTAGTTTCGCCGATAGCCCTTTTAATTTTTCCGATGTCCCTTTTAGTCTTGCGTAAAATAGGGTATCGGAAAAAGTAAAATAGGGTATCGGAAAAAGCGAGGGGGGGGGTGAAGAGAGTACTATATAAAAACAAGTGCACCAGCCTCCTTGGGGGGAGGTTGGCGCACGATGTGTATAGGGGTGAAAGCGGGATTACTCGCCTTCCATCTGAGCCTTGAGGGCTGCGAGAGCGTCGATGTCGCCGAGAGAGGTGGCGGCAGCTACGTTCTGGGCAACGGGAGTCTCTTCCTGCTTGGGAGCAGCGGTCTTGCGAGCGGCCTTGCGGGCGGCACGTTCCTCGGCACGAGCGGGATCCTCGAAGGTGCGGCTATGGCTGAGGATGATGCGGCGGCTGTCCTTGTTGAACTCTATCACCTTGAAGGCGAGGGTCTCGCCCTTCTCGGCTACGGAGCCGTCTTCCTTCTGGAGGTGCTTGGGAGTGGCGAAGCCTTCTACGCCTTCAGCGAGCTGTACGACGGCGCCCTTCTCCATCTTCTCGATGATGGTGCCTTCGTGAGTGGTGCCTTCAGCATAGGTCTCGGCGAGGCCTTCCCAAGGATTCTCCTCAAGCTGCTTGTGGCCGAGGGAGAGACGACGGTTCTCCACGTCAATGTCGAGTACGACTACCTGCATGGGAGCGCCAATCTGGGTGAACTCGCTGGGGTGCTTGATCTTCTTGGTCCAGGAGAGGTCGGAGATGTGGATGAGGCCGTCAACGCCTTCTTCCATCTCAACGAATACGCCGAAGTTGGTGAAGTTGCGCACCTTAGCCTCGTGCTGGCTGCCTACGGGGTACTTGTTTTCGATTTCGGCCCAAGGATCGTCCTTCAGCTGCTTGATACCGAGGCTCATCTTGCGCTCGGTGCGGTCGAGGGTGAGGATGACGGCTTCTACTTCGTCGCCTACCTTGAGGAAGTCCTGAGCGGAACGCAGGTGCTGGCTCCAGCTCATTTCGCTTACGTGGATGAGGCCTTCCACGCCGGGGGCTACTTCTACGAATGCGCCGTAGTCGGCCATAACGACAACCTTGCCGTGTACGTGGTCGCCTACCTTGAGGTCGGCGTCGAGGGCATCCCAAGGATGAGGAGTGAGCTGCTTCAGACCGAGGGCGATGCGCTTCTTCTCTTCGTCGAAGTCGAGGATAACGACGTTGATCTTCTGGTCGAGGGTAACGATTTCATCGGGACGGGTTACGCGGCCCCAGCTGAGGTCGGTGATATGGATGAGACCGTCAACGCCACCGAGGTCGATAAATACGCCATAGGAGGTGATGTTCTTGACGATGCCTTCGAGTACCTGACCCTTCTGGAGCTTGGAGATGATCTCCATGCGCTGCTGTTCGAGCTCGGCCTCGATGAGAGCCTTGTGGCTGACAACGACGTTGCGATAGTCCTGATTGATCTTGACGATCTGGAACTCCATGGTCTTGCCTACGAATACGTCGTAGTCGCGGATGGGCTTCACGTCAATCTGGCTGCCGGGGAGGAAGGCCTCGATGCCGAATACGTCGACGATCATGCCACCCTTGGTGCGGCACTTGATGTAGCCCTTAACGATTTCCTTAGCCTCAAGAGCGGCGTTAACGCGATCCCAGCTCTTGCTGGCGCGTGCCTTCTTGTGGGAGAGGAGGAGCTGGCCCTTCTTGTCTTCCTGGTTTTCTACATAAACCTCTACGATGTCGCCAACGGCGAGTTCGGGGTTGTAGTTGAACTCACTGCGGGGGATGATGCCGTCGCTCTTGTAGCCGATGTTAACGACTACTTCGCGCTTGTTGAGGCTCATTACCTTACCTTCAACGACTTCGTGGTCGTTTACGCGGCCGAGGGTCTCGTCATAAGCCTTGGTGAGTTCTTCGCGGCTTTCAGCCACGGTGGTGCCGTTTTCAAATGCGTTCCAATCGAAATCTGCGAGAGGAGCGACGTTCTTGAAATCTGCCATAATAATAAAAAAAATGGTGTTGGTAGCCACACTAGCATGGGAAGGCCGGAGCCTCTCCCGCGCCACAATTGTGCGCTTGCCGGGGTTAAAGGGTTAATAATGTGAATTGATTGTGGTATAAACCGAGCGCAAAATTAGCAAAAAAGAATGACATGGCTCTTTTTTACGTATAAAATTTATTATATTCTCACTATTTTTTCGTAATTTTGCGTCCAGCAATTAGCAAAAGACGTAGAATTGAAATGTGAACGGTGAAAAGATATGTCATACCTCACTATTTATAAAGCCTCAGCCGGAAGCGGCAAGACCTTCACGCTTGCTGCGAAATACACTGCATTTCTCCTTTCAGGGGACGACATGGCGCACACGCGGCTGCTGGCCGTGACGTTCACCAATAAGGCGACGGGCGAAATGAAGGAGCGCATCCTTCAGAACCTTTACGACATTGCTCACGGCACTGACGACAAGGATGATTTCCTGTGCGAGGTGCGTAAGCATCTCGACCCCGTGACGAAGGCGCTGGGCATCAACCTTCTGCGCAAACGGGCCGAAGAGCGTCTCTCACAGTTGGTGCACGACTACGACCACTTCGCCGTGCAGACCATTGACTCCTTCTTCCAGAGCCTGCTGGCCAATCTGGCCCACGAACTGGGTCTGGCCGCCAACTTCCGCGTGGAGATTAACGACAAAGAGGTGATAAGCCGCGCCGTTGACAACATCATGAAGCGTATAGCCTCGCTGCCCGAGACGGCATCGGCCAACGAAGCACCGGAAGTGCGGCGCGACAGGGCTGTGCGCAAATGGGTGTCGGAGTTTATCAGCGGCCTCATTGCCGACGACCGCAGTTGGCGCATCTCCGACGACCTCAAGGCTTTCGCCGGCCAGCTCTTCAGCGATGCCTACACCGCCAACGAGGACGAACTGCGCGAGAAACTGGCCGACAGCCAACTGCTGCGACAATACGAGAAGGACCTGCGCGAACTGGAACGCGCCCAGACCGAAGAGATGAAGGCTCTGGGGCGAAAGATGCACGAAAGCATCATGGCCGCCGGCGGTAAGGGCGAGGATACTAAGGAATGTTACAAAGCCGTGTTCGGCGGCTATGGTTTCCAGCGGCAATGGCCCTACGTGCAAAAGGCTCTCGAAGGCGACCTCGCCAAGGAGCCCTCGAAGAGCGTCGTGGAATACATTGAGAAGGGCGGCACCATAGCCGAAATCATGCGGGACTATGAGGAAAAGCGAAAGGATGCCGAAGTCATCGTCAACAGTCTCATGCTGAGCCGCAGCAACATCAACAAGCTCCGCCTGCTGGGCGAGATAGCCCGCGAAGTGGACGCCATCAATGAGGATGAAAACCACTTCATGCTGGCCAAGACTCCCATTCTCTTCTCCAAGCTCGGCGAAAACGACGCGCCCTTCGTACTGGAACGTGCCGGCAATCGCTTTGAGCACGTCATGATAGACGAATTTCAGGACACGAGTCCTCTGCAGTGGGGAAACTTCGAGAAGCTTCTCATCAACAACATTGCGCAAGGACAAGAGTGTCTCCTCGTAGGCGACGTGAAGCAGGCCATCTACCGCTGGCGTGGCGGCGACTGGCAGAAACTCAACGAACTCTCCGCTTCCCATCACGAGACCACCCACACGCTTGACACGAACTACCGCAGCGCCGAGGAAGTCATACATTTCAACAACGCCTTCTTCACTGCCGCCCCCGCCATCCTGGAAACCGCCTGGCCCGATGACGCCAAGCAGGAAGACAACCACCGCAAAGGCGGCTACGTCCGCGTGCGCGTAAATAATAATAATGTGTACGAGGACCTGGCTGAGCAGATTCGTCTCCTGCAGGAGGTGCAAGGCATTGAACTTCGCCAAATCACGATGCTCCTTCGCAACAATGACGATGCCGATGAACTCATCGACTATTTCCGTCAGAATCACCCCGACCTGCCACTGGTCAGCAGCGAAGCCTTCCACTTGAAGAGCAGCCGCGCCCTGCAACGCCTCATGGCAGCCCTGCGCAATCTTCGCGACATGGGAAAGAAGGAGAAAGACAATATCTCTCAGACCTATCTCCTCCAGAGCGGCGGCATACCCGATGCATTCACGGCAGAACGTACCCAGCTGGTTCGTATGCCGCTCTACGAACTCTGCGAACGCCTCGTGGAAATCTTCCACCTCGGCGAGGACGACGGCGAGGCGCCCTTCGTCTTTTATTTCCTCGACCTCGTGTTGGAATACCTTGAAGAGAACCCGTCCTCCCTCACCGACTTCATTCGCTACTGGGAGGGTACGCTCTCCACAAAGAGTATCCCCGGCGGCGAAGTGGAGGGCATACGCATCATGACCATCCACAAGTCGAAGGGTCTGGCCTTCCACACGGTGCTCATACCCTTCTGCACGTGGTCTATGGAGCGGGACAGGCAGGGCGACATCCTGTGGTGCGACACGAAGATGGAGCCCTACAACCGTCTGCCGGTGCTCCCCATTCCCCAGCGCTCCCAAATGAAGCACAGCATCTACGCCGACGATTACGCCGCCGAGCATACGGCACAACGCGTGGACAACCTCAATCTCCTCTACGTGGCTTTCACCCGCGCCCAGCAGAACCTCCTCGTGTGGGGCGACACCTCGTCGGGCACACAACCCACTACCGCCAATCTTCTGGCCCAGACGCTCGCCACGATGCAGGACGATGGCAAGACATGCGCCACCTCCGTAAAGACTGTCCCCAACGAGGACAAAAAGGCCGACGACATCACTTACGTTTACGGCGACATGCCTCTCGTACAGAGCCAGCGCGGCCACCGCGAAAAGGCCTACAATCCTTTTGACTTCCATCGGGAAGAGGAGCGCGTGGGGCTATTTTCCAGTCCCCTGCAGCCCCATTTCCGCCAAAGCAGCAAGGCGCAGGAGTTCCTCTCTGCTGCTGAGGAGAACTACCGTTCAGGGACTGCCGAAGACCTCAAAGAGCAAACTCAAGAAGCCGCCCGTCGCAAGGCTTACCTTGAGGAGGGCGTGCTCCTCCACGAGGCTCTCTCGCGCATCAAAACGCCGGAGGACATTCTCCCCTCGCTCGAAGCCATGCGCCGCGAAGGACTCATCGACACGGCATGGCTGGAGCGCCAGCGCCCCTTCCTCACTATGCGCATCACCAGTCCGAAAACCCGCGACTGGTTCTCGTCACGCTGGCAGGTCATCAACGAGCAGGCCATTATCTGTCCGCACCCCGACCGCCCGCTCTTCACCACCCGTCGCCCCGACCGCATCATCACCGACGGCCAGCGCACGCTCATCATCGACTTCAAGTTTGCCCGGCCCGACGCCCGCCACGTGGACCAGGTGAACTACTATTGTCAGCTCCTCCGCGAGATGGGTTTCCCCCAAGTGGAGGGCTACCTTTGGTACGTTTACAGAAATGAGGTACACGGCCTCACCCAATAAATTATGCACTTTCTCAAACTTGTAGCCCAAGACCTTTACACCCGAATGGGAGGCGACCTGCGCAACGTCACAGTGGTATTTCCCAGTCGGCGTGCCAGTGTGTTCTTCAACGGCCATCTCTACGAGGCTGCCGGCCATAAGGCTCTCTGGGCCCCGCGCTATCTTACCATCAGCGAACTCTTCGCCGACCTCTCGCCTCTGAAGGTCAACGACCCCATAGACACCGTCTGCCGCATCTACCGTCACTACGTGGAAACCACGCAGGACGCCGACACGTCCATCGACCGCTTCTACGGTTGGGGGGAGCGCCTGCTCGCAGACTTCGACGACATTGACAAGCAGCTGGCCTACAAGAATGATGACGTGGTGCGCCAGCTCTTCACCAACATCGCCGACCTCCACGAGCTCGATTCCCTGGACTATCTCACCCCGGAGCAGCAGCAGGTGCTGCAGGACTTTTTCCACGACTTCTCCCTCGCCGCCACCAGCGAGGTTCGCCAGCGTTTCCTCCTTCTTTGGCGCAACATGCTCGCCATCTACCGGCGCCTCAACGACGAACTCCGCGCCGAAGGCCTGGCCTACGAAGGGGCTCTCTTCCGCGACGTGGTGCGCCAGAACCTTGCCGACAAGGCCGAGGGCACCTTCGTCTTCGTAGGGCACAATGCCCTCACCGGAGTGGAGCGCGAACTTCTGCGCCAACTGCAGCGGCAGCATCGTGCCCTATTCTATTGGGACTACGACACCTACTACGCCAGCGCCACCCACGAGGCCGGTCTTTTCCTCCGCGAGAACCTCCGCGAGTTCCCCAATCTCCTTGACGAGAAGCACTTCGACAACCTCCGCCACATCCAGTCCGTAGAATTTGTCAGCGCTCCCACAGAAAATGCCCAGGCGCGCTCTGCCACCAAATGGGTGAAGGACCACCTTGGCCCCGACCCCACGCGCACGGCCATCGTCCTCGCCTCAGAAGGCATGCTGCAGCCCGTGCTCCACGCCCTTCCCGAAGAAGTGAAGGACGTCAATATCACAAAAGGATACCCTCTGGGCCACACCCTTGCCTTTTCGTTCGTAGAGAAATACTTCGCCGCCGCCAAGGAGACCGACGCCGTCACTCTCCTTACCAATCTCCGCTCACTGGTGGAGAAGGAAGCCATCGGCAAGGCCGCTGAAGAATCCGCCGACGAGACTTCATCGCCCGCCGGCCCCACCGAACCCGCCTCCCCCTCTGAGCCCGCCGAAGCAACGGCTCCTGCCGCCCCCTCCTTCACCG
>JAZUDS010000058.1:0-33600 GCA_045639805.1 Alloprevotella sp.
ATATGACGGAATGCAGTCGGTGGAGAGAGGACGTGAGGAATGTGTTAGGAGGGGGGGAGAACGTGAGGAATGCGCTAGGTAGGGGAAGGAACGTGAGGAATGTAATGGTAGGGAGGGGGGGGGTAGAAACATTTACCATAAGGCACATAGCTGTCCATCCCCGCACTTCCCCGCAGCTTATGTAGCGGGCACTGGGGCATGATCCTGACAAATCAGTGGAGTATTGGTTACGTGAGGAGTACGCTTTAAATAAATTTTCGAGCTTTGCTGGACACAAATAATTGTTTTTATTTAAGGATAGGAAGTTTTTTCAAATTATCAATTTGCGCTACATTGCCACATCCCCTATAGAATACCTCTGTTCGGGATAAGCATTCTAAAATGTTCTATTGCTGTCCGGGGAAACTTGAAATCTCTTAGTATGGGCTGAAGGCCCTTAATTGTAGAATGCCTAGGGCAGAGTGAGCGATGGGAACGCCGCCCTATGATGTTTGGTTCTTGCTTAGGCAAGCGTCCCTGTGGGCCGAGCGGCCGCACTTGCGGCCCGCAACGCGGCATGATTGTTTCGGGGCAGCGCCCCAATTCACTGGCCTGAAGGATAAAGCCCCCCTCCGGCGCTTCGCGCCACCTCCCCCGCGGGGGAGGGACACTTACCCAGCGTTTGCTTTATAAACATAGGACGGCGTTCCCTTCGGTCACTCTGCCTTAGACAGGACACTTCTGGGCTTTCAGCCCGTTTCATAAAGGGTAAGCCCCTCCTCTTGACAACCAGCCATACCTCCCGCATTTACAAGCTATACGAAAGATTACATTCTTTTTCCCCGGACTGCAATAAAAAAGTTCTATGTATGTCCAAAAATCCTAACGGCCCGTTGCCAGTCCCGTATGCAATAAACCTTCGCCTACACTCCCAAATTCCTATATCCGCATCCCGTTATCGTGCGACCCGGGTGGCGTAATCGTGTGACCCGGGTGACACAATCGTGTGACCCAGGTGACACAATCGTGCGACCCGGGTGACACGACGAAATCTTGAGGACTACCAAGGCCGAGGCGCCATGAAATGGGGCCGCATCTCCCGAACCGAGGTATAGAATGACACGGCAAAGTGACTGAAAAGGGTCGAAAACTAGTGTAAGGTTGGCGAATATGTATAAAGGAGAGCTGAAATTTGATGATAAACGGATAAAAAGCTATTTTTTTAAGATGGAATTGCGGGATATTCAGATTTATTGTGTATCTTTGCAACTGAAATATAAAAACTCCTTTTATTTAATCATCAATATTCATTATTATGAAGAAGATTTTCTCTCTCATCGCAGTGATGTTGCTGGGTGCAACGTCGCTCTTCGCCCAGAATCCTGACAAGGGTCTGTCTTGGGCTGTAGAAGGTGGCATTGGCTCCGAGTTTGAAATCGGCGGTCGTGCTCAGTACAACTTCAACAAGTATGTGGCTTGGGACATCCTCAACGCCAAGTACGCTTATGACTATAACAAGCACGGTGACGGGAACGAACTGACCTTCACCACGGGTGTGCGCGGTTTCTCCCCCACCTTCGGTCCCAACCTGAAGGCTTTCGCAGCCCTCGACCTCGGTTATGGTCTTGCTTTTGACGGTAATTACAACGACAGCAACTTTGCTCTTGACTTTACCATCGGCCTCTACGTTTGGAAGGGCCTCTATGCAGGCTACGGTCTTGGTCTGTTGTCCAACAATGGCAACCACAAGGACCACCTCGTGCGCGTAGGTTACAACTTCTAATTATCAACATTGCCTTTCATCAGATGAGGGCTGGCTACGTTTGCAGCCAGCCCTCATTTTTCTTATAACACATTCCAGGCTTTATGAAAAAACTGTTCTTTATTTCAATTTTGTTCTGTTTGGCCGCAATGGGCCGCGCGCAGGACATTAAGTTGCCGGAAGCCAACCAGGATCAGGGCACGAAGAGCATGATGCAGACGCTGGCCACGCGCCATTCGGTGCGCGAATATTCCACCAGAGCGCTGACGATGCAGGAATTGAGCAACCTGTGCTGGGCTGCGTGTGGTCGCTCGCGTGATGAAAGCCATATCACGGCTCCTTCGGCGATGAACAAGCAGGAAATACGCCTCTTTGTCTTGATGAAGGAGGGCGCGTATGAGTATGATGCAGCCCGCAATGTGCTGGTGGAGAAGGCAAAAGGCGATTATCGCCACCTGCTGGCCTCTAACAATGCCGGCGGGCAAGGGCATCGTCAGGATTTTGTGATGCAGGCCCCCGTAGGACTCGTGATGGTCATCGACTTCGACAAGTTCGGCAGCCGCGACAACAAAGCCCTGATGATGGGCTGCGTGGATGCCGGCAACGTGTCGGAGAACGTGAACCTGTATTGCGAGGCCGCCGGACTCTGTACCGTGCCGCGTGCCACGATGGACGTGAATGCGTTGCGCGGCGTGCTGCATCTGACTGAAGCACAATTGCCTATAATGAACAATCCCGTAGGACACCCCGTGCAGGCAACCCCTCTGGCGAAGGTCTATGATGAGAGCATCGACCCGCTGAAGCAGATAGATGAAGCCGTAAAGAAGGCGAAGAAAGAAGGCAAGCGCGTGATATGTCAGGTGGGTGGCAACTGGTGCGTGTGGTGCCTGCGCTTTGCTGACTTTGTGACTAAGGATGAGGAGATTGCAAAGAAGATAAACGAGAAATTCGTGTATGAGCACGTGAATCGTCCGGCGAAGGGAGCCGAAGCGCTGCTGACGCGCTTGGGAGGGCCCGACAGGTTTGGCTATCCCGCGCTCGTTGTGCTGGATGGCGACGGCAAGGTGCTGCATATTCAGGACAGCGCACTGTTGGAGTCCGGGAAGGGCTACGACCGGAAGAAAGTGCTGCGCTTCTTGGAATGCTGGCAGTAGAGTATTGCCGGCGGCTCTTGATAACACACCCCAGGGAGAACATTAATAGTAAGGCTTATGAAAAGACTCATCATACTTTTGGCTTTCCTCTCGCTGTGCTTGACGGGAATGGCGAAGAAGACTCCGCGCGTATATGTGGAGCTGGAGACAACGATGGGAAACATCCAGTTGGTGCTCTATAACGACACGCCGCAGCATCGCGACAATTTCGTGAAGCTCGTCAAGGATGGCTTCTACGACGGGCTGTTGTTCCACCGCGTGATAGAAGGCTTTATGATACAAGGCGGCGACCCCGACAGCCGCACGGCCGTTCCCGGGCAGTTGTTGGGTGAGGGGGAGGCCGGCCCTGCGATAGACGCCGAGATAGAGCCCTACATCCGCCACAAGCGCGGAGCCTTGGCTGCGGCACGCGAGGGCGACGACGTCAATCCCGAACGGAAGAGCAGCAGTTGCCAGTTCTATATCGCATGGGGCAAGTATGCCCATCTCGATGGGAAATACACCGTGTTTGGCGAGGTGACGCAAGGCCTTGACGTTGTGGAGAGTATCAACGGCGTGGCCACCGACGCCAACGACCGCCCCGTGGCTGACGTGCGCATCGTAAAGGCGCGCATCATTCCGGCACCGGATAAAAAGAAATAGACGATGGCCTGGATTTATCTTATCATCGCCGCCGTGTTTGAGGTAGGGTGGCCGCTGGGCTTCAAGTTGTCGGGAGAGCATCCCGAGAAGTTCTGGACGTACATAGGTCTGGCCACGGTGAGTATGACGTTGAGCGGCATATTTCTGTATCTGGCGCAGAAGACGATACCCGTGAGCACGGCCTATATCGTGTGGACGGGGATAGGCGCCGTGGGCACCTTCCTTATCGGAATCCTGTGGTTCGGCGACTCTGCTTCGTTGCTGCGGATGCTGTTTGCCTTGCTGATATTGGTGGGTGTGGTAGGCTTGGAGATGACGGCGTAAGAAGTGAAAAGAGAAAAATATCAGTTGCAATGGAGATAGATAGAGATACATTGCTTCGGGCCATGCGTGAGCGGCATGCCGTGCGGCGGTATCGGGAACAGCCTCTGGCACAGGAGGTCGTGGCGCAATTGGAGGAGGAAATAGCGCGGTGTAATGCCGAGGGCGGGCTGCATATACAACTTGTGACGGATGAGCCGCAGGCCTTCCGCGGGTGGCACTCCTATGGGACGTTTCACGGCGTGCGGAATTATCTTCTGATGGTGGGGAAAAAGGCCGACGACCTCGACGAGAGGGTGGGGTACTACGGCGAGCGCCTCGTGCTGCTGGCCCAGACGTTGGGACTGAATACGTGCTGGGTGGGAATGTCGTATAAAAAGATGCGCGGGACTTATGATTTGGGAGAGGATGAACGGGTGGCGTGCGCCATCGCTCTGGGCTACGGCGAGACACAAGGCAAGGCGCATAAAATCAAGACGGTGGAGCAGGTGAGCAATGCCGATGAGACGACGCCGCAGTGGTTCCGCGAAGGCGTGGAAGCCGCCCTGTTGGCGCCAAGTTCTGTGAATCAGCAGAAGTATCGCTTTGTGTATGAAAAGTCTGCCGACGGGACACCGCGCGTGAGGGCAGAAAAGGGACGGATGTCGCTCTTCGGATATCTGGAAATGGACTTGGGGATAGCGAAATATCATTTTGAAGTGGGGAGCGGACGGCCTCTCCCCGTCGGAGCTGCCTGTGGCACTCCGCCACCCCTCCCCTGCGAGGGAGGGGAATAATGCGGGAAACCAAATACATCTACTATTGCAACTTTTAACTTCCCCTTAAATATGAAGCAAGTAGATTTATCCGTTCTCGGACGTGAGGACGTTTTTGAACTTATCGGCAAAGAATGGATGCTGGTGACGGCCGGTACAGTGGAGAAACACAACACGATGACGGCATCGTGGGGCGGACTGGGCTTCCTTTGGAATAAGCCCGTGGCCTTCGTGTTTGTGCGCCCTGAACGCTACACGCACGAGTTCTTGGAAAAGGAATCGCTGATGACGCTGTCGTTCTATGGCGAGACCTATCGCAAGGCACTGCAGATATGTGGCACAAAGTCGGGTCGCGACACCGATAAGGAGCGCGAGGCCGGCCTTACGCCCGTGGCAACCGAGGCGGGTAGCGTGACGTTTGCCGAAGCACGCCTCACGCTCGTATGTCGCCGCCTGTTCCAGACGGAGATGCAGAAGGCCGAATTCCTTGATAAGGAAGTCTTTGACCGCTGGTATAATGACCAGCCGGGTGGCAGTCTGCACACCATCTATGTGGTAGAAATCGAGAAGGTCTTTGAGGCATGACCGGCGGCATAGACCTCGGCGCGACGGCAGTGGGCAACGTGAGTTACGGCGGGCTGATAATGCTCGGCGTGGCATTTATGACGCTGCTCACGTTCATCGCTTTCGGCCTTGACAAATGGAAAGCGCGGCATAAGAAATGGCGTACGCCGGAGGCCACGTTGCTGTGGCTCGCCGTGTTGGGCGGCAGCGTAGGAGCGCTGCTCGGCATGCGGGTGTGGCATCATAAGACGCAGCACAGGAAGTTTACCATCGGCGTGCCGCTGATATTGATTGCGCAGGTGGCGCTGGCGGTGTACGCTCTGTATGGCGGGGCCTTCCAGTAGAACGTCCTTATGCTCGTTTCCCGCCAAAACACGCACGTCGCTGACAAATAGCGGTGTGAAAAGCGGAAAAAGCGTGCTTGATAATTGCTGGGTACGCTTTTTTTGCTAAATTTGCAGAGCGAACTATTTACCAAATATCTTTTAATTATAAAAATTATGCGAAAACTAACCTTCCTTATGGCAATGCTGACGGTAGGCACCGTAGCATTGCAAGCCCAGACGGCTGGTTTGCAGATTGTGGACGAACCGCTCCCCAATCCTGACAACGAGCCCGCTCCCGTGCAGCCTGTGCCGCATCCACGCCAGGTGAAATGGATGCAGACGGAGTTCTACGCCTTCTACCACTACGGAATGAACACCTTCACCGGTAAGGAGTGGGGCAACGGCGACGAAGCCGAGAGCCTCTACAACCCCACGCAGGACCCCAACCCCAAGCAGTGGCTTGAGGCCGCCAAGAGTGCAGGTATGAAGGGCGGCATCGCCGTGGTGAAGCACCACGACGGCTTCTGCCTCTGGCCCACCGCCACCACCACGCACTCCATCGCTTCTTCCGGCAACGCCCACAGCGGCGTCAACATTCCCGAGGCCTTCGCTGCCGCAGCCAAGGAATTGGGCTTGAAATACGGCTTCTATATCTCTCCCTGGGACCGCAACAGCGTTTACTACGGCGACGGCACCGACCGCTACGTGACGGAGGTGTTCCTGAAGCAGTGCAAGGAACTGGCGCTGTATGGCGACGACCAGTTTGAGATGTGGTTCGACGGCGCCAACGGCGGCTCCGGCTACTACGGTGGCAAGGGCGGCTCGCGTACCATCGACCGTGCCACCTACTACGACGTGCCCAACCTCCGCGATATGGTGCACGGCATCAGTCCCAACTGCGTCCTCTGGGGCGTGGGCGGCGAAGCCCGCTGGATTGGTAACGAAGACGGCATCGGCGGCGAGACCAGCTGGTGCCCCGACAATCGTCTGGACGGCGCCGACCAGCCCGACGGCAAGCTCGGCAACGAGAACGGATGGATGTGGCTCCCCGGCGAGTGTGACGCCAAGGCCAATGATAGCGGCTGGTTCTGGAACGGTTCC
Organism: Alloprevotella sp.; assembly: GCA_045639805.1. GTDB lineage: Bacteria > Bacteroidota > Bacteroidia > Bacteroidales > Bacteroidaceae > Alloprevotella. The sequence goes on from JAZUDS010000058.1 coordinate 6,605, forward strand.
GGCCTGAAGAGCGCCGAGCGCCTGTTCCAGATGTATCTGGAGACCGTAGGCCGCAACGCCACCTGGATTCTCAACCTGCCGCCCGACAAGACGGGCTCGCTCCCCAAGGCCACCGTCACCCGTATGGCCGACCTCGGTAAGCTCATCACCAACCGCCTCGGCACCAACCTGGCCACCGATGCTACCGTGACCGCCAGCGACGTGCGCACCGCCGGTGCCGCCCGCAACTACAATGCCGCCAACATTATCGACGGCAGCCTCGACACCTACTATGCCACCAACGACGGCGTGAACGAGGCCGTCATCACCCTCACCCTCCCCGAGGCCCGCAAGATTCACTACGTGATGTTGCAGGAGCACATCCAGCTCGGCCAGCGCGTGAAGGCCTTCAAGATAGAAACTTCCACCGACGGCAACACCTGGACGAAGTTCGGCGGCAGCGTGCCCACCACCACCATCGGCTACAAGCGCATCATCCCGCAGAGCGGCAGCACCAGCAGCTACGGCAACGGCGTGAATGCCAAGTATGTCCGCGTGAGCATCACCAAGAGCAAGAGTTGCCCCGTTATTGAGAACATTGCACTTTATTAATCCTCAAGGGGTGTTCTATTAATTACTAAATTCTCTATGAATTATCTCGGAAACATTAGGGCTCTTACTTGCATCTTTCCATCCGTCTTCTTGAACCATAGCTTGTTATGCTTCTGCTAAGCCGAATGAAAATTTGCGGCGTAATAGCCACTAATCTTTCTCAAGCTAATTTATAGAACACCCCTAAACCACAACAACGTTATGAAACTCTACAAGAAAATTCTGACTCTGGCTGTTGCGGTTTTACCCCTCGCAGCCTTTGCCGAGGTCAATGTGACCTTTGATACCGACGACTACGCCTCCGTTGGCGTCTATGACTGGTGGGAGGCTTCCCCCTTCCGCACGGGTGTCCTCAAGGGCAACTGCAAAGTCGTTGACAACCCCTTCCTCTCCGACGAGACCGCCGGCAACACCAGCGCCAAGGTGCTCGGTTTCCAGCGTTCACGCCACGGCTCCAATATGTTCGGCGCCCGCATCGACCTGAAGGAAGACCAGCGCTTCGTGCTCACCCCCGCGGTGCAGTACGTCCACGTAATGATGTACAAGCCCGTAGAGGGCCGCTCCATGATAATCGGCCTCGGCCGCCACAACGAAAAGACCGCCGGCTACGAAGAGACCTGGAAGAACCAGTCGCCTGAAGCCGTGCAGTTCACTGCCCTGGCCAACGCCAAGGCCCCCGTCGGACAGTGGGCCGACGTGGTGTTCCCCGTCAAGGGCGCCGGCAACATCGACATCTACTCCCTCGTCGTGGTTGTTGACTGCGAGTCCGCCCACGACCGCACCGAGGACTTCATCGCCTACATCGACGACGTCATCGTCAGCGGCAGCAGTGCTCCCCGCGTGGCCCTCGTCGGCGACTATCCCGTATGCGTGGAGCGTACGCAGCAGTTCACCCGCACCGACCGCGCCTTCACACAGGTCACCCTGAAGAGCGCCGCCGGCCAGTACGTGAAGAAGCAGACCAAGAAGAACGTGCTCACCGAAGCCTTCGACACCTTCATCCCCGTACAGAGCGGCGAGACCTTCACCGTGAAGGCCGGCTACACGGGCAGCGGCATGCACTCCTTCGTCTATATCGACCTCAACAACAACGGCAAGTTCGACGAGAACGAACTCGTGGCCAGCGATACCAAGAGCGGCAGCGGCAGTCGCACCACCCACAGCATCACCCTGCCCGCCGACCTCCCCGGCGGCATCTACCGCCTGCGCACCAAGATTGACTGCCAGAGCACCGACCCCGCCGGCAACTCTTCCGCCGACAACCATATCCTCCAGAACGGCGGCGGCATGATAGACGTGCTCCTCAATGTCTATTCCCCCGAGCGCACCACCGTCAGCGTGTCCAACTTCCAGCGCAACGGCGTCGTAGTGCTTGAGGACGGCACAAAGATTGACAACTATGCCCAGCCTCAGTTCACCGCCCTCAAGGTGAAGGCCGTGCCCGAGAAGGGCTTCGACTACACTGGCATCCGCGTCACCCACGGCTACAACTTCTCCGGCGACAGCCTCGTGCACAGCAACCCGCAGTACATCACCTACACCGTGCCCCGCATGCGCTTTGCCGAGGACAACACCTACACCATTCCCGCTTCCTACTTCGATGCCGACGTCTTCATCGAAGGCCTGATGGTGGAGGAAGGCTGGGAACCTACGGTGGACCCTACGCTGGGCGAGAACATCAGTGATCTCGCCCAACTCGACAACGGTAAGGCCTACGCCATCCACAGCATAAACGGCGAGGGCTACCTCTGCTACAACGAGGACATCAACGGCGACTACGTCGGTCTCACCGGCGTCACCGACTACCACTGGAACAAACTCACCTCCGATCCCGCAGCCGCAGAGGTCTATCTCGCCGACTACAACCCTGCCGAGGCCAAGGGCCAGTGGCAGATTGTGCTCTTCAAGGACAGTTACTACCTCTACAACCTCGGTGCCCATAAGTTCGTCACCCGCAGCGGTCGCGACTACTACTTTTCCGACGACACCCCCGCCCTTGACGGCATCCGCAACAACGGCGACGGCTCCTTTTCCTTCCATGCCGGCGGCGGTATGAGCGACAGCAGCCAGTCCTGGGCCTGCATCGTCACCAACGAGTCCACCATTGCCCTGCGCAACTGGACATGGAACGACCACGGCTCCCTCTTCTACATCACCGAGATTGAAGACCTCACCACCTACGAGGGCCTTGTAAAGCTCGGCGGCGAAGACCCCACCGTAGGCATCGGCACCGTGATTGCCCCCCAGACCATGCTGGGTATTTACAACCTGCAGGGTATCCGTGAGAATGCCACCAAGCAGCGTGGCATCCGTATCGTAGGCGGTAAAAAGGTTCTGCGATAAGGCGAGAGCAGAGTCAAGCCCCGTTTGAAACACTGCCGAGCCCGAGCAGAAGCTCGCTGTTGAAAACAGCAAGGTTCTGCGATAAGGCGAGAGCAGAGTCAAGCCCCGCTTGAACACTGCCGAACCCGAGCAGAAGCTCGCTGAAGCAATGAAAAATAATGGAGGATAGCATCACTCACTATCCTCCATTATATATTTAGGACGCACAAAAAAATACAGCATATGCAAGAGCAACATAGTTTGATGTGGCAGAAGGTGGCGTATTATGCTCCCTTTTTGAACCACGACAATATCGAGAAAGCTGTCAGCTTCATAGAGGACAAGGAACGGAACATTAAGCACAGCACCATCACAGAGAACGACGTCCGCCACAGCAGCAGGACAGAACTGGAGTTCCCTCCCCGCCTTTCTCCCGACCTCTCGGAGGAAGAACGTGAGGAGCAGGTAAGCCAGTACGACACGCGGATGCTCCTCGGAGCACTCGAAGACGTTGTAAATTGCCTTCGCCTCTCAAGCGTGTCGCTGGCGGCCATCCATGAGTTCATCGACAATCATCAGGTCCTCTCGCGCATGGTCATCACAGACGACTACCGCCTCTTCCTGCCCGACTACAACAACATGGAGATAGAGATGACGGCCCTGCCCAAGGCTCTCTTCTTCCTCTTTCTGCGCTACCCCGAAGGCATCGTGCTCAAGGAACTGCAGAACCACTACACGGAACTCCTCAACATCTACCGCCAGTTGCGCCCCAACGTGGATGAGGCCAAGCGCGCCCTTACCGTCACCAAACTTGTCAACCCTCTCTCCAACGCCGCCAACGAGAATATAGCCCGCATCCGCAAGGCTTTCGTCGAGAAGTTTGACATTCATCTCTCCAAGAACTACATCGTCACGGGCAGTCCGGGTGAAGCGTATGCCATACCTCTTGACCGCAACCTCATCGTCTGGCAGGACTGACGCACCCTCCCTCCTGCCCATATTCCCTCCCTCATGCAAGGCTCGCATCATCCGTATGCAAGCCTTGCATTCGTTTTCCCCTTGGCCGTAAGCAGAGAAGGCCGTACCTTTGCACCCACAAACTTTAGAAATCCTTAAACATATCAAAATGGAAAAGCTCTTTCTCTTTATTATCGGTGCCTCGCTCTCTCTTGGCGTAGGCTACATGGGCAGCAAGCGGAAGATAGGCTTCGGGTGGGCCTTCTTCCTTTCACTCTGCAACCTCTTCCTCGGGTTGATAGTAACCCTTTGTTCAAAGAAACTCACGCAAGAAGAAAACAAGGAACTATGAAAACAACAGGCATCGTCTGCGTGACATTAGGCATCTTGGCCTTTCTCGGCTACATGATAGGCGGAAGCGGCCTCCTGGGAAGCTTCCTCCTCATCGGTCTCGGCTCCTATCTCATACATCGCGCCAACGAAAAGAATAATCACTAAAATACAAAAATCATGAAGACACGCACCGCAGTTATTATCACCACCTGTGCCATCGCCATCGCCGTGGCCAGCATCGTGTTCAGCATCGTTCAGAATAATCAAAGGAACAATGCTTATGAGAAGATGTACGAACAACTGAGAAGTCAGGGGTATGACGATGCCGACAAGGTAGTGGCCTCATCTGGCGAAGACTCCCTTGTCGTGGATACCACACAGACCGATACCGTTGTGAGTATGGATTTCCCCAATGAGGAGACGTTCAAAATTGCCGATATGGCGCAGGAAATGCTGGAAGAGCTCCATTATCCTGTAGTACAAATTGACACCATCGGTGATCAGGTCCAGATTAACTTCATGTACGGGAGCGAACACATGATGATAGTCGCCGATAACAACCAACCTGGCATCATGGTTGAGGACAGGCCTTGGGACTCTTTCTCGTCTGACAATATGCTGGCCATGTGTGCTATGTGGATAACCATCAACAGGGTAAATTCCTTCTTCCCCTTCAGAATTCTCTATTTCGAGGATGAGGAAACAGTTCATGTGTTTACGCGCCATTCATTACTCATGAACGAATACACCCCAGGCAAGGCCAAACTTTTGGAAGCGTCCGTCAAGAATATGGTCCGCGTCCACGAATATTTTCAGGACACGATGGTAGCAGTGATGGAAGGGATGATGGAATGAGAGTAAATTGAAATAAAGGAGGGACGCCCAGTTTTCGGGTGTCCCTCCTCGCTTGTATTTGTTGCAGTCCGGGGAGTAGTTACAGTTTTCCCCTATAAGGACTGCAGTTTTCCCCTATAAGGACTGCAGTTTACCCCTATAAGGATTGGAGTCATAATAGGGGAAAACTGGAACGCCTCCCTGTATCGGAATCACTCCTAGCCCGTTGGCGTCCGTTTTTTCGCCTAAGGACTGCAGTCCTCGCCCTTTGGACTGGAGTCCTCGCCCTTTGGATTGCAGTCCTCCCCCTTAGGATTGGAGTCCTAAGGGGGAGGATTGAACTTAAATCAGCGCGAAAAAAAAAATTCTTGCTGTCGGGTAAAAAAAATGTAGCCTTGCGTATTCTTTATTAATGCTGGAGATTTGGAAGGTCGTCAATAAGTAGGGCTCACCCTATATGAAACGGGCTGAAAGCCCAAAAGTGTCCAGCCTAGGGCAGAGTGACCGAAGGGAGCGCCGCCCTAGGTTTATAAAGCAAACGCTGGGTAAGTATCCCTCCCCCCGCGGGGGAGGTGGCGCGAAGCGGCGGAGGGGGGCTATCCTTCAGACAAGAGCATTGGGGCGCTGCCCCGAAACAATTATGCCGCGTTGCGGCGGCCGCAAGTGCGGCAACCGTGCCCCTAGGGCGGGGTTCCCTTCGCTCACTCTGCCCCAGGCTATACAATTAAGGGCCTTCAGCCCAATGCTAACAGATTTCAACTTTTACCGGACAGCAATAAAAACAAATAAGACTTTATCGTACGCGCGAAAGGGTGGGGGAAAAGGCCTCCGGCGTGCAGTTTTCGGAGGTAAAAGTGCGTTTTTTCGGCATTTTTTTTTTGTAAATCGCGCTTTTTTAGTAAATTTGCTCCCGCAAAGATAGGGCTTATTCATTCAACACACCATATTAATAATTCAACAATAATCATTAACCCTTTACTTATGTCACACAAAATCATCCTTTTGGGGCTTGCTGCGCTGGCAGCAAGCGGCATGAAGGCCCAGAGTGAGTTTACGCTCATCAACGAGGCCCCTGCCAATCCCGACAATGAGCCCGTGGCCGTACAGCCTGTGCCCACGGAGCGTCAGATTCTGTGGAATGAGACGGAGTTCTACGGCTTCTTCCACTACGGCATGAACACCTTCACCGGTCAGGAGTGGGGCTACGGCAACGAAAAAGAGTCCACCTACGCTCCTACGCAGATGCCTGACCCCGAACAGTGGCTCAGTGCCATCAAGGCTGCCGGTATGAAAGGCGGCATCGCCGTAGTGAAGCACCATGACGGCTTCTGCCTCTGGCCCACCTCCACCACCACCCACTCCATTGCCAACTGCGGCAATACCAACGGCCAAGCCAACATCCCCGAGCTGTTCGGCAAGGCTGCGCAGAAGCTGGGTATGAAGTACGGCTTCTACATCTCTCCGTGGGACCGCAACAGCGGCCTCTATGGCGAGGATAACTACGTGACCGACGTGTTCCTGAAGCAGTGCGAGGAACTTGCGAAGTATGGCGACGACCAGTTTGAAATGTGGTTCGACGGCGCCAACGGCGGCGGCGGCTACTACGGCGGCAAGAGCAAGACCATCAATATCGACGCCAGCTACTATTACGACGTGCCCAACCTCCGCGACCGCGTACACCGCATCTGCAAGAACTGCGTGATGTGGGGCGTAGGCGGCGAAGCCCGCTGGATTGGTAACGAGCAGGGCTACGCCGGCGAGACCAACTGGGCGATGCTGGACAAGAGCACCTCGAGCAACGCCATCCGCCAGACCGGCCAGGAAGAAGGCTGGCAGTGGAACCCCGGCGAGAGTGATGCCAAGGCAACTACCGGCGGCTGGTTCTGGCATAGCGGCGAGGGCGTGCTCTCTGCCGAGCGCCTGTTCCAGATGTACCTCGAGACCGTAGGCCGCAACGCCACGCTTATCCTCAACTGCCCGCCCGACAAGACGGGCCACCTGCCCGCTGCCACCGTCAATCGCCTTGCCGAACTCGGCGAGATGATGCAGACGCGCCTGGGCAACGACCTTGCCAAGAAGGCACAGGTAAGCGTGAGCGAAGAGCGCACCGCCGGCGGTGCCCGCACCTATGTGGCCGCCAACCTCACCGACGGCGAGAAGGATACCTACTGGGCCACCAACGACGGCACCAACACCGCCACCATCGAGTTCACGTGGGACGAGCCTCAGGACATCCGCTACATCATGCTGCAGGAGCCCATTCGCCTGGGCCAGCGCATCGAGAAGTTCAAGGTGGAATACACCACCGACGGCGCTTCCTGGAAGAAACTCGGGGGAGCCGTGCAGACTACTACCGTGGGCTACAAGCGCATCCTTCCCCTCAACGGCAGCACTTCCAGCAGCTATAGCAAGAGCTACAGCGCCAAGGCCGTGCGCGTGACCATCGAGAGCAGCCGCTCCTGTCCCGCACTTCACACCATCAGTATCTATTAAAGAAAGGAGGACACTAAAATGAAAAAGATATTTTCCATCGTTTCCGCCTTTGTACTGTTTGCTACGCTCAGCGCACAGGCACAGACCATCACCTTCGATGCCGACGACTACAAGGCCGTCAGCGTATATGACGCCTGGGGGGGTTCCCCCTTCCGCACCGGCGAACTCAAGGGCAATGCCGCCGTCGTGAACAACCACCTCAACCAGGTGGACGAAGTCCTCGGCACCGCCCCCGACCCCTCCGCAAAGATACTCGCCGTGCAGCGCTCGCGCTTCGGCGGCAACCTCTTCGGCGTGCGCGTTGACCTGAAAGAGCCCTTCCGCCTCACGAAGAACAACCGCTATGCCCACGTTATGATCAACAAGCCCGTGGAGAGCCGCGTCATGGTCATCGGCCTCGGCAAGCGTACCGAGGAGGCCTGGTCCTGGCAGGACGGCACCGCCGAGCAGTTCTGGGCCATCAGCGCAGGCCCCGTGGCCGCCAACAAATGGGTAGATGTAGTTGTCGGTTTCAACGGCTTCAGCTATGCCGAGCCCGAGAAGGGCGGCATTGATATCTACTCCCTCGTCATCGTGCCCGACGTGCGCAGCGCCCATGCCGACGCCGCCGACTTCGCTTGCTACATTGACGAAATCGTCATCGACGACAGCAACGAGACGCGCTTCACTACCGAGACCTATGCCGTAAGTTTCGACAAGAGCGTAGGCAACCAGCGCAGCGACCGCTTCATGACCAGCGTGGGCCTCACCGGCGGCACCATCAGCCCGCAGACAAAGAGCCTCACCAAGGATCATCACTACTACGACCTCACCACCACTACCATCTTCAGCGCCAAGCCCGGTGACACCCTTACACCGACTTACGGCTACAACGGCAATTGGATGAACACCGACACCTATATCGACTTCGGCAACGACGGTAAGTTCTCCTTCGGCGTGAATGCCGACGGTACCCCCGGCGAAGGCAGCGACATCGTCAGCTATCAGTACAGCGACGCCACCGGTTCCTTCCGCAACAGCCTCGGCGAGAACGTCAGCGGCGGCAACCTCATCGGCTCCGCCTCTCCCTCCTTCACCCTGCCCGACGAGATGGCCAACGGCCTGTATCGTATGCGCTACAAGGTGGACTGGAACTGCATCGACCCCGCCGGCAACACAGCCTCCGGCAACGAAATCCTCCACAACGGCGGCGGTATCGTTGACGTGCTCCTCGATATCCACGGCGACGAAGTCAAGGTCAGCCAGGGTGCCCTCAACGGCGAAGTGCTCGACGCCGAAGGCAACCACTTCGACAACTACACCACCGCCTACGGCCAGCCCTTCACCATAAAGATGGATCCCGCTCCCGGCTTCACCTTCAGCGGCGTAATCGTAAAGAGCGGCTATAATGTGGACGGCGAGCAAATCACCGGCCTCAACCCCAACTACATCATCAACGAGTTCCCCGCCAAGAAGTTTGACGCCGAAGGTTGCCTCACCCTCCCTGCCGACGTGATGGTAGGCGGCGAAGTGTATATCGAAGGCCTCTTCGTGGAGAAGAAAGACGAGCCCGTAGATCCCACTCCCTCCGACAAGAAAACCTGCAAGGTTATCGCCGTGTTTCCCAACGGCAACGAACATGTGATTTTTAGCGACGGCGCACAACTCACGGCCGGTACAGAAGTGCCTGAAGACGGCATCGCCATCTTCACTGTAGAGCAGGAAAACGAAGACCAGATCGTACTCAAGGCCGGTGAGAACTACATTCACTGGACCTCCGGCGACAACGCTCAAAAGAGCGCTGACCAGGACGGTCTCAACGAAGAGTTCGACGAAGACCTCAACTGGCTTACCCTCGTTCCCGGCAGTACCGAAGGCATTCAAACCTCCACATGGGACTTGGACCCCGTTGCAGAACTGTATGAACTTTTAGGTAAAGGCACCGACGGCAATACCTATAACTTCACTCTCCGCGAGAATGACGACAACTGGATTGCCGGCAACGCCGGTATGAAATTCTATGACACCAACTGGGATGGCAACGGCTGCCGCACCAGCTTCTTTCGCATAGAATTTACCGAGCCCGCCCCCGTTCCCGTATATGACACTACCACCAAGTTCTTCAATGCAGAACAACTCCGTGCTGAAGCCGCCAAGGGCGTAGCCCGCATCGGTATCCTCGGCGTGACAAGCACCGGTAATAACTACATCACCGGCGCCACGCCTCTCGGCATCGTGTCCGACGCCAACACCCTTGAAGGTGCCCGCGCTCCCGAGGCTGAAGAAGTACTCGAAGTCATCCCCACCGAGGAAGGCTATCTCCTCCGCCTTGAATCCCTCGAGGAGGGTGAGGGCTATCTCTCCTGTGCTGCTGGCGGCAACTTCAGCCTCGTGGATGAAGAAAATGCCAACGTTTGGGAAATCGCCGGCCCCGAGGATGAGAATTACGGTTCCATCAGCGGTTTCGACGACCTCTACGTGGACATTGAGAAGGAAGTCAACGAATTCATGGTACGCTTCATCTCCGAAGGTCAGTATCTGAACGGCCAGGCTAACGGCAGTATCGGCGGTCTCCGTGGCGGTACCGGTGCCTGGAGCTTCAACTATATCTACAACGCCAACTACGAAGAAGGCGAAGACGATCCCACCGTGGGCATCGGCACCGTACTCGCTCCCGAGGCCACCCAGGGCATCTTCAACCTGCAGGGCATCCGTCTCGGCAACAGCAACGAGCGCGGCATCCGCATCGTAGGCGGCCGCAAGGTTATTAAGTAGAGGCGAGCTTACCCCCCCCGCACACATTGCAACAATCCTTTATAGAGAGGCGCACCCCTGTCGGTGCGCCTCTCTTATTATTAGAGATCGGTAAAAAGGTACGGGCATACCCCTTCGGGGTACAGGCAAACTCTGATACCGAAAAAGGTTCGCGGTCTTCGTAAACGGGAAAACGGAGCAGTCCTCGCCCTTAGGACTCCAATCCTAAGGGGGAGGACTGCAATCCTAAGGGGGAGGACTCCAGTCCTAAGGGGGAGGACTGCAGTCCTTAGGCGAAAAAACGGAGGCCAACGGGCGAGGAGTGATTCCGATACAGGTTGGCGTTCCAGTCCTTATAGGAAAAACTTCACCGAAAAAAGAGGACCGTCAGATGAATGACGGCCCTCTTTGCTATAGGGGGGAGGGAGAATTAGTTGGGGATGGACACCTGGAAGAGACTGCTGTTGGTGTGCTCTTTCTTGATGATGGCCTTGAGTTCCTTCACCTTGTCGGGGTACTTGGTGGCGAGGTTGGTGTCCTCGTGGATGTCGGTGGCGAGGTCGTAGAGGCCCTGCACGCTGCCACCGCTTACGACGAGTTTCCAGTTGCCCTGGCGCACGCCGAGCATGTTGGTCTCGTGGAACTCCCAGTAGAGGTGGTCGTGCTCTTCCTGCACACCCTTGCCGGTGAGCGTGGGATAGAAGGATATGCCGTCGAAGTAGTCGTTCTCGCCCTTGGGGTTGTACTTCTTGTAGTTATCCACGCCGGCGATGTCGGAGAAGGTGGCCATGAGGTCGTAGAAGGCAAACATGTGGTCGCTCACGCTGCCGGGCTTGATGGTGCTGGGCCAGCGCACGATGAAGGGTACGCGGATACCGCCTTCGTAGGTGGAGCGCTTCGTGCCCTTGAGCAGGCCGTCGCGGTTGAAGAAGCTGGGGTCGGCGCCGCCTTCCTCGTGAGGGCCGTTGTCGGAGGTGAAGATGAGGACGGTGTTGTCGGCCAGGCCCTTCTCTTCAAGTTTAGCCATAATCTCGCCGACGTAGGCGTCGAGGCGGGTAATCATGCCGGCAAACTGGGCGTGGCCGTTGCTGATGGACTTGTACCAGGAAGAACCGCCGCCGCCGTGTTCTTCGCAGAAGTGGCCGTCGTAGGCAGCGAGGATGCTGTCGCGGGGCTGCCAGAGTTCGGCGTGGGGCAGGGTATAGGTGAAGATGCCGAGGAAGGGCGTGCCCTTCTCCTTCACCTCTGCGGCGCGCTCGTCGAGCCAGCTGAGGGCGTAGCGGTGGATGAGGTCGGCGGAGTACTGCGTGCGGTTCTCGTAGTCGGCGCTGCCGCTGGCCACGTCCTTATGCTTGATATTTTCCGTGAGAACATCGACTACGACATGCTTGTCGCCGTGGTTCTTGGGGTCGTAGCGGTTGAGGAAGTTGGGATAGTAGGTGTGGGCCTGGAACTGGCAGATGGGGCCGTAGAAGCAGTCGATGCCGCGCTTGTCGGGCGTGGAGGGCGAGGACTGGGCGTTGTCGTTGAGGTTGTAGTAACCGCCGGCCCACTTGCCGAACATGCCGGTGGCGTAGCCTTCCTTCTTGAAGATTTCGGGAATGATGACGTGGTCGGTGTCGTAGGGCTCCTGACCCACTACGGAATAGTCGGTGCAGACGTTGCCGTTGTCGGCCTTGAACTTATAGTTGAGGTTGCCGCTGTTCCAGTATTCACGGTTGCCGCGCACATGGGTGTGGCCGCTGTGCTGGCCCGTCATAAAGCAAGCGCGGGAGGGAGCACTGACGGGGGAGCCGGCATAGGCCTGCGTGAAGCGCATGCCCTGAGAGGCGAGGCGGTCGATGTTGGGCGTGGCAATGTACTGCTGGCCATAGCAACCGAGGTCGCCGTAACCCATGTCGTCACACATTATATATATAATATTAGGGCGCTGCTGCGCAAAGGCCGCAGTGGCAGCAAAGGCACCGCCAAGGCCGAGGAGAAGTTTCTTGTCCATAATAGATGAAGACCCCCACACCCCCTTAAAGGGGGCTTTGTCTAGGGTTGTGAGGTTAATAGGTTAATGTTAATAATATTATGCGATAACAAGTTAGAAGATGACAACCTTGCCGGTGAGGGCGGAGTCCTTGCGAATGTAAGTCTCGCCCTTGACGGGAACGGTGACGAGGCGGCCGCTGAGGTCGTAATACTGCGGAGCGGCGTAGGGCTCGTCAACGGGAGTGGCAGGGAGAGTGTTGATGCCGGTGGGGCGCTCGTCGGTGGTGTTGATGCTGAACACGGCCGTGAGATGGCGGGGACCCTGCGGTACGAAGGTGTAGTTGGCGAGGGTGCCGAGCACCTTCTTGCCGTCGAGCCAGCAGAGGAACTTGGCATCGCCTACGGGATAGGCCGTGCAGGTCACCTGGCCGCCGTCGCCCACAGTCTTGGAGGCGGCACCGCGGATGGTGTCGTTGACGGAGACAGTCACCTCGGGCTCGGCGAAGGGTACGGTGACGAGGATGCAGTCGAGAATCTGGCCCTGGCTGACTTCCTCATCGGGACCCGTCATGCCGTTGTCGGTGATACGGATACGCATACGGCTCTCGCCCATCTTGGCATCGGCAGGCACGGTAGTCTTGAAGGTAAGGCTCTTGCTGGTGGGGCCGTCAATCTGCTGCACGTCCTCAAATTCGCCGTCGTGGTTCCAGTCGAAGCAAGCCTGGGCAATGTAGCCGGCAGCGGGGATGCCGCGCAGGGTGGCGGCTACCTGAATTTCGCGGCCGGGAGCCACTTCGCCCTTGTCGGTGGTAAAGAGCGTCCAGTAGGAGCTGACGTTAGCGGTGCCCGTCTTCTTGCTACCGCCGGCCCAGGTGGTGGCGGGATAGTCCAGCGGACGCATGGCGCCTTCGCCGGTCACCTGAAGTTTGCTGACGCAGACGGTGGATTTCACGGAGCCGCAAGGCATGAAATAAACCTGTGCGGACTTGGCGAAGGAGGAGTGCTTCTTGCTGGCGGCGGCGCCTTCGTAGTCGTAGTCGAGTTCGGTGGGCACGATGTACCAGTAGGAACCCGTGTTGGCGGTGGCGGCACCCCAGGTGATGATGTAGGAGTTGGCGCCGTTCTTGTTGAGGCCCACGGGAGCCTTGTTGGTGGCGTCGTAGTTGCTGCAGTTGGTGGAGGTGAGGCGGTAGGCGTTGTCCAGGGCCGACTCCTTGCTGATGTAATACTCAACGGGAGTGGCGACGGTGCCGATGTTATAGGTATTGTCGGCAGAGGGCTTGCAAGCCTCGATGTAGTTCTTGGTGATGGCGTTCTTGATGTAGTAGCAGTGGGCCTTGCCCGTGGGGAGGAACTGCCAGTACTGCATCACGGTGTTCTTGAGAGCATCCACCTGGAGCACGCCGTTGGTCTCGGTGATGTAGCTGTTCTCATTGCCGTACCACTGAATGCGATAGTACTGTTCGCTGCCGCCGAAGCCTTCATCGTCGGGGTCAACGACGGGTTCGTCAGGGTCAATGGGGTCAACGGGAGGGTCGATGGGGTCAACGACGGGTTCCTGTCCTTCTTCAATGACTTCGTTGCCGCCGATGGTAATGTAACTCAAGCCGAAGAAACAGCCCTTGTTGTCGGTGCCGGCGGTAATCGTGAAGTCCAGCGTGAGCGTTCCGGTAGCGACTGCTTCGCTCTCGGCCTCAAGGTCCCAGAACTGGTGAACGTTCGTCTCGCTCCCGCCGATGCCGGCAGCGATGTCGATGTCCTCAAGGAAGGCGAAGGCGTTGCCGTTCTGCTTGAGGTTGACGTTCCAGAAGCGGTTCACATTGTCGTTGTTCTGCTGGTACTTGCTTGCACCGTTCAAAGCGTGCACGTCAATGCCTACGAGGCTGTAGGTGATGCTCTCCTTCAGGCCCGTGACGGCCACGCTGAAGTTGATGGTGGGGCTGGTGTTGCCGTTCACGTCGAAGCAGAGGATGTTCTCGCCAATAGCCTCGGCAGATGCCTTGAAGGCGTGGCTGGAAGTGACGGTGGCGGTGGCGCCTTCAATGGCTTTGCCGTCCTGGTCCACAATCTTCACGGCCACGCTCCCCGCATCGGTGCCGGTACGGGTGAAGCTAAGGCCAATCTTGTCGTAAGCCTGCATGCTTATTGCAAACAGCAAGCTTAGCGAAGTAAGAAAAGTTCTCATAAGTTTATTAGTGTGTTAAGAATGAATAGTAATAATTTGTGGCAAAAATACAATTTATTATGCAAATGGCCAAGGCAAAACGCCAAAAGGTTATTATAATGGGACTTTTATTGTAAATGTTTGTCGTTAGCGGAGGTCTTTCAGGAAGAAATGCATATCAGAGTGGCTTTTTCTCTTCATTATTTGGCAGTTTTAAGCATTCTTCGTAAATTTGCCGCGAATTTGTAAGTGCCGGTCTTGGCGCACATTATTATTATTTATTATATGAAGCACTTTCATTCTTTGATATTTTCATTGTTTTTCCTGTTGCTCTTCATGGGGCCACAGACAATACAGGCCGAAAATCTCTTTGTGCAGCAAGGCGATGGCAAGGTGTATGTTATACCTGCCGAATACATCGCCCGACAAGTAGTGAGCGACGCCACGCTTCTCCTTGAACTCGTCGGCGATGAGACGCTCACGTTCTCATCCGTCACCTCCTGCAGCACGGAACAGCCGGAGGGTTGTCCCACTTTCCTTTCGTATAAGTTCAACAACAAATACAATCCGCAGGTCTTCACCGACGCCGAGGCCGAAGAACCCTCCGCCGACGCGGTAAACATCTCCGTGGGCTGCATAGGCAAATGGCTCACGCCGAGTTTCCAACTGCCCGACGAGAACATCATCGTCACCGTGGACGGCCGCCGCCAGGTGAGCAAGCAGTCCCGTCTGCGCTTCGACAAGCCCGTGACCTACCGCCTCTCACGCCCCGACTGGCTCCTTCTTCAGGAAAACGAGAGCGCGGACGGCCCGAAAGAAATCACGGAGGGGCAGAGCCGCTATTCCTTCATTCCTTTCTATCGCGAGCAGACCGTGACCGTTGATTTCCTCTCCGACCACCCCACAGGCTCCTACGGAATCCCCACAATCTACCTCACTACCGCCACAGGCGCTCCCCCAGCCTCAAAGACGGAATACATTGAGGGCACGGCGCGTTTCGACGGTGCCGGCATCTTCCCCGACCTTGACGCGCAGCCCATGCTCATCCGAGGCCGTGGCAACACCACGTGGAGTGGGGGAGACCCTTCTAACAAGAACCCCTACCATCTCAAGTTCGTTGAGAAGCAGAAGCCCTTCGGCCTTACCTCCGGCAAGCACTGGGTACTACTGGCTAATCCGCTCACGGGCTCTATGACTACCAACGCTGTGGCGATGTGCATCGCCGGCCTGTCCCACGCAGCCAAGGCCAACCACATCGTGCCCTGCGACCTCTACATCAACGGTGAGTACCGCGGAGCCTACAACTTCACCGAGAAGGTGCGTATGGCCAACAACAGCGTGGACGTCGCTGATGAGAGTACCGCCACACTCCTCGAACTCGATGTCAACTACGATGCCGCCTACCGCTTCCACTCCTCCCTCCTCTCCATGCCCGCCAATATCAAGTCGCCGGAGTTCGACGATCCCGAATGCGTTACCTCTCTCTCTAAGGATATCATCAAGCAGGCCTTCGACCGTATGGAGCAGGAGGCTCTCTACGGCACGCCCTCACGTGTCGTTGAGCCGAAGTACGCCGCCAGTTACTACTTCACCAACGAACTGGCCATGAATTGCGAACTGGCCCACCCCAAGAGTGTCTATGTCTATTGCGAGGACGTGCTCAACCTTGAGCAGTCGCCCTGGAACTGGGGCCCCGTGTGGGACGTGGACTGGGCGTACGGCTACAAATTCACCCACTCCAACTTCGACTACGAGCCCGGCTTTGACTACCTGAACGACCTCTCTACCTCCGGCAATGCCTCCGGCCGTTGTGGACAACTTTTCGGTGGCATCCTGAAAGATCCCGAAGTGTATGCGCAGTACGTCAAACTTTGGGAAGATTTCACCAACGGCGGCCGCATGCAGGAGGTGCTGGACTTCTGCGATGACTACTACGCCGTGGTAGCCCGCTCCTTTGAACACAATGCCAGCAAGGACAACGTCACCAATAAACACGACAAGACCGACTACGCCTACCAGACGGAGAAATGTAAGACCTGGCTGTCCCAGCGTGCCGAAGCCCTCAGCCTTAAAGCCGGCGTCACGCCCCGCACCGAGCCCAGTCCCGACGAAGATGTCCCGACGCCCTCGCCGGCCGACACCGCCCCCACCGACACGGGGCGCACCGGCGACGTCAATGCCAGCGGAGCCCTCAACGTGGCCGATGCCGTGAGCCTGCTCGACCGCCTCGCCGCCTATCCCTATGAGACCTGTCTCCTCTCCCGCTCCGACATCAACGCCGACGGCACCGTCGATGCTGCCGATGCCGACTGCCTCGTTTCCCTCGTCCTCGCCGAGGCCTCCGACAGTACCTTACTTCAGCGCACCATGCGGCTTCAGCGCCATCTGCCCGCTGCCGCAGCCATCCTCTCTGCACCCCGCAAGCCGCCTTTCAAGGGGGACTTTGAGGCGCCTCCTTTTGAAGCCGACCCCGACGACGAGGCCTCTCTTCCTCTCACACTCAGCATTGAAGACGGCCGCTACAGCGGTATGCAACTCGATATCGCCGTGCCCGCCGCACTGGAATTATTCGACCTTGACTTCAGCACCGGCCTCGCCGGCCTCTCTCACAAACTCCTGGAGTACACCGCCCCCTCCGACACGCTCCGCCGCTACCGTCTCCTCCTCTATGCCGACGGCAGCAAGGCTCTCACGACGGGCTGCCACACCCTCACACTCAATTTCCTCACGGGCCATCGCGACACCGCCGTCCATCCCGTCAGCATCATCGCGCCCCTCCTCTCCACCGACCAGGGCGAAGAAGAGCGCCTCACTCCCCTGACGGCACTCTTTACCTTTACTCCCGACCCGCTGGAAGGCATAGACGGACTACCTGCTGCTGACAAGGCCTCCTCGCCTGTAGGAAGTGAGGGAAGCTTTACCTACGACCTTCTCGGCCGGCGCGTACAGGGCGCGGCCAGAGGTCTCTATATCAGCGAAGGATACAAGAAAGTAGTAAAGTAAAGCCATACTCTCCTTTCTCTTTCTCATAAAGCCCTCTCCCCGAAGGTCCTTACTTTCGGGGAGGGGCTTTATTTTAGAGGGAGACAATGATAATTAAAAGTATTGCTGTCCGGGGAAAAAGAAAGTAATCTTTCGTATTGCTTGTAAATGCAGGAGGTATGGATGGTTGTCAAGAGGAGGGGCTTACCCTTTATGAAACGGGCTGAAAGCCCAGAAGTGTCCAGCCTAGGGCAGAGTGACCGAAGGGAGCGCCGCCCTAGGGTCGCAAGTGCGACAACCATGCACCCTAGAGCGGAAAGGGAAGACACGATTTCAAAATGTTCTGCTTTTGCTTTTTGAAGGTTTTTGATTAGGAGAACCAATGAAAAGGGAATGAGAACACCTTGCAGAATGCTTGCTTTTGTAATGCCTACTTTGCAAAGAATAGCATTTTTGTTGATTTTATGTTAAGTTATTCTATATATTACGTAAAAGTACCGACGAATATGGGGTAATTTCGTAATTTTGGACAGAATTTTTCTCGTGTGTGTGTAATAGGCAATAGTGTGCGTGAGGTCGGGCGCGACAGCAGTCACATCTCCCTACGCCTCTCACGCGAGGGAAGAGTTTTCCCTTAAATACAAATTCCGGCGGAATGGGATTAATTTCTGATGAAGCCGGCAGGAAAAACGCCCCATAGGATTGCAGAAACCATTAATATAAACATTTATGAAAAAAATCTACACCCTTCTGGCATTGTGTCTCGTGGGCATAATGTCGATGTCCGCAAAGGACTATTACACGATTGACGGCCTGTCCGCCGAGTGTGATTATCCTTCGTTAGCATCGTTTGAAACCGGCGTGCAGTATGTGCTGGGCAGCACCCGCACCAACGCCAAGGCGTATCTTACGCCCAAAGGCTCTAAACTCTCCGTGAGCGAGAGCTCCATCTATGAATTTGAGGAGGCCGGCACCGACAAGCAAGGCACCACGACCTACCTCATCAAGAACGTGCAGAGCGGTGAATACCTTACCAGCGACTTTTCCACCTACACCACCAGCCGAGCCCGCGCACAGGCCTTCACGATTATGCAGGCCACAGTGTTCCACTCCGAGATGAACGACCAGGGCAAGTACTTCGTGGACTGGAGTGGCGTGAAATACGACCCCCGTTCCGCCACCATGGATATGGACACCAACGGCAATTACCCTCTGGCCGACGATTTCATCCCCTACGATGACGATGGTAATGTGAAGGCTGTATGCTGGGTCATCGCCCAGGCCGACACCGAGACCGAACCTGCCGATGATGGCTCGAGCCACTGCACATACCTCTGCACCACCGACGCCTACAAGCCCTACCTCGACACCAACAGCTGGGCTATCTACAAGCCGAAGAAGATTTCCGGCGCCGCAGCTATGGAGCCTGCCTTCCAGGACATTTTGGGCGGCCAGGACTTCAACCCCGATGATTACCCCGTGGGCACCGCTCCCGGACAGTACAGCGAGGAAGCCGTGAACAAGATGGTGGACGCTTGGGAAGTGTTCTTTGAACTGCTCAACTTCGGCGGTACCGATACGGCCTGTGACGAAGCCATCGCCAACCTGCAAGAAGCCTACGAATACCTGATGAGCCACGTGAACAAGTTGGAAGACGGCAACTTCTACCGTTTCTGGAACTACCGCGACAGCGGCGAGTGGATGACCTGTATGTACGAAGAAGGCGGCACGCTGAAATACACCAAGAAGTACGTAGCTCCTGAAGAGCTCGACGCCAACGCTGCCAAGTACATTTGGAAGCTCGTGCAGATTGACGGCAAGAACTATTTCCAGAACTACTACACCGGTCGCTACGTGAACGACCAGAGCTCTAAGTCCACGCCTTGGAACTCCTCTGCCGAGCCCATCGCAGCCTTCAACATCATCGCCTCCGACCTGCCCGGCACCTTCAACGTAGTGGGCACCACCCGCGACCAGAACTGGGGTATGAACACCATCAAGAACACCCCGGGCATCTGCTACTGGAACGCCGGTTCCTCCAGCAAGGACAAGGAGTCCCTCTGGAAGGTGGAGACCATCGACCCCAAGCTCATCGAAGCCCTCGAGGCCGAGATTGAACAGGCCCGTAAGAATACCGAACTGAGCGACCTGCTCCTCAAGGCTACCACTACCTATAGCAAGGGCTTTGCCTACCGTCAGTACCTCACCGAACCTTCCCAGATTACCGTCAACCGCCAGGAAGTGAAGGAAGGCCCGCTGGCCAATCTCTTTGACGGCGACTACAACACCTATTATCACTCCACATGGAGCGAACCCGGCGACCAGGGCCAGCCCCACTGGTTCCAGATCGAACTGAACGAGCCTATCTCCGAGTTTACCCTCGATTGCATCCGCCGCGGTATCAACAGCAACACGCAGGGCGCCGTGACGCGCTGGGCCGTAGTAGGTACCAACGATGCCAACCTCGCTGCCACCGACGACTACGTGGCCGCCGACCCCGAACGCGACCCCGAAGACATCACTCCCGCCCTGGCTCCCACACTGCAGAAGTATCAGCAGACCTGGGACTGCTACCAGCTCGTGGAGTCGGCCTACGACAAGATGGTCATCTACAACGACACACAGTATAAGAAGGCCATGGCCTCCTTCAACGTGAAGCTCGACAAGCCCTGCAAGTACCTGCGTTTCCTCACCGTGCTCCGTATGAAGGACACCCTCGTGAAGGATACCCTTGAGTCGGGTGAAGTAGTGGATGCCGGCATTATCTACGACGGCATTGAGAAGAACCAGGGCAACATCTTTATGTGCCTGGGCGAAATTGCCCTCCACGGCACTGAGTTCGACGAGAGCATCTCCCTCATCAACGGTGTGCCCGCCGACGTTCGCAAGGCCCTTGAGGACGCCATCGCCAAGGCTCAGGAAGAGGTTGACGCCAAGAACGCTACCACCGAGACCATCGCCCTGCTGAAGGAAGCCTACAACAACTTCCTCGATAAGTTCCCCGTGCCCGAGCAGCTGCTGAAGGCCATCGCCGACGCCCAGACTTGGGTGGAGGAGGCCCCCGTGGGCAACGAAGTGGGCAACTTCCCCGAAGGCGCCACTGCCGACCTTGAGAAGGTTATCGAGCAGGTGAACGGCACCGTGAAGGACATCATGACCTCCGACGAAATTGCTGCCGGCAAGAGCGCCCTCAATGAAGCCATCAACGCTCTGCAGAGCAAGCTCATCCTGCCCGCCGAAGGCATCTACTTCCTCCATAGCGCCACCGACGAGACCAGCGCCGCCTTCGACGCTTACGTGGCTGACTTCAACACCGGTCATCACCAGCTCACATGGCGTGTCAACGGTGGTGTGGAAAATCAGGACAACCCCGCCTACTTCTGGCGCCTCAGCAAGAATGCTGACAACACTTGGAGCCTCTTCAACTACGGCACCGGCAACACCCTGCAGAGCGTAGGCGAAATAAAGACCAAGGCCGATCCCGTCTTTGGTGGCACCGGCGAGGCTGCTAAGTTCACCCTCCGCAGCGCCCGCGTAGCCGGCTGCTTCAACATCGTGCTGGCCGACGGCGCATTCCTCAACACCGACCCCAAGGGAACCATCGTAACCTGGGGCACCGGTAAGGGCTACGACAACAGTGCCTTTGAGTTCATTGATGCCAGCGAAGAATGGAACGGCGACTACGCCTTCTACTACGAAGCCGGCAAGCCTCAGATCATGACGCTCCCCTACGCTCTCAACAACGACTGCGTAGAGCCTCTCTACAAGCTCATCGGTACCTACAACAACGCCTTCCAGTTCGAAGAATACAAGGAAGACGAAGTCATCCCCGCCGGCACTCCCGTGCTCTACTTCTCCGAGGACGAGGCCTACACCAACGACGCCTTCTCCCTGACCACCGACGACCTCACCGCCCTCACCTACACCACCGAGGCTAAGACCCAGAACGGCATGGTGGGCACCCTCGAGGCCATTGATGAGCTGCCCCTCGGCTGCGGTATCTTCTGGAACGGCACCGTGATAGGCTCCGAAGCCGGTGAAGGCATCGATGCCAACAGCGGCTACCTGCTCCTCGACGCCACCACCGACCACGAAGGCACCTTGAGCATTGCCTACGACGAGAGCGTGAAGACGCTGGAAGGCATCCAGAACGCCGTCGTTGTCAACAGCAAGTCCGGCCGCGGCACCTTCAACCTCATGGGTCAGAAGGTACAGGGCAAGCTCCCCGCTGGCCTCTACATTGTTAATGGCAAGAAGTATCTTGTGAAGTAATCCGAAATTTCGATACATCGATACCTCGAAAATTAATAAGAAAGTCTGTGCTCCAAAAGAAAGCCGCACCCGCCCTCTGGGTGCAGCTTTCTTCGGGGCGTAGGCCTTTATCAATTAAAGTAAAAAGAGCAAAAACTATAACATCTCACGCTTCATCCGACGCGATGAAGGAATACGTAACTTTTCAAAAAGTTTGTTTGAAAAGTGTAAAAAATCTTGACAAAACGCAAAAAGGAGAAATCGCAGCGATGTGAGTCCTAAATGTGCTTACAGCCGAATTACGCACCCCTCAGCTTCAGACTACAGTCTTCAGCTTTAACATTAGCAAATTAGGAAATTAGCGAATTAGGAAATTAGCGAATTAGCAAATTAGCGAATTAGGAAATTAGCGAATTAGCAAATTAGCGAATTAGCAAATTAGTAAATGCCTATCGCTCTTATTCGTGTAATTCGTGCTGCATCGTGCAGCCATTCGTTAATTACAAAGATGTATTCGTAAGATTCGTGTAATTCGTGGTAAAAAATAATTAGGAAATTACTCAAATTAGCAAATATGAAAAAGAAAACCATCTCCCGCCTCGCCCTCTTGGCCGTGGCCCTGCTGACGGCTCTTCCCATGCTTCATGCCGAGGAGCGCATCAGCGTAAGCTCCCCTGACGGAGGACTGAACGTGAACATCACCCTGAGTGACCGTATTAACTACAATGTCGTCAGCCACGGCACGACACTCCTGTCCGACTGCCGCCTCTCGCTCACCACGCGCAAAGTCACGCTGGGCGAGAAGCCCGCGCTGAAGAGCAAGAAGCGCCGCAGCGTGAAGGAGACGCTCACGCCCGTCTTCCCCTTGAAAAATGCCAAGGTTGAGAATGCCTACAACGAACTCACCCTCACCATGAAGGGCGGCTATGCCATAGAGTGGCGCGTCTTCAACGACGGCCTCGCCTATCGCTTCGTCACCACCCTCAGCGGCGAGCAGGACATCCTCGACGAAGAGTTCGCCCTCAACTTCCCCGCCGACTACACCCTCACCCTCCAGCAACCCAAGGAGTTCAAGACCAGCCATGAGGAGAACTACTCCACCGTGCAGAGCAGCGCATGGAAGACCGACGACAAGATGAGCGAAGTGCCCTTTGTCATCAGCACTCCTACGGCCAAAATCCTCGTGAGCGAGGCCGAGCTGTTCCATTATCCCGGCATGTTCGTCAAGAGCACGGGTAAGAACGGCGTGCGTTCTCTCTTTGCTCCCAAGCCCCTGCGCTGGAGCGACGACGGCGACCGCCGCGTGAAGATAGAAGAAGCAGCCGACTGCATCGCCACCGTAGAGGGTAAGCGCGCCTACCCCTGGCGTTATATGGTCGTAGCCACCGAGGACGCCATGCTCGTGGAGAGCAACATGGGCCTGCGCCTCGCCGGCGAGAGCCGTGTGGCCGACACCAGTTGGATTAAGCCCGGACAGGTGTCCTGGGAATGGTGGAACGGTGCCACCGTGTACGGCCCCGACGTAAACTTTACGAGCGGCTTCAACCTCGACACCTATAAATATTTCATCGACTTCGCCGCCCACTACGGCATCCCCTACATCCTTCTGGACGAAGGCTGGGCTGCCTCTACGCGCGACCCGTTCACCCCGAACCCCACCGTTGACCTTCACGAACTCATCCGCTACGGCAAGGAGAAAGGCGTGGGCATCTGGGTGTGGCTCACCTGGCTCACCGTGGACAAGCACATGGACCTCTTCAAGACCTTCGCCCAGTGGGGCGTGAAAGGCGTGAAAATCGACTTCATGGACCGTCAGGACCAGTGGATGGTGGACTACTACGAGCGCGTAGCCCAGGAGGCCGCCGCCAATCATATCATGGTGGACTTCCACGGCGCTTATCACCCCAGCGGCATGGAACTCCGCTATCCCAACGTCCTCTCCTTCGAGGGTGTGCGCGGCATGGAGTTCAACGGAAGCTGCAAGCCCGAGAACAGCGTCTATTATCCCTTCATCCGCAACGTCGTAGGCCCTATGGACTACACGCCCGGCGCCATGGTATCCATGCAGCCCAACCTCTATGCCGGCAAGCGCCCCAACAACGCCAGCATCGGCACCCGCGCCTATCAGCTCGCCCTTTACGTGCTCTTTGAGTCACATCTCACTATGTTGGCCGACAGTCCCACGCGCTACTACCAGAACGACGACTGCACGCGCTTCATCACCTCCGTGCCCGTCAACTGGGACGAGACACGTGTGCTCTATGCCAAGTATGGCGAGACCTGTATCGTGGCCAAGCGCAAGGCAGGCAAATGGTACGTCGGCGGCATGACGGCCGAGACAGGTTGCGACACCAAGCTCCCCCTCTCCTTCCTCACCGGCGGCCGCAGCTATAAAATGACCTCCTACACCGACGGACCCAATGCCCATCATCAGGCCATGGACTACCGTCGCAGCGAGAAGAACGTCACCGCCTCTGACGTCATTGACATCCACATGGTTCGCAACGGAGGCTTCGCTGCCGTGATAGAAGAGTAACGCATTATATACATTATATAATTATTATTAATTCACTTTATTAACCAAAATCAAACCAAATGAAAAAGTTACTTGCTTTTTTGGCTCTCGCTTGCTTAATGGTAACGGGAGCATGGGCTGACAACATCACGTCGGTTGACCAGGCGAAAGCAGACGGCTATTACACAATAGTTTGTCCGCGTAACGCTCTCACGGTTTCAAACGACATGTCCACGTTGGCCAGCGCAACGGGTGCAGGCACTACATTCAATGCCTACGACCCCAATTTCCTTTTCCAATTTAAGAAAAGCGGCGAAAACTACTACCTTTATAACGTAGGTGCCGCAAAGTATTTCAACAACGAGGGTAATACTGTTGCCGACATTACCGATGCCGACGCTATTACTCTTTTCCATTGGGGTGATGGTACGGCTCAACTGCGTTGGGACGACGACCATGCCCTTAACATCGGTGGTCAGATGCAGATCGGCATTAACAACTGGAAAACCAAAGACGTCGGCAACAGATATACAGTTGCCGAGGTTGAGCCTTGCAAAGTTGTTGTCAAGGGTGCTTCCGTCTCGGTCTCCGTCAAAGGCACGCCCTACGCCAATGGCGCCATCATTCCCCTCACCACCCCCTTCAGCGTTAGCGATGTTGTGGCTCCTTCCGTTGAAGGCTGCACCCCAGTCGTTACCATCACAGGCTCCGAACTTGTTGTAAACTATCAGCCTAATATCGACCTCACCGACCTCGCTGTCAAGAGTGTAGGCGCTATGACCACCACCGTGAACGAAGGCCAGTGGTATGTTATGACCCAGACCCGCGACGGTGAGACTCCCGTCTATGACAATGGTGTTGGTAATAAACTCCTCACCGAAATAAGCGACAAGGTTGCCGATATCTTCACTGTCCTCCGCCCTGCCAATGAAGTGGCTAAGTATCTTATCCGCTTCATCAATACCGGTGCCGCATCCTATGCCATCCAGTTTGCCAATGGTGACTATTGGAAGAACGGAGGAACTCCTGCCAAGGGCGTAGGCATCCTGCCCAACGCTGAGACGTTTGACAAATACATCTATAATGAAGCTACCAATACGGGTGACGGCAACAAGATCGGCCTGGCCATCAATGCCACCGAAGATGGTGTTACTTACGGCTTCAATGTTGACCACAATAACAACACCGGCAGCGACGGCCCCACCCTCAACTTCTGGGGCGACGGCAAGCAGACCTCCGGTGCCAACAACATTTGGTACATCTACCCCGTAGAAATCGGTGCAGTGTCCTCCACGGCTACTGTCACCTACAACTATATTTACAACGGTAAGCAGATTGAATCCAAGAGCTCCACTCAGGAGGTCGGTGCGACCATCGCTGCTCCCGAAGTTCTCCATGTCTTCACTGCTAACGAGTATGCTGCCGACACCAAGGTGGCCGCCACGGGCAACACCGTAGAAGTTATCGTGAAGGACACCACTCCCTTCATCGCCGCTGAAAGCGTTGATAAGATTGAGCACTGGTATGCTTTCAGCATCCGCGACACCAAGTGGATTTACAACGGCGGCGAAGGCTCCGTTGATACTTCCACCGGCTCTTATGAGGCTTCCGACAAGTATGCTTGGGGCTTCGTAGGCAATGCCATCAATGGTTATCAGATCTACAACAAACTGGGTGGCTCCTCCGTTGCTCTCAGCGCAGATGATCCTTGCGGTCTTACCGCTGCCGGTACCGAAGTAACCTGGACTATTCCCGCAGTGGGTCAACTGGGTAACACTTCCTTCGGTCTGAAGACCGCCGACACGCAGTACATCAACGAACAAAGCGGTAAACTGAAATACTGGAAAAGTTTAGATGCCGGTTCCTCCTTCAAAGTAGTAGAAGTATATCTTGGCGAACAAGAGTACACCGTAAACATTACCGGTGCTCCCGAAGGCACTACCGTTAACATCAACGGCACCGAATATGCCAACGGCCAGAAGGTTACTATGGAAGCTGCCGAGTCAACCGTTACTCCCGCTGCCGTTAAACTCTACAATGTCGCAGTTGAATATGACGGTCTCAACCTCAACATCAACTATGTACTCTGTGGCGTCAAGACTCTTGAAGAATTTGAACAAGGCAAAGCCTATACCATCACTTCCGGTGGCACCCGCGGTGCTTTCATCTACAACGACGGCAAGATAACCTCTACTGGTAAGTGCGGTGTAGCAGCCGATTCCGCTGATCCCAATCAGCAGTTCTTATTCGTTCTCTACAAGGATAACTACTATCTCTACAGCGTCGGTGCCGACAAGTTCATCAGCGTGGATGATAGCAAGGCTGTCCTCAATGATGAGCCTGTCGTAACAGATATCCAGCTCATGGAAAACCAGCATGGCTCCAAGCTTACTCATCCTGTAGTACTCCAGATTGACGACCACCACGTAGGTGTTTCCAACGGTTATGATCCCGCCGTTATCACCTCTTGGAAGAGCCTGAACGACGAGGGCAACTCCCTCCAGATTCTCCCCGTTGCTGATATTGACATGACTTCCATTCTGGCCAAGTTCGGTGCTCCCGTTGAGCCCATCGTCTTCACCGACCAGCTCACCGTGACCGTCAACGACCAGTCCGGCACTCTGGAGGCCAGCGTGAACCTCATCAAGCACGAGGACGGCACCATCGACTTCTCCCTGCCTAACTTCGTACTGGCCAGCGGCGAGGACGTAATGTCCGTGGGCAACACCAACATCACCGGCCACACCCTCGTTCCGGGCGAACAGTATGACTCCTTCACCTACGACGGTCCTCTGACCACCCCCGCCGGCGACCTCGAAGGCATTGACTTCTGGATGGGTCCCA
>JAZUDS010000059.1:0-85459 GCA_045639805.1 Alloprevotella sp.
GGGAGGCTCAAAAAGGGCCGCCACAGCCAACACTTTTTGATTAGGGGGGGCTTACTTTTGAGAAAAAGAACCCCGAAGTCCGTGTTTACAGGACTCCGGGGAGGTTTCTTATGCTGTTTTGAGTTTTACCGGACAGCAATATTAGTGAACAATTAAACAGTGAGCAATATACCTCACAACGAAAAGAGGCGGCCGCACTTTCTGGTGCGGCCGCCTGTTATTAGATAGAGGTGGGACTATTCGTCTGTGTCCGTTGCCCAGTTCTCGGAATCCCAACCGTTTTTCCAATTGTCGGTAAGTTCCTCTTGGCGGGTGAGTTCTGTACCACCTTCGCTGTTGCTGATGTTGAGCATCAGGTGGTTCTCGGTGTGAAGTGCGGTCTGTTCGGTAACAGGTGAAATATATTTCTTCATAATCTTTATCGTATTTTTAAGTGTTAAACAGAAATTACTTCACAAGAACCTTCTTGCCGTTCTTGACATAGATGCCAGTGGAGAGCTTGCCGCCCATGCGCTGGCCCTGAAGGTTGTAAACAGGCTGTTGTCCGTTGTCTGTTGTCTTCATAGAGATACCTTCTGTCTCCTCGCCGAAGAGGCGGAAGCCGCGGATGCCGGCAGCATCGTCGGCATCAAGGATAAGGTAAGCCTTGCCGGCGTGCATGGAGATGCTGTGACCGTCGGCGCTGCCCCAATAGAAGCCTTCGGAGCCTGCCTCGTTGTTCTTGTTGAGGGAGAACTTGTAGAAATAGCAGTCGGCGTAATCCGTGTATTCTACGTCAGCGGTGCAGCCATAGAGGAGGTTGCCGGTGACGTCGGAAGGAGTCTCCCAGGTGCTCTCATAGGCCACGGCGGCATTTTCAGCGCCCTGCACGAGGATACCCTCGCCTGCGGGGATGACGACATCGTTACGGTCCTGGGTCTGGTCTTCATAGCTGACGTACAGATAGTCAATAGTCATAGTCTCGCCGCCATCCGTGGTGATGGTGAAGGACTTGGTGTTGAGGTCTACGTTGGTATAAGGCGTATAGAGTTCACCATTGATGATACAGTTGCCATAGCCGGATATATATATATTCTTGATGGTGTTGTCACAAGACACGGTCACCTGGCCGTTACCCAAGAGCTGGAGGCAGTCGCCGTCGGTGAAGGTGGCGTTGGCATCGAGCTTAATGCCCACGGCTTCGCTGCTGCCGTAGGCCTTGGAGATGAGGACGCCGTCTTGCTCTACGACTTCGCCGTCGCTATAAATCCAGAAGTACTCGTTCGCCGTGGGATAAGAGCCAAGGATTTCCTGGATGGTGGCCTGGCCGTCCTCAGCTTTGGTGAGGATGTAGGGCGTATAGCCAGCGGGGAGCTTCACGTTCTCGCTGGGGCAGAAGGTGGTCCATCCTGCGCTGGTCACGACGAGACGGTTCTTCACCGTGGCGGGATAGGTCTCAACGAGCTCGGTGGTGGCCACGCCGTCGCTTACCACTGCACCGGCAGGGAGGGAGAGCTTATAGTCCCCAGCCTTCTCGATGGCGGGCGTGAAGGTGAAGTGTACGATGGGGCCTTCAATGCTGTAGCCGATGGTGGTGCTCACCTCTTCGGTACCGCAGTAGAGGGCGGCGCCGGTGACATCAACGGAGGTCACGTCGTGGTTGAATACAACGTCAAAACCGTTAAGTTCGAATTCGCTTTCCTGTTTGGCGTTGCTGTAGCTATAGTGGAGTTGCTTCTCAACGGTGTAGGTGATGGTAAATTCTTCGTTCTCGTTCTCGGCGTTCGCAAAGAGACCCTTGGGGAAGACGAACTTATAGACACCGGGAGTGTCGCAGCTGTATGAGCCGGTGAGCCATGCGGTGCTCTGGCCATCGGAAGAAGGATAAACAGAGATGTCGCCAATAGGACTGGAGATTTCTACGTCAACGCCCTCAACGACTTTGTAGAACTTCATGGCGTCCTGGATGTAAACATACTGTTCGGTCAAGCCGAGAGCCATGGTGTAGTCTTCTGCCAGGTTGATATTGGGATAGCGGGAGATTTCTTCTCCGGTGATGCTGGTCTCCTGAGTAGCAGCCAGGCCGAAGGTGCCCTTCTCAAAGGTCAAGATGCTGAAGATGCCGCGCTTGTCAACGCCCTTATCGCGGAAGCCTGCGCTGCTTTCGCCGCCGGTAGTTTTATTGTCAAAACCGAGGTAGCCGCCAGTGGTGACACACTTGAGAGCATAATAGCCATCGCTTACAGGCTCAACAGTCCAAAATTCGGGAACTTCGTGGTTCATATTCCAAGTGTTGGAGTAGCCGCCGATGTAATATTTGCCACTTTCGTCAGTGATCTGGAATTGGCCAGGGGCGACCTCCGTAAAGTAGAGAGCCTGGGGAGTAGATAAGAGGACAACTTCCTTGGCGGGATTGCTTTTGTTTTCGAACACGTTGAGGTAGAGACCGCCAGACTCCAGCAGTTTGTAGGCCACGCCCTCTTGGGGGAACTTCTCGGAGTAAGTAACCCTAACGACATTGCCGTCAATGACAATGTTGTACATATAACCATCGATATTCGTAGCGGAGAGGTCTGTATCCTTCAGATCCGTTGCCTCGAAGGTTTCACCATTGGCATATTCATCAGCGCCATAGATAAGCTTCGCCTCGGAGGGGTTGCCAGAGATGCTTACGGTGTACTCCTTGGGAGTGAGGTCTTCAAGATAGACCCTTATTTTGGTAATATAATAGTCGCCGCCGTTAGCACTGAATTCTATTGATTGTGCACAACCTGTCCAAATTCCCGTGCTTGCTGTAAAGGTTCCTGTATTGGCACTGGCATTAGACATTTGCGAACCACTTTCAATTTCCACCTTAACAATATTTCGACTTGCACTTGAAATATTCAACTTATATGAAGAATATAAATTTATGTTCTGGCTGTAAATCATGCCAGATATAGTTACTTCATTTTTCGTATCTGTATAATTTGAATAGTTACTTTTGGCAATTCCAGTAGTTACAAACTCAATATACTCAGGAATCTTGTAAGTCACGGTGAAGGTGCCGGCATCTAAGGTCACTGTGCCCTCAAGACCGGAAACCTCGGCAGCGGTCACGTCGGCAGCGGTGATGGCGGTCTTGGCCAGCACACTCTCGCCAGCGTGATAGGTCACACCATCATACACGACGCCTGCGTTGGCATCGGTGGTGCCGGTTACGACAACGGGATACTGAAGGTATTCCTTGAACGTCACGGTGAAGGTGTGGGTGGTAGTGTCATATTCCTTCTCGGCATAATAGCCGGTAGGTTCGGTGACGGAGAGGTTGGAGAGAGAGAGATTCTTCTCCACGGTAATCTGGCCGCCGGCAGTCATATTCTGGTCGTCGAGAGTGACGGTTGCGCCGACGGGAGCGTCGTTTACTACGACGGTGTAGGTAATGGGTTCTGATACAGAGCTGCTCACCCAAACGCGAGCCGTTGTTATATACACGTCAGTGTCATAATCCGTGCCGTCTATCAACACACTTTCAGCTTCGCCCGTCCATACGGAGGTGCCGCTGTAATTGTATGAGAGAGAGCCGATGGAGGCTACTAACTCACCGTAATTATAGCCTTGCTGATAGACCTCAAACTCTATCTTGGTAATCTTGGCACCATTCAGACCCGTGAACACAATCTTGTACACATCGTCGTGAGGTCCCCAGATGTTGGCACCTTGTTCGTAGTTCTTGTAATTGACTTGTACGTCACCGCTTGTCAGCTCACCGACATATTTGTTCGCAACAAAGTCAAACGAGGCATCCTGCGCAAGCGCAGTCTGTCCGACGAGTGCCAACATCACCATTACCAACAGAGATGTCAGCCATGAGTAAAGTTTGTTTTGTTTCATAATTCTTTGATTATGTTAGTTAATATAATGTAATGAAAAAGAGCGTAGATGATTGTATAAAACTATATTTGAGCGCAAATTTACTCAATCTCATTGTATTATCCAAAACATTTTGTGCAAAATTTCACATTTTTTTTGATTTTTTGGGCTTAGACGCTCACTAAAGATACTGGACAAAGCATATTTTTCACTTTTTCACAAGAATAAAAACGCTGCGTCCAATCGGTTTGATGAACCACTCACGGCTCCATAA
Organism: Alloprevotella sp.; assembly: GCA_045639805.1. GTDB lineage: Bacteria > Bacteroidota > Bacteroidia > Bacteroidales > Bacteroidaceae > Alloprevotella. Next base: position 4,106 of record JAZUDS010000059.1, read on the forward strand.
CGGTTTTTTTGAAAGTGTAAAAAATCTTGACAAAACGTAAAAAGGAGAAATCGCGGCGCTGTGAGACCTAAAGGCGGTTGGAGGCGAAAAACGCGCAACGTCCCGTCGTTTATTTCTCCGCCACTCCCCCTCATTTTTCCCGATAGCCCTTTTACGCAAAATTAAAAGGGACATCGGACAAAATAAAAGGGGGATAGTTTCAATTAAAAGGGCTTTAGTTTCAATTAAAAGGGCTTTAGTTTTTGCTAAAAGGGACAAAATTCCGAAAAAAATCGCAATGACGACATCGCCCGACGGCCATTTTTCGCACTTAAATGCGGGCTTTGCGCGCCCGAAAGAGCCATCGCCAAAATTATCACGAAGATAAATATTTATAGATGTGCCACATAGCGACATTCTCAAAATTCGCGTATTTCCGTCCAAATCTCCGCGCGCTCATCTCCACGGCCAAAAATCACTAAGAAAACGCACAAAAAGTGTAAAAAATAGTTACATTTTTTCCAACGTTACGACCGCTTAGTTAAAGTAAAACTATAACAGCGCAACCCGCCGCGGCAGGTTGCGCTGTTTCTTTGTGGTTTTTGCCCTTTGCGAAGAAAGGGGGGCGGGATTACTTGAGGATCTTCTTACCGCCTACGATGTTGAGGCCCTTCTGTGCCTTGGTGGTCATGCGGCCCTGGAGGTCGTAGGCGCGCTTGAGGTCGGCGGAGGAGGAAAGGGTCGTTATGCCGTCAGGAATGACGGGGGTGTAGGCCACGGTGATGGCGTAGTCGTTGAGAATGACCTCGGCGGTGTAGCCTTCCACCTCGACGGCGGTCACTTCGTAGGAGATGAGAGCCTGTTTGGTGTAGATGATGTCGCCGTTGTGGTAGGTGGTGCCGTCGTAGAGGGCGCCGGCCGTAGCATCGTCGGTACCGGTGACGCTGACGGTGTACTTGACGTATGGCCAGAAGGCAACGGTGAAGGAGTTGAGGGCTTCAAAATAGGAAATTTCGTAGTAGTAACCCTCGGGCACGGTGATGCTGAAGTCGGCCTCGGTGAGGACCTTGTCCACGGTGTAGGTGCCGCCGGCTGTGAAGTCCTTGCCATCGAAGATGACAACTGCGCCTTCGGGGGCATTGAGCACGTTGACGGTATAGACGGGATAGGCGCGGAAGTTGACGGTGAAGGTGTGGGTGGCCTCGTCGTATGCGGGCTGGGCTTCATAGCCTTCGGGCACGGTGACGGTGAGGTCGGTGAGGGCGAGGGTCTTCGTGGTGGAATAGGTGCCGCCGGCGGTGAGGTCCTGGCCGTCAAGGGTGACGGCGGTGCCTTCGGGAGCGTCGTTGACCACTACGGTATAGACGATTTCCTCATCTTCGGGAGCGGCGGTGATATTGAATACAGCGCGCTCAAGGGCGTTCTTGTTGCGGAAGGCTGCGCTGGTCTCGCCGCCGGTGTAGATGTCGTTGAAACCGAGGTAGCCCTGTACGCAGTGGAGAGCATAGCCGCCATCGACGGGCTCAACGGTCCACACTTCGGGCGTCTCGGCGTTCATGTTCCAGGTGTTGGCTTCATAGCCGCCTACATAGTAGCCGGAGGCATTCTTAATGTGGAAGCCGCCATCGACGGGGGTGAAATAGAGACGCTGGGCCGCGGTTTCGAGGACGACATCCTTGGCGCGGTTGTTCTCGTTGATGAAGACGTTGAGGTAAAGGCCGTTGTTCGCTTCCTGGAGATAGTAGGCCACGCCGGTCTTGGGGAATTGCTCGGCATAGGTGACGGTGATGAGCTCGCCCTGCACGGTGATGTTGTACATATAGCCCTCAATGGCGGTGGCTGAGAGGACTTCGGGCGTCACGCCTGTGGCCTCGAAGGTGTCGCCGTCGGGATATTCCTGACCGTCGTAGAAGAGTTTGGCCTCGGAGGGATTGCCGGTGATGGACACGGTGTAGGTCTTGGCAGCGAGGGGCTCGAGATAGACGCGGATGCGGGTGATGTAGTAGTCGCCGGAGGTGGTGGAGAAGGTGAGGTCGTTGGTGCTGCCTTCCCAGGTCTTGGTGGTGGCGTTGAAAGTGCCGGTGTTGACGTTGACGGCCGTCATGTTGTCGGCGCTCTGCAGTTCCACCTTGATTATCTTGCGGTCGGGACTGTTGAGCTTGATGTCATAGCCCCAGGCGGTGTCGTAGAGGTTGAGGGTGCCGCCGTCGGAAGAAATGATGCCACTGACGGTGACGCCACCCTTCGGTACATAGTAGTTATAGCCGGAAAGACCGGAAGTGATGAACTCAATGTACTCGGCCTTGGTGTAGGTGACGGTGATGGTAGTGCCGTTGAGCGTCACGGCGCCGACGAGGCCGTCAATGCTGACAGCGGTGAGGTCGGCAGCAGAGAGGTCCTGCTTCGCAAGGATTTCGTCGCCGTTGTGATAGGTGAGGCCGTTGTAGATGACACCGGCCTGTGCGTCGTCGGTACCGGCAACGCTGACGCTGTAGTTGAGATAGGCCTTGAAGTCAACGGTGAAGGTGTGGCTCACGGCGTCGTAGGCCGTTTCGGCATAGTAGCCAAAAGGCTCGGTGACGACGAGGTCGGAGAGGGAGAGGACCTTCGTCGTTTCGTAGGTGCCGATGCCCGTGATGCTCTGTCCGTCGAGGACAACGGCGGCGCCATCGGGAGCATTGCTTACAATGACGGTGTATATAACGGGCTCTGTAGGCGTGGGGGCGGGAGCCTCGGTGATGATGAAGATGCCGCGCTTGTCAGTGCCCTTGTCGCGATAGGCTGCGCTGACTTCGCCGCCGGCCACGCTGTTGTCGAAGCCCAGGTAACCGCCGGTGGTGACGCACTTGAACGCATAATTATTACCTACGGCCTCAACGGTCCAAACCTCGGGCTCGTCGGCATTCATGTTCCATGTGTTGGCTTTGTAGCCGCCCACATAGAGGCCGGTGGCATCCTGAATATGGAAGCCGCCGGTGGTGGCGTTGAAGTAGAGAGCCTGCGGCGTGGTCAGGAGCTGGACATCCTTGGCGGGGTTACTGGTGTTGTGGAGGACGTTGAGGTAAAGACCGTTCACGGACTCCTGGAGGTAGTAGCCTACGCCGGCCTTGGGGAACTGCTCGGCATATGTGACGGTGACCTTCCCGCCCTCCACGGCAATGTTGTACATATAGCCCTCTATGGCCGTGGCGGAGAGGGCGTCGGGCGTCAGGCCGGTAGCCTCAAAGGTGTCGCCGTCGGCATATTCGTGGCCGTCGTAGATGAGTTTGGCATCCGAGGGGTTGCCGGTGATAGACACCGTATAAGTTGTGGGCACGACAGGGGCGTCCCCTCCCAACCAGACCTTCACGGCGGTTATGCCAATGTCCGTAGTGGCACCCACAGGCTTATGAATATAAAGGCTCGACGCCGAACCCGTCCAAGTGTAGGAGCCTGTGTCATAACTGCCCACGGCCACGCCGTTTTCCTCAAAGAGAACGGGGTTATCGCCCAAGGCATAAGGAAAAGCCTCGAAGACTACCTTCGTTATTTTCTTGCCGGTAGTGGTGGAGACAGTCATGTAACTGTCATCATAACAGAGGTTAGTATAACCCTGATAAATGAAAATCTGGTTGTCAATGGTGATTCCATTCTGCGTTTGTACCCCTTTGCTTGAAAGAGCAAATGTGGCATCTTGGGCAAAGGCGGCTTGCCCTGCAAAGGTCAGCATCAGTAAAAACAATGTCAGCCAAGAGTTAAACGTTCTTTGTTTCATAATTATTAATAATGTATTAAGGAGAGGGGTAAGGGGTAATGGGTCAGGGGTAATGACCCTTACTCCGTTTGTGTGGCAAAATTAAAGAAAAGTTACTGAACATGCAAGACTTCAGTCGTTTTTTTGAAGAATAAGGGCCATAAAGGTGACAGAATGGAAGATTTTTCTCTTCTTCCTGATACAAAAAGGCAGACTGCCGGGAAGTGACAGCCTGCCGTATATATATTAGGTAGGTTCTATAAATTAGTTTTCTCTTTCATTTCGGGTTATATTACCCATGACCCCTGACCTCGCTATGTTTTTTTACCACGAATGATTGTTTTTACCACGAATGATTGTTTTAACCACGAATGATTGTTTTAACCACGAATGATTGTTTTAACCACGAATGATTGTTTTAACCACGAATGATTGTTTTAACCACGAATCGCACGAATCTAACGAATACTTTCTTGTGATAAACAAATGGAGACCCTTCCCACCCTTCCCAGCCTCTCTCCGGCTCCGCCACCTCTCCCCTGTTGGGGAAAGGGTCCGCTGACGCGGGGCAGGAGGTCGCTCTCCAAGCGAAGATGCAGCACAAATTGCACGAATGCGGGCGGCCATCATTAGTCAGATTCGTGGTGCACCGTGCAGCCATTCGTCAGTTGATAGGATTCGTGCTATTCGTGTCATTCGTGGTTAAAACAATCATTCGTGGTTAAAACAATCATTCGTGGTTAAAACAATCATTCGTGGTTAAAAACATACCATAATTATATTATTGAGAGGAGCGTTAGCGGAGTTTCTCTATGAGTTCGTCGAGGGTGAGTTTTTGTTGCTCGCCGCTCTGCATGTCCTTGAGGGCGATGAGGCCTTCCTGCATTTCCTGTTCACCAACGAGGGCGACATAGGGCACTTGTAGGGCATTGGCATACTGCATCTGCTTCTTCATCTTGGCGGCGTCGGGATAGACCTCGGTGGGGATGCCGGCCTGACGCACCTGACGGGCCAGACGGAGGCAGTGGGCACCTTCCTTCTCGCCGAAATTGATAAAGAGGAGGCGTGCTCCGGCATGGGCTTCGCGGGGGAAGAGGTCGAGCTGGGTGAGGACGTCGTAGATACGGTCGGCACCGAACGATATGCCTACGCCGGAGAGGCCGGGGAGGCCGAAGATGCCGGTGAGGTTGTCGTAGCGGCCGCCGCCGTTGATGGAGCCGATTTCTACGTCGAGGGCTTTCACCTCGAAGATGCAGCCGGTGTAGTAGTTGAGGCCGCGGGCGAGGGTGAGGTCGAGGCTTGCCTCGGCTGCGCCTTCGTATTGGGAGAGGACGTACTCCACTTCTTCGATGCCTTTGAGGCCGACCTCGGAAGAGGCGAGGACCTGGCGCATGGTGGCGAGTTTCTCGGCGTTGGTGCCGGAGAGGGTGATGATGGGCTGGAGCTGGTCCACCTGTGCCTGCGACAGACCGTCGGCGAGGAGTTCGGCATTGACGCCTTCGAGGCCTATCTTGTCGAACTTGTCGATGGCAACGGTAATGTCTATGATGCGGTCGGCGGCCCCGAGGACTTCGGCGATGCCGGTGAGTATCTTGCGGTTGTTGATTTTGATGGCCACGCGGATACCGAAGCGGCGGTACACCTCATCGACTATCTGGAGGAGTTCCACTTCGTTGACGAGGCTGTCGGAGCCTACGACGTCGGCGTCGCACTGATAGAACTCGCGGTAGCGGCCTTTCTGGGGACGGTCGGCGCGCCACACGGGCTGTATCTGGAAACGCTTGAAGGGGAGCTGGAGTTCCTCGCGGTGCTGCACGACATAGCGGGCGAAGGGCACGGTGAGGTCGTAGCGCAGGCCTTTCTCGCAGAAGCGGGCGGCGAGCTGCGGGGCGTTCTGTGCCTCGTAGTCGGCGGTGGAGACAGAGCGCGTAAAGTCGCCGGAGTTGAGGATTTTGAAGAGGAGTTTGTCGCCCTCCTCGCCGTACTTGCCCATAAGGGTGGAGAGGAGTTCCATGGAGGGTGTCTCAATCTGGCGGTAGCCGTAGAGGGCGTACACCTCGCGGATGGTGTTGAAGATATAGTTGCGGCGCGCCATCTCTACGGGGCCGAAGTCGCGCGTGCCTTTGGGAATGGATGGTTTCATTGGATAGATTTGGAGCGGTTAGAGTTCCTTTACGAGATAAACTTGTGTGGGAAGGTGGTCGGAGTAGCCGTTGAGCCAAACGCCGGCGGCGGTGGTGCGGAGGGGCGTACCCTTATACTTGCCCTCTTGCTGGAAGAGGTAGTCGCGCATGAAGATGGCGTGCTGGAGGAAGGTGAGGCCACCGCTGAGGTCGAGCTGACCGACGCCCTGGGGCTTCTTGAGGTTGTAGTTCTTATCCACGAGGTTACCGCTGACGAGTATCTGGTCGAAGAGGTTCCACTTGCCCTGATACATGAGCGTGCCCTGACCTTTCTTGCGCAGGGTGTAGTACCAGGGGTTGAAGAAGTCGGCGGGACCCTCAAGCTTGCTGGCCTCAAACTTACACTTCATATTCTCCGTCATGGAAAGGTTGTCGGGGTCGTCGTTGAGGTCGCCCATGATAATCATCTTGATGTCGCCGTCGTAGCGCTTATAGAGGGCGTCGCAGAGCTGGCGCACCTGCCAGGCAGCACGCTCGCGGGCCGGACTGGTGGCACCGCGGCTGGGCCAGTGGTTGACGATGACGGCAAGGCGCTCGCCGGCCAGACGGCCAATGCCCACCATGAAGCCGCGGGTGATGCGGGTGGTGTCGCCATAGAGGGGGAGCACGTGGATGGTGCCGTCCTCATCCTGCGTGAAGCCGAGGCGTTCGTTGGGCTTGTCCTCCGTGGGATAGATGTAAGGCACGTAGAGGGAGTCCTCCAGCGTGAAGAAGCGCGGGTTATAGAACATGGCAGCCTCCACGCCGCGGCGGTCCTGCGACTCAAAATGGAGGATGCGCCAGCCACGGCCCTGGAGCGAGGGCTGCTTCAACAGGTCTTCAAGCACATGGCGGTTCTCACACTCGGAGATGCCCATGATGGCAGGGCCGGCAGGGATGCGGTCGGTGCAAATCTGGGAGAGCACCTTACTCATGTTGGCCAACTTGGACTTGTACTTCAGCCCGTTCCAATGATAGGAGCCTTCGGGCAGGAACTCGTAGTCGTTCTTGCCGGGGGCATGGATGGTGTCGAAGAGGTTCTCAAGGTTGTAGAAAGCCACGCCATAGAGAGCGTAGCGCTTCTGCGACTGCTGGGCGTCGGAAGCCGGGCGGCTGGACGTGAACACTACGCAGACGAGGGCAAGAGAAAGCACTAAGAGGAGTTTTTTCATTGCTTTGTTTGTAATTCTTTGATATTTGCCGACAAAATTACAAAAAAAGCGCCATACTTAGGTGCTATCTCGTCGTTTTTTTATACTTTTGCGCCTACAAACTGCAGATTATGACTCGCGGCGAGGTTTTTTTGGCCCGTTCGTGAAGGATTGCCGCGCGTCTTCTGCCTAATCTCCCCTATCCTATGGCTCTGAATTATATTTGGCTCGCCTTCTTCTTTATTGCCTTCGTCATTGCCGTCATCCGCCTGGTGTTTTTCGGCGACACTGACGTGTTTCCCGCCATCATGAACTCTACGTTCGAGACGTCGAAGACCGCCTTCGAAATCTCTCTCGGCCTCACGGGCGTGCTCTCGCTGTGGCTCGGCGTGATGAAGGTGGGCGAGAAAGGTGGCGTAGTGAATGCCCTTTCTCGCCTTCTCTCTCCCGTGTTCTGCAAGCTCTTCCCCGAAATTCCGAAGGGCCACCCCGTGACGGGCAATATCTTCATGAACATCGCGGCCAATATGCTGGGCCTCGACAATGCCGCCACGCCGCTCGGCCTCAAGGCTATGGAGGGCATGCAGGAACTCAACCCGAAAAAGGACACGGCCTCCAACGCCCAGATTATGTTCCTCGTGCTCAACACGTCGGGCCTCACTATTATTCCCGTGAGTATCATGGTGTACCGCGCGCAGCAGGGCGCCGCCATGCCCACCGATGTGTTCGTGCCCATCCTCCTCGCCACGTTCTTCAGCACGCTGGCCGGCATCGTCATCACCTGCCTGTATCAGCGCATCAACCTCTTCAACCGCACGCTGCTCCTCACCCTGGGCGGCATGGCCCTCGCCGTGGCCGGCATCATCTGGGGCTTCAGCCAGTTGGACAGCACGATGATGAACCTCGTAGGCACCAATGTGGCCAACGTCCTCCTACTCCTTATTATTATATTATTTATGTGTGCGGGCGTGAGGAAGCGCGTCAACGTCTATGACGCCTTCATTGAGGGCGCCAAGGATGGCTTCCAGACGGCCGTGCGCATCATCCCCTATCTCGTGGCTATGCTCGTGGGCATCGGCGTGTTCCGCGCGTCGGGAGCCATGGACTGGCTCGTGGACGGCTTCACATGGCTCGTCAAGGCCATTGGTTTTGATGCCGAATGGGTGGGCGCGCTCCCCACGGCCCTCATGAAACCTCTCTCCGGCAGTGGCGCCCGCGGCATGATGGTAGATGCCATGACGACCTACGGTGCCGACTCCTTCGTGGGCCGTCTCTCCTGCATCTTCCAGGGTAGTACCGACACGACGTTCTACATTCTCGCCGTCTATTTCGGCAGCGTAGGCGTCCGCCACACCCGCCACGCCGTGACCTGCGGCCTCCTGGCCGACCTCGCCGGCATCATTGCCGCCATTGGTATCTGCTATTTGTTCTTTGGGTAGGATTCTTCCGAGAAATCGAGTAATCGAGAAATCGAATCCCCGAAAATAAATCTTCTCAACAGCCATGATCAAAAAATATGATTTCCTCGTTATCGGTTCAGGTGTTGCCGGTATGAGTTATGCCCTCCAGGTGGCCGCCTCGGGCAAAGGCAAGGTGGCCCTTATCTGCAAGACTTCCATCGAGGAGGCCAACACGGCCAAGGCGCAGGGCGGCGTGAGCAGCGTCACCGACTTCGCCGTGGACGATTTCGAGAAACACATCCACGACACCATGGTGGCCGGCGACTTCATCTCCGACCCCGAGGCCGTGCGCCAGGTGGTGGAAGGTGCTCCCGCCGGTATCCAGCGCCTCGTGCAGTGGGGCGTGAACTTCGACCGTAAGCCCGACGGCACCTTCGACCTCCATCGCGAAGGCGGCCACTCGGAGTTCCGCATTCTCCACCACGCCGACGACACGGGATTTGAGATTCAGCGCGGACTCATCGAGGCTGTGCGCCAATGCCCGCAGATTGAAGTCCTTGAGAACCACTTTGCCGTGGAGATTATCACGCAGCACCACCTCGGTGTGCGCGTTACCCGCCGCACCACCGACATCGAGTGCTTCGGTGCCTACGTCCTCACCCCCGAGGGCCGCATCGACACCTATCTCTCCAAGGTCACACTCATGGCCACCGGCGGCACGGGTGCCGTTTATGCCACCACCACCAACCCCAACATCGCTACGGGCGACGGCATCGCTATGGTCTATCGCGCCAAGGGCCTCGTGAAGGGCATGGAGTTCGTGCAGTTCCACCCTACGGCCCTCTACAACCCTAAGGAGCGCCAACCCGCCTACCTCATCACCGAGGCCATGCGCGGCTACGGCGGTATCCTGCGCCTACCCTCCGGCGAGGAGTTCATGCAGAAGTATGACGAGCGCCTCTCCCTGGCTCCCCGCGACATTGTGGCCCGCGCCATCGACAAGGAGATGAAGATCCACGGCATCGACCACGTTTACCTCGACGTCACCCACAAGGACCCCGAAGAGACGCGCCATCACTTCCCCAATATCTACGCCAAGTGCCTCTCCATCGGCATCGACATCACGAAGGACTACATTCCCGTCGTGCCTTGTGCCCATTACATGTGCGGCGGCATCGACGTGGACCTCGACGGCCAGTCCTCCATCCGCCGCCTCTACGCCGTGGGCGAATGTTCCCACACTGGTCTTCACGGCGGCAACCGTCTGGCCAGCAACTCTCTCATAGAGGCCGTGGTGTATGCCGAGGCTGCTGCGCGCCATAGCCTCAGCGTTGTCGATTCGCTCTCTTTCAAGGAGAACATTCCCGAATGGAACGACCACGGCATGCTCTCCAACGAGGAGAAGGTGCTCATCGCCCAGGACGCCAAGGAGGTGGAGTCCATCATGAGTACCTACGTCGGCATCGTGCGCTCCGACCTCCGTCTGCATCGTGCCTGGGAGCGCCTCGACCTGCTCTACGAGGAGACCGAGCACCTCTTCAAGCGCACCGTGGCCACCCGCGACCTCTGCGAACTGCGCAACATGATCAACGTGGGTTACCTCATCACGCGCCAGGCCCTGGAGCGCAAGGAGAGCCGCGGCCTCCACTTCACCATCGACTACCCCGCCCACGCCCTCGATGCCCACAAGGCATAGGCCCCGCGCCCTTGCGTCGGGCTTTGCTCCGCATACGAAATCTCCCCTGCCCTCTCCTTATTTATAAATAGGAGGCGACAGGGGAGATTTCGTATTTTACAATTACGCTAACGGCTTTCTACCCTTGCTAAACGGGAAAGCGTCGCAGTCCTCCCCCTTAGGACTCCAATCCTTAGGGCGAGGACTCCAATCCTTAGGGGGAGGACTCCAGTCCTAAGGGCGAGGACTGCAGTCCTTAGGCCAAAGACTGGCGCGCATACTGGATTGTACTGAAGAGATACCCCCTCGCCTCAGAACTTTTTCAGGAGAAAATCCAGCCCTGCCCTGAAACTGAGGCCGAGGCTCAGCGAATGGCTGAAGGGCTCGCCGGAAGGATGGGCGAGGTAGCCGTCCACGCTGGCCGTGAGCGACATATCATGGGAGAAAGGCTGCCGGTATGCCACGCGATAGGTGGCGGTGTTCACGTGGCCGTACTGACGGCCGTCCGCGGTGCTGAGTGTGCTGAGATGAGGGGTGCCGAAGAGGCTCACGTAGCGGTAGCCGAAAAGGTAACCGCCGCGCACGTCAAGGCGGTTCCAAAGAAGGGCGGAGGCTTGCGCCCACAGGGCGTCGCCACTGTTCTGAGGCCAGAGCGTACCCTTGAGTTGCATGGAATGAAGCACCATGGCTTCGGCGCCGAGGGCGCTGAGGACGCGGCGGTCGGCATGCCATTGGGTACGCAGGCCGAGGGCGGCGTTGGCAAGGGTCTGGGCACCACAGGTGGTGGCGTCTATCTCGCCGCCACGGTGCTGGGCGAGAAGTTGGATGGGGAGCGTGAGGCTCACGTTGCGGCGGGCGGAGGAGAAAAGCCCCACCTCTTGCACGAGGCCGGCGGTGAAGGCTTCCTGATGGGTGTCCTGTTTGTAGATGAAGCTCTGCCAGTCTATCCAGAGGTCAAGGTCATAGCGCGGCAGGGCGAGCCGCACCTGCGCTCCCATCTCGGGGTCGGCGCTGTGGAGGCTTTCGGGATTGTAAAGGGGCTGGGCGAGGGCGTGGGGGGCGAGTTGGGAGGCGTCCTTCGGCTCGCGGTGGAGCGTGCCGAGGGTGAAGGCGGCTTGGCCTATGCTGGCGTCGGCCCGGAACCAGGGCAGGGCGTGAATGCCCTTGCGATACTGCGCTCCTTTCCATGAGGCAATGTCGTGGAAGGCATACGACGGGTAGCGGTCGGCGCCGTTAAAGAATATAGCATAGAGGCCGGCCTCCAGATGAACGGCAGGATGGGGGTCGTAGGCCAGGCGCGGGGCGAGCCACGTGCCGGGCAGCGTGTAGCCCTTGGCCATAGGGCCGTCAAACTCGTTGTCCACGATGAAGGCATCGGCATCGATGAGGAGGCGAAGCTCTTTTGTATGGAGTTGAGTGTTGACTATTGACTGTTGGGAGTCATCTGTTGGCGACAGACTGCCGGAAAGTGTGTCCGAAGCCTCATCGGCCACTGCAAAAAGAGGCAGAAAAAGGCCCAAAAGGGGCAGAATGAGGCTTTGGAGGAGGTTTTTCATAAAGAAATATTGATTTTGACGTGCAAAGTTAGGCATTAATTTGCATATTTTGTGTATTTTTGCATGCAAAATCATTAATCTTGGGATTTTACACCCCTAAAAACCGTAATGCATAAGACAAGAATATACTTTCTCCTGAGCCTCGCGCTCTGCTTTCTCAATCTGCATGCCCAACAGCGGGACCCCAACTTCGGAGTCACCGACCTGGACCAACTGCGCAAACTGCAAATCGCCCAGATGGCCATTGCCAACCTCTACGTTGACTCCGTGGACCAAGAGAAACTCGTGGAGGACGCCATAAACGGCATGCTCGAAAAGCTTGACCCCCACTCCTCCTACTCCAACGCCGAACAGACGAAGAAACTCAACGAGCCGCTTGAAGGCAACTTCGAGGGCATCGGCGTGCAGTTCAATATGATGGAGGACACGCTGGTCGTCATTCAGACAATCCGCAAAGGCCCGTCGGAGCGCGTAGGCATCCTTGCAGGCGACCGCATCGTTACGGTAAATTCCAACCCTATCGCCGGCGTGAAAATGGACCGCGATACCATCATGACCAAGCTTCGCGGCCCGAAAGGCACTCACGTAATGCTGGGCATCGTGCGCCGCGGCGTGGAGAAGCCCATCTATTTTGACGTGGTGCGCGACAAGATTCCCGTCAACACGCTCGATGCCGCCTACATGATACGTCCCGGCATCGGCTACATTCATCTGGAACGCTTCGGCGCCACTTCGGGCAAGGAAGTGGCCGACGCTATCCGCGACTTGAAGAAACAGGGCATGAAACGCCTCATCTTTGACCTCCAGTCCAACGGTGGCGGCTACCTCGGCGCCTCCGTGGAGGTGGGCAGCCAGTTTCTGAAGAAGGGTGACCTCATCGTGTTCACCGAAAGCCGCAGCACGCGGCGCGAAACAATGGACGCCAAGGCTGGAGGCGAATTTACGAAGGGCGACCTCATTATCCTCGTGGACGAATACACGGCCTCGGCCGCCGAAATCGTGACCGGTGCCATCCAGGACCACGACCGCGGCAAGGTCATCGGCCGCCGCACCTTCGGAAAGGGCCTCGTGCAGCGCCCCATACCCCTCCCTGACGGCTCAATGATACGCCTTACCACCTCCCACTACTTCACGCCCTCCGGACGCTGCATCCAGAAACCCTACGAGAAGGGTAACAAAAAGGCTTACAACGAGGATCTCGAGACACGCTTCACTCATGGCGAACTCTCCTGCATCGACAGCATTCATCTGGACAGCACGCGCGTTTATCGCACGCTTAAGAAGGGCCGTGCGGTATATGGCGGCGGCGGTATCATGCCCGACGTGTTCGTACCCCTGGACACGATGCGCTACACCAAGTACCTGACGGCCATACGCCGCCACAATATTATCAATGAGCAGGTGCTGCGCTACGTGGATGAGCACCGCACGGGCCTCAAGGCCGATTACCCCGACTTTGACCAGTACGTCGCCCGCTTCGAGGTGCCGCAGGCTCTCGTGGACAGCGTCATCAGTCAGGCCGCACAGAAGAAGGTGCTGCCCAAGGACGACGAGGAAAAGGAGAAGTCCATCCCCGACCTCCGCTTCCTCCTCAAGTCGCTCATTGCCTACGACGTGTGGGATCGCAACGAGTACTTCCGCCTCATCAACACCCAGTCCGACATCGTGAAGGCGGCGCTGAAAGAGTGGGGCAAAGATTAATTTTCCCATTTGCTAATTCGCTAATTTGCTAATTTGCTAATTCTGAAAAATGCAGCAAGATACCTTCAACATTCATGCCGAGCAGCAGGCGCCGGCACAGGCTTCCTCGGAGAAAGACTTTGAGCAGGCGCTGCGTCCCCTGTCCTTCGACGACTTCAGCGGTCAGCAGAAGGTGGTAGATAACCTCCGCGTCTTCGTGGAGGCCGCCAAATACCGCGGTGAGCCGCTTGACCACACCCTTCTCCACGGCCCCCCGGGCCTGGGCAAGACTACGCTCTCAAATATCATCGCCAACGAACTCGGCGTGGGCTTCAAACTCACCTCGGGCCCCGTTCTCGACAAGCCGGGCGACCTGGCCGGTCTCCTTACCTCGTTGGAGCCCAACGACGTGCTCTTCATCGATGAAATTCATCGCCTCTCGCCCGTCGTGGAGGAGTATCTCTACAGCGCAATGGAGGACTACCGCATCGATATCATGATAGACAAGGGCCCCGCCGCGCGTTCCATACAGATAGACCTGGCTCCCTTCACCCTTGTCGGTGCCACCACGCGCTCCGGCCTCCTCACGGCACCCCTCCGTGCCCGTTTCGGCATCAACATGCACCTTGAATACTACGATGCCAAGACCTTGGAGACCATCGTCACCCGCTCGGCCAACATCCTCGGTGTGATGATAGACCCGAAGGCGGCCGCCGAAATCGCAGGTCGCAGTCGCGGCACGCCCCGCATCGCCAACGCCTTGCTGCGCCGCGTAAGGGACTTCGCCCAGGTAAAGGGCACGGGCCAGATTGACCTCAACATTGCCAAATACGCCCTCAACGCCCTCAACATCGACCGCTACGGCCTCGACGAAATCGACAATAAACTCCTCACCACCATTATTGACAAGTTCAAGGGCGGTCCCGTGGGCATCAGCACCATAGCCACCGCCATCGGCGAGGACGCCGGCACCGTGGAGGAAGTCTATGAGCCGTTCCTCATCAAGGAGGGCTTCATCCGCCGCACCCCCCGCGGCCGCGAAGTCACCGAACTGGCCTACACCCATCTGGCCCGTCCCCTGCCCACCGGCCTCTATAACGACGCGCAGCAGCAGAGTTTGTTTTAGAAACAGCCTCACCCCGTCGCGGCTGCCTACGGCACCGCGCCACCCCTCCCCTGTTAGGGAGGGGAATATACCCCTAAAGGTACAAACCCAAAAGTTCCTAAAAGACTATCTCATACCTGTCTCCCCATTCCATCCCCCGCCCTTTAAGGGAGGGGTTAGGGGAGGGTCTTATGATTGCTTACTTTTCCCAAAATATCTCCCTTCCCGCCCTCAACCAGCCGCAGACCACGGCGTGGTTGAAGGAGGTGGCACAATCCTACGGAAAAAGGATTGGGGCCGTGAACTATATCTTCGTGGACGACGAGGAAATACTCCGCATCAACCGCGAGTACATAGGTCACGACTACTACACCGACCACATCGGCTTCGACTACAGCGCCCACGACATTCTCTCCGGCGACATCTACATATCCCTCGACACCGTGCGTTCCAACGCCGCCCTCTTCGGCAAGACCTACGACGATGAGCTCCACCGCGTCATTGCCCACGGCCTCCTCCACCTCTGCGGCCTGAAGGACAAGACACCCGAGGAGCGCGCCGAAATGGAACGTGCCGAGGACGCAGCACTGGCCTCCCTTGATAAATAATTCCCCCAAATATGCCCCGGCAATTAAAACGACAGCTTGAAGATTTCTTCGCTGTCTTTTTTTTGTTTTTCGCTGCCGCTAAACTGTAAAGGAGTTTTCTATTATCGTTATGAACTATCTTTCCCAATTACAACGGATTTCTTACTCAATAACAGGCAGAGAGGCACTCCTGAACAATATTTTGATAATTACGAAACCTAAAAAAGTTGCGGTGGGGGGTAGTTGATATTCATCTCCGCACGTTATATAAGCAAAGCAACCAGAAAATGATATCCATATTCCGGCATAGACGACGAACAGACGGCGCAGCGTTTGACGCGCTCTTCCGTGCATCCTACGCCAGCCTCTACCGCCATGCCTTCGCGCTGCTTAACGACGCGGAGGACAGCCGCGACGTGGTGGGCGAGGTGTTTGCCCGCGTGCTGGAAAAGGAGATGGCATGCGATGAGCTGGAGCCGGCATACCTGATGACGATGGTACACAACAAGGCCCTGGACTTGCTCCGCCACAGGAAGGTAGAGGACGAGGCGCGCCAGAGCCTGTCATACGAATACCGCATGCTCCTTCAGCCGGAGGGCGAGAGGGAGGAACGGCTGACCGAAATCCTGCGGTTTATCGAAACACAACTGACACCGCAGACGCAGAAGATACTGCGAATGTGCTACGCGGAGAAAATGTCTTACAAAGAGGTGGCGCAGGAGCTCAATATCAGCACGCAAGCCGTGAACAAGCACATCTCACAGGCCCTGAAGGCTCTGCGCCAGAGGTTCAACCCACAATAAAATCAAGAACTATGAACGATACGTATATATATAAGATTGAGCAGGAGCTGATGGAGGCCTTCGCCCATGAAAAGAGCGAGGCTGCACTGGGCATGCCCGACATAGAGGGCGAGCTCCTCCGCGTACGCAGCACCGTGGACAAGAAAAGACGTCGCTCCCGGCTCGTCAGAAGTGCGGCCGGCGTAGCTGCCTGCCTGGCTATCGTGGCGGGTATCGGCATAACGCACCACATGCATCAGCTAAAGAGCAGAAACTTCTGCGTAGCCTACGTGAATGGAGTGCGTATCGCTGATGAGGCTGCCGCAATGGACATGATGCAGGAGGAAATGAGCAATTTCATGGACGAGGGCAGCATCAGCGAAGGACAACTGAATGAAATCTTTAACGAATAAGATATGAAAAAGCTACTTTGCACCATACTTCTCATCCTGACGCTTCCCGCCGGGAGTTGGGCACAGAAAGACCTGTGCATAGGGAAAATACTTGGGGACGACTACAAGAAAAACCCTGCTGCCACAGAAGTGGAGATTATGGGCGAGCGCCTCCAAAAGTACGGCCTCACCTACTACCACAGCCTCACGGTGAAGAACGACACGGACCTTATGGAGAAAATCATCACCGCCTTCAAGACCGACGAGCGCAAGGCCTGCGACAAGGAGATGACAAACATCGGCGGCAGGCTCTACTCCGGACTCTACAGACTGACGTACGACGGCTACGTCAACCGCTTCGTGTTCTTCAAAGACATGCGCTTGTCGCCGCAGAAGAAGCAAAATGCCGTGATAGTCATCTACATGGAAGGCGAAACCTCCCTGAAGGCGTTACAAAAGAAATTCAAAAAATAGATTTACCAAACACAACAAAGCATCATCATGAAAAGAACACTACTCTCTCTGGCCGCAGCACTGGCCTGCGCCATAAACGCTACAGCGCAGTCCGACACGCTGGTCGTGAACCACCCCGACAAGGTGAACGTCTGCACTTCAGGCGACACCTTGAGCATCAACATCTTGGGCAGCAAGGACAATCCCGACTATTTCTACCAGAAAACCGTCATGATAGACTCCGACAAGGAAGTCGTGACCTCCACTTCGCAAGACATCAGCACCAGCATCGGATGGGATTTCAGCCTGGTTGAAAAGGATAAATCCGATATGGTGCTGGACTTGTACTTCGGTCCACAGTTCAGCCTCGGATGGAACATCCCCCTGGGAAAGCCCGCCGACATGAAGCTGAAAGGAATACGCTCGGGAGAGTTTGGCCTTGATATCTGCAGGTTCCGATATATCCCCAGCGGCAGCCGGTGGAAATTCTGCCTGTATTATGGTTTTCTCTTTAACCGGTACGTCTTCAAGAAGAGCATGATGACGTCCTCCTCTGACGGCAACGTATTCTTCACGCCGTATCCTGACGAAGTGAACTCTCGCTCCTCGGCAACCAACGCGCTCAGCTCAAACCTCACACTGATGACCCACTATCAACTGAAAAAGAACCGTGAAGTGGGACTGGGCATCGCCTTGACAAATCCGTTGATGATGCATTGTCTTTACAAGTCGAAATACAAACTTCCCGACGGTACATCCGTGGTAGACATGTACGAGTTGCCCATGAGACGCAGCCTATTCTCCATCAAGGCAGAGTATATGTTCAGGCAGTTCGGCTTCTACCTCCGTTACACGCCGATGTCCATACTGAAGAAAGACAAGGGCCCAAGTTTCCAGCAGTTGAGTCTGGGCTTGCAAATGAAATTCTGAGCTATTGCTGTCCGGTAAACTTGTAAGTCCTGAAAGGACGACATAACGGAGGGTGGGGCGCAAGCCCTACCTCACTCGTTGCTTTTTCTCAATGGGAGCGTTGTAAGGGCGACATAAATCAAGTAAAGTGATAATTATGTCGCACTTACAGCGCTCCTACATAGGGTTAAAAACAAGAGATAGGGCTCGCGCCCTATCCTCCAATCTGTCGCACCTTCGGCGCTTCGCCGTCGCTGGCAAAAGGGTAAGCCCCTCCCACCCCCAATCTTTCTAATTTCCAGCGTTTATAAGGGATACAAAAGATTACATTCTTTTTTAACGGACAGCAATAATTCTGAGCAAAGGAATAATAGCGCAGCCCGCCGCGGTGGGGTGCGCTATTCTTTTTTTTGCTCTATATAAACGAGCGTAACTGAAAAAGAAATGTAACGATTTTTTACATTTTTCGTGCGTTTTTTTAGCAAAATTTGGGCGTGGAGGCGAGCGCGCGGAGGTTCGGACGGAAAAAACGCGATTTTTAAGACATCGTAATGCGGCTCATTTATAAGCGCTTATGTTTGCAAGGATTTTGGCGGAGATTTCTTTGGGGGCGCGATACCCGCCTTTAAGTGCGAAAAATGGCCGCCGCGCGATGATTTTTTTGCGATTTTTTTCGGAATTTTGTCCCTTTTAGCAAAAACTAAAGCCCTTTTAGTCGCGCCGATAGCCTTTTTAGTTCGTCCGATAGCCCTTTCAGTTTGTCCTATGTCCCTTTTAATTTTTCCGATGTCCCTTTTAGTTTCGCGTAAAATAGGGCATCGGGAAAAATGAAGGGGGATGACGGAGAAAAAGATGACGGGGCGGCGCGCGTTTTTCGGCTAAAAGTTGGTGTAGGGCGCAGGGCGCGGCGTTTTCTCCTTTTTTCGTTTTGTCAAGATTTTTACACCTTTCAAAAAAATGCTAAGTGCGGTGAGTTAAAGTAAAACTATAACTGCCCGGAAGGAAACGGGGAGGATGGAAATCCTGTGCGTTTCTCCGGGCAGTCGTATGGGGGAGAGCCGGGCAGCCGTGCGGGGGCTGCGGGCGGCAATGTTTACAGCGCTTTCTGGTAGCAGCGGCGGCGCTTGTGGATGGTGCAGTCGAGATAGGCCCACTGGTCTTGCGACTGGTGGTTGGTCTCAAGCTGGGGATGGGTCTCGGCGCTCTCGAAGCCCATCTCCATGAAGGTGGGGATGAGGTCGGCGAAGAGGAGGGCGTTGACGCCTTTGTTCTGCCACTCGGGCACGACGCCTACGAGGAGCATGTCGATAATCTTGGAGTGCTTGAACTTCATGGCCTTGAGCAAGTGCCACCAGCCGAAGGGGAAGAGGCGGCCCTTGGCCTTCTGGATGGCGTGGGAGAGGGAGCCCATGGTGATGCCCATGGCGATGATTTCGCCTTCCTCGGTCTCAACGACGGACACCATGCGGGTGTCGAGGAAGCGAAGGTACATTTCGCTGTAGCGGTCTATCTGTTTTTTCGACATCTCGCTGTAGCCGAAGAGGTTGGCGTAGGCGCGGTTGACGACGTCGAAGATGGGGTACTGGTACTGCCCCTTGAGGATTTCGCGGGCGTTCTTGAACTTGTGGATATGGAGCTTATAGCGCTTCTTCACCAGCTCTGCCACGCGGAAGTACTTGTCCTGATGGGCTTCGTGGCCGGCGTGGGGCACCATCACCTTGCGTTCCACCCAGTCAATCTCGTGCGTGAGGCCCAGGCGCTCCATGTGCTCGGGGTAATAGGGGAAATTGTAGATGGTGGACATCGTTGAGAGCTGGTCGAAGCCGTCGATGAGCATGCCCTCGGGGTCCATGTCGGTGAAACCGAGGGGTCCGACGAGCTTGTCGCAGCCTTTCTGGCGTCCCCACTCCTCGGCGGTGGAGATAAGGGCCTCGCTCACTTCGGGGTCGTCGATGAAGTCTATCCATCCGAAGCGTGCGTTGTTGGTCTCCCAGCGCTTGTTGGCCTTATGATTGATGATACAGGCCACGCGGCCTACCACTTCGTCGCCGCGGAGGGCGAGGAAGAGTTCGGCCTCGCAGAAATCGTAGGCGGCATTCTTCTTGGGGTTGAAGGTGTCGAGGAGGTCCTCGAGGAGGTCGGGCACGGCGTACTCGCAGTCCTTGTAAAGCTGATAATTGAGGCGGGCGAACTTCTTGAGGTCGGCCTTGGTCTCTACTTTCTTAATGGTTACAGCCATGGGAATAGTTTTTGAAATTCAGGGCAAAGGTACGAAATAGCGTTAAAACTGACAAGTAAAAATCCTAATATATGATAAAAAAGGTAAAAAGAGGCTAAAGTTTTGCTGTTAGGTAAAAAGTTTTGCGTAATTTTGTAGCGATTTTGCACGTATGCGAGTCAAATGTACGGATTGGGGCCAAAAACAGCCCGCGATCCTTGAAAGCGAAAAACCAAATAACCTAAAAAACATAAAGATGAAACACTTCAAACTTTTAGTCGCTGCCCTCGTAGGGTTTATCACCCTCGGCGCCAGCGCGCAGCAGATGCCCCCGCTGCCTATCGACCCCGCCGTGCGCTACGGTAAGCTCCCCAACGGCATGACCTACTACATCCGCCACAACGAAGAGCCCCGCAACCAGGCTAACTTCTACATTGCCCAGAAGGTGGGCGCCGTGCAGGAAGAAGAAGACCAGCGCGGTCTGGCTCACTTCCTGGAACACATGGCCTTCAACGGCTCCGTGACCTTCCCCGCCGACGGTCAGCTCATCAAGGCCTGCGAAAATATGGGCGTGAAGTTCGGCCAGAACCTCAATGCCTACACCGCTGCCGACGAGACCGTGTATAACATTGACGACGTGCCCACCACCAACCCGCAGAACATCGACACTTGCCTGTGGATCCTGCATGACTGGTCATGCGGCCTCTTGCTCACCGCCGAAGAGATTAATAAGGAACGCGGCGTCATCCATGAGGAATGGCGTATGCGCAGCAGCGCCAGCCAGCGCATCTTCAACCGCAACTTGGAGACCCTCTATCCCGGCAGCCGCTACGGTAAGCGCATGCCTATCGGCCTGATGAGCGTCATTGACAACTTCGAGCCCGACTTCCTGCGCGCTTACTACAAAAAGTGGTACCGCCCCGACCTGCAAGGCCTCGTAATCGTGGGCGACGTGGACGTGGACGCCATCGAAGCCAAGATTAAGGATATCTTCGGCCCCATCCAGATGCCCGAGAATCCTGCCAAGTATGAGTTCTATCCCGTGCCCGACAACGAAGAGCCCATCTTCGTAGTCGATAAGGACAAGGAGATGCAGATGGGCGTCATGCTCGTCAACTTCAAGACGCAGCCCCTGCCCACGGAACTGCGCGGCACGATGGCCTATATCATGCAGAACTACCTCACCGATATCATTTGCTCCGTAATCAACGAACGCCTGGCCGACATCAGCCAGAAGGCCGACTGCCCCTTCGTAGGGGCCGAAGTGGGCTACGGCAACTATATTCTGGCCAAGACCTGCGACGCCTTCAGCCTGCAAATCTTGCCCAAACCCGGACAGGACGCCGAAGCCCTGAAGGTGGTGATGACCGAACTGGAACGTGCCCGCCAGCATGGACTGACCGACACGGAGGTAATCCGTGCCCGCGACGAATACCTCTCGCAGCTGGAGAAGATATACGACAACCGCGACAAGCAGAAGAGCGACTTCTACGTGCAGCAGTACGTGCGCCACTTCCTTGAAGGCGACGCCATCCCCGACATCGAGACCGAATATCAGGCCACAAAGATGCTGGCCCAGCAACTGCCCACACAGGTGTTCAACATGGCCCTTCAGCAAGACCTCATCAGCGCCACCGGCAAGAACCTCGTGCTCCTGGGTATGTATCCAGAGAAGGAAGGACAGACCATTCCTACTGCCGAGGAACTCAAGGCCGCCGTTGACGAGGCTCATAACACTCAAGTGGAAGCCTTCGTAGATAACGTGAAGAACGAGCCCCTCGTGCCCAATAAGCCCAAGGCCGTGAAGATTAAGAAGGAAGAGGCTGCCGAGTACGGCTACACCTGCTGGACGCTGAAGAACGGTGCCCGCGTGTTCTACAAGCAGACCGACTTCAACGACTCCGAGGTACTGATGAGCGCCACCAGCTTCGGCGGCAAGAGCCTCCTGCCCACCGAGGACCTCTACAACGGCACCTTGGTCACCAACGTGATGAACTCCTGCGGCTGGGGCAACTTCACCAGCACCGAACTGGAAAAAGCCCTCGCCGGCAAGCAAGCCAGCGTCAGCGTGGCCATGTCGCAGGCCGGTGAAGGTCTCCGCGGCAAATCCACGCCGAAGGACCTCCGCACACTCTTCGAACTCACCTACCTGAAGTTCCAGCCCCTGAAGGACGATCCCGATGCCTACCGCAACCTTATGGACGGCATGCGCATGCAACTGGAAAACGCCGAGAAGAATCCCATGCAGTCGTTCCAGGACAGCATCCAGAAGGGAATCTACTGCGGCAACCCCCGCCACATCAACATTAAGCTGGCCGACCTCGACAAGATTTCCTACGCCGAATGCCAACGCATCTACAAGGAGCGCTTCCAAAGCGCCGGCGACTTCGACTTCTACTTCACCGGTGCCTTCAACGTGGACAGCCTCCGTGCCTACGTGGAGCAGTACATCGCTCCTCTGCCCGGCATCAAGGGTAAGCGCGAGAACTACGACAAGGCCAACATCACGGACATCGAAGCCGGTGAGCGCACCATCCGCTACGAGCGCCAGATGGAGACCCCCCAGGCCTACACCCTCCAGGTGTGGAGCGGCGACCTGCCCTTCACCCTTGAACAGGACGCCGTGGTGGAAGCCACAGGTGCTGCCCTCGACCAGATGCTGATGAAGACCATCCGCGAGGACGGCGGCATGGCCTACAGCGTGAACGCCGATGCCCAGACCAGCTTTGACGTGAAGGAAAACTACATCGTGCAGATTATGGCCCCCTTCACCCCCGCCAAGGTGGACAGCGTGCTGCTCCTGATGCGTGAGGGCATTGAGGAAATCGCCAAGAACGGCGTGGCCCAGAAGCATATCGACGACTACAAGAACTTTGAACTCAAGCAACTTGAGGACCTCCAGCGCCAGAACAGCTACTGGCAGAGCCTCATCACCACCAAGAACCAGTGGGGCCGCGACCTGCAGAAGGGCCGCCGCGAGGCCATCGAGGGCGTCAGCTCCGAAAAGATTCAGAAGTTCGTACGCGACATCTTGCTCCGCCAGCACAACGTGGTAGGCGTGACAATGCTCCCCGCCGATTTGACAGAAAAAGAATAAGAACCTCTCTTAACAGGTATGCCTGAAGCCTCCGCGGGCTTTAGGCATATCCTACTTTTATATTCCTACGTTCTCCGTTTATCTTTTATATGAAGCGTTTTAACCTAATCAACAACGTGACGGGCTGGCTCGTGTTCCTCATTGCCGCCTTCACCTACTGCTCAACGGTAGAGCCCACCGCCTCGTTCTGGGACTGCCCCGAGTTTATCACCACAGCATACAAGTTAGAAGTAGGCCACCCGCCCGGCGCACCCTTCTTCATGCTCACCGGCAACCTTTTCTCGCAGTTTACCAGCGACCCCTCGCAGGTGGCCTTCATGGTGAACATTATGAGCGCGCTGCTCAGCGCATTCTGCATCCTCTTCCTTTTCTGGAGCGTCACGCACCTCGCCCGCAAACTCCTCTGCAAGGACGGTGAAGAGATTTCCCTGGCGCAGATTATCCTTGTCATGGGCTGTGGCGTGACCGGCGCCCTGGCTTACACGTGGAGCGACACCTTCTGGTTCTCTGCCGTCGAGGGTGAGGTGTATGCCTATTCCAGCATGTTCACTGCCCTCGTCTTCTGGCTCATCCTGAAGTGGGAGGAGCGTGCTGACCAGCCCGGCAGCGACCGTTGGCTCGTGCTCATCTTCTATCTCACCGGCCTCAGCATCGGTGTGCACCTGCTCAACCTCCTCTGCCTCCCCGCTATCTGCCTTGTATATTATTATAAGAAGAGCCCCGAGGCCAACGTCAAGGGTTCCCTCATCGCTCTCGCCATCAGTTTCGTGCTGGTGGCCGCTGTGCTTTATGGCCTCGTGCCTGGCATCGTGAAGGTTGGCGGATGGTTTGAACTCTTCTGCGTCAACACCCTCGGTATGGCCTTCAACAGCGGCGTGGTCGTTTATCTCGTCATCCTCGTTGCCGTTGTGCTCACCGCCATCTGGGCCACCACGAAGAAAAGTCGCGGACTCATCATTCCGCTCTATATCGCCAGTGTCGCCCTCCTCGGCATACCGTTTATCGGCCACGGAGTCTTTAGCATCGTGCTCGGCATCCTCATCATCGGTGCCTTGGTAGCGCTGCTCCTCATCAAGTTCCACGACAAGTACATCCTCAGCCGTCGTTTCCTCAACACATCGCTGCTCTGCATGCTCGTCTTGATGATAGGCTACTCCTCCTACGCCCTCATCGTCATCCGCTCCACGCAGAACCCGCCGATGGATCAGAACTCACCCGAGGACATCTTCACCCTCGGTTCCTACCTCAACCGCGAGCAGTACGGCGACTCACCTCTCCTCTACGGTGAAGCCTTCACCAGCCAGCCTGTATCCATCACCCACGAGGACAAGATACAGCGCCACGAGAAGACGTCCGCCGATGAGAAGGACAAATACGACGTCGTCCAGGTGTTTGGCGGCTACGAATATGCCTCCGGCGAGAAGATGCTCTTCCCCCGAATGCATTCCGTAGGCCATGCTCAAGCCTACGAAGAATGGCTCGGCGAAATTGATTACAGGGACGTCACCGTCGATTTCCAGGATGAGAACGGCAATTGGCAGTCAACCAGCGGCGTCATGCCCTCCCAGTGGGACAACATACGCTTCTTCCTCTCCTATCAGGTGAACTTCATGTACTGGCGCTACTTCCTCTGGAACTTCGCCGGCCGCCAGAACGACATACAGGCCAACGGCGGCAACGAGCACGGCAACTGGATTACCGGCATCAAGCCCATCGACCATCTCATGCTCGGCGACCAGAATTATGTCCCCGACGAACTCAAGGAGAACAAGGGCCACAACGTCTTCTACTGCCTGCCCCTCCTCCTTGGCCTCATCGGCCTCTTCTGGCAGTGCTTCCGCGGTCAGCGCGGCGTGCAGCAGTTCTGGGTGACCTTCTTCCTCTTCTTCATGACGGGTCTTGCCATTGTGCTTTACCTTAACCAAAACCCCATGCAGCCCCGTGAACGCGACTATGCCTATGCAGGCTCCTTCTACGCCTTCTGCATCTGGATAGGCCTCGGCGTGGGTGCCATCGGCTCTTTCCTTGAAAAGAATCTCCGCAAGCCCCTCCCCGCTGCCCTCATCGCCTCTCTCCTCTGCCTCATCGTGCCTATCCAAATGGTATCGCAGACTTGGGACGACCACGACCGCTCCGGCCGCTTCACCTGCCGCGACTTCGGCGCCAACTACCTCAACTCGCTGCCCGCCGAAGGCAACCCCATAATCTTCACCAACGGCGACAACGACTCCTTCCCCCTCTGGTACGGCCAGGACGTGGAGGGCACCCGCACCGATGCCCGTGTCTGCAACCTCTCCTACCTCCAGACCGACTGGTACACCGACCAGATGCGCCGCCCCGCCTACGACTCCCCCGCACTCCCCATCACGTGGAAGCGTGCCGAGTATGTGGACAACATGGGCCGCGACGTCTTCTACGTCAAGGACTTCAAGGAAGACCTCGAGACCCTCAAGCAGCAGACGGGCCAGGAAACATTCGAACTGCAATACATCATCGACAAATTCGTGCGCAATCCCGAATTTGGCTTCATCCCCACCGACTCCATCGTCCTCACCGTCAACCGCGCTGACGTCATACGCAGCGGCATGAAACTCCCCGGCGGCCCCGACTCCATCCCCGAAAAGATGGTCATCAGCCTCAAGGGTAAGAACAGAGTGACGAAGAGCGAAATGATGGTCTATGAAATGCTCGCCCACCACAACTGGACGCGCCCCATGTTCATGTCCACCACTCTCGGCCAGGACAACGAAGCCAACCTCTCCGGCTATCTCCAACTTGAAGGCCTTGCCCGCCGCATCACTCCCTTCCGTCAGCCCGACGGAGCCTGCGATGCCGACCGCATGTACGACAACATGATGAACCGCTTCAAGTACGGCAATCTCTCACAGCCCGGCCTCTATCTCGATGAGACCACCCTGCGCATGTGCTTCACCCATCGCTCATCCTTCGTCACCCTCGCCAAGCAACTCCTCAAGGAAGGCAAGCGCGACAAGGCTCTCAAAGCCCTGCAAAAGTGCGACAAGGAAATACCCGACTACAACGTGCGCTACGAATACAACTCCGTAGGCTACGACTACGACACCGGCCTCTTCGACATGCCCGAGATTTACCATCAGCTCGGCCAAGACAAAGAATCGGAACGCATTCTCCTCAAACTGGCCGAGAATGCCATGCAGTATCTCAACTGGTACAACCATTTCAGCGCACAGCGCATAAGCCGTAACATCAACAGCACCGAGCGATACTACATCTTCCTCACATCTGCCGTGGAAGGACTCAAACGCTGCAAGTCCTCAAAAGTAGGAAAATACGACAAGTTCCTCGCCGACCTTGAGAACACGCCCGTAGGCCATGCTCTCATCATGAGGATGCAGCAAGAACGAATGTAAAAGCACCCTACAACAAGGCTCTTACCTGTAGTTAAGCCCACGCAAGGCTATGCTCATCGAACAACCCGCGCGACTGCTGCGCCATCTCTACCCGCACGCTCTGTGGAGGCCCACCCCCGCAGAACGTGCGGTTTATCTTACCTTCGACGACGGCCCGATACCCGAAGTCACGCCCTTCGTCCTCGACGTCCTCGCCCACTACGACATTCCCGCCACCTTCTTCATGGTGGGCGAGAACTGCGTGAAGCACCCCGAAGTCTTCCAAGCCGTGCGCGAGGCCGGCCATCGCATCGGCAACCACACCTACAACCACTGGGGCACCCTCAAGCACTCCGCCTTCAGTTTCCTCCGCAACGTGGAACAAGCCAACGAAATCCTCCACACCGACCTCTTCCGCCCGCCTCACGGCTTTATGTTCCATTCACACTACGTCGCCGTCAAGCATGCCGGCTATCGCGTAGTCATGTGGGACGTAGTCACGCGCGACTACTCCTCGCAACTCAACGGCCACGACGTCCTGCGCAACGTACGCCACCTCGCACGCCCCGGATCCATCATCACCTTCCACGACTCCCTCAAGTCCCACGACAAAATCCTCTACGCCCTCCCACGCTCCATAGAGTTCTTAAGGCGCGAGGGGTATGAGTTCCGTTTACTTTAAAGCCCCCTCCCCGCTCCCCCAAGGGGGAGTGCCCGGCTACGCCGGTGTCCGCCTGCGGCGGAGATACTTATGAGCGACTGACACTTTTCTAAATTTATTACACACATGTTTATTTTCTTTAGAAGTATATTTCCCCTCCCTCGCAGGGGAGGGGTGTCGGAGATTCTCCCCCCTGGGGGAGGTAGAGGGGGCCTGCTCCGACGGGGAGAGGCTTTTTTCCTCCTTTTTCTCCTCAGCCTGTCTGCCGCTTCCCAGAACGTCCTTTTCAAGATAGGCGGCGGCGTGGCCTCCATCACCTCCTCCGCACGCCCCGTGTCCTCCTTCATGGGCGGCGTGGCCTATGAGCACGAGTTCTCCCAGCGCTGGGGCGTAAGTCCCGGCCTCTTCGTCCAGAGCAAAGGCTGGCGCGCCCCCGACCAGACCGTCATCTACGACAAGCAAGCCGACTCCTACCCCACCCCTGCCGACAATCCCGACTGGAACCCCGACACAGAGACCTACCGCACCGGACAGATGAGCCAGAAGACCTCACTCACCTATCTCACCCTCGCCGTCCCCTTCAACTACTACCTCCGCACGGGTTCCCTCAACTACGTCATCCTCTCCGCCGGCCCCTTCGCCTCCTACGGCCTTCAGGCCCGCCGCGACATTAAGGGCGACCCCCTCGCCACGGGCGGCGACCGCATAGGCTATACTGAGAAAGGCTTCTCCCTACCCTCCGGCGCCCTCCATCGCTTCGACGCCGGCCTCCAGGCCCAGGCCGCCTACCAGTTCGCCAACGGCATCACAGTAGGTCTGCAGGGCGATTTCTCGCTCCTCAATTCCCTCAAAGCCGGCACAGCCCGCAACATCTCCGGCCTCATCACCCTCTCCTACAATTTCCATCAGGCCGGCAACTACCGCCAGCGCCTCATAGAATCACTCTGACCCTTTCAAGAAAAAATACCCTACTGAGCGCCCCGCATTTGTCCCTCTTTTCCCGACGTGCGGCGGCGCTCATTTTTTGTTATGGCTGTTTGGGGGAAAGTTTAATTCTCCTAGCATTGGGCTGAAGGCCCTTAATTGTAGAGCTGGGGCAGAGTGACCGAAGGGAACGCCGCCCCAGGCTGTACACTTATGGGCTTTCAGCCCGTTTCATAAAGGGTAATCCGCTCCTCTTGACTACCTTTCATACCTCCTGCATTTACAAACGATACGAAAGATTACTTTCTTTTCCCCCGCACAACAACAATTTTTTGTCAAAATATTTTGCATTTTTCGATGTGTTTCACGCTCCGTGGTGAGCGTGAAAGTCACCGACCTCAACTTCGATGGGCTACACGCGATTCCTGAGAGAGTTGGTAATTAACTGACACAGCGTAAATTAACCCATTCCTACCTCACTCGTCTTCTCATTTACGCCGCCTAATCCCCCTTTTACGTGCGAAAAACTGTGATTTCCGTTCGCGCTATGCGTAAAATCCGTCGTTTCTACACCCACCTTTAATTTTTCCGATAGCCCTTTTACGAAAAACTAAAAGGGACATCGGAAAAATTAAAAGGGACTTCGGTGAAATTAAAAGGGGGATAGTTCCAACTGAAAGGGCTTTAGTTTGAATGAATAGGGCTTTCGGGTCTGCTAAAGGGCTTTTCGTGAAAAAAGAACCGAATTTCGGAAAAAACAGGTCGGAAATCGGCATATTTTTTGCAATGCTCGTCTATCAAAATGGCCAGTTTACGACCATTTCTCCTTTTTTTCAGTTGTCAAAATTTTTGCACTGTTTCACGCATGCGGAAAAACGAATGAAAAAAAGCGGATGGCCTTCATGGGAAGGTCGTCCGCTCGAAATATAGAGGGATGATGTTTTTTTCTGCAGGGGCTTAGGCTCCTTGGGGAGTATCCTTGCCGGGCGCACGCTTGGCCGGACGGTGGCGGCGGGTGGCGCGCTTCTTCTTTTCTACGGGCTCGGCGGCGGGAGCGGCGGAGTCGTGGGCACCGGTGTCGGCTTCAACCTTCTGCACAGGGGCCTCGGCGGGCTTTTCTTTAGAGGTAGCGGGCTTCTCCTTGGGCTCTGCGGGTTTCGCTTTAGGCTCAGCGGTGGAGGAGGCGGGCTGTACGTTGGCCTTTTCGCCGGACTGACGGCCGGAAGCGCGGTCGGTGCGCTTGCTGTCCTGACGCGAGGGGCGCTGAGCGGCCTCCTGACGGCCTTCAGCTTCGCTGGCCTTGCGCTCCTGCTCGGTTGCTTTGCTCTTTTGCTCGCTTACCTTATTCTCCTGCTCGTTGGCTTTGTGGCCCTGCTCGTTGCGGCGGCGCTCCTGGTTGTCGCGCTGGGCGTTCTTGGGCTGTGCGGCTTTCTGCTGGCCGGCCTGTTGAGCGGCGGGCTGCTTGGCGGGCTGCTGAGGGGCCTGCTCTTTGTTTTCCTGCGGAGCAGTTGCAGCCTTACGGGCAGTCTTTGCGGTGCGTTCCTCGCGGCGGCGCACGGGCTTCTTCTTGCCGGTGGCGGGCACGGAGCCAGCGTTGGAGGCGTGGTCGATTTCGGCGATGCGGGGCAGGGCGGCGTATTCTTCGGCCTCCATGGCCGTGCGCTGCTCCTTGCCGCCGAAGACGCGGTCCTTGAAGCCTTCTTCGTGGCGCAGACGTGTGAGGGCGTGGCGGGCCGTTTCCTGCTCGGCTTGCTTCTTGCTGAAGCCTTTGCCCTCGCCGCAGACGATGCCTTCGATGACTACGCTGGTGTGGAACTCGGAGTTGCCGTCGCGCGTGATTTCGTCGTCAACGCGGAAGTCGCATTGGAGCTTGTTCTTCTGCGCCCATTCGAGGAGTTTGGACTTGAAGTTGGTTTCTTTCTGCGCCGTGTCGTCGAGATCGAGGGTGCGGGAGTCCATCATCTTCTTCTGGACGAAGGCGAGTACGGCCTGATAGCCGTGGTCGAGATAGAGTGCGCCGACGAGGGCCTCAAAGGCGTTGCCGCCCACGTTGGAGTTGTGGGACGGGGAGTTTACGTTGGCGTGGATGAGATCGATGATGCCCATACGCGCGGCGAGGCGGTTGAGGGTCTCGCGCTGTACGAGTTTGGAGCGTGTGTTGGTGAGGAAACCCTCGCGCTTGGAGGGGAAATGCTGGAAAACGATGTGGGAAACGGTGGCTTCGAGCACGGCGTCGCCGAGGAATTCGAGGCGTTCGTTGTTTACTGGCTTTTCCTGTCCGTTGCGTCCGCGGTATTGCTGGGAGCGGTGGGCGAGGGCTTCGCGATAGAGGTCGAGGTTGTGGGGGTATTTACCTAGGATGTCGTAGAGAGCCTTGCGAAGCTGGGAGTTCTTTTGGAACGGTAGCTTCACGCGGTCGATAATATTACTCATTTTGTTGGAATTGCTTCACTATGCAACAGGCATTGTGACCGCCGAAACCGAAAGTATTGGAAAGCGCGGCACGCACGGGGCGGTGCTGGGCGCTGTTGAAGGTGAAGTTCATTTTGTAATCAATCTGCTCGTCGAGGTCGTCGGGAGCGTGATTGATGGTGGGTGGAACAATATTTTCCTCCACGGCTTTGCAACAAGCAATGCACTCCACGGCGCCTGCGGCACCGAGGAGGTGGCCTGTCATGGACTTGGTGGAGGAAATGTTAAGCTTGTAGGCGTGGGGGCCGAAGACCTGTGCGATGGCCTTGGCTTCAGACACGTCGCCTACGGGAGTGGATGTGCCGTGGACGTTGATGTAGTCGATGTCCTCGGGCTGTAGGCCTGCGTCGGCGAGGGCTTCACGCATGACGAGCGTGGCACCGAGTCCCTCGGGGTGGGAGGCCGTGATGTGATGGGCGTCGGCACTCATGCCAACGCCGGCGAGCTCGCAATAGATGTGGGCACCGCGAGCGAGGGCGTGGTCGAGCTCTTCAAGGACGAGGATGCCTGCTCCTTCGCCCATGACGAAGCCGTCACGCGAGGCGCTGAAGGGACGGCTGGCACCGGCAGGGTCGTCGTTGCGAGTGGAGAGGGCGTGCATGGCACAGAAGCCGCCTACGCCACAGGCGGTAATGGCTGCCTCGGCACCGCCGGTGACCATCACATTGGCCTTGCCCAGACGGATAAGATTGAAGGCGTCGGCAATGGCATTGGTGCTGGAGGCACAGGCACTGGCAGTGGAATAGTTGGGGCCGTGGAAGCCGTAATGGATGGAGATGAGGCCGGCGGCTACGTCGGATATCATCTTGGGGATGAGGAAGGGGCTGTAACGCGGGCCAAGCTCGGCGCCCGTGACGGCGTACTTGGAGATTTCTTCCTCGAGGGTAGTGATGCCGCCGATGCCTACGCCAAGGACCACACCGATGCGCGTCTTATCTTCGGTGTCGAGGTCGAGATGTGAGTCGGCAATGGCTTCGTGGGCGGCTACCATGGCAAACTGTTCGTAGCGGTCCATTTTGCGGGCTTCCTTGCGGTCGAGGCGTTCGGCAGGATCAAAATCCTTGACTTCGCAAGCAAACTGGGCCTTAAACTGGCTGGCGTCGAAACGAGTGATGGGGGCAGCTCCGCTCTTGCCCTGCTTGAGGTTTTCCCAGGTCTGTTCCAGGGTGTTTCCTACGGGAGTGATGGCTCCGAGGCCGGTGATAACTACTCTCTTGAGTTCCATGGCGTGAATTTGTTAGGAGTGTGAATGTCGCCGCCTTCTCTTGCTATGGGCGGGACTATAAATAAATAATGAGGGGAGGGGAAGTGGCCTACCTGCGGCGGCAGGAAGGCAATGAGAGGTGGGAAGACGGCCCGCCTGCGGCGGCAGGAAGGCATCGGGAGGTGGAAGATGGCCCGCCTGGGCGGCAGGGAGGCAATGAGAGGTGGGAGGTAAGATGCCCCCGCCTTGCAGCGGCAGGAAGGCAATAAAATGCGCATAGCAAATGTGGCAATGTGCCCAGAGGTACATTGCCACATTGGCAATCGCGATGGTCGCTAGGCTTTATTAGTCCTGCTTGAGAGACTCAATAAGAGCGATGGCGTCGCCAACGGTGACAATCTTCTCGCTTTCGGTGTCGGGAATCTGGATGCCGAACTCTTCTTCGAGCTTCATGATGAGCTCTACCTGGTCAAGGCTGTCGGCGCCGAGATCCTGAAGGAAGGAGGCTTCGTTCTTTACTTCTTCTTCGCTTACGCTAAGTTTGTCAACGATGATTTGCTTTACTTTTGCTTCAATTTCAGACATTGTAGTAAGTATTTTAGGTTATTCTTTTCTGTTTCTGCCCAGCAGGAACGGGTGGTACCCGTAGAGAATGCGAGCGTGGTAAATGTTAACGTGTGCAAAGATACGTTTTAATATCGTAATAGCCAAACAAAATGCCGAGAAAAGCGCACTTTTTGCACACTACAGGGTATTATTGTGCAGTTTCACGTGCATTTTTGTAAGTTTGGAGGCCATCTTTGAGCCATTGTGTGTAGGCAGGCACGTCTTCGTTGTAGGAGCGGGGCGGCGCAATGACGTGGCCGTCGTTATCGAGGATGAAGTAGTAGGGCTGGGCGTTGCAACCGAACTTCATACGCTGCAGATAACTCCAGCGGTCGCCGATGGTGCGGAGGCGCACCTCCTTGCCGTCCTCATTGACGGTGATAGTCTCGGGCAGCGGGGTCTTTTCATCGACATAGAGGGAGATGAGCACGTAGTCCTTCATAAGCATGTCGCGCACGGAGGCATCATGCCATACGGCGAGCTCCATCTTGCGGCAGTTCACGCAGCCGTGGCCGGTGAAGTCGAGCATGACGGGCTTGCCGGTCTGCTTGGCGTAGGCCATGCCGGCCTCGTAGTCGCGGAACTGGGCCTCCACCTTGTTCTGGTCGAGGTTGAAGTCCTGTGTGGTGATGGGGGGAGCGAAGGCGCTGCAAGCCTTACAGGGAGCGCCCCACAGGCCGGGCACCATATAGATGGCGAAGGCGATGGAGGCCAGGCCGATGAAGAAGGCCGTGACGCTGGTGTGGCGCTCGTCCTCGTCGTCGTGGGGGAACTTGATGAGGCCCCAGAGGTAGAGACCGAGGGCGGCGAAGAGGCCAATCCAAAGGGCGAGGAAGGTCTCGCGGTCGAGGATGTGCCAGCCGTAGGCGAGGTCGGCCACGCTGAGGAACTTCAGCGAGAAGGCCAGTTCGATGAAGCCCAGTGTCACCTTCACTCTGTTCATCCAGGAGCCGCCGCGCGACGTCTTCTTGAGCAGTGCGGGGAACATGGCGAAGAGTGTGAACGGCAGGGCGAGTGCGAGGGCGAAGCCCAGCATACCGATGGTGGGGGCCAGTATGCCGCCGCCGCCCGTGCTGACCTCAACGAGGAGGAAGCCGATGATGGGGCCGGTGCAGGAGAAGCTGACGAGCGTCAGGGTGAAGGCCATGAGGAAGATGGCCATAAGGCCGCTGGCTTTCTCGGCTTTACCGTCGATGGCGTTGTTCCAGCTGCTGGGAAGTGTTATTTCGAAGCCTCCGAGGAAGGAGGCGCCAAAGGCCAGGAGCATAAGGAAGAAGAAGACGTTGAAGACGGCGTTAGTGCTGAGGTCATTGAGGGCCGACGCACCAAAGAGTGCCGTCACTGTCAGGCCCAGCGCCAAATAGATAATGACGATGCTTATGCCGTAGATGATAGCGTCCTTTATGCCTTTCTTCTTATCGTCGGAGCGCTTGAGGAAGAAGCTCACGGTCATCGGGATGATGGGCCATACGCAGGGGGTGATGAGGGCCACGAGGCCACCGAGGATGCCGAGAAGGAAAATCATCCAAAGGCTCTGGCCGGCAGCGTTTTCGGCAATGTCGAACTTCTTGAGTTCATCGATGGAGGAGGTCCACCAACCCTTGGCATCGCCTTCGTCAACGGTGATGGCGGCGGCAAGGCTGTCGGTGGCGGTGCTATCGGCAGCTAAGCCGGCCTCGTCGGCAGCGGCATCTTTCTCTTCTTCAGTGGTTTCCTCTTCAGCGGCAGCCTTACCGTCGGGGCCGTCGGTGCCTTTGAGTTTACACATCACGTCAGTGGGCGGGAGACAAGTCTCGTCGTTGCAGGCAGAATACTGCAGGTAGCCCTCAAGCTCGTAGTTCTTCTCGGTGAGTTCCACGCGCTGGGTGTACTGCGCCTTGCCTTCGAAGAAATAAATCTCCTGGCCGAACATTTCGTCGTAGGCTTTCTTGATGCCGGGGCCGTCCTTGAGGCCGCCCTTCACCTTGGCACCCTTGGCCTTGTCGGTGCCGAAGATGGCAGGGTTGGGGCCGTCGCCGCCGCAGCGGGTGCCATAGACGTGCCAGCCGGGGGCGGCAGTGCCGTTGAAGATTACATCGATTTCTGTGGGGCTCACGCGCTTATAGCTGACCGTGAAGTTGACCTGGGCCATTGCAACGATGGCCGTCAGGGCGAGAATAAGTATTGAAGATAAGCGTTTCATGATCTTGTGTTTACTTTCGGGCTGCAAAGTTACGAATAACCGCGCGAAAATCAAAGGAAAGAACGGATTTTCTTCGTTTCCCGTGCAAAAGGACGCATATTTTTAATATTGTATCTTTGAATTGCGCCGCTTGCTGCGGAGAGGTGCGCAGTTCTACCATTACTTCATATAAACGGACGTAACGAATGATTTTTTGTCAATATTTTTTACAATTTTCGTGCGTTTTCTTAGCGAAATTTGGCCGTGTAGGCGAGCGAGCGGAGGTTCGGACGGAAAAAACGCGATTTTTGAGAACGCCGTTACACGGCTCATTTATAAACGGTTAACTCCGTAGGGTTTTGAGCGAAGATTCCTTTGGGCACGCCGATAGCCCTTTTAATGTTGCCGATAGCCCTTTTATTTTGTTCAATGTCCCTTTTATTTTTTCCGATGTCCCTTTTAATTTTTCGCGAAATAGGGTGAAGGAAAAAATGAATGAGGGAGCGGAAAAATTTTTTTTGGCATTGGCGCGCGCAAGTCGGCTTAATGCGCACTTAAATTTCGGAGCGCCGCGATTTCTCCTTTTTTCGTTTTGTCAAGATTTTTTCACTTTGGAAAAAATCGTTACGGAGCGTAATATGACTCTTCCGAGGTCGTACGAACCTCTTTTTTCGTGCCTCCTTATTCCCCTGCGGCACTTACGAGGGGGCGGCACTGCTCCATTATTTCGAAGAGTTCGTCGAGGTGTTCGGCGCGGAGCATCTGTATGCGCGTTTGGCGAAAGTTGGGAATGCCCTTGAAGAGCGGTGAGGCGGCCAGGTGGCGGCGCACGTGCAGGATTCCGCGATACTCGGCGTTGTCCTTGCCCTGCTCATCCACGAGGCGAATGCTGGCGAGGGCCTGTTGCTTGAGCACGTCCAGTTGCTCGTCGGGGGTGAGCGTCCGGCCCTTTATCTCGGCGAAAATCCAGGGGCGGCCAAAGGTGGCGCGGCCTATCATCACGGCATCTACGCCGTATTTTTCAAACGCCTCGCGGCAGCGCTCGGCAGAGTCGATGTCGCCGTTGCCGATGATGGGGATGCGGATGCGGGGGTTGGCCTTCACGCGGCCTATCGGCGCCCAGTCGGCCTCGCCGGTGTACATCTGCGAACGGGTTCTGCCGTGGATGGTGAGGGCGCTGATGCCCTGGTCTTGCAGGCGCTCGGCGAGCGTTTCGATGAGGAACGTGCGCTGACCTTCCGTGCCTTCCTCGCGGGAGGGGAGCGGGAGCGTCCAGTCCAGGCGCGTCTTGACGGTGACGGGCACGCGGTCCCCCACCCTATCGACTACGGCACGGGTAATCCGGCACATCAGGTCGGGGTCCTGCAAAAGTCCGGCGCCGGCCCCCTTGCCGGCTACGCGCTTCACGGGGCAGCCGAAGTTAATGTCAAGCACGTCGGGGTGGGCCTGTTCCAACACGATTTCGGCCGCCTCGGCCACGGCGCCGGGGTCTTTGCCGTAAATCTGTATGGCCACGGGGCGCTCCTCATCGCAGACGCGGAGTTTCTGCAACGACTTGTTCACTAGGCGCACCAGGGCATCGGCGGCCACGAACTCGCTATACACCATAGCGGCACCCATCCGGCGGCAGAGCAGACGGAAACCTATGTCGGTGACATCCTCCATCGGTGCCAGCAACACGGGGCGGGGACCAAGGTCAACAGGGCCT
Source organism: Alloprevotella sp. (assembly GCA_045639805.1). Taxonomy (GTDB): domain Bacteria; phylum Bacteroidota; class Bacteroidia; order Bacteroidales; family Bacteroidaceae; genus Alloprevotella. The sequence continues at coordinate 40,089 of JAZUDS010000059.1, forward strand.
ATCTTCATAAATTCAGAGGGATTTCTTCTTACGCGCGATTATAATATAAATAAGGAGTGCTCCCACGAGAAGGAGGGGCAGTCCCAGGGCAATGTGCTCGGGCACGCTCAAGTCCTTTGTCCACTCGTTGCTGCCGGGGATATACATCAGTCCGATGGCTACGCTGTTGTTGAGAATGTGAGCGGGCAGGCAGAGCGAGAGGTCGCCGGTGTGGACATACAACAGGCCGAGCACGAGGCCGAGAAGACTGGCGGGCACCATCTGGGCGGGGTCGCCGTGGACGAGACCGAAGAGAAGGGCGCTGACAACGACGGCCCAGACGGGCTTTATGCCGTTCTGTGCGAGGTGGCGCAGGATGCCGTCACGGAAGATGAGTTCCTCCAGCCACGGACCCACGACGCAGAGCATAAGGATGCACAGCACGTCGGAACGCATGGCCTCAAAGGTGGCCTCCAGGCCGAGGTCGCTGAGGTTGAGCGGCTCCAGCAGGATGTTCACGCCGAAGGCCAACGCCAGGATGCTCGCACCGGCCAGGAAGGTCTCGCCTTTCAGCCAGTCGGTGGACTTGGGGTAGGACTCCTTCTCGCCGGCGAGGCGAAAGCGCCACAGCAGGGCGATGAGGAGCAGGTCAACGGCCAACATGGTGTAGCCCATGTAGCGGGCATTCTCAAGCCAGCCCATACTGCCGGCGATTATTCCGGCCACAAACTGGCTGCAGAGAAACATAAGGAGAATGACGAGTGCTTTCTTCATTTCTTATTGATGATTGGGCGTGAGTGATTTCAAATCATTTTCTATTTGCCGGCGCAGGGCTTCCAACGAGGGGAACGTCTGCTCATCGCGCAGGCGGCGAAGAAGGCTGACGGAGAGGGACTGGCCGTAGAGGTCGCCGTGGAAGTCCTTAATGTGAGCCTCTATGGAGATGTCGCTGCCGTTGTTCAGGGTGGGGCGATGGCCGATGTTGACGAGGGCGGGACCGTAGGGCGTGGTGGCGGTATAGACGCCGGTCTTGGGGATAAGGAGGGGCGAAGAGATATTCGCAGTGGGGAAACCTATGGAGCGCCCCACCTGTCGGCCTTTCACCACGGTGCCACAGAGCGTGTAGGGGCGGCCCAGCATTTCGTTGGCGTCGGCTATGCGACCTTGCAGAAGGGCTTGGCGTATGGCGCTGCTGCTGACGCCGGACAGGGACTCCGCACGCCTCACCTCGAGGCCCAAGGCATGGCCGTCGCGCTCATAGTCATCGTCGGGCGTGGGGCGGCCGAAGCGGTGGTCGTAGCCCAACAAAAGAAGCCCCACGCCGTATTCATCGCGCAACTTCTTCATGAACTCCTTCGCCGTGAGACGTGCCGTTTCTTCGGTGAAATCGAGGATTTTCACCTCGCGGACCTGTTCCTTCAACAGCCATTCCTTCTCTTCCAGCGTGCAGAGTTGCGGCGGCACGGGCTTTCCGAGCACAGCGGCAGGATGTCGGCGGAATGTCAGCGCCAGCGTCTGCATCCCCCGCTCCTCTGCCAGCGCACGGAGTTGCTGCAACAGGAACCGATGTCCCTGATGCACGCCGTCAAAACAACCGATGGTGAGAGCTTGTGCTGACATTAGTTTATTGAACAAGGGATAGTATTTCTTCGGGAGATGCGGTCATACGGGTTACTGCACACAGTCCTGTTCCCATGTCTTTCACGCTGGCACCAAGGAGATAGGCCACGTCGTCTATGATTAAGAAGCGGTCGTGTGTGCGGTGGGGCAACTGATGAAACAGTATTTCCGCATGTTGGGCATTGTACTTGTCAAGGTCAATGAGGAGTCCTTCTCCATAACGTGAGAACAATGTGGCGGACACACCTGCAGCCCGTTTTCCAAGAAGCGACAAGGTGCGCTCGTCTGCAAAATTATCTACAAGGACTATGCGTTGCTGCGCTTGTCTTACCAAGTCTGACAGGTATGCCCAGGCATCCCATACACACCCCGTCTGAAATAATTGCTCGGCAGGGAGAGCCATTTGTTGCGAAGACATATTTTCCAGCAAAGCCTCCACCTTCGTATCAATCGCGGTGCGCCACTCTTCCTGCTCCTTTTGCTTCTGTTCTATATGGGTCAGGCGCTGCAATGTGTAGGATTGTTGTGTAAAATAGTGCCGCATAGCCACGAAAGCACGCATGATAAGAATGTTTGTGCGAATGGCTGTTTCGCTACGGAGTAGCCCGCTCAACATGGCTATTCCCTGTTCAGTGAAAGCGTAAGGCCGAGCACGCCTGTCGCCGCCCCTTTTATTTGAAGTGCCAAAATGGCATTTCAAGTCCGTGACCTCCTCTTTGGTGAGCTGAAACATAAAATCCTCGGGAAAACGTTCCTGATTTCTTTTGACCTGACGATTCATTTGACTCACACTTACCTGATACATTGCAGCCAAGTCACGATCAAGAATGACAGATGTGCCTCTTATCGTTAGGATATGTGCTTTTACCTCTTCTAAGGCGTATTGATCGGAAGACTGTATTTGGGTTGCTTCGGGATTCATAAGAGGAGTAATGTTTTTATTATTGGTTTTCTTTTACCAAATAAACCTTATCCGCCGGCCTTACCTTCTCGGGCACTTTCACGGCGGCATATTGTCCCTTCAGGGCCTCGGTGGCGGGGCCGTCGGTATGGATTTCATCGGCGATGACGTAGAGGGCGCCCGTGGTGGGGCCGATGATGAGAAGACGGTCGCCCAAGTGGATATCGGCAGCCTCCACCTTGAACTCGCCCACGCCGAGCTTGCTGTAATACTTCGTTACCTTGCCCACGTATTGCTTCTTCTCTGTGGCCGAGGAACCATAGTGCGAGCTCCACTCGCCGAGACGCTGGCCCAGATAGTAGCCGTTCCAGAAGCCGCGGTTGAAGACGGTGGCCAGCCTTCGGTTCCACTCTGTTTTCTTTTCTTCGGTGAATTCGCCGTTTTCCACGGCACGGAGGGCCTCCTTGTAGCACTGCACGGTGGTCAGCACGTACTCTGCGGAACGGGCACGACCCTCAATCTTGAACACACTCACGCCGGCCTCTATCATTTCGTCGATAAAATCAATGGTCTTGAGGCCCTTCGGCGACATGATGTACTTATTGTCCACGAGGAGTTCGGTGTCGCTCTCGTAGTCCTTCACGCTGTAGCCGCGGCGGCACACTTGCATGCAACTGCCCCTGTTGGCAGAGCCGCCGAGGTTGTGGAGCGAGAGGTAGCACTTACCGCTCACGGCCATACACAGGGCACCGTGGCAGAACATCTCGATACGTATCTGCTCGCCGGACGGGCCGCAGATGTTCTCGCGGACGATGGCGTCGTGGATTTCGCGCACCTGGTTGAGGTTGAGTTCACGGGCCAGCACCACGACGTCGGCAAACTGGGCGTAGAAGCGCAGCGCCTCCACGTTGCTGATGTTGAGTTGGGTGGAGAGGTGCACCTCCTGCCCTATCGTCTTGCAGTAACTCAACACGGCCACGTCGGCAGCGATGATGGCGCTGATGCCGGCAGCCTTGGCAGCGTCGCAAATCTCACGCATCAGGGGCAGTTCCTCGCCGTAGATGATTGTGTTCACGGTGAGATAGGACTTCACGCCGGCCTCGCGGCACTGCGTGGCAATGTCGTGCAGGTCGTTTATCGTGAAGTGCGAGGCGGAGTGAGCGCGCATGTTGAGTTGCTCCACGCCGAAGTAGATGCTGTCGGCCCCAGCCTTCAAGGCGGCGGCGAGACACTCGCGGCTGCCGACGGGGGCCATTATTTCAAGGTTGTGCATAGAGATGAATACTATAGCCTCTCCCCGTCAAAGCTGCCTACGGCACTTTGCCACCCCTCCCCAGCCTCTCTCTGGCTTCGCCATCTCTCCCCTGTTGGGGAAAGAGTTCGCTCTTGAGCGAGGGAGGGGGAGAATACGTTAGAGAGGAGAGCCAACGTGTTAGATATTATTGCGGTAAAGAGAAATGTCCGGGGCTGGCCACGGTGATGGCGCGCACCTTCTGGCCCTCCTTGAGAGTGAAGGGGGCGGTGTAGAGCGTGGAGTGCTCGTGGGGCATTGTGCCGTCGAGGGTGTAGCGTATCTCGGCGCCCTCCACGGGAGAGGAGAGCGTGACACGGCCGTCTTCTTCCTTGACGACGGGCTCCGGCACGCGGTAGTGTACGTCCAGTGCGTCAAGACGGGCGAAGTGCTTTCCGAGGGCGCCAGTGAAGCGTTCCCACGAGCGGTCGGCCTTCTTGCACCATGCCACCTCGCTCACGGCCAACAGGCGCGGATAGGTGAGATAGTCGATGTAGGCCTCGCTGCGGTTTTCGTTCAGCGGGCGCAGTTCAGGCAGGCCCTTGCCGTGGATGAAGAGGTCGCTCCACATACAGGCCTGAATGCCGATGCAGGCGCCGTCGGCGCTGTAGTCCTCACACGGCATGCCGTACAACTTTTCCAAAGATATGGGGCCGCGCCACGTGGCAGCGGGTACCTCGCCCTCCACCACTCTTTCGGGGAAATCCAGGTACAGGTAGGCGTTCGGCGAGAGGAGCACCTTGTGGCCCATATCCTTAATCTTTGTGCTGTCGCCCATTGCTCCGCTCCAGACGGTGGCCACAACAGGCTCGTCCACCTTGCCGCGCTCCACGATTTCCTGCCAGCCCACGGCCGTGCGGCCTTTCTCCTTCAACATTCTGGCCACCTTGTTGGTGAGCCAGCCTTGCAGTTCGCTGGCCTTCTTCAGTCCCTCGCGCTGCATCAGTGCCTGACAGTCGGGGCAGGCCTCCCAACGCTTATACTTGGCTTCGTCGCCGCCGATGTTCACGTAGCGGCAGGGGAAGAGGTCGCATACCTCGTCCAGCACGTCGCGCAGGAAATCGAGACTCGTCTGCTTGCCCACGCATAGCAGTTCGGGACTGATGGAGTGGCGCGTCTGCAACACTTGCTGCTCACCCGTGCACGACAGCCAGGGGTAAGCCACCACGGCACTCATCACATGGGCGGGGAACTCCACCTCCGGCACGATTTCCACACCGCGCAGGGCGGCGTACTTGATAAGTTCGCGCATTTCCTCCTGCGTGTAGTAGCCGCCGAGGCGCTCACCCTCCGTACCGGCCCAGGCACCCTCTTGCGTCAGGCGGGGGTACTTCTTTATTTCCAGGCGCCAGCCGCTGTCGTCGATGAGGTGCAGTTGCAGACGATTGAGTTTATAGTGGGCCATACAGTCAATGTAGTGGCGCAGGTAGCGCAGGTCGTGGAAGTAGCGGGCCACGTCGAGCATCAGTCCGCGCCACGGCCGCTGGGGAGCGTCCTTCACGTCCACGGCGGGCAGTGTCCAGGCGCCCTGTTCGGTCATTCGCTTGTGCAGGTGGCTATCCATTATCTTCGCCGGCAGCAACTGCAGCAACGACTGCACGCCATAGAACGCACCGGCGGCGTCAGCGCCCGTTATCAGCGCCTTCTGCGGCGTCACGTTCAGCGTGTAGCCTTCGGCCTTGAGGTCGTTGGAGAGGAAAAGTCCTATGCCGTTGTGCTTCTTATCCTTCAAGCGCAGGAATTGCTCTGCCGTCGTGGCCTTCAACTGCAGCGTAAGCCCCGTGGAGGGCTCTACGATGTCGCGCAGGTAGGCGGCCAGTTCTTTCAGTTCGGGAGCGTGATACACGATGGTCGTCTCCGTCAGTGCGAACTGTCCTTCTCCCCGCGTCATCTGCTGGGGTTGGGGAATGATACTCTGCGCCGTGGCGAGGGAGCAGCAGAAGCATGCTGCCACGAGGGTTAATACGTACGCGCGTAGGCGTATAAATAAATAATGTGTCATAGAAAAATAAAAACGATATACGCTGCAAAGTTACGAATAAGCGAGCGAAAATACAAGAGAAACGCAGTTTTTCTTGGTTTTTCCGAACAAAAGTAACTTGGGGCGCAGCTTAATATTACGAATATCCGAGCAAAAAATGCTAACTTTGCAACGGAAACAGAAAAAAAAGTACCAAAAAGTGTAACTTTTCCTTCCCTTGTCCGTCATTAAAGTAGAAAGCACGATGAAACAGTTGGATTTCCGCCGCGACCTCCTGTCGCAGAAAGACCGCCTCTATCGCCTCGCACTGGCCATCCTCAACCATACCGCAGAGGCCGAAGACACGGTGGAAGACACGCTTATAAAAGTGTGGGAGGAAAACCAGCAGCACCCCGAGAAGGACATCGCCGACCTCAAGGCCTATCTCACCATCGTCTGTCGCAACCTGGCCCTCGACCGTGCCGCCCGCCGCGCCCGTCAGCACCCGCTCGCCGACACACTGCCCGACATCGCCGACGAAACTCCCGCACAAAGCGAAGCACACGCCGACCTCCAGGACCGCTACGACAAAACGCTCTCACTCATCCACAACCTCCGCGAGCCCCAGCGCTCATGCCTCATCCTGCGCGACGTGGAAGGCCTCTCCTATCAGGAAATAGCCCACACGCTCCAGCTCACCGAAGGACAAGTCAAGATTAACATCCACCGCGCCCGCCAAGCCGTGCGCGAAGCCTATCAAGCATGAATTACTCCTATATAAACCAACTCATCGCCCGCTACTGGGACGGCCTCACCACCGCCGAAGAAGAGCAAATCCTCCGCTCCTTCTTCTCCCAGGAAGAAGTGCCCGATGAACTCAAACCCTACGCCGCCCACTTCGCCGCCCTGGAGCACCACCGCGGTCAGCACCTCGGCGCCGACTTCGACGAGCGCATCCTCGCCCGCCTCGGCGATATAAATCCCGCCCCCATAGTGACGGCCCAACCCCTCACGCTCTTCGACCGCGTGCGCCCCTACTTCCGCGCAGCCGCCGCCGTAGCCATCGTGGCCCTCATCGCCGGCAGCGTAAACCGCGCCCTCACACAGGGAGCCGCCGAGCGACAGGCACAAATCGCCGCACAGGCCCAGCATTCCGACAGCCTCTCGCCCGAACTCGAGACTCTCTCCCCCGTGCAAGACGCCACGCGCACCGCTGCCGCCGATTCCGCTGAAACAATTTTGCTTTATTAAAACACCATACCCCCTTTTTTCCGTTGCCCTCAGGCTCCGGTTCTCTCAACAACTTTTCAACAAAGAAGGCCATCCCCACACGCCGTGAGGATGGCCTTCTCGCTTATATGAAGCATAGACAATCATTGCCGTTCGACCCATAGGGACGCTTGCCAGAGCAAGAACCAAACACCCTGGGGCGGCGTTCCCCTCGGTCACTCTGCCCCAGGCTCTACAATCAAGGGCCTTCAGCCCAATGCTAAGAGAATCCAACTTTCCCCGGACAGCAATAATTTTATTTAAACCTGCACTTAGTTTTATTTCAACAATTGTTAAAAACGTTTTCAACAGCTGTTAAAATGCATTTCAACAATTGTTAAAATTGATTTCAACAGTTGTTAAAAATTGATGGAGGGAGAAAGCCAGAGAAAACGCACCAAATCCCCAGGTGTGAATTATCGCTTACTGGCTGGAAGCCAGTACAGCGAACGAAGTGAGCGGTAATTAACCCGGGACGAAGTCTCGGGCATTCATCTGCCCTCATGGAGGCTGGCTGGAAGCCAGTACCTTGGAGTTTGTTTGAGGTACTGGCCTCCAGCCCGGCAAGGAGAAGCGATGTTAATACCCGAGACTTCGTCCCGGGTTCTTCGCAAGCTCAGATGCCAAGGCAAATCCTCAAAGTAGAAGCTTCCAGCCTCTTCGTGTGCAGATTGTACCCAAGCAAAGCGGCCCCGCCGAGATGGCGAGGCCGCTTATATTCAGTACGAGCTTAATCGTTAGAGGTCGGAATCGGAGTCGGAATCCCAGATGGATGAATTGCCGAAGTCTTGGTGCTTGGTGCCAGCCTCTTCATCATCTCCGCCCGGGAAAATGGGACTTGTTCCCATAAGATTTTTTGAAATGAAATCTACAAGTTCAGTTTGAGGTCTAAAATATTTCTTTACCATTTATTTCTTATTTAGAAAGATTTTTTTGCCATTATGAATGTACAGGCCACGAACGGCGTTGTTCATGGGGCGACCGGTGATGTCGTAGAGGCCTTCGAGAGAAGACGACTGCTGCGTTATCTGCTGCATGATAGAGGTTGCCTCTTCATCCTCTCTAAGAACAAACATACGAATCTCAGCAGGGCTGTTAGAATCATCACCATAAAGATCGGTGGACTCGGTGTTTATATGCCAACGGTAGGCATTTACACCAGTCGTCGGCTTTGTTGCCTTGCTATAGCTGCCAGACTTATTCAGGTAGAACCAGCCCGCATCACCCTCATAGCGCTTGTAAGAACCTGTGAAGGTGAACTTGGTGGTAGAGGTGTTTATGACAAAAGAGGTTTCCTTTGTCTTCTTCAAGCCGGTAGCCTCAAAGGTTATCTCCCCACTATTGGTGGGCTTTACGACATAAGGAACATTGGCCTTGACCACATCGCCTGTGTTCATCTTGTCAACGATGATAGCGAGAACGCCTTCTGCTGCGTCTTCAACAATACTGCCGCTCTCATTAACATAAGCCATCTGAAGAATCTTGGCAAACGTGATGTCAGTGGTGACAGTGGTTTCGAAAGGTACATACCAAGCCTGGAAACCAGAGGTTCCAGTGAAGTCACGCGTATAGGTGACATTTACGTTGTCAATGTCGGCAGGAATTACCAGTGCTGTGGTGCCAGCATCAACGAGGTTGATGTCGTCGCCCTTATAGAACTCGGTCTCTTCGCCGTTGATGATATAGCTGGCGACAACTTCTGCAGGAGCGGTGCAAGTTACAGTGTAAGTGGCGGTTATTCCGGCAACAACTACTTCAGACATCGTGTTATAGTCCATCGTATAGAATGCACCTTCAGGAATGCTGAGCTTCCATTCACCATCTGTAATTTCTGCCGTGGGGAAGGTGATTTCATAATACGACCCTGTCTCTTCGTTCATTGCGATGGACGTTGCTGTAATGACAGTAGATTCTTTGGTAAGAGTGGGATATACAGGATCTCTTTCCATATATTCTGCTGTCACGGGCATAAGTCCCTCTTCAACATCCTCACCCGTAAACTGGAGAGTAATGGTAGCCAAGTCATCAATGGAGGTGATTGTGGCATCGTCTGTAGGAGTGAGAGTATAGGGAACTTCTACGGTGGTCACATTACTGTAAGTTACAGTAATCGTATAATTGGCAGCGTCCACGGCCATTTCAGACTTACACCCGGCTTTGGCAGAAGCTACAAGGCCTGTGGCATCGGTGAGCTGTTCGTCAACAATTATAAAATCTCCGTTTTCAAAATCAACATCATTGAAAGTTACAGTCTGGCCTTCTTCCGTCTGTACCTTGTAGGCATATTCTCCGGTGGGAACGAAAACAAAGTCGGTTGACCACTGATTGTTATATTCATTATAGGTTCCAGAAGAGAATGTACCGCCACTCAAAGTAGGCGTTGCTGCCGTGCGATTACCACCCTGACGCTTGCCGTTAGTAGTGGTCTTATAAGTCTCCAGCGTAACACCCACGCACTTACGTTCATTGAGGAACTTATAGTTATTACCGTTTGCGCTGGTAAAGACGGTGAAGTCCTTCAGGTTGTAGAGTTTGTAGCCGTTGGTGTCGTCACCCCATACAATCCACTCCTGAGAGCCATCGGTAGCACGGGTCGTAGTAATGTCCTGAGCACCGCCCGTCGTGCGGGTATTGCTTACATAGTAAGGAACGCCCTGATGGTCATTGTAAACGGTATAAACCTTACCATTTACAGGTACTTCCCAAAGAACATTCGTGATAGTACCGGCAGTTGTTGTTTGGCCTTGACTATCTGTAACGATATAGCGCACGGTATAGGTACCACTTGCTATATTAGTGATGGTGTAACCATTGTCGGAGTTAGGATTTCCTGCATATCCATAGTGGTAATCAGAATAACGCACAGCACCATCAGAACCAAGGATATCCACACCGACAATATCTGTACGTTTGTTGGCAACGCCATCCCACTTAAAGATTGCGCTGAGATTGTCACCCTCATTGAAAGAATAAGTCTTCTCTATAATCTTGAGCTTAGTAGCATCACCAGCCTGAGTTATTGCAGAAATGCCAGCAGGTATTTCTACGCCATTCTTCCAAGCCGTCCAAGTATTGCCATTGAGGGCACCATAGACGATTACCTCATTGATATCATCTACAGGAGCTGTTTCCTCTCCCACCGTATATTTAGCAGCGAGTGCGGGCACGGGGGTATCGAGGTTTTCATCGTTTTCCACATAGAAAGTGCCGGAGGGGATAGACAGCGTATAGGTGCCGTCGTCGATAGTTGCTGCGCCGAAGTTGATGTTGAACTTGCCATCCACCTCGGTATCCTTGGTGATTGTACCTTCAATGGCGCCTTCGCCAGCAGCCTTCAGCCTGGGAGCGTTAAACTTGCCATTCTGAACCTTTGTCTGGGCAGGAGTTTCATCCTTCACAAGGTAGGCGATTTGCTTTGTAGGCTCAGCGTTCAGTTTCACCTTGGCTGCGTTAGAGCCCTTGAAGGTGATGGTCAGGGCAGAGAGTTCGCTTACCGTAACTTGAGAGTTGGGCTCCAAACTGAGAGTGGAAGAAGGAACCTCAACCACCTCTATAAGTTCCCATTGAGTTGCGCCGGCTGACTTTTCCCATCCCACGAGTTTATTGGAAGCGTCAATATGGCCATACTGGTAATTGCCGCCATTCTGCTGCTTGAATACGACATGGCCGTTATCCAGCATTTCAAACTCAAAGGTGGTTGCATTATCAGCGGACAAGGTAACGGCAGCACTTTGGCTGATGTTGCCCATATAAGTGCCCGTGCCTACATTTTTCAGCTTAAGACCACCTTCTCCATTGTCTTCTACATACCACAAGGTACCATTACCCGTACCATCGTTTATGCCGTTAATAGCCGTTCCGTTGGCATTCATGTAGGTATTGTATTGACAGTTGCGCAAACGGATATATTCACCGGCCACATTCACGTTAAAATAATCTTGAACTGCGGCATTCAAGGCATCATAGTTGGAGGTAGTAGGACTGGTCTTGTAAGCTGCAGCCAGAGCAATTATATTTTCATCTCCATAACTATGTGTGGAGAAGTAGGGATCCACGCCATTGGTGAGGTAAGTGTTTTTCTCGGATTCGGAGAGCTCGCCATAGGTATAGGCATTGCCCGTGATTCTCTCAATGCTCAATTCCTTGAACACCATGTCGTAGCCGCTGTTGTGTTCGTTTTCCTCATAGAAGAAGGCAACGTGGTCGTTCTTCATCTGGCACATGGTGCTGTAGGCAGAGGTGGTGTAGCTGATGGGGAACAGCGTCCAGTTGTCGGCAGCCAGTTCGGCAGCTGTGCGGTACTTGGAGAGGTCGGTGAGTTCCTTGTAGTAGATACCTACGTTGCGGCGGTCGCTGGCAGCGGGGATGGATTGCAGAAGGAGATAGGTCTTCTGGTTGTCGGAGGCGCGGGTAACGGGCACGACGAGGATTTCGCCATTGCAGTCAGCACCAAAGGTGCCGTTGTTGTTGGCGTTTGAATTAACCTGAGAGCCCCAATAGCCTTTGGCGGCTTTGGTGTCGGTGTAGTGGAAGATGTTGTAGATGCGGCCACCGCCTGTACGGCTACTGATAAGCACGCTGCCGTCGGGCAGTTCATCGGCCTTGGGCTCGTTGCCGCCGTTGATGGGGTTGTGATCGGGGTCGCCGAGCATGTGCCATGTTACGCCGAAATCATCGGAGTACCACACATAGTTCATGGTTTGGGCTCCCGTTCCTGTGCCATCGGGGCTTACGCGGGTGAGGGAAGCGCAGTAGAGGCGATAGTATTCGCCCACCTTGATGGTCTTGCTCTGGCTGATTTTTCCAGAACCGATGAAGAAGGAAGCCAGTTTGGCACCCGTGCGCTTGTCAATCTGGTTCATCACCTGCTCGGAGAGGTCCACGTATGTGCTGGACCAATGTTCGCCGTTGTCCTCGGAATACCAGCGTGACCAGCCCTGATGGTTGCTGTGGGTGCCGTTAGGGTAGCTCACATTGCCGCAGCAGGAGGTTACCATGATTTTGCCCGTAGTCTGGTCGCAGACGATGCAGGGGTCGCCAAAGGCGGTGAAGGTGGGAGATTCAATACAAGCCTGAAGGGTCTGGATGTCGCCCCAGTGGCCATCAGCATACTTCTTACGGAAACGGAGGTCAAGTTTACCATTGTTGGCCATGCCGATGTCGGCCTTGGAATAGCGGTAGTCGCTCACGAACACGAGGTCGCCGTTCTTGGCCTGAGCCACAGCGGGGATACGATAAGGCGTGCCGCTGGCGGGAGTCTCGAACACCTTGGTGCCGGGGACACCATCTACATAGATAACCCCATCGCCCACAGTAATGGTGGCGTTGGCTACGGAAGCAGTAAAGTCGGAAGCAGTAGGATATGCATCGATGCCGAAGAAGAACACGCCGTTGTTATAAACCTTATCAAGGCCGTAGTTGGCGGTGCCGTTGTAAGTAACCTGAACATCCTCGGCAGTACCTACCGCCTTGACTGTATAAGTCTTCAGATTGAGAGCATCCAAATCGACTGCAGAGAACTGGTAAGAGGGGAACTGCCCGTTGGTTGCATAACCCACATAATTGACAGCGTTGGAAGTCTGGGGAATCCAGCTATGGCGGTCATTACCTGATGAACCACTGCTCATTACAATGCGCGTTTTCTGGCCGCTGGTGAAGTAGATTTGGTAAATCTGCGAAGCGGTCAGGCTGCTGGTGCCATCGTAGGTCATGTAGCGGCCATTGGCCGTCTGGAGGTTGATGTTGTTGGTATTGTTGTTATTGGAACCTGTCTTAGTAACATAAACAAAGGTCTTGACCAACTCATCCACGCTGGTGGCGGTCTTCTTCACGGAGAAGCCTGCGGGATACTTGTTGCCGTTTACCGTTACCTCATCGGCGTATGCCGTGAGAAGGGCGGGGTCGGAAGTGGCCTGACTGTTGGCATTCATATAGTCGGCAATCTGGTACCAACCCGTCTGGGTGTCCAGCAGATTGATGGGAGAGAACGTGGGAGCCGAAACCTCGGGAGCAGGAATCTCACCTTCCACCTCTTCAAGGACGAAGTCGGTGGTCCATCCGCCGTTCTCATTGTATTGATTACCGGTATATTGTCCACCTGACACAGTACCATTCTTATTGATGGCCGCATTGCGTGTACCTTCAGCAATGGCCACGGTGCCCTCTGTCAAGCCCGCATTGATATTCAGCGTGTGAGAGCTCGTGGCCAACTTGAAGCCACCATCTACATACAGATACTTGGTGGGGTCAGACGCACTCTTGAAACCAGAACCCGTGTAAGTCCACAGGGCACTATAGCCACCAGGGAGATAGGTGCGGGCCACCAGGGTACCGTTGTAGTTCACGAGGTTGCGACCTTTAGCACCACTGGAGAAGCTGGCCTTGATGGTGTAGTTCTTGTTGGTCGTAGGCTTGTTGATATTGAGCAGCTGGGCATTGAGAACCGTGTTGAAAGTGTTGGTGGCACTCGTGAGGTTCGCCTCGGTTTCATTGGTGTTGGCCAGCACGGCGTAGGCGGTCGTGATGGCTGAGGCCAGAGTATTGGCTACGCTCTGGGGATATTCGCCTATTCCGGTGCCTATGCGCAGGCTCTTGGCCTTGTTCACGGCGGTGTTGAGGTCCGTGCGAGCCTCAAAGACTTGCTTGTTGGCGGTAGCCTGTGCGTCGGTGAGAGTGGTGCAACCGTCAATGTGCTTGGCCAGTTCCTGAGCCACCTTCACATAGCCCATACCGTAGATGTAGTCGCCGCTGAAATAATTGCCATTGGCTTTGCCGCTGCTGGCTAGGGCGGTATAGATGTCAATGTAGTGGATGTAGTCGTTGGCATCGGCCTTAGACTTCAGCCAAGTATTGAAGTCGGTGATACGCGTGTTGGCAGAGCTTCTGGGCATCAGGCTGACGAGGTAGATGGGCGTGGAGGGAGCCTTTTCGTGCAGCTTAGCGATAAGGGCATCGTAGTTGCTTTCCACGGTATTCAAAGCCGTGTTGCCGTTTACGTCGCCCGTGCCGGTGTAGAGGAGGATTTTGCTGGGAGTAGCCTTGCTTACGCCACTGACGGAAGCAAATGTTGCATCCACTAGGCCGCTGGTGGTAGCGATGTCGCCGCCATAGCCCCAGCCGGTGCCGCGGTTCTTGACGTTGGCGTTCTTCAGGAGCTCGTTCCATTCGCCGTTCTTCACCATCTCATCGCCGAAGAAGAGGATGTCATTACTCGTGATGGGCTGCACGCTGAAATAGGTGGCACGCATACCATTGCTGCCGCCGAGGCCACCCATATTCTGAACGGTCTCGGTGTTGCTGGGATAGACGCAGGAGAATGTGGCACCCGTGTTTCCCTCGTTGAGGTAGGGCAGGATGGCCTCGCACCAAATTTTGTAGCCATAGGCTTTCAGGTGGAGATTGTCGGCGGAGTAACTGCCGCCGGTGCGAATGCCGCCCAACTTGCTGTAGAGGTCGACGTAGGTGCAGTTGTCGGTGTTGTCGGCAATGGCCTTAATCAAGACGTTTGTGGCTTCGATGGTGGCCAGGGTCTTGTAGGCTTGGTCCTTGGCAGGCAGGATGCTCTGCAAGTAGATTTTGGTGTTGGGACTCTCATTGCGGATGATGTCCACGGTCTTCTGGATGTTGGCAGCGATGCTCTGCTCCGTGTAATTGGTGCCGAGGTCGTTGGTGCCGATTTTGATGAAGACTTTGGCAGGCTTGAAGCGCACCCAGCTCTCTACGTTGTCGAGGACTTCGTAGCTGTAACCGCCGCTGTTGCCACGGTTTACGATGAGTGGGTCGTTGCCGAAGGCTTCCGTCCAGTTGTGCATGTCGGTGATAGAGTTGCCCACGAACACGATAGCGTTCTCAGGCAGGCCCATCACTTTCCATGAATCATAGCGGTGCTTGCGGAAGGCTTCATCCGCTTGCACGTTTACTGTGCTGGTCACAGCCAACAGAGTAAGCCACAAGAGGGCAATGATTTTTTTCATTTGTGAAAAATTTGTGAATGATTAAATGTTCGGATTGGGAAAAAGGATTTTTAGCGGCACAGTCTGGGAATTGCCGTTGCTCATAGTCGTTATGTCTATAGGCGCACCGGCCGTATAGACAGCAGGGCCATCAGTTCATGCTCCCGTTACCATTAGACATACAAGAGCAAGAAAAGTTAAAATCCTTTTTATTTTGTGTTATTATATTATTGATTTAGTATGAGCCTAATCGTTAGAGGTCGGAATCGGAGTCGGAATCCCAGATGGATGAATTGCCGAGGTCTTGACGCTTGGTGCCAGGCTCGTCATCATCTTCGCCCGGGAAAATGGGACTTGTGGCCATAAGATTTTCTGAACTGAGATCCACAAGCATAGCTTGAGGCCTAAAATATTTCTTTACCATTTATTTCTTATTTAGAAAGATTTTTTTGCCATTATGAATGTATAGGCCACGAACGGCGGTGTTCAAGGGGCGACCGGTGATGTCGTAGAGGCCTTCGAGAGAAGACGACTGCTGCATTATCTGCTGCATGATAGAGGTTGCCTCTTCATCCTCTCCAAGAACAAACATACGAATCTCAGCAGGGCTGTTAGAGTCATCACCATAAAGGTCGGTGGACTCGGTGTTTATATGCCAACGGTAGGCATTTACACCCGTCGTCAGCTTTGTTGCCTTGCTATAGCTTCCAGACTTATTCAGGTAGAACCAGCCCGTATCACCCTCATAGCGCTTGTAAGAACCTGTGAAGGTGAACTTGGTGGTAGAGGTGTTTATGACAAAAGAGGTTTCCTTTGTCTTCTTCAAGTCTGTAGCTGTAAAGGTTATCGCCTCACGCGTGGTGGGCTTTACGACATAGGGGACATTGGCCTTGTCCACATCGCCTGTGTTCATCTTGCTAACGATGATAGCGAGAACACCATCTGCAGCTTCTGCAACAATCTTGCCGCGATCATTAACATAAGCCATCTGAAGAATCTTGGCAAACGTGATGTCATTGGTGACAGTGGTTTCGAAAGGTACATACCAAGCCTGGTAACCAGAGGTTCCAGTGAAGTCACGCGTGTAGGTAACATCTACGTTGTCAATGTCGGCAGGAATTACCAGTTCTGTGGTGCCAGCATCAACGAGGTTGATGTCGTCGCCTTCATAGTAATTGGTCTCTTTACCGTTGGCGGTATAGCTGGCGATAACTTCGCCAGAGACTACATTATAGGTGGCGGTGATTGCCTTAATAGGAATCAGTTCTACTTCGTCTGTTTCTATATCGTACTCACCCATTACATAGAATGTGCCTTGCGGAATGGTGAGCGTCCATGTGCCAGCAGTAAGTTTTGCAATATCTTCTTGGCTGAAGGTGATATAGTCAACATTATAGACCTCATCCCGCGTACCAACGCTCTGGGCAGTAATGGTAATATTACCATTTGACAACGTGGGATAAATCTGTTCCATCTCTAACAAACCACCGGCAATGGGAGAAGAGTCCGTAAAGGTGATTGCTATCTCACGCAAATCACTCTGTTCAACATCTCCTTCTTCAGGATTGAGGGTGTACTCCAGCTCGGGATCAGGATCTGCACAAGGCTCTGCAACCGTTGTACTACCATCATCAGCTGAACCATAGTTTTGCAACAAGCCACTCTGAAGGTTGATGTAACCACTTCCGCCTGCAGGCGAGAGGAAGAATCCTTTTTCTGTTGCATTGGCAATCATCCAAGTGTTCTTGGAAGGTGAAGTCTCAAGCACGTAGGGAGCGCTGTTGCTACGGAGAGTCATGGTGGTGCCGGCTGCTTTGTTCACAATCTGATAGCCTGTGAAGGGATTACCTACGAAGGCCCAAAGATAATTGGAGTCATTTTCAACCTTAGCACCAGAAGCCACTACATTATTGCTGCCCTCTGAAGTGTAATGCCAAGATGCCTTGGTCGATGAATGCTGACCTAAGTAATAGTAATTAGTGATGGAGGAAGCACTCTTGGCAGGAATGATGGGGTAGTTCTCAATGTAGGAGCAAGCGATAGTCTTGGATATATTGCCTGCTACGTAACCCGTAGGCTGTGCCTCTGTCGTTGTAATGCCGTAAGGCAAGTTGTACTTCGGCATGAAGCTACCCTTTGTTACATTGTAAGTTTCGGTCTTTGCCATCTCGCCATTGAGCGTGTAGGTATAGGTTACGGTAGCTGCATCTCCAGGATTAGCAATAACCTGCCACAAGGAGCCATCATTGCCGCCCATGTTGGTTCCTTTATTCCAGAAACCTATGGAAGGCTTACTGTCCTCACCACGGGCATTCCAACCACGCACACTTGCATCAGACACAAGAATGTTGTAATAGATTTTGCCATCCTGAACATAAGTCTGGACAATCTTCCAAGAGGTGGCCTCTGTTTCATTGTCGGTAAAGACTACATTGTAGTTGGCATCGTCTTCGTTCTGGTACTTGACAAAGTGCGTTGTTTCGCCATCTACGTATTTTATCTTATAACCGTTTGTCTCATTACCGTCAAGCTGGAACTTGGTAGCATCCGTTTCACTTCCAAGAGAAACGAGGATGTCATCATTGTTCTTCTTGCTGGCATCGTAATAAGCATACGTGCCTTTCTGCTTGTTCTTGAATACAAACGTCTGTGCAGGTTCTTCAGGAATGTCGTTTGAAACGATTTCCACGATGCCGCCTTCAGGACAATCAATTGTGTAAACGCCATCTGCTACAGTGGGCGTTACAAGAGTGCCATTAACTGTAATTTTAGCCTCGGTAGCGAGGTCAAGCGTGGTGCTCTTTACCTTCAGGGACTGTCCCTTGTGGCTAGTGATGGTAGCCTTGGTGAGCTTCTTGTCGGCCCACTGCTGATCCACGGTGAAGTTGCCCACGGCCTTGAGGCCGGTGATGCTGCCCTCTGCCCATTCGTTAGGCAAGGCGGGGAGGAGACTGATAACACCCGTGCCACTCTGGAGAAGCATCTCGGAGATACCGGCGCATACGCCGAAGTTACCATCAATCTGGAAGGGTGCGTGAGCATCGAAGAGGTTGTAATAGACACAACCGCTGTAGCTATAACCCGAGCCGCCGCCTGTATGAACAAGAGCGTTCTTCAGCATTGTGCGAGCGTGGTTGCCATCCTGAGCACGGGCCCAGAGATTGACGCGCCAGCCCATAGCCCAACCGGTGGATTCATCGCTGCGCTGTGCAAGAGAGTTAACGGCTGCCTGGAAGTAGTCGTCGCCGGGAACGGTCTGGCTGAAAGGATAGAGAGCCATCAAGTGACTGGTATGACGGTGAGCGTTAGCACCGGCAGTGAACGGGCTGTATTTCCATTCTTTCAGAATAGTGGAGCCGTAGGGAATGTAGCGTTCGCCCCAATTGCTATCAGAGGTGTAGGTCTCGGTATGAAGGCCCGTATCGGAGTTCTGATAGCGATCGCGAATCATGCTGAGCCAAGTGGCATCAAGCTCACCTTCGTTCCCCAGCGCCTTAATTGCATCAAGCGTGTTGGCAAAGAGTTCACGCACAAGTTGCTGGCTATGGGCGGTAGCATTCTGACTGCCTGGTCCATGCTCGGGCGACCATTCGTTGGGACACTCGTATGTGTTGTCTGATGCCTTCACCATACGCTGTGCCCAATACTGGGCGGCACTCCACATAGCAGGGAATACTTCTTCAAGATAGTCCCTGTCGAGGGTGTAGCGATAGTGCTGCCAGAGGTGAGTGACATACCAGGCGTTGGCAATGGTGTAATTATCCTTGAACGTGGACATACCGCCGAAGAGGTTGCTCTCGGTATTGATGACCCAACCTACTTCGGGATGAGCGGCACCAGCCGCCGCATTTACAGCACGAGCCTGATTCGTGGCACCAGGACTATTGGCTATGCTGACAATGTGCTTGAGCAGAGGCATGTGGAGGTCGCCAAGATTATTGGGTTCGGCAGGCCAGTAGTTCATCTGGATGTTGATGTTCGTGTGAATATCGGAGTTCCAGGGAGCGTGGCCGCTATCAGTATCTACCCAGAGGCCCTGCAGGTTGTTGGGCACGGGCTTGTTGCGGTTACTGCTAATGAGGAGGTAACGACCATAGTTATAATAGAGCTGCTCAAGGAAGAGACCTTCACCGCTGTCCTTGAAGTTGTTCTGATTCTTACTGTAAGTATCAATCAGTTCCTTGGTGTTCTTATCACTGTTCACACTCATGCCGTTTGACTTCAGGTCAAAGTTGGCACGGTTGTAATACTTGTGATAGTCGTCCTTGTGAGCAGAAAGAAGGGTCTCCCATGACTTGGCGGCTGCACGATCGATAATGTCGTCCATGTCATCGGGGAGCTGCGCAGCGCGACCATTGACGAAGCCTCCGTCCTGATTCCAAGCATTGAAGTCGGTGCCACCGGCAAAGTAGAGCATGATTTCAGAGGCACCCTCAACGGTAATACCACGATAGTCGTTGACAATCGTACCGCCTGTGGGAACGACGCGAACCTGTGCGGCATAGCTGAGAAGTTCCAATTTGCCGTTGAAGGTAGCTTTACCATCCGTGTAGTCAACCACAGGATCCACTGTGCTGCGTCCTACCATCTGGCCACCAGGTTCCAGAGTGAAGTTCAGGTGGAGCTTGTTGGCGCCCGAGGCCGTGTATTTCACGGCCATCACGCCATCAGGCTGGCTGGAGATAAATGTGCGGGTGTATTCTGTGCCGTCATTGTCGGTGTATTCAACGCCGGCCACAGCATCATCTATGTCGAGGTAGCGAACGTAGTTGCTCACTCCATTCTCATCAAAGGCTGTGCTGAGGTTCTTCACCCAAACGGAACCGAACTTCAGATATTCTCCGTGAGGACCATTGCCCCTCGTGACGGAGGCACCATCCCACAGGCTCTTCTCATTGAGCGTAATCTTGTCCATCTTGACACCGCCGAAGACGCTGCCGCCAAGTTCACCGTTACCGATGGGCAGGGAGTATTCCTGCCAGTTGGCGTAAGAGTTGCCGGAAGGCTGGGTGTACCAGAGCGTGTGCTTGTTGGGCTTGGTGAAGGAAGTTACGCCGGAGATGGCATATTCTTCTGCAACGGGGCGAGGATCTTGCTGTTCTGTGCCGGTAGTATCGTAGAACAACAGTTGGCTGCCTTGAGCGTTAATGTCATAGAAACCTATCTCCTTGTCCGTGCCAAGACCGCCCCAGCTGTTAAAGCCGTTGCCGCCAGTGGCGCGTGAAATGCCATAGTAGTTACCTTCCTTATTGACAACTATCTTGAAGGCAACGGCTTCGCTGGCTTTTTCGGTCTCAGCCAACCTGTCATCAGCAATCTTGGCATACTTGCCATTCTGGCTGTAAAGCACGAAGTTGTTTATCGTGCCGATGAAGGCCCAAGCCGAAGCGTTAGTGGTGGAAGTCGTGGTTACATGGTTCGATGTGTTTAAGGCATCACCTATGGCCACGTTTGTATTGTTCTTGAATACAATCTTGTGATAGACGGGATGTGCGCTATTAGCGCTGAAGAAGGGATCTGCTTCTTCATAATCTACATAAGCAGTGCCTTTGTAGATGGTTACCGTACCAGCCTTTCCTTCTACATAAGCAGCTTCAAGTACGGGTGTCTCAAAGAAGGCTTCAAAAGTGGTACCATCACGATGAGTTTCGCCAAGGTAATCGATACCGGCATTGGGGTCATCTGTACCATTGACCTCAACATTGAACTGGGCAGTTGGTACACTTTCGATGAACCAGGTAGAACCATTGTCGGCTGAGCCATAGCCCTTCACCGTACTCTGGTGATTCCAATAATTACCAGAATTGGCAGCATTATAACGAATGTTTACGCCTCCTTCTACATTGTTAGCAGCAGGCATGATAAACCACTTCGTTGTAGAGGTAGCTTGCCAATCGCCCCAGTTGTTCATAACCAAGCCTTCTGCGCAAAGATTATGAATCTGAACGGCCTGAGCAGTTGCCGTAGAACCTTCGGATTCGGTGAAGTAGAAGACTGCAGCCGTGCTCTTGGTACTATTCAAAGGCAGTTCCGATGTGGCATCGTTGTAGTGAGCAAAGTCGGAAGACTTACTGTAGTTGCGGATTGTGTAGTAATACTTCTCGGTGTCAGTGCTCATCTTGATGGAGCCATCAACAGGTTTTGGTTCAACAACCTTATAATAAACCTTGAAGTTGGAGTATATACATTCTTGGTTGTTACCCTTCACATTGAATGTGGTGCTCTGTACGTCGAGTCCCGTAGCGCTCAGTTCTACGCCAGAGGTGTTAGCCGTGATGGCGTTGCCACCTGCTGCAGGCGTGATGACATAGTTGGTATTACCTGTTACGGTGGCGGAATAACCTGTAATGTGGTAGCCTTCGGGGGCCGTAATGGTGAAGGTGCAGTTATTAGAGCCGCTGCCATTACGGATATCAAGGTTTCCATTACTGGAATTGATATTAGCAGGACCGCAAGAAATAGTGATGGCAGGTTCGCTGGAGTGCGTCCACTTATTAGTCCAACCGCCATTCATTGAGCCCGTTGAAGTGGAAACGGTGATGTAGCTATCTTCAGGCTCATCAGGAGTGTCTTCGGAAGTCTCTTTCAGTTCATTCTCGGAGATGATATAGACCTTGGTCTCGGAAGCTTCAAATTCATCCGCCGTGATAGAGCCGATGCACTGAGTAACCTTACCCGTCCAGACATTCTTGACATAGTAGGTCGTGCTACCGTTAAGATAGATATTATCAAAGCTGATAGTCTTGGCCTCCATAGTGGCGGAAGCCGAACGGTTCACGATAGCGAGGGCCTTGTCGCCGCCGGCGAGGTCTTTCACATAGACATCGCAGCCAGAGGTAGAGAAGTCCTCGCTATTAGTGCCAAGGCTGGGCATATATTCAGCCTGCTGGCCGAGGGGGTCCTGACTGATGGCGAGAATGTCGGCATTCTTCAGGGTAGCAAGGTCGGAGGCGGTGAGAGGCGTCACACCTGCACCGCTGTTGCAGGGGTTGCTAGGAGTTTCACGCACGTCGCAACTCAAAGAGAGCGGGCTGGCGAGCATACTCCAGATACTCATCTGGCTGCGGGCCTGATCATCAGTGAGGCCCTGAATGGTGCCGCCGTCACTCTGGTGAGAAGCCGTATGGTTGGAGGGGCTACCCTTTCCATGCAGACCGATGGTCATCATATCAAGGTCGTTGAAGCGGTTCACACCGGCATACATCCAGAGGTCGCGTACTTCGTCGCTGCCGCCAAGTACACCGGGGAAGTCATGCGTGCCAATCCAGTCCTCGCGGGCATCGGAAGTGGCGCGCCACATGGAGGTACCCGCTTCGGCACCCCACTGCCAGGGTTTGTTCCTACCCCATTCGCAGGCATTGAAGACGAAGGGGTCGGGGTTAGTGCCCTTACGCGTAGCGTTGAGGACGGCAATGGCATCGCCCATGGTCGTATAGGACTGCTGGGCGTTGCTACCGCCGCAGAAGTCATACTTCAGGAAGTCAATGCCCCAGCTGTCGAACAGTTGCACATGCTGTGTCTCCACGCCGAGGGAACCGGGCTGGAAGTTGCCGCAGGTGCGGTTGGCGGCATCGGAGTAGATACCCACCTTGATGCCCTTGGCGTTGATACCGCTGACGAAAGAGGCCATTCCGCTGGGGAACTTGGTGCTGTCGTAAGTCAGCGTGGCGTTGCTATCGCCTGTGCCCCATGCGTCGTCAATAACGATGGTCTTGAAGCCCACGTCATAGAGTCCCTTGGACTTCAGGCCATCGGCAATCTGAGTGAGGTTGGTGGCATTGATAGTGTTCTTGAACCAGTTCCAACTTACCCATACCATACCGGGCGTGGGAGACTGCAGGAAACTGCTGACGGTGAGCTTCACTATGGCCCTCGTACCGTCGGAAAGGTTCACGTCGTAGGTGTAGGTGCCTTCCGTAGAGGGAGCGTGGCCATACACATATTTATAATTATTACCCTTGTTGACGCGGTCGGTCTTCAGTTCGAGGTCGCTGCTGGCAAGGTCGCCATTAAACGTGACGCCCTGAACGGTCACGCCACTCTCGGGGATAAGTTTATGGATGTATTCCTTTCCAGGCTCAGAGAACATCGTCACGGCGCATGCCAGAGAGCCGATGCTGCTGTCAGCGATTGTCCATTTAGAGTTGGAGTCGCTGGTGGCGTAAAGGTTCAGCACACAGCTGGCACCGCCCGTGAAGTTCAAGCCTGCGCTACCACCGGCGGCCGGGACGATGCAACCGTCGTAGGTGAAAGTCCAGGGGCTGGCAGTGTTCTGCGTATCGGCAAGTTGCACCTTACTGCTGCTCTGGCTGGTCTGATTGCCGCCATTGCCTGTGCTACTGGCATAGACATACTTATTGGCGGAGATGTCGTATATATAATACTGGCCTACCGTAGCGGCTTTGACAAAGATATATTTCGAAGCCGTCTGGCGGGCTTGCGTAGCCTTAATGTTGCCATTATCTACATAAGGATAGTAGCCGGCAGCGTTCTTGATGTAATAGGAAATGGCCGTAGCCTTCTCGCTGATATTGCTAATAGGTGCAAACAGTTGCTTGAAGTAGAGCCATACCTGATGGTTGTTGTTGTCAACGCGGGCTTCAAATACGTAGCCGTCGCCAAGGTTCTGTACGGTGACATCGCTGGGAGCAAGTTCAGTGGCGGACTTGTAAGTTGCACCGGCCGTCCAGGACTCTGTGGGCGTGATGGTCGTATCCTTAATCTTGACTGTAACACCGCTGGGGACACCGTCACTCGTGACAAGATAATTTACCTTTTCGCCTTCATACAGCACCTGAAGCATCAGGTCGCTCATCTGAATCATACCGCCACCTTCGTTGGCAGTGATGGTGAACTTGTAGTAACTGTACTTCGTGGTGTTGCTCTCGGTGGAGAAGGAGTTCTTACCGAAGTTGGTCGTGTTCATTCCAGCATCTGTCACCGTGGCAATGGTGGTCCATGAGGAGTTGTCGTTGGAGCCTTCCACGGTCCAGTTCTTCCAGCGGCGGCCCTGCTGGCCGTTCGTGTCGTTGCCGTTGTAAAGGTCGTAGCCCTTCAGGATGGTGTTGTTGGCCTGAACGACAATCCAGGCGGTGGTACTGCCGTTGGTGTAGCCCATGCCCCACTTTGTGTTGGTGCCGCTGTCGTCCACCAGTTTATTGGCGTGCTCGCTGGTGGAGGTGGCACGGGTGTCGGAAGAAGAAACATAAGTAGGACGTATGCCTGTCAGGTCACTGGCACGTTCGGCATTGGCATTGTTCACATTGGTCAGCAGTTGATGGATGCTCGACACATTGGGTGTGATGCCGTAGTTGTCGCGGAGTTCCCAAAGGGCGCCTTCGGAATAAGTGGGCGAAGTAGTCAGCGAGCCGTTATTGGCGGTGAGATAGCCGGTGTCGCCTTTGATGGTGAAGCCGTCCACCGTACCCGATGTGGAGTGAGCAGAAACTTTCACGGACACAGGGTCTGTGCTCAACGTTACACCACCTGCGCCGATGGACAGATACTTCTGGGCACCGAGGTTGTAGAGATAGCTCTTGCCATATTCTTCATCGGTAAGGAGTACCCAGTTGTTGGCGTTCAGCGTAACATTATCCACGGGAGTAGCCAGTGCAGGGACATTGTTGCTTACTATGGCATCGCCGAGGCCTTTAGCATTATGCAACTGATAGGCCTTGAAGGAACTGATGGCGTTCGTGCCGTTCACTAATCCGTACTTCAGCAACGTGCCGTTGGCGGCAAGGTTGAGGAGAGCCGTGCGCACAGCGTTTTCGTCAGTCCAGTTGCCACTGTTGTAGGCAGTCTTCAGGGCGGCGAGGTCAAAAGTGGAATAGCCGTCGAAACGATTTTCCTTATCAAGAATGGCCTGCACCTGCTCGTTGAGGGCATCACGACCCACTGCCGTGCGGAAATAGATTTCCTTAATGGCCAGGCAGTCGCTGTAGCCCTCGGCGAAGTAGAGACGCAGGTACTTCTTGCCTGTCACCTTCGTGGTCAGGTTCACTGTGCTCGTGGCTACGTTCTCAATGTTGTAAACTTCGCTATAGGGCGTCCACGAAGAGTTGTTGGCAGAATACTGCAACTGCAACTTCTTGGGCACATAAGACTTGCCGCCCGTGCGGAACACGAAGGCAATCTGTTCTATCTCCTTGGCCTGCATCTCTTCGCTGAGTTGGATGTCGATGTAGAAAGGATAGTTATAGTTGCCTGTGCCGCCGCCCCAGCGCGAGTGCCAGTAAGTGTTCTCGTTACCGTCGATGGCGGCTTCTTTCTTGTTTGCATCGCCTTCGTTGGTGGCCTCGGAGTTTACGTTTACCACGGTGAAGCCGCTGGCAGCCAAGGTTTCGCGTGAGTTCTCAAAATCCTCCGCCAGCTTGGTCCCTTGCTCTTTCTTGATGGCCTGGTCCACGCGAGCGAGAAGGGTGGTGAGGGTAGCCTGACTGATAGGCGTGCCTATCTTGTTCTCAAAGTCGGTGATGAGGGTGAGGGTGTTTTCCGTGTCGGTAACGTTTTCGTGATAACCGCCGGAGGTCAGGTAGAAGGCTTCTTCACCATCAACGATGGTCTTGCCGTGACCATAGTCGTCGCGGTCGCCGTAGGTATTGCCGCCGTCGGTATGGCCGAAGCCCACATTGTTGGCGTTGTACCACTTGCCGGTCACCATGGAGTGCAGACCGCCGCGGCGATAGTAAGCATTGCGCTTCCACTGGCCGCTGGGCCAGTTGTAGTCCTCAAGGAAGGAGTACCAACCGTCCATGTAGTTGTTGGCGCCGCTCTGGCGGATGGTGGCGATATAGCGCCAGTCCGTGTCGATACCGTCGGCCCATACCCAGGCGGAGGTCAGCGTGTTGGAATAGGTGATGGTCTTCTTCTGACCGGGGTGGTCGGGGTCGTCAACTTCCACGTCCACGATTTCGGGACGGGCGTTGCAAAGGAACTTCACCCACTTACCGGGCACCCAGTTCCTATTGGTGCGGAACTTGGCCTGAGCACCCGTTCCTTCGCCGCCGAAGCGGGCGATGGTCACGCCTTCACCGGCATCAAGGGCGCCGGAGCGCAGATAGTCGGGGAGGTTGGGGTCATTGTCGGTGGAACCGTTGTCCCACATAGAGAAGATGATGGGATAGTCGTTCTCGCTGTCTTTCTGGATACCCATGTAGCCGTGCAGGACACCAAGGCTCATGCAGTAGGTGCCCACGATGTCGTCACCTTCAGGAATCATTACTTCCTGATATGTCCAGTCGTAGCGACCGGCAGAGGGTACGGAGGGGTCGGTGGTATGCCAGCCGTTCAAGTGAACGGAGGGGGAGGACATATAGTCGGCTGTGTAGGCAGGCTCGCTGAGAGAGTTGCTAAACTGCCAGTACTTGAATTCGCCCACGTTGGCGGCACCGGAGGTACACTGGATGTCAAACTTGTACCAAGCCTTCTGGGAGAAAGTCTTGGTGTCCATCACGGTAATCCACTGGTCTGTGCCAGTAGAGATATTGACAGTCTTGCTGGAGATTTCCGTGCTGGGGTCTTCCATGCAATAGACCTTCACGACGAAGGTGACGGCACCTGTCGTAGTCAATTGGATTTTAGCGTTCGTTGAACATGTGGGGAAGTGAATGTAGGTGGTCACATGCTTGTTGGTGTCGGCATTGGGCCAACCCTTCATACTCCAGTTCGAATGTTCCGGGCTGTAGTAATTGCCATTGGCGCCAACAGGGCGACCATCCACTTCGTAGTAGCTCTTACCGAAAGCCAGCAACCCGTTGCTGTCGCTCACATTGTAGCGCTCCACATTGGGCTCAGTCTTGGCAGTCTTGTCGGCTTGTGCTGTCATCGGCGCAATCACCAGCGCCAGCATTAGCATAAGAAAGTTAATGAAACGTTTCATAAAAAATTAATGAATAGATTATAGTTGTTGGTAATATACACAATATATATAATAACGCGCACGGGTGCGCCCATACGCATTAAACGTCGCAAAATTAGCACAAAGTAGTGAAAGACTAACAAAAAAGTCCACAAAATAAAGCCAAAAACCGCTTTCACCCCCTGTTTTGTAAAGTGTGAGATAGCAATTTCAAGAAAAAATAGCGGCAAAAGGAACAAAAAGGAATTTTACAGGGAATGCCTCTTGTCGCTTATCGTTTAGCAATTTATGATTGACGGCTATAGGCATTCGCTACGTATCAATAGTTTTTTTGCACCCCCTTTGCAATTTTTTGCCAGCCGACGGCAGTTTTCTGCCAGCCGACAGCAGTTTTCTGCCAATAGGGTGGCAGAAAAGTGCCAAGGGGGTTGCAAAAAGTCTTTTGGGGCGCAAGGTCACAAAAAGCAGGCCTCGAAAGTTGGGGGAAGGTACTTTCGGGGCCTGCGTGCTTTATGGGTTGCCGTTGCGGCGGCTATTTCGGAAGGAAGGAGCTGACGTCCTTGCCGTAGCGGATGAGTTCGCGGAGGGCGGAGGATGACACGCACTGGTACTCGGGCTCGGTGAAGAGCAGCACGGTGTCGATGCCGGAGAGACGCTTGTTCATGGCGGCGATGTCGCGCTCATATTCAAAGTCGTGCACGGAGCGCAGACCGCGCAGGATGTGTGTGGCGCCCACGCGGCGGGCCATATCGACGGTGAGGTCGGTGTAGGCCTCCACGCTGACATGGGGGTTGTCCTCGTAGAGCGCACGGATGGCGGCGAGGCGGTGTTCCATCTCGGAGGTGGGAGTCTTCAGGACGTTTACGCCTATGCCGATGACGACTTTGTCGAACATCTTAAGGCCGCGCTCCACGATGTTGGCGTGCCCTACGGTGAAGGGGTCGAAGGAGCCGGGGAAGAGGCAGGTACTGCAGCCCTGCATTTTGCCCGTAGGCAAAAGCCTCCGCTCCCCCAAGGGGGAGTACTTCGCTTCGCTCATGTCCTCGCTTCGCTCGGAGATACTTTTTGACACGGGGGAGTTCATATTGCATGTATATTATTAGGATGCGGAATTATTTATGTAACAGGGAATACATCGTCTCTCAAGAGTGATGTTAATTCTTCTTTCTTAAATTATCGCTCGTACGTATCTCCGCCGCAGGCGGACTCGAGCGAAGCGAGGTACTCCCCCTTGGGGGAGCGGAGAGGGGGCTTTTATCCCTCGGCTTCAACCGGGTCTTCCTCCACCACCAAATTATCAATGATGAATTGCTGGCGCTCCATGGTGTTCTTGCCCATATAGTATTCCAGGAGGTCCTGCACCTTGTCGCCCTTGTGGAGCTGCACCTGTTCAAGGCGCATCTCGGGGCCGATGAAGTGGACGAATTCCTCGGGACTTATCTCGCCGAGGCCCTTGAAGCGGGTGATTTCGGGGGCGGGCTGCAGTTTCTCGATGGCGGCGAGACGTTCTTCTTCGGAATAACAGTAAATGGTCTCAAACTCGGCGCGCTGACCTTTCTTCAGACCCTTCTTCTTGTTGCGCACACGGAAGAGCGGCGTCTGGAGGATATATACGTGGCCCTTCTTGATGAGGTCGGGGAAGAACTGGAGGAAGAAAGTAATCATCAGCAGGCGGATATGCATGCCGTCCACGTCGGCGTCGGTGGCCACGATGACTTTGTTGTAGCGCAGGTCGTCGATGCTCTCCTCAATGTTGAGGGCGGCCTGCAGGAGGTTGAACTCCTCGTTCTCATACACCACCTTCTTCGTCAAACCGAAGGAGTTGAGGGGCTTGCCGCGGAGGGAGAACACGGCCTGCGTGTTCACGTCGCGACACTTCGTGATGCTGCCGCTGGCACTGTCGCCCTCGGTGATGAAGATGCTGGAGTCGAAGCGCGGGTCCTCGGGATTGTCCTCGCCTTTGCGGGCCTTGGGCGGCGTGTCGTTGAGGTGTATGCGGCAGTCGCGGAGCTTCTTGTTGTGGAGGTTGGCCTTCTTGGCACGTTCACGGGCCAGTTTCTGCACACCGGCTATGGCTTTTCGGTCGCGTTCGCTCTCCTGGATTTTCTGGAGCATCACCTCGCCGATGTCGGTGTGCTTGTGGAGGTAGTTGTCCACCTGCGTCTTGATGAAGTCGCCCACGAACTTGTTCACGCTCACGCCGCTCAAGGCGAAAGGCTTGCCGCGCTTGTCCTTCTCGGGCGCCATGTAGAGCGAACCGAGCTTGATTTTCGTCTGGCTCTCGAAGGTGGGCTCTATCACACGGATGGCGATGGCGGCCACCATGCCGTTGCGCACGTCGGCCACGTCGAAGTTCTTGCCGAAGTACTCCTTGATGGTCTTGGCGATGTGTTCCTTGAAGGCCGCCTGGTGTGTACCGCCCTGCGTGGTGTTCTGGCCGTTCACGAAAGAATAGTATTCTTCGCCGTTCTGGGCCACGTGGGTGAAGGCTATCTCTATACCGTCGCCCTGAAGGTGGACGATGGGGTAGCGCAGGGGTGCCGTGATGCGGTCGTTGAGGAGGTCTTCCAGTCCGTTGCGCGAGAGGATGCGGTGGCCGTTGTTGAAGATGGCCAAGCCGGTGTTCAGATACGTGTAGTTGCGGAGCATCTCGCTCACGAACTCACTGTGGAAGCGGTAGTTCTGGAAGAGTGTGGGGTCGGGCTCGAAATAGACGTACGTGCCGTTCTCTTCCTCAGTCTGCCCCGTCGTGTCGCCCGTCAGCCTTCCGCACGAGAAGGAAGCCTCGTGATATTCGCCGTCGCGCACGGCCCTCGCCACGAACTTTACGCTCAGCGCGTTCACGGCCTTCAAGCCCACGCCGTTCAGGCCCACGGAGGCCGTGTAGGTGTCGTTGTCATACTTGCCGCCGGTGTTGAGCTGGCTCACGGCGGGAATGAGGCTGCCGAGAGGTATGCCGCGGCCGTAGTCACGGATGGCAGCATACTGGCTGCCCGTGTCGGCCGTGCCGATTTCCACCTCTATCTTCTTGCCGAAGCCGGCGTTGAACTCGTCGATGGAGTTGTCTATTGTCTCTTTCAGGAGCACATAGATACCGTCCTCGGGGTGTGAACCGTCGCCCAGTCGGCCGATATACATACCCGGGCGGCGCCGGATGTGCTCCGTGTCGTCCAGATGGATGATGTTGTCTTCGGAATAGTTGCTTGCAGGCTTCTGTGTCTGCTCTTCAAGGAGTGTTTCGTCTTGCATATTAGGCTATTTGGTGCAAAATTACGCATTTATCGGGAGATGGCCAAGCCTTGAGGCGAAAAAAGCCCCCGCAAAACTTGCGAGGGCTCATATTAAAGAGTATAAACTACTGGTGAGTCTTACTTCACGAGTACCTTGTGGCCACCCACGATGTTAAGACCGCGCTGGGCCTTCACGATGCTGCGGCCCTGGAGGTCGAAGGTGCGACCCTGAACCTGGGCGTCGATGACGGCCTGGATGCCGGCGGGATACTGACCGTTGAGGATGACAATCTGGCTGCCGGAGTCAAACTCGTGCGTGCCGTTAAAGTCCTTCACCTTGCCATAGACAACGACTTCGTCGCCCTCCTTGATAAGGGTGGCACCTGCTTCGTTGAACTTCTGGCCACCGAGGCCGTAGCCGCGGTAAACTTCAAGGTCTGTGGTTCCTTCGGCATCCCAGATGTAATAGGTGGCGTTGCCGTAGGTGCCAGTGGTGTCGATTTCCTGCACCTTCTTGATGATGCCCTTCACATAAATCTTGTGGGTCAGGCCTTTGCCTGCGGTGATGAGTTCGTGAGCCTGGGCTACGGTGTAGGGAGTGTCAATGGTATTGCTGATGTCCTCGGAAGGATCTTCGGCAGGCTTCACGGTGAGTTCGTAGGTCACGGTCTGTGCTTCGTAAACGTCGTTACCGGCGAAGGCTGCGGAGATGACAGTCTTGCCTTCAGCCACGAGGGTCACGACGCCCTTGGCATCGATGGTGGCCACGCTGGTTTCGCTGCTGGCGAAGGTCACGGGAAGTTCGTTCACGTTGGAAAGAGTGGGAATCTTATTATCCTCATTGCTCTTGCCGAGATAAGCATCGCGGGAAGCTGTGCCCCAGGAGAGGCCGGCGGGCTTCAGAGCGGTGCCCTGATACAGTTTGGCGTCGTCAAAGCGTACGTTGGCGCTGCCGGCGGTGAAGGTGAAGGTTACTTCCTTGGTACCTGCAGCTACGGTGACGGGATACTCGTCGGTGTTGCCGGTGCGGGTGCTCTTGCCCAGTTCTGCACCAACGGCAGTCACGGTGAGGGCCTTGTCGTTGCGCTTGAAGGAGAGGGTCATCTCGCCGCTCTTGCCGTTCATGGGAATCGTCACGGAGAAACTTCCGGGTTCGGGGTGCTTCTTTGTGTCGTACTTGTTGATAAGCAGTTCAGGAGCGGTGCCGCCTGCGAGGGCTTCGGCGTAAATCTTTGTGGGGCCGTTGCCATCTACGCACACATACTTGTAAGTGCCGCCAGCGGGTACGCCATCAGCTTCATAAGAGCTGAAATCTTCCTGCCAGAGGATGTCCTCGGCCATTGCGGTGTTGCAAATCATAGCCATTGCGGCCACGAGAAAGAGTAAAGTTTTCTTCATAAAGTAATGTTTTATAGGGTTAATAATGATTTGGATGCACATTTCCGAGTACAAAATTACGAAGTTTATTTCACTTGACCAAGCCCTGACAAGAAAATATAATATATAATAATGTGAGGTGCTTCTTTTTGAAAGTCAGCAGCCCTTTTTTCGCGTCATTGTTCCGCTGGAAGAGGACATAGTGGAGCCTTACGAAATTTCGTGTCAGAAAAAGCTTTGCGCGCTTGCTTTTTATTGCAAAATTTTGTACCTTTGCAGCACGAAACTTTCCTTGCGAATATCCCTGCATCATGTCCCTCAACGACTTTATCCTCTCCCACCGCACTGCCGACGTGCATTCCCTCGCGCTGAGCCTCAAAGGTTTCACGCCCGAGGAGTCACGCTATATCCTTTGTCAGGTGGAGGGCTGGCAACGGCTGAAGGACAAGGTGCCATCGTGGGCCGCCGTGGATGAGTTGCACTATCCCGCCCGCCTGCCGCTGGAGCAGTGTTCGGGCGAGGAGGCTGCGCGCTACAAGGCCGGCCTTCTCTCCGGCGGTAACCTCCTTGTTGACCTCACCGGCGGGCTCGGCGTAGATTTCAGTTTTATGGCACGCGGTTTCAAGGAGGCTGTATATGTGGAGCGCGACGAAGCCCTTTGCCTTCTGGCCCAACATAATTTTCCGCTCCTCGGTTTATCCCACGCTACTGTCATACACGGCGACGGCGAAGCCTATCTCCGCACGATGCCCACTCCGGCCGACGTCATCTTCCTCGACCCTTTCCGCCGCGACGAGGCGGGAAAAAAGACCGTATTCATCGAAGATTGTACGCCCAACGTCATCGCGCTCCTCCCACGTCTCCGCGAGAAGACGCGCCGCCTCATCGTGAAACTCTCCCCGATGCTCGACATCACGGCCGCCCTCCATTCTCTCGCCTCCTCTGAGGCCCGCACCGACGTGCACGTGGTAGGCTCCGGCGGCGAGGTAAAGGAGGTGCTTTTCGACGTGGATTTTTCACAAAAACCGGCGGATTCACCGAAGATTTTCTGCCATGACGGCACCTTTTCCTTCTCTTTCTCTCTCATAGAAGAGCAAAATGCCGTCTCTTCTGCCGCTTTGCCTCCCGCCGAGGGTGGTTTTTTCCTTTTTGAGCCGTGTGCAGTACTGATGAAGGCGGGTCCCTTCCGCCTCCTCGCCCAGCGCTTCGGCCTCACGCCGCTCCACGCCAACAGTCATCTCTATTTCGGCCCCCGCGACGTGGAGGACTTCCCCGGGCGTCGGTTCCGCGTCAATCGCGTGGCGGGTCTAAGCAAGGCCGAGCAGAAGCAGTTGCGAGGGCAGCAGATGAATTTGGCCGTGCGCAACTTTCCCCTTTCCGTGGCGCAGTTGCGCGCCCGCCTGCACCTCCTCGACGGAGGCGCTCAATATGGCTTCGCCACTACCTTGGCCGATGGAAGCCATGCCCTCCTGCTCTGCGAAAAGGCAAAGGCCGATACGCCCTGACCGCCATCGGCTTTTGCAAAAAACAGCCTTGATTTAATGAAATAACAGTCGGATTTATCCGGCTTTTCTTAGCATTTAAGCCGTCCTAAGTCCCTTTTAATTTTAACTAAAAGGGCTATCGGAAAAATTAAAAGGGACATCGGTGAAATTAAAAGGGACATCGGAAAAACTAAAAGGGACATCGGCGCGAGTGAAAGGGCGATAGTTGAAAAATCATCGGCTGAAACGAAAAAAGAAGGGGCGGAAAGCCGAAAAAAGCCACGAAAAAACAAGAATAAAAGAGGATATAGCATTAAATTGGCCGCATTTTTTTACAATTTTCAGCATCTAAAACTACCTGTATGGACATAAAAACACGCGTTGCGCAAGTTCGCGCATGGATGAAGGAACAGGGTATAGACCGCTTCATCGTACCGACCAACGACCCCCACAACTCGGAATATGTGCCTGCCCACTGGCAGTGCCGCGAATGGCTTACCGGCTTTAACGGGTCGGCCGGCACGGCGGTGGTGACGGCTGAAGAAGCCTTCCTCTACACGGATTCGCGCTATTGGATACAGGCTGAAGAACAGCTGAAGGGCTCTCCCTTCGTCTTGATTAAGAGCGACGTGGTTCCCGAAGAGGAGGGCGACGTGGTGTATGACCCTCGGAAATTGCCCGACCCGTTTGACCTCTGGTGGAACGAGCGCCCGGCGTTCCCCCTCTCCCAAGCATGGAAAATGCCCGATGAAACCGCGGGAGAGAGTGCCGAAAGCAAACTGTCGCGCCTCGTGAATTACCTGCGAGATGAGGGCGCGGACGAACTTCTCGTGGAGGAACTCTCCGAGGTGGGGTGGACGCTCAATCTGCGCGGCGACGACATCCCGTATAATCCTTTCCTCATAGCCTTCCTGCTCGTGCGCGCTGGTGGGAGCCACACCTTATATATAAATAAGGAGCAGATTTCTTCAGAGATTGAAGAGTACCTGCACGGCCTGGGCGTGAGCATAGCGCCGTATGAGGAGGCGCCGATGGGAAACGGCGTGAAAAGTCCCATAGGCGAATGGCGCAATGTGAAGAACGCGGTGGAGGCCGACGGTTTCCGCCGAGCCCATGAACTGGACGGCGTGGCGATGGTACGATTTCTGCGGTGGTTGCACGAAAATGACGTCTCGCGCCTCACGGAAATGGACATTGACGCAAAACTCACCGCCCTGCGCGCTGAGGCACCGGAATACGTGTCGCTCAGTTTCGGCACGATAGCGGCTTATGGTCCTCACGGTGCCATCGTACACTATGAAGCCACCGAAGATACGGCGTCACGCCTCGCACCACGCGGACTTCTGCTTCTCGACAGCGGAGCCCACTATACGATGGGCACTACCGACATCACGCGAACCATCAGCCTCGGCACGTTGACGGAAGAAGAGCGCCGCGTTTACACTCTCGTGCTGAAAGGTCACCTGCAACTGCAAAATATGCGCTTCCCCGAGGGCACTACGGGCCTGCAACTCGACACGGCCGTGCGTATGCCGCTGTGGCGGGCCGGCTTGGACTTCGGCCATGGCACGGGACATGGCGTAGGACACGTACTCGGTGTGCACGAAGGCCCTCATCAGATACGTAAAAACGTGCGCGCTTGCACGCTGTTGCCCTTCCGCGCCGGCCAGACGATAACAGATGAGCCGGGAGTATACCTTGAGGGAAAGTTTGGGGTGAGAATTGAGAATATGTTGTTGAGCGTGGAGGCCAAAATGAGCGAATCCATCGAAGAAAACGGCATGCTGAACCAGCCCGTATGGTTGGAGTGGGAACCCCTCACCCTTTGTCCTTACGACCTGCGGCCCGTCGTGCTGGAACTCCTCACCCCTGATGAGAAAAATTGGCTCAACGCCTACCACAAACAGGTACGCTCGCGCCTTCTGCCCCTCTTGCCCACAGAAGAAGACCGCCAGTGGCTCATTGAAGCGACGGAAGCTATTTAGAAAGTATTTTTATTCGGTAAATGGCACGGGCATACCCCCGATTCGGGGTATGCGTAAGCCCCCTCGTATAGAAACCTTCCAAATCTCCCGCATCTACAAGGGCTACGCAAGATTACATTCTTTTTTTACAGGACAACAATTATTTAGAAAGAGACGCGTACGAAAATGCCGGCGCACTGGAAGTCAGTGTGCCGGCATTTTGCATGATGAAAACTATAGGGCTGCGCTGAGAGCCATAAGTATGAGTATATAGCGGAGGGCTTTTCCTATGGTAGAGGTGAGCGTGCTGAGCCAGAAGTTGACACGCATAAAGCCCTGGGCGATGGTGATGGCGCTACCGAGGAAGGGTACCCACGCAAGGAAACCGCCCCAAAAGCCATACTGCTGTGTCCAGCGCTTACTCCTTTCCCATTTCTGCGGCTTGATTTTGAACTTGCGCACAATATATTCCTCGCTGCAGAGCATGCCCACGCCGTAGTTGAACACGCCGCCGAGCACATTGCCGAGGGTGGCGGTCCAGAGAAGCGTCCACATCAAGTTGGCTTCTGCCACTCCTTTCCGCATCTCTAAGGAATAGATGCCGCCTATGACCACCTCGCTGGGAAACGGGAAGAAACTGCCCGCGAGAAAGGCGGCGATAAACATGCCCCAGGGACCCCACTGGATCAGAATGTCGGTAATACAGGCCATAATTCCAGGTTATTGAAGATGAGGAGAGCGAGGAGGATAAATGTGAAGAGCCAGAAAAGGAAATTGTTGAAGCGACTCTCGGACAGCGCGGCGTAGTGACCTATGACGGGCGCCGTACATACGATGAGGGCCGCCGTGAGACATCCCTCCTGGTCGGGCCAGAGAGCAGCGAGGACAAGGAGGAAATAGAACTCCATCGTGAGCATCTGGAGGGAGAGGCGGGTACGGGTGTTGTCCTTGTAACTCGTGCGGCCGAAATGGGCGATGCTCCAAAGGGCAATGACGAGCAGTGTGGCTACGCTGACTATGATGGAGAGCGACGGCCATTCGTAGTGGGGCCAATGGAGATAAGTTTGCTCAAGATTGGGGAGTGGCGAGCCTTTCCACACGAAATAGAGGGCGGCATAGAGGACGGGGACGGCGAGGCCGAAGATGGAAGCGCGCCACACGCGGGCCGAGAAGATTTGAACGTAGTGGTAGCACCCGAACCAGAGGAGCGGCACGGCGAGGATGAGAGGTGGGAAGAGGCAGATGCCGATACCGAGCGAAAGGAAGGCCGCGGCGGCGTTCCACACGGGGTTGCGCTGCTGATAGGCCGTGAGAAGGCTGAAGTTGGTGGCGCTCAGTGAGAGGGCGAGGACGCAACTGCGCAAGTCGTCGTGAAGAAAACCCATGCAAGCCACAAGGAGAAGGAAAACGGTGCTCATCATTCGGGACCGTTCGCGCATGAGGTGGCAGCGGTTGTTCATCTCGAGCACAAGGTAGGCGGCAAGGAGACTGGCCAGAAGGCAGAGCCACCTGTGGGTATCACCCCAATGGCCCGCCATCCAGACGGGGATGGTGGCAAAGAGGATAAGAACGAGCGTACCGTCGCTCTGGGTGATGCGGGTGCGGAGAGTGTTGCGCATTACTGGGGGATGATGTCAAGGCCTATGTCGCGGCGGAAGTATTTGCCGGGGAAATCGATGACCTCGGCGGCCTGCATGGAGAGGCGGAGGGCTTCAGCGTGGGTGGCAGCACGGCTGCTGACGGCGATGACGCGGCCGCCGTTGGTGAGGAGCTGGCCTTCCTTTTCGGCAGTGCCGGCCTGGAAGACAATAGTCTGGCCATCGTTGAGCGTGGGAGCGACACCGGTGATGGGAAGGCCCTTGGCGTAGGCGCCGGGATAGCCGCCGCTGACAAGCATCACGCAGACGGCAGCACGGGAATCGAAGGCCACGGCGCGGGAATCAAGGGTGCCGGAGGCTACGCCCTGGAAAAGGTCCACGATGTCGGCGTCGAGGCGCAGCATTACGGTTTCCGTCTCGGGGTCGCCCATGCGGCAGTTGTACTCAATGACCTTGGGCTGGCCCTGGCAGTTGATGAGGCCGAAGAAGATGAAGCCTTTGTAGTCGATGTTCTCGGCGGCGAGGCCCTGCACGGTGGGACGGATGATCTCGTCCTCCACCTTCTGCATCCACTGGGGCGTGGCGAACGGCACGGGCGACACAGAACCCATGCCGCCGGTGTTGAGGCCGGTGTCGCCCTCGCCAATGCGCTTGTAGTCCTTGGCTTCGGGCAGGATCTTGTAATGACGGCCGTCGGTGAGTACGAATACGGAGCACTCGACGCCGGAGAGGAATTCCTCGATGACGACGCGGCTGCTGGCCGTGCCGAACATGCCGCCGAGCATCTCGCGCAGTTCGTGCTCGGCCTCCTCCAGCGTGGGGAGGATGAGCACGCCCTTGCCGGCACAGAGGCCGTCGGCCTTCAGAACGTAGGGCGGAGTGAGCGTATGGAGGAAAGCGATGCCGTCCTCCAGCTGTGTGCCGTCGAAGGTCTGGTAGCGGGCCGTGGGAATGCCGTGGCGCTGCATGAACTGCTTGGCGAAATCCTTTGAGCCCTCCAGCTGGGCACCGGCCTTTGAGGGACCAATGACGGCCACTTCGGGACAATGCTCGCGGAAATAGTCGTAAATGCCCTCCACAAGGGGAGCCTCAGGGCCGACGACTACCATTTCCACGCCTTCTCGGCGGGTAAGTGCCTCAATGTCGGGGAAGGCCGTGAGGGAGGTTCGTAACAACTGAGAGCATCGGGGGCTCTGCTGAATTTTCCATGCTAAAGCGTGCTCGCGGCCGCCATTTCCGAGAAGTAGAATTTTCATAATGGGAAGGTTTTGTCTGCAAAAATACAAAAAATCCCGCATTTATCTGTGCTAATCCCGTAAAAAGTAGTAATTTTGCAGTCATAATTCAAAATTCTTAATTCATAATTCCAAAATACCCATGAACTTCGTAGAAGAACTCAAGTGGCGCGGCATGCTCCATCAGATGATGCCCGGCACGCAGGAACTGTTTGACAAAGGCGAGATGGTGACGGCCTACGTAGGTATCGACCCCACCGCCGATTCCCTCCATATCGGCCACCTATGCGGCGTAATGATGCTCCGCCATCTGCAGCAGGCCGGCCACAAGCCCCTCGCACTCGTGGGAGGCGCCACCGGCATGATAGGCGACCCCTCCGGCAAAAGTCAGGAGCGCAACCTCCTCACCGAGGAAACGCTGCGCCATAACGTGGAGTGCATCAAGAAGCAGCTCAGCCACTTCCTCGACTTCGAGAGTGACGCCCCCAACGCCGCCGAGCTGGTGAACAATTACGACTGGATGAAGAACTTCACCTTCCTCGACTTTGCCCGCGAAATAGGCAAGAGAATCACCGTAAATTATATGATGGCGAAGGACAGCGTCAAGCGCCGCCTCAACGGAGAGGCCCAGGACGGCATGTCATTCACCGAGTTCACCTACCAACTGCTGCAGGGCTACGACTTCCTGCACCTTTATCAGGAAAAGGGCTGCCGCCTGCAGATGGGAGGCTCCGACCAGTGGGGAAATATCACCACCGGCACGGAACTCATCCGCCGCACCCTCGGCACCGAGGCCGAAGCCTTCGCCCTTACCTGCCCCCTCATCACAAAAGCCGACGGTAAGAAATTCGGCAAGACCGAGCAGGGCAACGTATGGCTCGACCGCGAACGCACAAGCCCCTATCAGTTCTATCAGTTCTGGCTCAACGTGGGCGACGAGGAGGCTGAGCGCTACATAAAGATATTCACCTCGCTGCCTCACGACGAGATAGAGCGCCTTATCGAGGAACACCGCGCCGACCCCGGCCGCCGCGTGCTGCAGAAGCGTCTCGGCGAGGAAGTAACCTGCCTCGTACACAGCCGTGAAGACTATGAGATGGCCCTGGAGGCCACCAACATTCTCTTCGGCAAGGCTACGAAGGAAAGCCTCCTGAAGCTCGACGAACAGACGCTTCTTGACGTCTTCGCCGGTGTGCCCCACTACGAAGTGGAGCGCGAGAAGGTAGTAGGCGCCAAGGCTGTGGACCTGCTGGCTGAGACCACGCCATGCTTTGCCTCCAAGGGCGAGATGCGCAAGCTCACCCAGGGCGGCGGCGTCAGCATCAACAAGGAAAAGCTCGCCCAGTTCGACCAAGTCATCACCGAGGACGACCTTCTGGACGGCAAGTACCTCATCGCCCAGCAGGGTAAGAAGAAGTACTTCCTCATCATCGTGAAGTAAGCCCGCGTTATCGCGAGGCTTTTCCTCATCATCGTGAAGTGAGGCCGCGTTACTGCGAGGCTTTTCCTCATTATCGTGAAGTAAAGATAGCATCTGGCGGGGCAAAACGCCGACTAAGTGCACATTTTCAGGGAGAAACCTTGGATGTGTGACGAATAGTTCGTATTTTTGCACCCGCAAATGCCACGAGGACAGATTTGATAGCTTGCAACCTCGCTAAAACAATGCTAAAAAGGCCCACAAACTGAAGGGCCGCTCCTGCAAGCGAATGCCTGTCCCCTGCCCCCGAGCAGAAGACAGGCATTTTTTTGCGCTTTTCGGCTTTCGGCCAAGACTTTCCCAGAGGGCCAACCCTCAAAACGGGCTATTCTGTAATAGAACTTTAGGAAGCTCACCCCAAAACGGGCCATTCCGTAATATATTCCTTAGGGGAGCAACACCCAAACGCACGATGCCGGCCCCTTTTCCTCCTATCGAAACTTTTAACTTTTCTCTTTTAACTATTAATTAATATAATGTACCTATTTACTTCCGAATCGGTGTCAGAAGGACACCCCGACAAGGTGGCGGACCAAATCTCCGACGCCGTGCTTGACGAGCTGTTGTCGCAGGACCCCAGTTCAAAAGTAGCTTGCGAAACCCTCGTCACGACCGGACAGGTCTTCGTGGCGGGCGAAGTAAAGTCTGAAGGCTACGTGGACCTCAACGACGTGGTGCGCCGCACCATCCGCCGCATAGGCTACACGAAGGCCGAGTATCAGTTCGACGCTGACTCCTGTGGCATCCTCTCTGCCATCCATTCCCAAAGCCCCGACATCAATCAGGGCGTGGAGCGCGAGAAGCCCGAGGAGCAGGGCGCTGGCGACCAGGGCATGATGTTCGGCTATGCCAATAACGAGACCGACCGCTACATGCCTCTGCCCCTCTCTCTGGCCCACGACATTCTCATTGTGCTGGCCGAGATACGCCGCGAGGGCAAGGTGATGACCTATCTGCGCCCCGACGCCAAGAGTCAGGTGACAGTGGAATACGACGACCAGGACCACGCCCAGCGCATTGACACTATCGTCGTCAGCACGCAGCACGACCCCGACGTGACGCAGGAACAGATTCGCCAGGACGTCATCAACATTCTCATTCCCCGCGTCCTCGAAGAGCGCGTCAACACTCCCGAGGTGAAAGCTCTCTTCACCAAGAGCGCAATCAAGTATTTCGTCAACCCCACGGGCCAGTTCATCATCGGCGGTCCCCACGGCGACACGGGTCTCACCGGTCGCAAGATAATAGTCGATACTTACGGTGGGCGCGGTGCCCACGGCGGTGGCGCATTCTCCGGTAAGGACCCCAGCAAGGTGGACCGTTCCGCCGCATACGCCGCCCGCCATATCGCCAAGAACCTCGTGGCTGCCGGCGTGAGCGACGAGTGCCTCGTGCAGTTGAGTTACGCCATCGGTGTGGCCGAGCCCATCAGCATCTACGTGAATACCTACGGCAAGGGTCACCTCGCGCTCAGCGACGGCGAGATTGCCCGCAAGGTGGGCGAGATTTTCGACCTCCGTCCCCACGCCATCGAGCAGCGCCTCAAGCTTCGCAAACCCATTTATGAGGAAACCGCCCGCTACGGCCACATGGGCCATCAGCCGCGCCTCGTAAAGCGCCTCGTGGAAGGCCGCGAGGAGGAGGTGGAACTCTTCACGTGGGAGAAACTCGACTATGTGGAGCGCATAAAGGAGGCATTCTCCCTTTAACATCCCCATTCCCTCAAGCGCTCCGGGCCTTAACGCCTGCCGCCGGAGCTTCCATGCAAACATAATCCCTTTCAAAAAAATGAAAATAGCAGTATATTGCGCCTCAAGCAGCAAACTCCGCCCCGTGTTCTACGATATGGCCGCCGAACTGGGTCGCCTCATGGCCCAACGCGGACATACGCTCCTCAACGGCGCCGGTACTATGGGCCTCATGGGGGCCTCGGCCGACGCTTGTCTGGAGGCCGGCGGCCAGGCCGTGGGTGTGATTCCCCAGTTCATGGTGGACGAAGGCTGGGCCCACCAGGGCATGACCTCCCTCGTCATCACCCAGACCATGCACGAGCGTAAGGCCCGTCTGGCCGAGATGTCGGACGCCTGCATCGTGCTGCCCGGCGGACTGGGCACCTACGACGAGTTCTTCGACATCGTCACGCTCAAACAGCTCGGCCTCTACCTCAAGCCCATCATCATTCTCAACACCGACGGCTTCTACGACCGCCTGCTCGCCCACCTCTCCTACGCCATGGACGAGCACATGCTCCGCACCGAGCACGCCGAGGCTTGGCGCGTGGCCACTACGCCGGCCGAGGCCCTCGACCTGTGTGAGCAGACGCCCCTCTTCGACGCCGACATCAGGAAGTTGGCCAAAGTATAAAGTCCTTCACGCCCCTCTACACAGAGCCTCCCATGACCGCCACCGACAGTTTATACTATTTCCATCAGCAGCCAGACAGCGTCAGCCTCCTCTCCCTCGACGAGGCGCTGCCTCCCTGCCTGAAGGACAGCCCATGGGCTCATCTGTGCGACAACTTTACCGTCCAGCACGGCATCGACCCCACGGCACTGCCGTATAATCTCGCGGCCGACGACGGAGCTGTGGGCTCTCTGCTGCTGCTCTTCGTGCTGGGCGTGATTCTGTTCGTCCGTTCGTGGTATTACATGCGGCATGCTGCCAGCGAGTTCTTCTTCCCGCGCGGCCACAACAACATCTACGACGCTGCCACCCCCGACAGCGTGCTCCACGGCGGCCTTACGCTTTTCCTCTTTATATCATTGGCCGCCGCGCTTACCCTCTACGTGATAGGAGGCGGCGCGATGCTCCAGTTCTATGACGCACTGGACACTCCCTTCCCCCTTCCCAGCCTTCCGCGCGTCGTAATGCTGCCCCTTTGCATCATAGTCACGATGCTGGCTCTCTTCCTCAAGATTATAGTCCTCCAGATGGTCAACAGCACATTCTTCCCCGACCAAGCCCGCGCTGTATGGCGCGAAGGCATACGCCTCGTGAACCTTCTGACGGGCACAGCCCTGTGGGCCGTCTGCATTGCAGCCACATTTTTCCAACTCTCGCCCCACCATATTATATGGGCCGCAGTTTTGGTAATCGTGGTTGCCAAATTACTGATACTGATTAAGACTCAAAGTGCTTTTTTCCCAAAAGTCAGTCATTTATCTCGCCTTATTTTGTACTTTTGCACCCTCGAATTATCCCCTGCACTTTTTATAATCGCTTTTTTCACTCATCAATGATAAAAAAGATCCTCATCTCCCAGCCCGCTCCCGCCCCCGACGCTCATAATCCCTACGAGAATTTCAAGAGCAACCTGGGCGTGGACGTGGTATTCCACCCCTTTATCACCATAGAGCCCGTTACGGAGCGCGAATTCCGCAACCAGAAGGTCAGCATCCTCTCCCACAACGCCGTTGTCTTCTCCTCGCGCTACGCCATCGACAACTTTTTCAAGATTTGCCAACTCATGCGCGTCAAAGTGCCCGACGACATGAAGTACTACGGCATCAGTGAGAAAGTGATGCTCTATATCCAAAAGTATGTGCAGTACCGCAAGCGCAAGGTCTTCTTCTCCCCCACCGGACGCTGGGAGGACCTCATCCCGGCCATGCTCAAGCATAAGTCCGACCGCTTCCTCATTCCCCAAAACAGCGAGCACAACAACGACATCAGCAACCTCATGACCGCCAACGGTCTTAACTTCACCGAAAGCGTGATGTATCGCACCGTGCCCAACTCCCTGTCCACCGGAAGCTCTCTCAGCGACTTCGATGCCGTCGTCCTCTTCACCCCCTCGGGCGTGAAATCGCTCGTCAGCAACTTCCCCGACTGGCAACAGGGCGACACGCGCCTGATATGCATCGGAGAAAGCGCCTGCCGCGAGGTGGAACACACCGCCCTGCGCCTTGACTACAGCCAGCGCACCACTGCGGGAATGTCCATCGCCAAAGTGCTGGAAACTTATATCACACAGACCAACGCCGCCGGCTAATCACAGCCATGAAAGCCAACGGTTTCCCCAAGGCTGAGCACCTCTGCCTCAAACGCCACATCGACGCGCTCTTCACCCGTCCCGACGGGCACGCCACGGCGTGGCCCCTGCGCCTCGTGTGGCAGCATGCCGACGAAGGTGAGTGCCAGATGCTCGTCAGCGTGGCCAAGCGCCACCTCCATCATGCCGTTGACCGCAACCGCGCCAAGCGACAGGTGCGCGAACACTACCGTCTGAACAAATACCTCCTCCACGAAGGGCTCCCCTCCCCCCATCACCTCCACCTCGCCTTCATCTGGATGGCCGACAAGCCCATAGAATCTCTGCGCGTGGAGCAAAGCGTCATCCGCCTGCTGAAGGCCTGCCGCACTGCCCTCGATAAATCTGCCGCCGCCCAAGAATGAGCATTTTTGCCCGCCTTCTCATAGCGCCCATACGCTTCTATCAGCGATTCATCTCGCCGCTCACGCCGCCCGCATGCCGCTTCACGCCCACGTGTTCGCAATATGCCGTGGAGGCCTTGCAGACCCACGGCGCACTGCGCGGCAGTTGGCTCGCCATAAAGCGCATCTTGCGCTGCCACCCCTGGGGAGGAAGCGGCTACGACCCCGTGCCGCCTAAAAAAGGCTCCACGAAACCGTGAATTTACAATATTTTATTTTGTTAATATATAAATATTATGCTTACCAAGAAAATTTACACAATCGTTGCTACAGCTATCCTCGCTGTAATGTCCTTTACGGCAGCAAATGCCGCCGATTTTGAACCCTCGCCACTGACCGTAAACACGCAGTTGCTTGAAGGCTGCACGTTCGAAGTTAAGTTTGCCGGTCTTGAGACAGACGGACTGTCGGCATGCATTGCTGACGGCACCTCTTCCTGCCTTTTCCCCCTCACCGATGCCAGCGGCAAGGTGTTGCCTTCCGCCGTGGTTACGGCAGAACTCTTGGACAGCTACACCGTGTCATTCAAAATCAGCGGCGTAGGCTCTGCCATTAACGGCACTTACAAGGTTCCCGTGCCTGCCAACGCTTTCACCATTGCAGATATTCCCATCTCCATCGGCAACGACGCCTTTGAGATTACCGTCAACTACAACAACGGCCAAGGCGGCGGTGAAGAAGGCGGCGAAGAAGGCGGTGAGGAGACCGACGACCCCAGCAAACTGGGTAATGTGGCCACTTTCATCCTCGACAACCACAAGGAAGAGAACTCCATCTACTACGACGCCCATGACATCATCAAGTCCAACGTCAACGGCGTTGATATTAAGTTCGTACGTGCCGGTAAGGATGCCAGCTCTTACTCCTGGAACTACAAGACTTGGTACGGCTACACGCAATTCAAGGACTGCGAGTTTATCATCAGCGCCCCCAATGCGGCAGCCCACATCCTGAAGATAGAATTCGTGCCCTTCAACACCACCAGCCCCACCTACAGCGTTGACAACCTCGTGGCCGAAGGCTATGAAGAAGGCGTGTGGAAGGGCAATGCCCACGACGTAACCTTCAGCACACTCGTATACCAGCAGCCCATATACGACTGGTCGGACGATGAACTTGATGAAGAGCCCATCATCACCGGCTATACCGAAGAGATTACGGGAACGCGCGTGACGAAGATCTACGTCTATCTTGACGTGGACGTGAAGAAGGAAGAAGTTGACGGCATCAGCACAACCGTTTCACC
Organism: Alloprevotella sp.; assembly: GCA_045639805.1. Classification (GTDB taxonomy): domain Bacteria; phylum Bacteroidota; class Bacteroidia; order Bacteroidales; family Bacteroidaceae; genus Alloprevotella. The sequence goes on from JAZUDS010000059.1 coordinate 84,969, forward strand.
CCTTTCTCCCCTGTCCTTAGGCATCAAGTACGACCTTCAGGGCCGTCAATACAACGGAACCGGCAAACTCCACAAGGGTTCCGTCATCGTGCGCTAATCACCTTTAGAAAGGGCAACACGCCACCTACCCCGAAGGGGTGTAAAGTCTGGAGCAACGCCTCAGACTTTGCACCCCTTCGGTTTTTTACCGGTATTATTGCTGTCCGGGGAAAAAGAATATAATCTTTCGTATCGTTTGCAAATGCAGGAGGTATGGCTGGTTGTCACGAGGAGGGGCTTACCCTTTATAAAACGGGCTGAAAGCCCAGAAGTGTCCAGCCTAGGGCAGAGTGACCGAAGGGAACCCCGCCCTAGGGTCGTAAAGCAAACGCTGGGTAAGTGTTCCTCCCCCGGGGGGGAGGTGGCGCGGAGCGCCGGAGGGGGGCTTTATCCTTCAGGCCAGTGCATTGGGGCTTTGCCCCGAAACAATTATGCCGCGTTGCGGCGGCGCA
>JAZUDS010000060.1:0-2769 GCA_045639805.1 Alloprevotella sp.
AGGAAAATAAGCCCCCAATGGGCAAAATCGGCTTAATATCGCCGTAAAATAAAAATGAGCGATCAGGCTTGAACCTTGTGCAATAGTGGGCGATTAGGCTTAAGCCCTGTGCAATAGTGAGCGATTGGACGAATAAGCGGGTAAGCGAACGGCTATGATTATATTTTAGGTGATGATATACAAGTTGGCACAGGAATAATTTACGATAAAATTCACGATAAATTCGTGGTAATTTGCGTAGCGCCGCAGGCAAATATTTTATTTTAACGTAAATGCCCGTAAATTATCCGCAAATTTAACCACAAATTCAGTTTTGTGCCAAAAGGTATATCATAGCCATATTTTATGCCCGTTTGGGGTCATGGGTCATGGGTAATGGGTTATGGGTCATGGGTGTTTGGAGGTCATCTCAAACTCAAGGGTGCCGCCCTGCATGACTTGCTGCTGGGTGAAGCTGAAGGTGGGGAGCTTCTTGCCGTTGAGGCGGACGGACTTGACGTAGATGTTCGTGGAGGACACGTTGCGGGCGGTGACGGTGAGGTCGTGGCCTCCGGGCAGATGGATGACGGCACGGGGGAAGAGGGGTGTGCCGATGACGAAGTCGTCGCTGCCGGCGTTGAAGGGGTAGAAGCCGAGGGAGGAGAAGATGTACCAGGCGGACATCTGGCCGCAGTCGTCGTTGCCGGCATAGCCCATTGGGGAGGCGTTGTAGAACTCGGAGCGCACCTGGTTGACGAGCTTCTGGGTCTTCCAGGGCTGTCCGGCAAAGTTGTAGAGGTAGGCGGTGTGGTGGCTGGGCTCGTTGCCGTGGGCATACTGGCCGATGAAGGCGGAGGCGTTGCCTTCGTGGTCGGAGGTGCCGGTGACGAGGGTGAAGTTCTCGTCGAGTTTCTTGACGAAGCCGTCGCGGCCGCCGAAGAGGGAGATGAGGCCCTGGGGATTCTGGGGCACGAACCACATATACTGCCAGGCATTACCCTCGATGAAGGGGTGGCAGCCGTCGCGGCCTTCGTAGTCGAGAGGGTCGAAGGGCGTCATCCACTGGCCCTTGTCGTCGCGCGGGGCGAAGAAGCCGATGGCAGGGTTGAAGAGGTTGCGGTAGTTCTCGGAGCGGGCGAGGAAGCGGTCGTAGTCTTCGGCGTGGCCGAGTTTCTGCGCCACGGCGGCTACGCACCAGTCGTCGAAGGCCTGTTCCATGGTGATGCTGACGGAATGGATGAGGCGGTTCTCGGGCATATAGCCGAGTTTCTCCCACGTCTCGAAGGGTGAACTGCGATGGCTGAGCGTTGCGCTCTGGCGCATGGCTTTGTAGGCCTTGTCGGCGTCGGGGTAGATGCCGGTGAGGATGGCGCGGGAGAGGACGGGCTGGGCGTGGTTGCCTATCATGCAGTAGTTGTCCTGGCCCCAGAGGTCCCAGATGGGGAGGTAGCCGTAGGTGTCGGCGTGGTGGAGCATGGCGTCGATGAAGTCGCGGGCATAGTCGGGGGCGATGAGGTTGATGAGTGGATGGGCGGCGCGGAAGGTGTCCCAGAGGGAGAAGGTGGAGAAGTAGCGCTCGCCGGGGGGTAGGGTGGCTTCCTCGTAGTTGGTGTTGAGGTAGTGGCCGTCGGCGTCACTCATGGTGTTGGGCTGGATGAAGACGTGGTAGAGGCCGGTGTAGAAGATGGTCTTCTGCTCTTCGGTGCCGTCGATGTCGATGCGTGCGAGTTCCTTCTCCCAGGCGTCGTGGGCGGCCTGTTTGTATGCCTCGAAGTCGAAGTGGGGACATTCGGCCTTGAAGTTGCCCTCTGCGCCGTCGCTGCTGACAGGGGAAATGGCGATGCAGACGGTGACGTCCTGCCCGGCGGCCTTGTCGAAGGTGAAGGCGGCATGGAGGCGGCGGCCGTTGACAATCTTGCCGTCCTCAACGGTGCGGCTGCCGTCGTTCATGAGCGTGGCGGTGAAAGGACGGGAGAAGCGGGCGCGGAAATATACCTTGCGGAGTTTGGCCCAGCCGGTGATGACGCGGTAGCCTTCGATGGTTTGGTTGTCGATGATGCGTATCTGGCTCTGGAGGATGTTGTAGCCGCGCTTCTGTATGTAGTATGTGTCGTTGCCGCGGTAGGTGGAGTGGTCGAGGTCGATGATGATGTGCTGGTCGGCACCCTGCGGGAAGGTGTAGCGGTGGATGCCGGCGCGTGTGGTGGCGGTGAGTTCGGCCTTGACGCCGCTGTCTTGCAGTTTCACCCAATAGTAGCCGGGGGTGGCGCCCTCCTCTTTATGGTTGAAGGTGGCGGAGTAGTCGGCCTGCGAGAGGTACTTCTGGGTGATGGGGCACGTGACGGGCATGACGTTCACGTCGAAGAGGTCGGTGCAGCCCGTGCCGCTGAGGTGGGTGTGGGAAAAGCCGTAGATGCGGTCCTTGTTGTAGTCGTAGCCGGAGCAGGGGTCCCAGGTGGGCTGGAGCTCGGTGTCGGGACTCAACTGCACCATGCCCAGCGGCATCGTGGCACCGGGGAATGTGCTGCCGGCGAGCGAACCGGTGTTGTCGGCCTGCGTGCCGATGAAGGGATTGACGTAGCGGGTGTGGTCTTCGGCCTGTGTGGCGGTGGCGAGGAGGAAGAGGAGGAAGAGGAGAGCCTTTTTCATAGTTGGCAGTTTATAATTGATGATTTTCAGTTGCAAAAGTAGTAAAAAAAAGAGAAACGGCACGGCTTTTTGAATAAAAAATATAAAAAAGAGGAGGTTTGTGGGAGAAAAGCTTTCATTTGTCGGCGGTTTTTAGGGGTG
>JAZUDS010000061.1:0-16375 GCA_045639805.1 Alloprevotella sp.
GGTCCCCGCCCTGCGCACCGACGCCGCCGGCCACGCCTCCGCCGTCTTCTTCAGCAACGCCCGCGGCGACCAGCAACTCTCCTTCTCCATATCCGGCCTCACCCCCGACGGACAAATCATCAGCTACGAGCGCTAACGCCCTCTCTATGCGCCACGCCTTATATATAATAATGTGTCTTGTTCTTGCACTCATCCCTTCGCAGGAGTGGGCGCAGGAGCCTGATGCCGCGCCATGTCCCGACCGCCTCGCCATGCTCCGCAACATCGCCGGCTTCGACCACGAATACCCGCGCGAAAAGGTGTATCTCCACCTCGACAACTCGGCCTACATCGAGGGCGACACGCTCTGGTTCAAGGCCTACGTGGTGCAGGCCGACCTCCGGCCCACCATGCTCTCCCGCGTGCTCTACGTGGAACTCCTCAACGCCGGCGGACAGATGATGGACCAGAAACTCATCCGCCTCGACTCCCTCGGCCAGGGCGACGGCATGTTCGACCTCAACCTCCCCGTCACCAACGGTTTCTACGAGGTGAGGGCCTACACCCGCGAGATGCGCAACTGGGGCGATGCCGCCTGCTACAGCCGCGTGCTGCCGGTCTTTGAGAGGCCTAAGGTGACGGGCGACTTCTCCCATCTCAACATCAAGCGTCCCGAGGCGGAATACGACCTCGTCAACTACCACGAGCGCCCCTGGAACTTCGGCCGCAAAGCCTCCCGGCGCGTGCTCTTCTTCCCCGAGGGCGGTCGGCGCGTGGGCGGTCTGCCGCAGCGCATCGCCTATCTGATGATGAACGGCCGCGATGAGCCGTGCGAGGACACTCTGCGCATTTACGATGCCGCCGGCAACCTCATCCTCTCCTCCGCCCCCGAGCACCTCGGCATGGGCTCCTTCACGCTGCCCGCCGGCTTTGAGGAAGGCTATGCCGAGGTGGGGCATAAGAAGTTTGATTTGCCCGAGGCTCATACCGAATGCCTCACCGCCGACATCCGTCAGGATGCCGACAGCCTCCAGATTATCCTCTGCGGCCACGCCCCGCGCAAGGTGGCCGCCGCCCTGCTCTGCCGCGAGCGCCTCCTGTGGTGCGACACGCTCGACATGCCCGCCGGCCCACGGGAGATCAGCCTTCCCCACGCCCTGCTGGGCCACGGCGTCAACCGCTTCGTCGTGTTCGACACCGCAGGCCAGACGCTTGCCGAGCGCCAGTTCTGGGGCAACGTCCGGCCCCTGCGCAAAGCTCAGGTCAGCGTGCGCCAGAGCGCCGAACTGTACGACCCCTTCCGCCCCATAGCCATAGAAGTTGACGTGGCCGACGCCAAGGGGCAGCCCCTCTCCACACCGCTCGCCCTCTCCGTGCGCGATGCCCGGGGCGACCTCATCTACGACGCCTCCGCCCGCATGGAAGCCCAGTGGCTGCTGGCCTCCGAGGTGAAGGGCTACGTAGCCTCTCCCGAATGGTACTTCGAGCAGCCCGACGACCCCGTGCGCCGGCGGGCCCTCGACCTCCTCCTCATGGTGCAGGGATGGACGGCACAGTCCGTGAGCGTGATGGCGGGTGCCGAGCCCTTCGACCTCCGGCAGCCCATAGAGGACCGCCTCATCCTCCGCGGCAAGGTCATCAAGGACAAGGAGAAGATAGTGCCCTACCCCAACATGAAACTCTCCCTCACCCTCCTCTCCCCCGACGGCCATTCCGCCACGGGCGAGGCCGTCACCGACGCCCAGGGCGAGTTCTCCTTCCTCTCCAACGTGGACTATTCCGGCGACCTCATGGGCATCTTCAACGTGAAGGACATCGGCGACGACGAGCGCAAATGGTCCCGCGTGATGCTCGACCGCTGGTTCGGCCCCGTGCCACGCCCCTACAGTCCGCTGGAAATCACTCTGGAAAGTCAGGCTTCCCACCCTCAAAATCTTAATTCAAAATTCAAAATTCAAAATTCCACTCCTCTCTCCTCCCAGGACCTCTTCCAGTGGACCGACACCCTCGCTAACATACGCTCCTACCTCCTCAACGAAGCTCACGTGAAAGCCAAAGACCTTCACCGCTACAAAGGCCTCAACTTCAGTTACTACACCTATATGGGCGGCGAGAAGATGGGGCACAAATATATGGAGTACTACTGGAACGTGCCCATTGAGCTGGAGCGCGCCAAGGACACGGGCCTCGACTTCTACTCCATGCACGACTTCTTCAACTATCTCCTCGACCACCGTCCCCTCGCCTACGACACCTACCGCCAGGACCAGGCCATCCTCGCCGACACCCCGCCACAGATGGATGAAAACGGCAACATCGTGCCCGCCAACGAAGCCACCAATGACAAGAACAAGGAAAGCACCATCAATTTTCGCGGACAAGGCGTAACGATATTTCTCAACAACGGCATCGGCGCAGTAGGCACAGACCGTTCAGGAAACGAAAGTATATACCCCACCACAAAGCCCGAAGAAATAAAGTCGTGCATGCTCACCCATAAATACCGCGACCCCGAAATCTTCGACCAGGATCCCACGTGGTACCTCTTTGTCTATACCCGTGAGGACTGGCACAAATGGCGGCAGAAGAAAGGCTTCACCAAGCGCCACATTTGGGGCTTCGCCGAGCCCGTAGCCTTCCCCCGCCTCAACTATTACGAGCTCCCTAAGGACAACCCCTCCGACTACCGCCGCACCCTCTACTGGGCCCCCGCCCTCCACACCGACGACGCCGGCCACGCCTCCGCCATCTTCTTCAGCAACGCCCGCGGCGACCAGCAACTCTCCTTCTCCATCACCGGCCTCACCCCCGACGGGCAAATCATCAGCTACGAGCGCTGAAAAATATGCTGATTCAGACTTCTTATCAGATAATTTCTGAAAATAATCACTTTTAATTTCTTTCAGTCCAGAGGGGCATGCCCCTCCCGGCCGCCTGCTTTTTGTTTTTTACCACGAATTGCACGAATCTTACGAATGCATTCTTGTAATAAACGAATGGCTGCACGGTGCAGCACGAATTACACGAATGCGGGCTGCAAGCATTAGTCGGATTTGTGCTGCACCATCGCTTGAAGAGCGACCTCCTGCCCCGCGTCAGCGGACCCTTTCCCCAACAGGGGAGAGGTGGCGGAGCCGGAGAGAGGCTGGGAAGGGTGGGAAGGGTCTCCATTTTACCACCCAACTCTATTCGTACTATTCGTGGGATTCGTGGTCGTTCTGTTCACAGGCGAACACTTGCTATTTGTTTTTTACCACGAATTGCACGAATCTTACGAATGCATTCTTGTAATAAACGAATGGCTGCACGGTGCAGCACGAATTACACGAATGCGGGCTGCAAGCATTAGTCGGATTTGTGCTGCACCGTGTAGCCATTTTGCAGCCAACTCTATTCGTACTATTCGTGGGATTCGTGGTCTTTAAAAATAACAACAGAAGCGGATGCTCCCTGATTGGGACGCATCCGCTTCTTTCTTATATGTTCAACGGGGACTACCAGGCTTCGCCGTAGCCTTCGCTGTCGGAATAGTCGTTTTCCTCTGGCAATACGCCTTCATCAATGTTTATTGTCAAGCCGTCAAGGCTGCCGCAGAGCATCTGCGCAGGACGTGCCATGATGGTGTCGGCAAGGGGAGTTATATAGGTCTTTTTCATATTTATTCCAAATTTACTAATTTCCTAATTTTCTAATTCCTATCTCAAGATAGCCTTCTTGCCGTTCTTAATCACGATGCCCTTGTAGCCGTCGTTCACGAGCATACCCTTCAAGTCATAGGTTGCGGGACTCTCCCCCTTGGGGGAGCTGGAGGGGGCTTTAATTCCCGTCGTGCCGGGCTCATCATTGAAGCGGAACAGCAGGCTCTTCACGCCCAGTGCTTCGTCTATGGTGAGGTACGCCTTGTTGGCACCGATGGTCTTGCCGTCCCACAGGTAGAAGCCTACGCCGTGCTGGCCCAGGGAGAGGGCGTACTGGTCGGCGCCGAGGGTGGTGGCTTCATCCGTACCTTCCAATATGTTGCCGGTCGAGGGGGTGAGTTTCTTGCAGGAAGGCATCAGCGTGATGTTCTTCTCGCTGCCACGCACGATGACGGCCTCGCCGCACGGGATAACGCCTTCCACGGCGCTGAGGCTGAGGAAGTCAATACCTTCCTCCTCGCCGTCCTCAACAGTGCCGGTGTAGGCTGTGGCGGTATTGGGCACTTTGTAGGCACCCTCGCCGGTGAAGAAGGTGGAGTAGTAGCGGTCGGTGTGGTCAGGGTCCTGATTGGCCTTGAGCTTGAAAGTGTGGGCGAAAGAAATCTCCAACGGATTGGTCTCGTTAATGGAGTAAGCTGTTTTCTCTCCTCCTTTTCCTGCGATGTCCAATATAATCGTATCATCTTCCTCGAACGTGACAGTCGCAACGGTTACCGTTTCCTCTTCCGAAGGCAGGAGCATAAAGCTGTCGTCTATAATCTTTCCTTCGTTCATACCGATAAGAATGGCGTCGGCATCATACTTGGCCTTTACCGTCTTGCCGGTGATGTCGGTATTGCCGCCGGCATCGGCATAGTCCTTGCCGCAGGCCTCGCAGTGCCAGTGGTGGAGGACGCCTTCCTCAATGACTGAAGCATTCTTTCCGGCCACCTCCGTCAGTTTGCCGTTATGGTTCGTGGGGTCAATAGACAGAAGCAAGTTTTCATCCTTTGCCACCTCGCCGGCTCCTTTCTCATCATAGTAAGTATGCCCGCAGTCGCTGCATTTCCAGGACCCCATCATGCCAGTTTCCGTGCATGTGGCAGCCTTGAAGTCCGTGTTCTTTGCAAGAGTATGCTTGTGGTAAGTGATGGTTACCTTGTCTATTAAGCAACTTGAGGAAGATGTGAAAGCTATGTTTGCATCATACGCAAAAGTACCGTCTTGCTCCCACTTGCCGGCGGCATCAGCCTTCCAGTTTCCGTTTCCGCTTTCGCTTCCGTTGTTGCATTCGCATTGGTTGATGCTTCCGCTTCTCATTACAAACTCAACACTGGTAATAACGCAACCCGGATGAATGCTATAAACCGCCAGTCCTTTTGTCCACGCTCCAGTTGTCTTGTCAAGATTGCCCACGATCATAAATTCATCGCAAGTAATTATCCCGTTCTTACTTTGTTGAGACGTCTTTGTAACGGTCTCCGTGTCGTAGCTCCAAGCACTCACTGCCGTGCAGAGCATCAGTAATGACAATAAAATCTTTTTCATTTCTTGTTGGTTTTATTTTGCTAATTCACTAATTTGCTAATTTCCTAATTTCCTAATTCTCCTTCACCTTAATGTAGTTCACCTTGTCAGGACTGTAAAGAATGACCTTCTTGTCGCCCTTGATGACCTCAACGGCGGGGCCGTTCTGCTTCGTGCCGAGAGGGCCGAGGGCTTCGGTCTTGCCTTCGGCTTTGCCGTTTTGGAAGAGATTGATGAAGTAAAGTATCTGTTCCTTTATTTCTTCAATACTTGGTGATGCCTCCGGACTGCCGTTCTTAATATCTTTTATAGCACCATCTATCCAATTGTTGAGTTCGGTGTTCTTAATGCCTTGACCAGCGGATAATATTGCTGCAATGGCATTAACCTTGGTTATGGCAAAAGCAATATCTTTCAATGCCTGCGTCTTGATGGAGTAAATGCTGCTTTCGCTTGTTGCATTGTCGATATCCGTTTTTGCTTTTTCGGCGATAGCAATAACATCTTCATCGGTAACGTCTTTGATAGCAGCATTGATTTCGGCAATGGCAGCGGTCTTAAATGGAGTCAAATCTTTTTCCATCTTTACATATTGTTTGCCATCCAAATCATTAGCGAGGTCGCTACCGGTATTTGTAATCACTGTTTCAGGAGGATTGTTGCCATCGGCTTTTATGGCGAAGTCAGTTGCTATAAAGATGTTAGAGCCGGAGCTGCGCTCTCCGCCACCAATACCGGAAGCGTGAATTCCACCGTTTGCCGTAACCGTACCGCCATTGATGGTGATGTTAGAGCCGAAAGCTCCGAACCCGCCACCGATGGCTGCAGCCTGAGATCCGCCGTTTGCCGTAACCGTACCGCCATTGATGGTGATGTTATAGCCCTCAGTATTACATCCTCCACCGATACCGGCAGCATAAGCCCCACCTTTGGCCGTAACATTACCGCCATTGATAGTGATATTAGAGCCTGCACCACCCTCTAAGCCACCGATACCGGCTGCGTTTTTTTGACCAGTGGCTTCGAGTTGACCTGATTGTTCAGTTTGACCATAGATCGTGAGAGAGTTGCCTTCGCCCGATACTTGAATACCAGCATTATAATCATCTCCCGTTACGATAAGCCTGGCATTATCAGCAAGGATAAGGTGAACAGCGCCATCGCAGATGAGACTTCTGGTGAGCGTGACATTGCCAGTAACGACATAAAAACTATATCCCAAAGTTCTGCGTCCATCAGCAGTCAGTACATCAGCTTCTGCATTTGCTGTTTTCCACTCTTTAATTCCGCTGGCAGGGACGCCTTCGGTGTTATAGACGGGGTAAAGATAAGACACATTTATTTTCTCTGCCCACAGTCCTGTGCTTGCCATCAATATGGCTGCAAAAAGTAAAAGTAACTTTTTCATAATTACTGATTTTCTAATTCGCTAATTTGCTAATTTCTCTCATTCGCTAATTTACTGATTTGCTAATTCACTAATTTGCTAATTTCCTAATTCTCCTTCACCTTAATATATTCCACCTTCTTCGGCGCGTAGAGGATAATCTCGTTGTCGTCCTTGTCGGTAACTTTCACGGCGGGGCCGTTCTGCATGGTGCCGAGGGAGCCGAAGGCATCAGCTTTGCCTGCTACCCTGCCTTCTTCCTTGATTGTATTGTATGTGTCTAATACTTCTTTGAGTCTATTAACGGCGGTGTCCCGGTTGCTGTCTATGGTGCCGGTATCAGAGGCGCCGATAATGGCATCCACTTGTTCTTTTACAAAATATTGCAGGAACTTACTGCTCGTATTGCCCTGCATGGCCTCCTCAATGGCAGCAAGGGCAGAAGTCTTATATACGTGCAATTCTATACAGTCAAAGGCTCCTTTTTGTGCCGTGTATAGGGCAGCTAGGGAACCGGCATTGTTTATGCTGGTCATCTTTTCGTTCACTTCCGCTTGTTCTTTTTCATACAATCCGTCGCGGGGCATGGCTTGCCTGATTCCGGCAAGAGCAATAAACTTATGGGCCGCTAATTCGTTACCTGCCACTTCATTTCCTTCTGAAATCGCAGTTTTATAACCCTCTATTGCCGATTTTTCTTCGATAGAAAGTCCATTCCTGTCGGCAGCAAGGTCAATGGCTTCAATAACGCTATTATAATATTTTGGAATGTCATCGGTGCCAAATCCATTAACTACAAACGTGCCTCCTTCTCCAACAAAAGACATCATTGCATCAGTATAGTCACTAGTATCCATACATAATATCTTAAGATCGCTATATTGTGGGATGGCAATGTAGCCCAAAGATGGCATTTTGGTGGGATAGAATGTCATTCTGGAAATACTACAATTGTAAAAAGCTCTATCGCCAATAGACTGCACGAAGGCACCTATGGTGACCGATTGTAAAGAAGAACATAGATGAAAAGCTTGATCTCCAATGGAGGTAACCGAATTGGGAATCGTGATACTGGTTAATTTTTTACACATCTCAAAACAACTATATCCAATCAAAGTGACAGTATTTGGAATAGTGACAGAAGTAATATCGTCATTTCCTATGAAAGCACCATTGTCAATCCTCGTGAGGGTATAGTTCTTACCTTCGTATGTAATAGTGCTTGGCAGTACGACTGCTCCTGTTGCATTTTGTCCGCCATCGCCAGATATGACAGCGGTGCAGTCGTCTAAAAGAGTGAACTTTATGCCATCTTGGGTTACTCTGGCAACTTCGTTGGCAGCCTTCGCCACCATCATGCAGCACAGGGCTGCGAAAAGTAAAAGAAGTTTTTTCATAATTACTGATTTTCTAATTCGCTAATTTGCTGATTCGCTAATTTGCTAATTTCCTAATTCTCCTTCACCTTAATATATTCCACCTTCTTCGGTGCGTAGAGGATAATCTCGTTGTCGTCCTTGTCGGTAACCTTCACGGCAGGGCCGTTCTGCTTCGTACCGAGGGAGCCGAAGGCAGAGGTCTCGCCTTCTTCCTTGGCGGCTATATACGTGTCCATTACTCCTTTGAGTATATTGACGGCAACGTTCCGGCTATCGTTTATAGTTCCGAAATCTGTGGCGTTGATGATGGCATCCACTTGTTTTTTCACAAGGTCGTTCAGATACTTACTGTCCGCGTTGCCCTGCATGGCTTCCTCTATGGCGGCAAGGGCTACTTTTCTTTCTGGGTGCATTGCCATAATGTCAAGGGCTTCTTTTTGTGGCGTGTATATTTCACCCAAAGAGGTGGCATTGTTTATGCTGCCTATCTTGCCATTTATCACCGTTTGTTCGCCATCAAGCAATCCGTCGCTTGGTGTGGCTTGCCTGATTCCGGCAAGGGCAATAACCTTATGGGCGGCCAATTCTTTTTCATACATAACAAGTTGCATATCTTCCAACCTTTCTGGTATTCGTTTATCTTGATAATAGTACTGAAAGGCTGCTGTCATATCATCTTTACAGCCATTTATAGTCGCTATCTCATCTTGGGTCAGTGTGACTCTGTTTGCAGCAAGCGTGATGGCTTCAATAATGCTATTATAATAGGGCTCGGGATTATCAGTTAATTTTACAAATTCAAATACAAAATTGCAAAAATTGTAAAGCGCTTTATTATAGCTAGATTCATCAATACATTTTATCTGAAAATCCTTAGAATTTGGGATAGCCGATTCGCCCACAGTAGGAACTGTGGTAGGATAGAATACCATTTCTTTCAAATTACTACACCCCTTGAAAGCTCCCTTGCCAATAGACTGCACAAAGGCACCTATGGTAACAGATTGCAATGATTTACAGTCTTCAAAAGCATCCTCGCCAATGATAGAAACTGAATTTGGAATAGTGATTGAGGTTATATTGGCATACCAAAATGCCGAATACCCTATGCCCGTGAGTGTGTAGTCTTTACCTTCGTATGTAATGACGGTTGGCAGTGTAACGTCTCCAGTTGCATCTCGTCCGTCACCTAAATAAGCGGTGTTGTCGTCGTAGAGGGAGTAGGTAATGCCGTTTTGGGTTACTGTGGTAACTAGGTTGGCAGCGAAAGACGTTTGCGCAAAGAGCACGGCGCAGAGCATGATGAGAATTGAAAATGTCTTTTTCATATCGTGTCTGATTTTTATTTTTCGTTCACCTTAATATACTCCACCTTCTTCGGTGCGTAGAGGATTATTTCCTTGTCATCCTTGTCGGTAACTTTCACGGCGGGGCCATTCTGCTTCGTGCCGAGAGAGCCGAGGGTTGAACTGCGGCCTGTCAGGAATGCCGGAATTGCAATCATCGCCGATGCCTTCTTCGTATCTACGTCAGTTACTTTTGTCGCCGAAGCAATAGAACTGATTATATCAGATATAAAAGTGGTGTTCCGGGCATTTGTATCATCCCCAATCAACAACAGAATTGACTTTATAGCATTAACTTTTTCCACGGCAAGGTCGCTTACCGATTTTACTTTATCTGCCGTTGCTATTGATACATCCCACACAATACTTGCCTTTGCGACATCCGCTATTCCTGTTATCGTTGCATCCGTTGAACCTCCCGCTGCATCATCTATCGCTTTGAGGGCTGATCTTAAATCTAATGTTTTAACAATCTCCTTTCCGACTAATTTATTGGCAATATCCTCTGAGACCGATGCGTGTTCTATCAAAGTCGTATCAGTTATAACTTTCATTCCGTCAGCCATAAAGATGTCGTTTGAATTCGCCCCTTGATAGCCAGACCCGATAGCGTCGACGATTTCTTCTGTGTTTTTGGGGTCTCCAGCAATTGCAGTCACAGTACCGCCGTTGATAGTGATGTTATAGCCGTTCGCCTCTTCTCCGCCCCCAATACCGGCACCACGGGCTCCACCAGTTGCTATTACAATACAGCCGTTGATCGTGATGTTATAGCCGGCAGAACCGCCATTTCCACCGATGCCAGCACCACTACTTCCACCAGTTACAATCAATTTGCCAGTTTGCTGGGTTTGGCCGTAGATGGTGAGAGAATTTCCTTCTGGCACACAAATGCCTGCATGGCCCTCAGCTCCTTGTATTCTCAGCGTGGCATCATCATCGATAATGAGGTGGACATCACCTGTGCAAACAACGCCGCCATTAGCGATCTCAGTATCGCGACCTACGAGATACCAACCATTTTCCCACTTGTGTGGGTTATCGCAATTATCCACTTCCTCAGCTTGGTCGCATATTCTCTCCACGCCATGGACATCAATGTATTTCACATTTTTTATAATATAAGCCTGCATCACCATTGCGCTGCACATAGCTGCTAAAAGTAAAAGAAGTTTCTTCATAATTCCTAATTTCTTAATTTTCAAATTCTCATATATCCTAATAGAAAACATAGCGCACACATGACGCACGTTTGCAAAGTTACACAATATTTATGATATACGCGCATGAAAAATGGGAAAACAGAGTATTCACCCCCTATCCTCACCTTATTTTGTCATATGACCCCCTCAGCGTGGGATATGCCACCCTCATTTCAAAGCGCATAAACCTTGGTAATCCCCAACAATTCATTGTGTGACCCGGGTCACACGATTGTGTCACCTGGGTCACACGACAACGAGATGCTCATATAGGAATTTGGGAGTGTAGGCGAAGGTTTATTGCATACGGGACTGGCAACGGGCCGTTGGGATTTATGGGATATGCATAGAACATTTTAGAACGGCTATTTCCCGCCCGTGGTGGCACTGTTTCTCGGAGAAATTGAAAGATTTGAGACTATATTTGCGCATCGGCTTGGGGTATGTTTCACGCTTCAAAAACGCGAGTTTGCAGCGAGAAGGGCTAAAAATGGCCTTAAAATTGATTTCTCCACACAGAAAGTTTCACGAAAATTTGGCCAGATGGCGAGAAATGCTTAATTTTGCGCTTGAATTATTGCGCACGCGCTTGCGCGCACGCTAATTATTAATAATGTATGGCGGCATACGCTACATACATCCTACTACTGACAATCAACTAATAACTTTTTATTTTAAACTTTTAACTTTACAACATGTTAGAAGAACAAGACAGAATCCTACAAGTAAACATTGAGGAAGAAATGCGCTCGTCGTATATCGACTATTCTATGTCGGTCATAGTGGCACGCGCCCTTCCTGATGTGCGCGACGGCTTCAAGCCCGTGCATCGCCGTATCCTCTACGGCATGGACCAGCTGGGCATCACGCATGACAAACCCACTAAGAAGAGCGCCCGTATCGTGGGTGAGGTGCTCGGTAAGTACCACCCCCACGGCGACAGTTCCGTATATGGTGCCCTCGTGCGTATGGCACAGGACTGGAATATGCGCTACCCCCTCGTGGAGGGCCAGGGCAACTTCGGCTCGATGGACGGCGACGGTGCCGCTGCCATGCGTTATACGGAGGCACGCCTGGCCGTCCTCGGCGAGATGATGATGCAGGACATTGAGAAGGACACTGTGGAGATGGTGAACAACTTCGACGATTCGCTGAAGGAACCCTCCGTGCTGCCCACACGCATCCCCTCTTACCTCGTGAACGGTGCCACCGGCATTGCCGTGGGTATGGCCACCAACGTGCCCACCCACAACTTGAGCGAAGTGATTGATGGCTGCGTGGCTTACATCGACAACCCCGACATTGACGTGGAGGGCCTGATGCAGTACATCAAGGGCCCCGACTTCCCCACGGGCGCCACCATCCTCGGCACGCAGGGCATCCGCGCCGCCTACGAGACAGGCCGCGGCCGCGTGATAATCCGCGCCAAGGCGGAGATTGAAAATGGCCCGCTGCACGACAAGATTGTGGTGAACGAGGTGCCCTACGGCATCAATAAGGCCGAACTCTGCAAGAACATCGCCGAACTGGTGAACGACCATCGCATTGAGGGCATCAGCAACGTGAACGATGAGAGTGACCGCGACGGCCTGCGCATCGTCATTGACGTGAAGCGCGACGCCAACGCCGGCGTGGTGCTCAATAAGCTGTATAAGCTGACGGCCCTGCAGAGCAGCTTCGCCGTGAACAACATCGCGCTGGTGCCCATACCCGGCACGAGCAACCCGACGAAGCTCCGTCCGAAGACACTGACGCTGCGCGACTGCATCCGCTACTTCGTAGAGCACCGTCACGACGTGGTAATCCGCCGCACTCAGTTCGACCTGAAGAAGGCCGAGGAGCGCGCCCACCTGTTGGAGGCTCTCATTGTGGCCAGCGACAACATTGACGAGGTGGTGCAGATTATCAAGGCCGCCAAGACGCCCGCCGAGGCCATTGAAAACCTGATGAAGCGTTTCGGCTTCGACGAGCCCCAGGCCAAATACGTGGTTGAGATGCGCCTCCGCCAGCTCACCGGTCTGCAGCAGGACCAGCTGCACCAGGAGTTCAACGAACTGCAGGAACTCATCAAGTACCTCAACCAGATACTTTCCGACCCCGAACTCTGCAAGAAGGTGATGAAGGACGAGCTCATCGAGGTGAAGGAGAAGTACGGCGACGAGCGCCGCACGGAAATCCAGCTCACCGGCGAGGAGTTCAATCCCGAGGACTTCTATGCCAACGACGAGGTAATCGTCACCGTCAGCCACCTGGGCTACATCAAGCGCACGCAGCTCAGCGAGTTCCGCGCACAGAGCCGCGGCGGTATGGGTGCAAAGGGCTGCACGAGCCGCGACGGCGACTTCACGGAATATATGTTCCAGGCCAAGATGCACGACACCATACTGTTCTTCACCACTCAGGGCAAGGTGTATAAGATGCGCTGCTTCGAACTGCCCGAAGGCAACCGCCAGTCGAAGGGACGCGCCATACAGAATATGCTCAACCTTGAGCCGGGCGACAGCCTGAACGTGTGCATCAACATCTGGGACATCCGCGACACGGAGTTCATCAACACTTACAGCATCGTATTCTGCACACGTCAGGGCGTAGTGAAGAAGACCTCCATGGTGGAATACCAGAACGTGAACGCCAAGGGCAAGCGCGCCATCAACATCCGCGAGGATGACGCCGTAGTAAGCGTATGCCTCGTGAAGGACGGCCAGGAACTGCTCATCGCTACCAGCAAGGGCCGCGCCAACCGCTTCAAGAGCGACGTCATCCGCCAGATGGGCCGCGTGGCCACCGGCGTGCGCGGCATCACCCTTGACGGCGACGACGACTACGTAGTAGGCATGCTCTGCGTAAGCAAGCCCGACGAAGAGACAGCCCTCGTGGTCAGCAGCAAGGGCTACGGCAAGCGCAGCCTCGTGAGCGACTACCGCGAGACTAACCGCGGCACGAAGGGCGTGAAGACCATGAACCTCACCGAGAAGACCGGCGACCTCATCGCCTTCCTCCGCGTCACCGACGACCAAGACCTCATGATTATCAACAAGAGCGGCATCACCATCCGTCTGCACGTGAGCAACATCAGCCAGCAGGGCCGCGTGACGCAGGGCGTGAAACTCATCGAACTGCAGAAGCGCAAAGATGTCATCGCCTCCGTCTGCGCCGTGCCCGCAGAAGAGGATGAAGATAACGAAAACGAAAACGTTAACGAAAACGAGAACGTTAACGAAAACGAAAACACAAACGAAACCAACACACCTAACGAAAATACTAACACCCCTAACGAATAAAACGATGAAAAAGTTATTCCTTTTCGCAGTGCTTGCAGCTACCTGCATGACTGCCGGCGCCCAGAGCGCCCTTGACCTCAAGATTGGCCCCCTTCTCGATAAGGGCGAATATGCCAAGGCTGAAGAAATTCTTAACGGAGAACTTGCCAAGGTGAACGAAAAGTGGGAAAAGAAGAAAATCAAGGATCCCGCTGCACAGCCCGACACCAAGAAACTGGCCGAAGTATATAACAAGCTCGGCGACGTGTATGGCATGCAGTTCAACAAGGAACTCCTCAATGCCGCTCAGGGCCTTCCTCTTGACACGATGAAGTACATTGACATGCTCGACAAGGCTGTGGACTGCTACACCAAGTCCTACACCAACGATGTTGCCCCCGACGCCAAGGGCAAGGTGAAGACCAAGTTTGCCGATAATGACAGGAAGCAGCTACTCGGCATGCTCGATTACTACTACTACAGCGGTGTGTTCATGCACCAGAACAAAGACATGAAAGCTGCCTGCCGCGAGTTTAAGAAGTTCAACGACTTCCGTCGCTGCCCCGCCTTCTCTACCACACAGCAGGACTCCATCTATACAGCCAAAAAGGACCTTTATGACCAGGCTGCTTTCAACGTGGCCCTTCTCTACTATCAGGATCAGGATTGGGACAATCTCTTGGCCTGCGTTGACGACGCCATGGGCGACCCCAAGACCATGCGCGACGCCTACATCATGAAGCAAAATGCCTATCTTGAAAAGAAAGACACTCTCGCCTACGTCCGCTGCCTCGAAGACGCCATTGCCAACATGGAGGACAGCAGCAATTTCATGGAGCAGCTCGTGAGCTACTACACCGGCAAGAAGGATGCCGCCAGCGCCAACGCCTATGCTGACAAACTCCTTGCTGCCAATCCCAACAACAAAACCGCACTCTACATGAAGGGCTGCACCAAACTCAACCTTGAGAACAACTTCGCAGAAGCACGCGACTACTTCAAGAAAGCCATAGCAATTGACCCCGACTATATAGAGGCCAACCTCAACCTCGCATATTGCTACATGAACGAAGTGCGTGAAAACAGTATTAACAACAAATACAAGTACGCCTTCCGCTCCTCATACACCAGCAAGGAGAAGGACGCCTACATGAAGGAACTCAACGAAATCCACGGCTACTACGAAAACGCACGCCCCTACGTAGAGCACGTGCGCGAGCTCAAGCCCGACGAGGTCAAGATTTGGGGCCCTGCCCTCAGCATTATCTACGGCAACCTCGGCCTGAAAGACAAGGCCAAGGAAGTGGATGACCTCATCAGTGCCATGTACAACAAATAAGCACGACACCCTCCCTTTCATAGCCGCAGCATCATCCTGGTGCTGCGGTTTATTTTGTGCGGAACGACACTGCATGCCATCGACGTCTGAAAATCCACTTAGGGACTCTTGGTGTTGAACGCAGACTTTAGCTTGTGGCGGATTTTTGAGGTTGCCATTGTGTATCTTGGAACTTTTTCGTAACTTTGCAGCGTATTTATATATAATGTCACTCTCTCACAAAAAAATTAATAAAGTATGCATATACCCGCACTTAGGTTTTCCATACACACAAGAAATCACAGGGAGAGGCCGTGGAGCAGAGCAGGGGCCTTTAT
This sequence comes from Alloprevotella sp., assembly GCA_045639805.1. Classification (GTDB taxonomy): domain Bacteria; phylum Bacteroidota; class Bacteroidia; order Bacteroidales; family Bacteroidaceae; genus Alloprevotella. The sequence continues at coordinate 15,414 of JAZUDS010000061.1, forward strand.
CTTCCTCTTACTCCTTCTCAGTGCTTGCCAGTCCACGGGCCACAAGGCTCTCATCCGCCAACTCTCTCCCGAGCAGAAGGTGCGCCTCCTCATTGGCAGCGGCCAAGGTTCCGACAACGAGGACAGAAATCGCCAGATGATGGCCGCCGCCATAAATGCCGTGCCGGGGAGCGCCGCCGCCACCTATCCCGTTCCCGAACTCCATATCCCCTCGCTCATATATGCCGACGGCCCCGCCGGACTTCGTATCGCCCCCCGGCGCTCCGGCACCGATTCAACGTTCTTCTGCACTGGCTTCCCCATCGGCGAGTCATTGGCCGCTACGTGGGACGCCGGCTTGCAGGAAGAGGTGGGAAAGGCCATGGGCAACGAGGTGCTGGAATACGGTGTGGACGTGCTCCTCGCCCCTGGTATCAACCTTATGCGCAACCCTCTCTGTGGCCGCAACTTTGAGTACTACTCCGAGGACCCCGTCCTCTCCGGCCGCACGGCAGCCGCCATGATACGTGGCGTGCAGACGAACGGCGTAGGATGCGCCGTCAAGCATTTTGCCGCCAACAATCAGGAACTGAACCGTTGCAGCAGCGACAGCCGCGTAGGCACCCGTACCCTCCGCGAACTCTATCTCCGCAACTTCGAAATAGCCATACGCGAAGGCCAGCCCTGGACCGTCATGACCGCCTATAATTATATCAACGGACAGCACGCCAGCCAGAGCCGCGAGCTCACCGAGGATATCCTGCGCGGCGACTGGGGCTACAAGGGCCTCGTCATGACCGACTGGGGAGCCGGTACCGACCCCGTCGCGCAGATTCATGCCGGCAACGACAATATAATGCCCGGCGGCCGCAGCACCTATGCCAAAATCAGCGACGCCCTCCGCGACGGCCGTCTCTCTCCATCCGACGTGGAGCGCAGCGTGGAGCGTATGCTCACCCTCATCGACAAGACGCCGAAAGCCC
>JAZUDS010000062.1:0-53922 GCA_045639805.1 Alloprevotella sp.
AAAAGGGCAAACGGCACGGACTATTCGCCGATATTCTTCTCTGTGAAGCCTTCGCTCGACGCACCGCCACCGCCCCAGATACTCTCGCTGAAGCCTTGGTGAGAACTTTGGCTGCTGCCATACTGATTTTCGATGCCGAAATCCTCACTGGTGGCAGTAAACTCACTGGCCACCAACATAGCCTCGGACGACAATAGCATAAAACGCGTGAGAGGCTTTCGATAAGGTTTGTTCATTGTGATAGGAGATGTATAATTTAGTTTTTAAGCGTATAGGATGGAGTTTACCTCCGCAATTCCATGCAAAAATACTTAAAATCAATATTTTACCCCCCCCATGATATGTTAATAATCGTTAAGGCGCAAAAAATCATGCCGCGCTTACGTAAGTTTGCAAGGCATAGATAGCAAAGCACAAACAAGCAGGGCAGCCAGCAGTATTTTAATATCCATTAATACCGATTTCAAAGGACACCTTAATCCGATATTTCTCCCGTCTGCGGGGGCAAAATTACAAAGTAATTGCGAAACAGCCAAATAAAAAGAAAAGAAATGTATGAGATGGAGCAAAACAGAGCAAAAATGGGGCACAAGGGCACCGGAAGGGAGTAATGGGGTACAATAAGGCCAATTATTCTCTTCGTGGACAAGGAATAGTTGCAGTCCTCCCCCTTAGGACTGCAATCCTTGGGGCGAGGACTGCAATCCTTAGGGGGAGGACTCGAGTCCTAAGGGCGAGGACTGCAGTCCATAGGCACAAAATTGGAGGCCGAAGGGCAAGGACTGAATACGCCTCAAGAAGAAGTTCCAGTCCTCCCCTATTAGGAGTGCAATCCTTATAGGGGTAAACTGCAATCCTTATAGGGGTAAACTCCAGTCCTTATAGGGGTAAACTCAACCGATGAGTGATGAAATGACAAACGATGAACGATTTGTTTATCGTGACTTAGGATACATGCGAAGATGATATGCGGCGACAAAGCGCCGAAGGTGCGACAGATTGGAGGATAGGGCGCGAGCCCTATCTCTTGTGTATGTTCCTTTATGGGAGCGCTGTAAGTGCGAAATAATTATCACTTTACTTGAATTGTGCCGCACTTACAGCGCTCCCAGAGCAAATGGCAACGGGTGCGGTAGGGCTTGCGCCCTACCCTCTATCATGTCGTCCTTTCAGGACTTTCAACTTTTCCCAGGGGGGGCAGGTTCACTCATCCACTTCGCAACGCCACAAATGGGTGCGGCGGAGCTCGATGTCCATGGGGATGTTGTCGGTGAAGAGGAGGCCGGTGCCAAGGCCTTGGGGGAAACGGATGCGGGGGCCGTAGGCGGCGGCAGCGAGGAGGGCGACGTTGCGAAGGCCTATGTTGCTCTCGAGGGCACTGGTCATCCAGGAGCCGATGCCGCGCTTGCGGGACTCGCTGACCCATTCAAGGGCGCCGGACATGCCGCCGTGGAGGGTGGGCTTAATGACGATATACTGCGGGCGGAGGTCGTCGAGAAGGCGCTGTTTGTCCTGCAGGCGATAGACGCCGATGAGTTCTTCGTCGAGGGCGATGGGTATGGGGCTTTCGCGGCATAGACGCGCGGTGTCGTCCCAGAGGTACTGGCGCACGGGCTGCTCGATGGAATGGATGCCGAGGGGGGCGAGTTCGCGGAGGCGGGAGAGGGCTTCGTCGGGGGCGAAGGCACCGTTGGCGTCGAGGCGTATCTGGAGGGTGTCGGGCGAGAAGCGGGAACGGAGGAGGGTGATGAGGCGGAGCTCGTCGTCCCAATCGATGGCGCCTATCTTGAACTTGATGCAACGGAAGCCGGCGAGGATTTTCTGCTTGGCCTGTTGGAGCATACCGTCGTAGGTGTCCATCCACACGAGGCCGTTGGTGGGGATGCCTTCCTGGCTGCGGGCGAAGGGGGTCTGATAGAGAAAGGACGTCTGCCGCAGGTCGTAGAGGGCTGACTCAAGGGCGAAGAGGAGGGCAGGATAAGCCCGCAGGCTCTCCAGTTCGCTCCACAGCCTCTCCCCGTCAGGGCTGGCTGCGCCACCCTGCCACCCCTCCCCTGTTAGGGAGGGGGAGGATACTCCTGCGGACGAGGAGGCTATTTGCTCAAATGTAATGTCCCCCTCCCTAACAGGGGAGGGGTGGCAAAGTTCCGAAGGAAGCTTTGACGGGGAGAGGCTGGAGGAGAGGCTGGAGGCCTCGGGCTTCATTATCTCTTCTATGAGGCGAGCGACCTGGGAGAGGTCGTCGTAGGCGTGGGCGTCGGGGGAGAGGTCGGGAAGGGGGGCACACTCGCCCACGCCGATGCGGCCCTGCTCGTCGTATATGGTGACTTTGAGGAGGTGGTGCTCGGTGTACTGGCCGCGGCTGGTGCGGGCCGGCTTGCGGAAATGGAGGGTGCGACGATTGAGTTCTATTTGGAGGGACATAGGAGAGCGCAAGGCACGATGCCTTGCTTAACTGAAAGAAATTAAAAGGATTTTGTTCAGAAACTATCTTTTTTAGACCACGAATATCACGAATAGTACGAATAGAGATGGCTGCAAAAATGGAGACCCTTCCCACCCTTCCCTTAAAGGGCAGGAGGTCGCTCTTCAAGCGATGATGCAGCATGAATCCGACTAATGATGGCCGCTCGCATTCGTATAATTCGTGCTGCATCGTGCAGCCATTCGTTCATTACAAGAATGCCTTCGTTAGATTCGTGCAATTCGTGGTAAAAATAAAGAGCAGACGGCCGCGACGGGAGGGGGCCTATATTAAGACTTCAAGGAGGATGGGGGCTGTGCCGTCTGGGGAATGGAGGGCCTTGATACCGTGGCGGAGGGAGGCTTCGTCGGTAGCGCGGAGGTAGGTGAGGCCGTGGTCGCGGCAGAGATGCTCGGCGGTGCGGGTGTGGCGGCCACAGACGAGGGAGCCGGCGGCGGGGCTGGCGGAGAGGCCGGGGAGCGACTGGAAGATGCTGCCGCCGCCGTCGTTGATGAGGAGGATGCGGAGGTTTGCTGGGGCGTTGTTCCAGAGGGCGTTGCTGTCGTAGAAGAAGGAGAGGTCACCGGTGACGCAATAGACGAGATCCTCCTCGTCTTCCTGTGCGGCGAGGGCGGCACCCACGGCGGTGCTGACGGTGCCTTCGATGCCGTTGAGGCCGCGGTTGCAGCGGCAGTGGTGGGCGGCGTAGCGGTTGGCAAGGCGGATGGCGGTGCTGTTGGCATAATAGACGGGCGCCTCGCTGTCGGCGAGCTGCTCCTCAAGGAGTTTGACGGCCAGCATGGGCGAGAAGCCTTGGCATTGCGCATCGAAGTCGTCCTCAGCATGTTCGCGGAGGTCCTGCCAGGTCTGGTAGAAACTGGGCTGGGGGGCCGTAGTGAAGAGGGCCATAAAGACGGACTTCACGACTTCGTATTCATCGCCTTCGATGACATAGCGCGTATGGCGACTGACGTCGTTCAGTTCTCCGCTGGGCGTAACCATGGCCACGGCACTCTCCGTCGGCAGTTCGCGGAGGAACTGGCGGAGACGCTTGCTGACGGTGTTGCCGCCGAAATAGACGACGAAGTCGGGCTGTACCCGTTTGCGGTGCTCGCTCAGCATATCTATCATGTCATCGGTGAGGGCGGGCGGCATGCCTTCTACGCTCACGCAGTCATAGAGCACCACATGCGTCTCCATCAGTTGTGCCAGGTAGTCGTCGGGGATAAGACGGCCATCCGTCTGGCCGATGACCACCATGGGGCGCTTGGCAGAAATCAGTCTTGAAAGGAAGGCATCGAAGAGCAGCTCGTCGTCTTGGTAGATATGGGTGATACAACGCTCCTCGGGAAGTTGGGGCGTGGTGAAGGAGAAGAGCGGCTCGGCAAGCGGCACGTTGATATGCACGCTGGGTCGCTCGCGGCGGTGGGTGGCGATGAGGGCTTCGTTGACGAGGCGGTTGCAGTGCCAGTGGCTCTCGTCGTCAGTGACGGTGGGGAGGCTGACGCTACGAGCCACGAAGGAACCGAGGGCTCCGGGCTGGGGCATCGTCTGACCGTCGAGTTGGCCAATCCAGGCGGCGGGACGGTCGGCGGAGATGACGATGATGCCCTGGTGCTGATATGTGGCCTCGGCAGCGGCGGGGAGGACATTGAGGAGGGCCGAGCCGCTGGTGACGCACACGGCGGCGGGGCGGCCCGTCTGCTGAGTGAGACCGAGGGCTATGAAGCCGGCGGAGCGCTCGTCGGTGGCGGGGACGCAACGGAGGGCGGGGCACTCGTTGAAGTTATGGACGAGGGCGGCGTTGCGACTGCCGGGGCACACGACGACGTGGGTGACGCCGTGGGCCACGAGGAGCGACGTGAGGATATTGACGGAAGGAGTGTCAGAGTACATAGGAAAAGCCCCTCCCCGTCGGAGCCACCTATGGTGCTCCGCCACCCCTCCCCCTGTAGGGAGGGGAAGATACCTCTATAGGTTGTAAGGGGGAATGAAAAGGGGCAAGGGGTTAAGGTTGATGAATTAAGAATTATGAATTATGAATTAATCGCTCGTGAGTATATGTTCCCCGCCCTTTAGGGAGGTGTAAGGGGGAGGGTCTCGGGAGGGGTAAGGAGGAGGGTCTTTAGCATCTTATGGCAGGTCTCGCGCCACTCGTCGGCGAGGACGCTGTCGGGCATTATGCCGCCGCCGGCGTGGAGGAAGGCCTTGCCGTCGGCTATTTCCAGACAGCGGAGGGTGACGTAGAGATGGGTCTCGCCATTGAGGGCGAGGGGGCCGGCAAAGCCTGTGTAGTAGCGGCGGGCGGAGGATTCGTTGTGGCGGATGAAGTCGAGGGCCTCCGCCTTGGGGAGACCGCAGACGGCGGGCGTGGGGTGAAGGCTCTGAAGGAGTTGTCCGAGGCTCACGTCCTGGCGGGGCACGAAGCGGAAGTCGGTGCGCAGATGGAGGAGATTGCCGGCCTGCACGGTGCGGGGACCGTCCTTGATGATGCGGGCGGCGAGGGGCGCGAGGGTGACCGAGATATACTGCTCCACGACGTGCTGCTCGCGCTGGTTCTTCTCGCTCCAGGTGGGGAGGCCTTCGCTATGGGGCATCGTGCCGGCGAGGGCCATGGTGCAGAGATAAGGGGGCTGGTAATCAAGGAGTATTTCCGGGGAGGCCACGAGCCACGTTCCCGTGAGCGGTGTGGAGAACAGCATCACCATGGCGCGGGGAAAAGCGTGGCAAGCGCGGAAAAAGAGAGCGTCGGCATCCAGTTCGGCAGGTAAGGGGCACTCCTCACTGCGGGAGAGGACGAGCTTGGCAAAACGACCACTGCGCACGGCAAGAGAGAAGCGTTGGAAGTCGGAGGCGTATGAGGACATATCCAACTCACTCCCAAGCCTCTCCCCGTCAGGGCTGGCTGCGCCACCCTGCCACCCCTCCCCGGTTAGGGAGGGGGAGAATACATCAGAGCGATTAGTTTCACCATCGGCAGGAGTAATATCCCCCTCCCTAACAGGGGAGGGGTGGCAAAGTTCCGAAGGAAGCTTTGACGGGGAGAGGCATTGGGAGGGGCTTGAGACAGCGTGCTGCTCAATCTCATTCCCCTCTACCGGTATCAGTACCAGCGGCGTGTCTTCGCCTATTTCAAATGGCGCAATAACGAACCCCTGTCTGCCGTCCAGTGCTTCAAGGGAGGGGAGCACGAGTGGCGGAGCGGGGCAACGCAATTCGGTGTAGTGGTCGGAATAGGGCAGACGATAGCGAGCGTAGCAGGTCATTGGGGAATACTTTCTTTGTGACCAGTGTAAAGGATTATAACTCAACCGTTACCGTGGCGCCTCTGCTGTCTGCGCCGAGGGGCGGGGTGAGTTTGGTGACGCTGACGGTGGCTTGCTGCACCTGCGAAAAAGAGGAGCGTACGGCCTTTCCGATGCGCCAAGCAACGTGTTCGAGGAGGGCGGCGGGCACGGCCATCTCGTGACAGATAATGTCGTAGAGGGCGGCATAATTCACGGTGCCGTCCAGTTCGTCGTATTCCAAGGCGCGTGGGTCGTCGGGGAGGGTAACGGAGAGCGTCACCTCATAGTCTCCCCCCACCCTGCGCTCCTGCTCCATCACGCCGTGATAGGCATAGAGCCGCACGCTATTCAATTGTATCTTCATTAGGCGTATAGCGTTTGAGGGCGAGCATCACGCCTTTCTTCCACGTGTTGAGTTCCTCCTGGTCGAGGTCGAGGGAGGCGATGAGGCGTATGACGTTCTCGACGGGCATGCCGTAGCGCAGCACGCCGGAGATGAGTTTGGCGTAGTTCCAGTACTGCGAGTCAAACTTCTCGGAGAGACCCTCCACGGTGATTTTGTAGCCGCGCTTGTTCGTGAACTGGAAGTCGTAGCGCTTCGTGCCGTCGGGCTGCACGCACTTGATGATGCGCCCCTGATTGACGCTCTTGGGGAGCATGATACCCTCCTCATCGTCCTGCAGACCGGTGAATATCTCGTAGGGACGGCCGTTGAGGAGTCCGATGAAGGCCACCCACTTGTCCTTGCGGTTTTGGAAGCGCACCACATCGGCCTCGAGCACGTCGGGGCGCTTCTCTACTACTTGAAAGTCCATAATATTATAATTGACAGTTGATAGTTGACAGTTGATAGTTCTGGGTAGTGGTTCTCTCCTGAATTATCAACTGTCAACTAATAATTATCAACTGTTAAAGTTGGCTCTTGATGAACTCTTCCATCTTGGGGAAGGCCTCCTCAACGCACTGCAGCAGGCGGAACTGGTTGCGGGTACGGATGAGGTTGTGCTCGGGATAGGTCACCTTGAAATAGGTGTCGCCATTGATGTAGTCGGCGAAGAAGCGCACGGTCTGCATATAGGGGAAGAGGGCCGTGGCGTAGGGCAGGTTCTCTATCTCGATGGGGGTGAGGAAGCAGCGTGCGCCCTCCAGATAACCCTCGGTGAAGGCCTTGAAGATGTCGAAGTTGAAGTTCACGTTGTTCAGGTCGGGATCGTCCTCAGCGGTGGTGTTGGCGGCGGAGCGGAGGAAGTCACCGAAGTCGCTGAAGATGAAGGACGGCATCACGGTGTCGAGGTCGATGACGCAGAGCACGTTGTCGTTCTGGTCAAAGAGGATATTGTCCACCTTCGTGTCGCAGTGGCAGATACGCTTGGGGAGTTTGCCTTCGCGATAGAGGCGCTCGCTCTTGCTCATCTCGTCGGCGCGCTTCCATATTTCGTCGAGGAGTTGCTTCACCTCGGGCTCGTTGGCGCGACCTACGGGGTCGGCGGCCACGGCGTCGCGGAGTTGCTGCAGGCGCCACTCAATGTTGTGGAAGTCCTTGATGGTCTCGCCGAGCTGTACGGGGATGTCGGCCAGCATAGCCTGGAAGTTGGCGAAGGTCTTGCCCACGATGTAGGAGCTCTCAAGGCTTACGCCCGTCTTGCTGATAGTGTCGGGGATGAACACCATCACGCGCCAGTACTTCTCGCCGTCAAAATAGTAGTACTTGCCGTCGGTGGCGGGCACGAAGTTAAGTACCTTGCGGTCGATGTCGTAGGTGTTGGCGGCCTCCAGTTTCTTGCGGATGTGACCGGTGACCTCCACGATGTTGTTCATCAGCAGGTCAATGTCAGGGAAGATGCTGACGTTCACGTTCTGCAGAACGTAGTCGGGGGCTTCCTTCTCTACGGTTTCTACCTTGTAGGTGGTGTTGATAAGGCCGTTGCCGAGGGGGCGGACGTCCTTCACGGTGCCTTGAATGGCAAAGTGGCTAACGATTTCTTTCATGAGATTTTGAGATTATGAGATTATAAGATTATGAGACTATGAGACTATGAGATTATAAGATTATTGGTTACTTTTGGAAGTTTGGGGCTTGTTAAACTAATGCTTGTTAGGTTTTCGGCGTAGAACTTTGTGCCTTATTTTGACGACAGCGAAGTTTAATTCTATTTCAGTTTCCGACGTTGCTGTTGAAAGGTTATTACCGACGATATCAGCAAGTATTTCTCCTGTTTTTTGCAGTAGGGACTTCTGTTCTTCTCCACCATCGGACACTTCTTGCAGGGATTCCATCGTCCGTGCCAGTTGGCGCGCTTGAGTGAAGGTGTCAATTATTGCCAAAGTCGTCTGTACCGCTTGTGGAGACTTCAAAATCGTGGCTAACATATAAAGTCCACGTTCAGTAAAAGCCTTGAATTTGTATTTGGAATAACGTCCTCGGCCAGTCCCTTTGTCTAACATCAAAATTTTTGATCTTAGTTGTTCCGACTCTTGCTCGTCTAATTGTAGGATGTACCCGTCTGGAAATTTTTCAGGATTATTTCGTACGGCCTGATTGACTATACGAGTTTCTACTCCATAGAGCATTGCAACGTCGCGATCAAGAAGAACGTTCTGATTGCGAATACTCATCATATGTGATGCGACATCTTCTGTGGAGATAAGTACAATACCTTTCTTCATAGGTATATCTATTTTAAGGCCCCTCCTTACTTCATCTCCGAGCGGAAGTTGCGGAAGTAAACGGTGAGGTCCTTACCGCTAGTGTTGGTAAGGGTCATCGTCTTGCACTTCATGCCGCTGATTTCGCCGCCGGTGTGGATGACTTGCTCGCCGGCCTTGTAATGCAGGAGGAAGATGGCCTGCTGCTTACCGGCAGCGTTGGTGGCGACGAGTGAGAAGTTGCCGGCCACATCGGGGGTGCCAAGGTTGAAGTCCATACCGCCGAGCGTTACCTCACGGTCGCACTCAATGACGAGGGCCTTGCCTGCCGGCCAGTTCACTACCTCGTTCACGGGGTTCACTTTCAGTTGCCCGCCCTGATAGGAATAGGTGAGCTGCGCGAGTTGCGGCACGTCGGAGCTGATTGTGAAGGGCTGGTACTCCACCACGGGGTCGTAGTGCGTGCCCTGCTCCCGGTTGTACTCGTTCACGGTGTAGGCGAAGAGTTTGTTGAGCGTGGGCATCAGCACGAGCGTGGCGCTCTTGATGCCGGTTTGGTATTCGTGGAGCATTCCGGGCTGTCCCTCAAGGTCGTACATTATGCGTGAGAGGTCCCTCGCGGCGTAGTAGTCCTCCTCGAAGTCGGTGGACTGCAGAGCCATGTGGCAGATGCGCTGACCGTATTCGGCGATGTACTTTGTCTGTATCACCCAGGGGCGCAGTTCTTCAGTGAGCCAGGGGTTCTGGCGCGTGGTGAGGAGAGTGTTGCAGGCGGCTGCGAGGTGGTCCATCTCTGCGGCCAGTTGGCGTATGGCCTCGGGGTTGCCCTCCGTGGCCAGGCGGGCGATGGGTGCGAGGTGGCGGCTCTCTTCGCGGCGGAATCCGTGGCCGTTGGGGCCCAGGTCCTCGTTGTAGGTGGCGAAGGTGCGGAGGGCTTTGGCGGCCCTGTCCTCCTCGGCGGTCAGTTCCGGATTCTTCATGACGTCCACGAGGCTTCTTTCCCACGAACTTTCATAGTCGTAGGCCTTCATGTTCCAAGTGTAGTCGGCAATGTTATAGAGGGAAATCTTACTCGTCTCGGCGTACTGCATGGGGTTGCTTACGAAGCCGCTGACGAGGGGCGCGATGTCAAGGCCGTTGCCGTAGGCGGGGCCGAGGAGGATATGGTCGCGCACGAAGTCGTTCACGGGGAAGTTCCACCAAATATACGCCTTGCGCTGTATCCTCTCGTTAATCCATTCCATGCTTTCCTTGTCGATGCAGTGCACCACGCTGTTGCCGGTCCACATCACTTCGATGCCCGCGTTGAGTTCCTTGCCCAGCGTGCGGAGGTAGCCACCCCTGTCGTTGGCCCAGCTGCGGTTGTACTCCGTGGGGCAGAGCACGAGGGGCGACACGTCGCCTTTAGCCTTCACGAAGTGCTCGTCCACGTAGTTGAGAAGTTCGGCCTGCTTGTCGGCCTTCGCGCCCTCGCCGGAGATGTCGTCGAAGAACACGGCGAAGGCTCTCACGCCCAGGTCGTACATCTTCTCAAGTTTCTCTACGAGCAAGTCGCGGTCCTCCGTTGTCCATTTAATATCCACGCCCGGATGAATGGCCCAGTAGAACTTCACGTGGTTCTCCTTGGCCTTCTCCACGAGTTCCTTGATGCGCGCGGCCTCGTCGGCGGGGTACGGCTTGCGCCAGAAACGGCGGTGGTAGGGGTCGTCCTTGGGGCCGTAGATATAGACGTTCATCTTCTGGCGTCCGTAGAAATCGAGCTGGCGCAGCCTGTGCTCATGGCTCCACGGTCTGCCGTAGAAACCTTCCACCACACCGCGCCACGCTACGTCGGGCCAGTCCTTGATGGTGCACGTCTGCACGGAGTCCTTACCCGTTATCTGCCGCAGCGTCTGTTGAGCATAGAACAAGCCCTGGGCATCGCGGCCCACGAGCACGGCCTTACCGTCACCGCCGATGCTCAGGTAGTAGCCTTCGGCCTGAGTGGGCACGTTCTTCACGTATTTCTTCACGGCTTTATCGCCTACCACGCCCTGCACAATGGTCAGGGCCTTGCCATTAAGGGCCGTAACGGCTCCTTCGCCGCTTACTTCCTGCGGGCGCGGCGACACAAGGCTCACTTGCGCCGAGGCCGCGAGGCCTATGCCGGCAAACATGAGAAAGAGAATGTTTTTTTTCATTTCTATTGCTGTTTTTTTCGTATTGGCATTATTATATACATATTACGGCAGCAAATTTACAAAAAATCTCCGACACTGCCAAGAAACGCACCGCAGTTTTCACACTCCACATAGCATTTTGCTTTTTCACACCAACCGCAAGGCAATAATCGTTCCTTCATGCGCTTTTAAAAAGTCCCCCTACCCCATCGCTTCACTCCCTTCTACGCCCCCTTTCCCGCCCCTCCCTATCCCCCCCTTCCCTACAACAGAATGTTACAGTTTTCATCAATCCAAAATGTAAAATATTTTGACACCGGGAAAAAACGAGAAAACGAAAATTACACAGCGTTTTGCTCAGTCAACGTAGCATTCTCGACGACCGTTTTCTCAAGCGCTTCACTCCCCCTCCGACATATTTTAACCTTTCCCTACACCCAAGCCGTCCGACACCCTATTTCAGTTTTTCCGATACCCTATTTTACGCAAAACTAAAAGGGACATCGGAAAAATTAAAAGGGCTTTCGGACGAACTAAAAGGGACTTCGGACGAATTAAAAGGGACTTCGTGAGCGCAAAAAAGGATTTTGGTGCGCGAAAGAAAGCGAAAATCTCGTTTTTTCGGTATTTTTTTGCAAAAAAATCTGGATTTTTACGAGTTCAATGCGCCTTTAGCTCAACGGGAGGACGGGTAGCTTTGAGTGATACGCCGTTAAAAAACTGAGGTTCAGCGTCTTTGCAAGCCTCTCCAATTTCGCGATATTTTCGGCCGGCGGAAAATAATTTTGCTACACGCTCACCACGGGCCAAGAAAACGCACGTTTTTTGTAGAATATTTTGACAAAAATAATGGCCAGTCATGAGACTTGGGTCATGGGTCATGAAATGCGGGTCATGAGGTGTGGGTCATGGGACATGGATAAGGAGCCGTGCGGTGTGGCGTTATCGCCTGCCTAGGCAGGCTCACGTTGTCCTCTGCTTGAAATGGCTATTTCTACCGAACACTCTCAATTATTTTCGCCTCCTCGTCGGGGTGGAACCAGCGGATGGTTTCATCGCGCTGGAACCACGTGAGTTGCTTTTTAGCGTACACGCGGGTGTTTTTCTGCATGCGCGCGGTGGCGAAAGGGATATCCCATGTGCCGTCAAGCACCTGAAACATCTCTTTGTAGCCCACCGTGTTAAGGCTATTCTCGCCGCGGAAGGGGAGCACGCGGCGACATTCGTCGAGAAGGCCGTCGGTGAGCATTTGCTCCACGCGTCGGTTGATGCGGGCGAAGAGTTCTTCGCGCGGACGGGTGAGGCCAATTTTTACAATCTTCACGCCGAGGGCGACAAGGCGGGGATTTATGCGGTGACAGTCGCGGCCGGTGAGGAAAGTGCTGAAAGGCCGGCCGCTTTGGTAATATACTTCCAGGGCATGCACGACGCGCTTGGTGTTCTTCAGGTCGCACTGGGCGTAATACGCAGGGTCTATCAGGCGGAGCTCGGCCAGAAGAGCGTCGGGGCCGTCGGCGGCGAGGCGCTGCTGAAGGGCTGCGCGCACGTCGGAGGAGATGGTGGGGAGGTCGTCAATGCCGTGGCAGAGGGCGTCGAGATACATCATCGAGCCGCCGCTCACTATCATCACGTCGCGCTCCTGATATTCGCGCTCCAGCACGGCGATGGCGTCGGTCTCAAACTGCGCGGCACTGTAGTAGTCGCCGAGGCCGAGGGTGCCGACGAAATAATGCTTCACGCGGGCTTGCTCCTCTGCCGTGGGGGCTGCCGTGCCGATGGGTAGGTCGCGGTAGAGCTGGCGGCTGTCGGCGTTGATTATAGGGCAGCCGTAGCGCTCGGCAAGGCTGAGGCTGAGCGCCGTCTTGCCTACTGCCGTGGGACCGAGGAGAACGATGAGTGTCTTCATTCCCTGACGAGATATTTGCGACCAGCCTGGACGTAGAGGGGGAGGCGGGCGTTGGAGGAGAGAGGGAGGCCGGAAAGGGTGTAGATGGGGGTGGAAGTGCAGGCAGAGGAGCGCGGGGTGCGGGCAATGCCCTCGGGCACGGCCTGGGTGAGGTCGGCGCCGAAGATAAGGACGGTGCCGTCGGTAAGTTCCAGCGTGCCTTTCACTTTCTTGGCGGTGAAGCCGGCGGGAATGCCGATGGTGAGGGTGCCGTTGACGCTTTCGCTGGCGTCAAACTTAGTATCGTTGTTGAAATCTACGGAGAGGCTCTTCACTTCCTCGGGTGCAAAAGCGATGGGGAAGGTAAGGGCGCTGCCTTCGGCCTTCACCGTGTAACTGTTGCGCATATTGTTTTCTATGCCACGGAAGGCATAGGACGTGGAAGTGGCACTCTTGACGACGGGAATGACGTAGCGGCCCAGCACTTCGGCGGCCACGGTGTAAGTGTCGCCCTCGGAGGCCGCGGTGTAGTAGGTGCGGGGGCTCTTCATCTTCGTTCCCTTTGCGCTGGCGCCCCATTCGCCCTGCAACTCGTGCGCCCAGTTCCACTCGCTGTAGAACCAGCCGGCGGAAGGCGTGGAGAGTTTGCCCTCGGCGTGGTTGAAGTAGTAATCCCAGCGGGGATAGTAGTAATCAGAGAGCATGCCCTGCCACTGGCGGTAGGAATAGTCGCGCAGGCCCCACTCGCAGGGGCCGCGGTCGCCCCAGGTGGTGATGAGGGTGCGGGCATTGTCGAGTTCAAACCAGTCGGGGGTGGCGGTAGTGGCGCCCTCCACCTCTGCGGCAGCCTTGCGCGCCGTCTCCGTCCAGTTGCCGAGGCGGAAAAGGCGGTTTGTACCGAGCAGGCGGTCGGTGTCGAGAATCATACGGAGGAAGAGGTCCTTACGGCCGCGGAAGAGGTCGGACTTAAGGTCGCTGCTGGCCGACTTGATGGCGGAGAGGAGCGACAGGGAGTAGTCGCTCATCACCTGGCGCACGACGTCGGTGAGGTCGTAACTCATATTGAGCGCCCCCGTGCTGCCCGACGTGCCGATGGTGGCGGCGGCGCGCATCATATCGTAGGCTGCGCCGGTGAAGTTCTGCTGATTATAGAACACGTTGCTGCTTCCCCAACTGCTCACGGCGTTCATCTGAAGCGCCGGACGGCCGCACATGACCGTTTCGTGGGGGCCCTGCACGCCGTTCGTCTCGTTGAGGGCGGTGGTGCGGAGGACATTCCAGGCGCGGGCGGCATCGGCGTTCTCCTGACCGTAGCGGGCGAGGGCATAGTCGGCCACCCATTTCGCCACGTCGGGCTGCGAGGCGCGCCAGGGGAGTTCGAAGATGAGGTCATAGTACACCGGCACGCTCTCTATCGCCTCGGGGGCAGCGCCTATCCCGCGCACGCCCGCGTATTTCTTTTTATATGTATAGTAGCCCTTGGCCACGGTGGCCAGGCGACCCATCATACCGGTGCGGCCGCCGAAGTTGGGGATGGTGCAGTAGATGGCCTCCTGCGGCGTGTAGCCTCTGTAGGTATCGAAGCCGGGCTTGCCGTCGCTGAAAAGGTCAAGCACTATGAGGCGGCCGCTCGGCACGGCGGTGAGCGACTTGGCCTGATAACTGGCCCACTGCCACTGCTGGATGACCCACTTGCTCTCGTCGCCGCAGCTCTCCTGCATGGCGTCGAAGATGGCGCGGTAACCCTCCGCGTACTTGCCACTGCTGATGGCGCCGCCCTCGTGGAAAGGATCCATGGAGTAGTAGCGGCTATCTCCTAACACGGCGTGCAGCGCCTCATAATAGCGTGCGGCCACCTCGGGGAACTTGTCCGTTGAGGGGTCCATAATGTAGGGCCTCACGAAACTCCCGCCCCAGTTGCCCTGGCTCTCGCTGGCATAGGCGGGATTCTTCTTCGTGAAGTCGCTGGGCACTATGGCGGCAAAGCCGGGGAGTACGGGCTGCATGCCGAGTTCGCGCTCGCGGTCGGCTATCTGGCGGCCCAGACGGGCCTGACGGCGGAACCAGGCGTCGTCGGTGGTGCCGCCCCACCCTTCCAGGTTGTTCATGCCCCACCATGCCGTGAAGGCGGGCCCGGCGGCGAAGGCCTTGGCCTCATCGTCGGTGTAGCCATACTGCACGAGCACGCGGCGCCACACCTCTTCGAGGCCCACAATCTGCAACGGCATGTTCACGCCGTGCAAGGCCATCCAGTCAATCTCCTGCTGCCAGCGCTCCCACGTCCATGTGGTCATGCTGTAGCCGAAGGTGCAGTAATTGAGGTAGTAGCGGTAGTCGGCGGAGCAGACGTGCGTTTCCTCGGCCTCGGGCAGCGGCAGGGAAGCGCTGACGAGGTCGGTCGTCAGCTGGTTCCAACTCAGATTGATGTGGGCCACGTGGTTGAGATACCAGTTCACGCCCGTCGTTACGGCCAGCACACTGCTGCCTTTGATACAGGGCTTGCCTTCCGAGGCGCTGATGACGAAGCAGTCGGCACCATCCTGTGCCAGCGAGGGCTCTACGGCCGTGACGAAGCGCTCTGCGGCGCCCTCACCGCCGATGCGGTTGAGAAAAGACTCCAATACGGTGTTCCCGTCAGCCCACAGGGCGGGCGCTGCGGCCAGAAGGACGCAGGCGAGAAGTGCGCGTAGTTTCATGTTGTGGGGTTAATATAAGGGTTCGTCGCTTATCTCGTAGGCCTCAGCGTCGAATTCGTCGTCGTTGTAGGTATCGCCCCCGATGCCATAGGGGTCGTAGGCCTCTTCATCGTCCTCCTGCGCGGCCTGTGTCTTGGCGGCGTTGAGGGTCTTCACGAGGTCGTCGGTGCTGATGTCCTCATACTGCTGGGGGGCCTCACCGCCTTCGCGGATTACCTCGGGCTCATCGAGCGTCTCGCCGAGTATTTCCTCGCGCACCTTGAGATAGAACGAGCGCTCGCCGAAGGGGTCGAAGACGTACTCCAACTTCTGGCCCTCGCCCTCGATGAGGTCACAGAGAGGCGTGTCGGCCATGACGTAGGCCTCCTCATCGTACATGCCTTCGCCCATATCCTCGCGCGTCACCTGCTGCTGGCGTTCCCACTCCTCGTCGCAGAGGAAGAAGGTGGTCATATCGTCGGCATAGCCGCACGAACGGAGGATGAGGTCGTTCAGTTGGAGGAACGTGGCCTCGCTGCTGATTTTATACTCGCGGAAGAAGCCTTCCGCCTCGCTGCTGATGAGTTTAATACGATAGAGCATTGTTGTGGTTATTGTTGATGGTTGATATTTGTTTTTGGAGTTATTTTTGCTGAAATGTGATGCCGTGAAACAGTGAAAATATTTTGACAACGCGAAAAAGTGAGAAAATCGTCGTTATCGCCCTGTTTTCTTTCGCGCGGAGCCGAAACGCGGCGACTGACATGGCTTTTTGTGTGTTCTAAAGCCGACTCCGTTCAAATTAAAAGGGACATCGGACAAATTAAATGGGACATCGGACAAATTAAAAGGGACATCGGGCAAATTAAAAGGGCTTTAGGAGCGGCTAAAAGGGCTTTCGGCGTTATTTTGGCGAAGTTTTTAGGGTGGCCGTGGTGGAAAACGGGGGGCAAAACTGATTTTTTGCACTCCGCAGAGGGCTTTTTTCCGCGCTATCCCCTCTTTAAGAGGCGGCGAAGAGGACGCGAGGGAACCGATTTTGCGACATATTACTGAGAAACAGCGATTTGCAAAGTCGCTCCTGACGGCGTTCTACGCGCCCGGGGAATTTTTATTTTGCTACACGGCCGCCATGAGCCGTGAAACAGTCTCTAAAAGGTAAAAAATCTTGACAAAGAACGAACATTTGGACGAGGCTTTCATCCGTATCGGCTCGGGACCTGCAGCAGTGGGAGGTAGGCCCTATTGTGCGGTGATTGTTTCGTAGAGTTTCGCCACGGCGGAGGCGGAGGCCTGCGTGGTGTAGAGCGTATTGACGGCCGTGAAGGCGCGCTGCCGGTAGGCGTCGGCCTCGGCGGGCGGGAGGGCCGCCACATAGGGGAGTAGGCGGGCGAGGTCGGCCTCGGTGTTGAAGGGGAAGCCAATGGGGCCTCCCGTGAGGCGCTCGCCGGCGACGTACTGCTCCTGCGTGCCGGCAGCGTTGCGACCTATGACGAGGCAACCCTGGAACATAGCCTCAGGCATGCACAGGCCGAAGCCCTCCGACGGACTGCATACGACGAGGGCCAGAGCCTGGCGCATGAGGAGGGGGAGGTCAGTGCGGGCACCCAGGAACTCCACAGGCAGATGCCGCTCTTCCACCACGCGACGGCAGGCCGCGTAGTACGGTTCGGAGAATACGGCGCCAGCCACCTTGAGGGGCACATCAACGTTGTAGGCCTTGAGGAGCGTGAGCAGGCCCTTGGAGGCCTCAATGCGGCCCGCGAAGAGGAAATAGCCCCCAGCGTCGGCACAGCTACGGGGCTCCTCCGTTGCAGGCAGGGAGGCCTGAGGCGGGCAGATGGCATCGTAGATGACAAGGGAGCGCGCGTTGTCCTCCTGCCCGAAGTGGCGCTGAATGCCGTGGGTGATGAAGATGCTCCAGGAGCGTGACAGGCGGCGGCTGAAGGCACTGCGCGAAGGAAAATGGTGCATGTGGAAGTCGAGGTCGGCATATTCGCGCACGTGATAGACGTGGGGGATGCCGGCACTGCGGGCCGCACGATAGCCTATGTCGATGACGCCCGTGTTGGTGTGGACTATATCCACGGGATGCTGGCGCAGATAGGCGGCAAGGGCACGTGAGGCGCGCCAGTTCACCCACAGGCGGGCCAACATGCGGGGCACGGCGAGGAGATAGTCCTTCACGCCGCGCCAATAGGGATAGAGGCAGGGGCGGTAGTTCAGTACGACGACCTCCACGCCCATATCGCGCAACACGGAAGTGATACCCTCCTCATCGGGAGCCACGACGACGGGCTCAACGCCCCGCTCGCGCTGGCCGGAGAGGAGAGTGGCGAAGGCCTTGGTGGCTCCGCCGTAGATATCGGTGGTGTGGAGGACGTAGAGTACGCGCATGGGATTCATGGAAGGGGGGATTACGAACGCTTCTCGCGCGGCGGCATGAAGTCAAAGAAACAGAAGATGGCGGCGAGCCACATCCACACGTAGGGATGCACGAAATAGGTATCGTCAACGATGGCCAGGGGCACGAAGGACAGGAGGAACATGCGCCCCATCATGCGATAGGAATAATCTGTGTGGCGGCAGAAGCCGAAGAACGAGCGGAAGACGAGGGCAAAGAGGAATACGGCCATCACAACGCCGTATTGCATCAGCATCTCCAGGGGCATGTTGTGGCAATAGTGGAGCCAGTAGCCGGTAGTCTCGTAGGCGGACTCCATACTGCCCACTCCCGTGCCCAGGCCGTAGGTGTCGGTGAAAAGGTCCCAGCCTAAGGCCCACACGTCCTGGCGTCCGGTGTTGGAGGCTGTGTTGAGTTTATCGGAAAGGAAGATGCGGAAAATGGCCTGTGAGGCCAGGGCAAAGCCAAACTTGACGACGAAAAACAGGAAACCGATGATGAGGCACCAGGTGGTGAGCACCTTGCGACGGATCTGCAGCCGGCGGTAATAACATACGAAGACGATGAGGTCAATGCCCACGGCCAAGAGCGTGCCACGGGAGGAATTGATGACGGCAATAAGGGTCGTGGAGATTATGGCCACGGCGAAGAGCCACTTCTTGCGCAGGGCGAAAAGGCCGTACATGAGTATGGGCATCGCCATGGCGATAAGTGTGCAGTAGGAGTTGTAGTTCTTATACGTAACGGCGGCAAAGGAGAGGTTCTGCTTCTCTCCCTCCTCGGAAGTGGTCTGTGCGTTTTCGTTGAAGTCGCCGAAGCCTGGAATATGGGAGTCAGTGGTGAGTTCCCAGAGGGCTATGGGGAGCGTAAGGAGGATGAGGAGGAGCCAACCGTAGGCTACGGACTGCGTGGGGCGGGCAGCACGGCGCGCGGCATAACTAAGGCCCATGAGGATGCTGCTTGTCCAGAAAAGCTGCCAGAGGCCGATGGCACTAAGACTGCGCACGGGACACCAGAGCATGGAGATGGTGGCATAGATTACGAGGACGATGGCCCAGAGGGAGCCCCAACTGATCTTTCCGCTGTTGTGGCAGTCGGCAATCTCCTTGATGGCGAAAGGCAAACATACCAGGCCGGCCACTACTATATGACTTATGATGCTCACCTGCACGGTGCCGCACACCGCAGAGCCTATGACGAGAATGATAAACCAGTCATAGAAATTGCGGGGCAGGGCTGACGGCTGCTCGCTGGGGGAGGCTGTGGAGGGGGCCACCGTCTTATGGGGATTATGGGCTGAATGTGCCAAGGCTATACTGAGTTAGGCGGAACGCAGCGGGACGTCATTTGCCCTTGCGGCGGGCAAAGAGGGCGAGAAGCGCGTGGCGTTCCTGCTTGGTGAGGACTGTGTAATAGGAAAGGGCGAGACCGCAGAGGCCTGTGGCCACTATATTGATGAGGAAAGCATAGGGGAGCGCGACAAGCCGCTGCAAGGCGACGGCCACGGCGGGCAATATCAAGCAAAGCGGCAAAATGCGCCACACAACGCGACGCAGATAACCGCCCACGGAGAGTCCGCATTGGTAGTGGAGAAAGGGGATGCGCATCAGGGCGGTGAGGAGCTCCACAGCCACGAAAAGGCCCATGGCCCACTCTATTCCGCCGCCGCAGAAGAAGGCCAGCCACGCCAAAGGGAGTACCAGCACTTTCGGGGTGTACATGAGGAGCGTGTAAAGTCGGATGCGGCCGATGGCCTGGTTGGCTGTGTGGAGACCCATCGTCAGTTGGTCCACGAGCATAGCCAGGAGCATGCTGTCGCATAGGAAGACGGTGTGGGCGGGTACCTCTTTAAGCCAGAGGCCAAGGAGGCTGGGCATTTCCACTATGAGGGGAACGAAGAGCACAGCCATAATGGCGGTGATGAACTTGCTCTCCGCCTCAGCCAGACGTAGCATCCGCGCTCTGTCTCCCTCGCCCTCGGCCTTCATAATTTGGGGGTTCATGGCGTTCATTACCGATGAAGCGACGAAGGCTACCGAACTATAGGCCTGCAGAGCTATTGTGTAGGCGGCGTTGATGACTGTGCTTTGGAATATCTTATTGAAAAGTATCTGGAGGCCCTGAGTACGGACGACCACGGCGCCTGTGCCGTAGGTTGTCCAGCCTGCAAATCCCAGGAGTTGCCGCAAGTCTTCCTTGTTATAGTCTCTCAGAAAACGCTTTGGGGCACATTCTTCAAAGCAAGCAACGGCATAGATGACGTAGGCCAGGAGTTGCACGAGGAATATGCCGAGCATCATGACGGCATAGAGGAGGAGCTTATCCTGCCCGAGGGGGAGGAGGAAGAGGACGAAGAGGAGTTTCAGCACGCCGTCCATTATGTCGATGCAAGAGATATATACGATGTTTTCGCGGGCAATGAAGAGCGCCTTGAAGGGGGCTGTGATGAAGGAAGTGGCCAGGGCTCCGATGCTGAGCAGATAGACGATGGTGGCTACCTCCTGTCGGGCGGGCGAGATGCTGAGGTAGCCGTTGATAAGCCATGACGTAAGGGCTCCCATGGCCAGGGAGAGGATCAGGACGAGGGCAAGATGGAGCAACACGCTGTTGGAAAACATTTGCCGCACGCGACTCATGTCGCCCTGTCCGAAGCGGAAGGAGAGTTGTCGCTGGGTTGTGATGACCATTGCGTTGGTTATGAATCCCAGCAGCCCCACTACGCCGAAGACGAGGCCGTAGAGGCCATAGTCCTCCTGACCGAGGGCTTCGAGGACGAGGCGCACGGTGTAGAGCGACAGTAGGGTGTTGATGATTGTGCGGGTGTACTGCGCTGTAACGTTGACGAGTATGCGTTTATTGGAGTTCACGCGTGTCGGGGTCGTCTTCGGGTTCGATTTTCACGTCTCCGCGGTCGTCGCGGAGTTCTTCTTCGGGCTTTTCTTCGGGTTCGGGACCTTCTTCGGGCTGATTTTTCTTGAAGATGAGGTCGCGGCACACGATGAAAGCGGTTATTGCTGCGGCGAAGAACATCATGGCGAGGACGAAAATCATCCTTTTGGGTGCGGAAGGCTTGACAGGGACCGTGGCCTCCTTGATTACGACGAATGCCGGCGTGTTTTTCTGCACCTCGCCCTCATAGAATTGCTCTTGCTTCTTGTATTGCTCGTAGATACCGAAGGCTGTCTGCATCTCGTTCTCGAGTTTGGTTTCCTGCACGTTGCCCATGGCGAGGACGTTGTCCACGTGGCTGTCGGCATAGGAGGCGTAGGATCTTGACTTGCGGTCATAGTCCTTCAGGGCCTCCTCGGCCAGTTCGTGATAGTACTGCAGGTCGGTGCGGGCCTTCTTTGTGCGATAGTCGGTTATCCACTTTTGCAGACGCACCCTGACGCTATCGGCCAGCGTAGCGCAGATGAGGCGGTCCTGGTCGGACACGGAGATTGTTATTATCTCTGTTTTCTTATCTACACTGCACTTGATAAGTCCGCGCACACCGTTGACGAGTTCATCTTCCTCTCTTGAGAGCATGAAGGGGTCGGGGCGGCCGGGCGTGCCTCGGCCTGGGGCATTGTCGTGGGGAAGGAGCGCACCGATTAGGCCTTTCACGGCCTTCTTGCCCTTATCCCACGGCGACTGTTTGTAGTGCTTCGTGAGGTAAGTGTAGTAGTCGGTAGAGATGTCGCCCTTTGCCGACGTCACTTTGATGTTGAAAAGCGACACAATGAACTCGTTGGAGCTCATCACGTCGGGATAGAGCATGGGATAGACGGCATCGTCGCCCGAAAGGCTGCCGAGATCGAACCCGAAGCTGGAGGCCATGGACGCCAGGGAGCCTCCAGAGGCAGCATTGCTGACTTCGGGGGCAAGGGTCACCGAGGAGTTGTAAACGCGCGGGATGGGGACGATGTAAACACACGAGAGGATGAACGTAATGACAAGTACCGTGGCAAACAGAGTCTTGCGCTTTTTAATCCGCTGCCATGCAGCACGAAGATTAAAGGATTGCGGATTACTTTCTTTCATATTAGATGTTTCTATATTTCTTTCTGTTACGAGGATATCTAAGAGAGGGCGGATTTTCTCCCCTTTTATTTTTTCCGATAGCCCTTTTAATTTTTTCTAAAGCCGACTTAATTTTTTCTAAAGCCGACTTAGTTTTTTCTAAAGCCGACTTAGTTTAAACTAAAAGGGCTATCGGAAAAATTAAAAGGGCGATAGTTTCAAGGGAATCGGATGCTCCTTTTACGAATTGAGGAAAAGCTTAAAAAATGGGAGAATTTGCGCCTCTTATTCGGGCTTGCTGATAATGCCGCGCTGCGAGCCGGAAACGAAGGCGAGGACATATTCCACTTCGGGCGTCTGGGGAAGTTCGGTGCGCACGCGGTCAAGTCGCGAAGCCAGTGTGCCTTCGTGCCCATAGATGATATTATAGGCGCTATGGATGAGGCTTATCTGCTCGGCCGTGAAGCCGCGGCGGCGAAGGCCTACAAGGTTGAGGCCATAGAAGCCCACGGGGGTGCGGGCGGCGATGCAGTAGGGGGGGACGTCCTGGCTGGTGCCGGTGCCGCCGCCCACCATCACGTAGCCACCGATGTGGCAGAACTGATGGACGAGGACGCAGGCGGAGAGAATGGCGTTGTCGTCCACCACCACTTCTCCGGCGAGTTTGGTGGTGTTGCCGATGATGCAACCATTGCCTACTACGCAGTCGTGGCCGATGTGCATACCTTCCATCAGAAGGTTGCCGTTGCCCACGACAGTGCGGCCCTTGGAGGCCGTGCCGCGGTTGATGGTGACGTTCTCGCGGATTTTATTGTTGTCGCCTATCTCACACGTGGTGTCCTCGCCGCGGAACTTAAGGTCCTGCGGGATGGCACTGATGACGCAGCCGGGGAAGAAGATATTGCCCTCGCCGATGCGGGCGCCGTAGAGGATGGTGACGGAGTTCATCAGACGGTTGTTGGGGCCGATTTCCACACCGCGGTCGATGTAGCAGAAGGGGCCGATTTCGCATCCTTCGCCAATCTTGGCTTCAGGATGAATGTAAGCTAAGGGACTTATCATGCGTTTTTAGTGATTTGTGCGGTGAAAGTGGCCTCCACGGCGATGTTTTCGCCCACGAAGCCGTAGCCTCGCATAGAGGATATGCCGTGGCGTACAGGTGCGAGGAGGTCAACGCGGAAGATGAGGGTGTCGCCCGGCACGACCTTGCGGCGGAACTTCACGTCGTCGATGCGGAGGAAGTAGGTGCTGTATTTCTCGGGCTCATCGAGTTGGCTGAGCACGAAGAGGCCACCGGTCTGGGCGAGGGCCTCAATCTGCAGCACGCCGGGGAAGACGGGTTCGGTGGGGAAATGGCCCTGGAACACGGCTTCGTTGGAGGTGATGTTCTTTATGCCTACAATGTGGTGCTTGCCGATTTCTATTATCTTGTCCACGAGCTGCATGGGGTAGCGGTGGGGCAACAGCTGGCGTATGCGCACGACATCCATTATGGGTTCCTTGCCCGGGTCATATACGGGAGCCTGCACGATGCCCTTGACTATTTCCTTGCGCACCTGACGTGCGAATTTGTTGTTTATGGTGTGGCCGGGACGGGTAGCGATGATGCGGCCCTTGATGGGGCGTCCTATGAGGGCCATATCGCCGATAATGTCGAGGAGCTTATGGCGTGCGGGCTCGTTCTCCCAGCGCAAGGGCTGCGTCTGCATATAGCAGAGGTCGGAAGCCTCATGGTGGGGCACGCCGAGGGCATTGGCCATATTGTCGAGCTCGTCCTGGGGCATCTCCTGGTCGTAGATGACGATGGCGTTGTCGAGGTCGCCGCCCTTGATGAGGCCGTAGCCCAGCAGAGGCAGGATTTCGCGCACGAAGACGAAGGTGCGGGCCGAGGCTACCTCGGTGGGGAAGTTGCGCATGTCGTCGAGCGTGGCGAACTGGGCGCCGAGGAAACGGCTGTTGAAGTTTATCATAGAGGTGATGGAGAACTCATCGTCGGGCAGGAGGGTGATGCACGAGCCTGAGTTCTCGTCCACGAACTCCACCTTCTTCTTGATAATGTAGTAGTCCTTCTCGGCCTCTTGATCCTGAATGCCTACGCGGTTGATTTCTTCCACATAGCGCTGGGCCGAGCCGTCGAGGATGGGGAACTCGGGGCCGTTTACCTGAATGAGACAGTTATCAATGCCCATGGCGTAAAGGGCCGCCATGGCGTGCTCTATGGTGGAGCAACGCACGTCGCCACGCGCCACCACGGTGCCTCGGCTCGTGTCAACGACATTCTCGGCCACGGCCTCTATCATTGGCATGCCATCAAGGTCGATGCGCTGGATTTTATAGCCAAAGTCTTCGGGCGCAGGGTTGAATGTAACGGTGAGTTCCAAGCCTGTGTGAAGGCCCTTGCCGCTCAGCGAGAAGGCTGAGCACAATGTACTTTGTTTCCAGGAGTCATTCATTTGTCTAAGTTATTTTTCCTGTGTGTTTTTCTTGAGTTCGTTGACGTCGCGCAGCATATCGGGCAGACGCTTGAAGACGGCCATGGAACGGAAGAAGCCTTTGGGATCCATGGCGGGGGTGCCGAGCACTTGTGTACCGTCCTTGAGGTTACTGATGACGCCGGCCTGTGCACCGATACCACAGCGGTCGCCAATCTTTATATGACCGGCGAAACCTGCCTGCCCGCCGCACATACACCACTCGCCGATTTTTGTGCTGCCGGCCAGGCCTACCTGCGCCGACATCACGGTGTGGGCGCCCACTTCGCAGTTGTGGGCTATCTGCACCATATTGTCGAGTTTCACGCCGCGGCGAACGTAGGTGCTGCCCATAGTGCTGCGGTCCACGCAAGTGTTGGCGCCGATTTCCACGTCGTCTTCTATGGTGACGATGCCTATCTGCGGAATCTTCTCGTAGTGGTCACCGGCGGGAGCGAAGCCGAAGCCGTCGGCACCTATCACGGCACCGCTGTGGAGCGTGACGCGGTGGCCTATCTTGCAGTCGTGATAGATGCTCACGCCGGGGTAGAACAGGCAATCGTCGCCCACCTCGCAACGTTCTTCTATGACGACGTTAGCGTATATCTGACAACCGCGTCCCACCTTGACGTTCTCGCCAATATAGACGTGGGGACCAACGTAGCAGTCCTCCCCCACTTCGGCGGTGTCGGCAATGACGGCTGTGGGGTGGATGCCCGTGCGTTTCTGCACCGTCTGCTGATAGATAGTGAGCAGGCGGGCTACGGCCTCGTAGGCGTTGTCCACTTTGATAAGGGTTGCACCGACGGGCTTCTCGGGCTCAAAGTCGCGGTTGACGAGCACGATGCTCGACTGCGTCTCGTAGAGATAATGGGCGTATTTGGGGTTGGCGAGGAAGGACAGGCATCCGGGCTCGCCTTCCTCTATCTTGGCGAAATTCTGGACGGCCACCTGGGGGTCGCCTACCACTTCGCCTTGCAGCAGGGCTGCTATTTGTTCAGCTGTGAATTGCATGATATAGTTTGGATGGGGTATAAATTTTATTCAGTCTTGGCACGCTTGTAGCAACGGAGGCCATAAGTGATGATAACAAGGAAGCATATCAGCGGCAGGCAGAAGCTTACATTCACGGCGGGGTGGCCCATCACCGTCTTAAGGTCAATGATGCTGCCCTGGAGGGGAGGCATCAGGGCGCCACCCACGATAGCCATCACAAGGAAGGCGGCGCCGAGCGTGCTATCCTCCTGGCTCACGTTCTCAAGGGCTATGCCGTAGATGGTGGGGAACATCAGGCTCATGAAGAAGCTGATGCCTACGAGGCAAATCAGGCCTGCGTAGCCTACAATGGTAATGGCGCCAGCCGTACACAGTGCTGCGCCGCAACCGAACAGGGCCAGCAGCAAACGACCGTTGACATACTTCATCAGGAACGTGGAGATGAAGCGCGAACAGAGGAACATGCTCATGGCAATGATGTTGTAGTTCTGCGCCGTGGCCTTGTCGATGCCGAGGTTGTCGGCATACTGAATGATAAACGTCCACGTCATAATCTGGGCGGCGACATAGAACACCTGAGCCACCACTCCCTCACGATAAGTGACGTTGTGCCACAGGTTGCTGAGCGTCTGGCGCGCACTGACCTTGGTCGTGTCGCCCGTTGTGTTGGGCATCTTTTTCAGGGCAATGACTATAAACATACAGAGCACCACCAGACCTATGGCCACATACGGATTACGTATCACGGCAAGGTCATGCAGACGTATGCCGGCCTTTTCTGTTTCGGAGAGGGTGCCGAAGATGATTTGTCCGGCGGCATCGCGTTTGTCGCTGATGAGGGAGGGCAGCACGATAAGGCTGGCCACGGCCATACCGCAGAGGGAGCCCATGGGGTTGAAGGCCTGTGCCAGATTGAGGCGGCGCGTGGAAGTCTCCTTACTGCCGAGGCTGAGGATGAAGGGGTTGGCCGTCGTTTCCAGGAAGGCGAGGCCGAAAGTCAGAATGTAGAGTGAGATGCAGAAATACCAGAAGTTCTGGAACGCTGCGGCGGGAATGAACAGAAAGGCTCCCGTGGCGTAGAGTGCCAAGCCCAGCAAGATACCGCTCTTGTAACTGTAGCGGCGAATAAACAAGGCTGCGGGGATGGCCATCGTAGCATAGCCGCCATAGAAAGCGAACTGCACCATCGAAGCCTTGGCGGCACTGATTTCCATCACTGTCTGGAACGCTGCCACCATCGGGTTGGTGATATCGTTGGCAAAGCCCCACAGCGCGAAGAGACTGGTGATCAACACAAATGTCACCAAATACTTTTTCTCTACCAGGCGGCCGCGCTTGGTCTCCACCTTTATTTCGTTTGTATTCTCCATTGTCGTTTACAAGTTTAGTCCGTTGCGGGTGGTTTTCCCAAAGAAATGTATTTCCAGTTCATCTATTTCTTCCTCCGTGAAGACGCGGGGCTGCATATTGGCCTTCACGCAGATGCGGGCGGCCATCTCGAAGAACATGGCGCGCTGGAAGACGTCGTCAAAGTCGCTGCCGCACACCACCTGGCCGTGCTGCAGCAACTGAATGCTGTTGCGCGTCTTCATAGCCTCCACAACAGCCTTCGCCAGTTCAGGGGAGCCGGGGCAATAGAAGGGTATCTCGGGGATTACGCGGCCCACGTGCAGAGGCACCTCAGCCGTGACGTTGTAACTCTTCGGGCGTACTTCCGAGCAAGCGATTTGTGTGGCGTATTTACTCTGGAAATGGAGCACCACGCCCACGTCGGGACGCTCTCTCATCACGCCGAGATGGAACACGCTCTCCATCGACGGCCTTACACCGTTCAACACTTCACCGTCGCTCACCCGGCACACGCTCACTTGGTCTTCCCTGAGCGAGGGCACCCATGAGCCGGTGCCGCTTACGAGGGCCACGTCGCCGATGCGCCACGACAGGTTGCCGCTACTGCAGATGGTAAGGCCGGCATCGCCCACGCGGTGGGCCTGCCTTACAAATTCTCTGATTTGTTCTTCTTGTATCATTCTATGAGGAGTTTTATTAAATTTTCTTTTTCACCTACGAGCCACAGCACTTCTCCGGCCCTCAGTTCATGGTCGGCCTCCGGCACGACGAAGGCGCCATCTTCCTGTTCCAGCCCCACTACCTGGCAACCGAAGTCCTCGCGTAGGCGGCTCTCTCTCAGCGGTTTCCCGCAGAAGGGCATCTCCTGGCGCACTTTCACGTGGCGCAGTCGGATGGGTGCCTCGTGCTCGTAGTCTTCATCGGTCAGCAGGCGGGCGAAGGCCTGCAGTTCGGCTTCGCTACTCACGGGGGCTTCTTCACGCGCCGACAGGTTGCGCTGAAACACGCCTTCCAGCCAGCGGCTCACCTTCTTCACGAGCAGGCTCTGGCAGACGAGGAGCATCAGCGCTACGGCCACCAGCCAGTGCCAGTAGTAGCGGAAGGGCGACAGATAGTCCAGTATATAATATATAAAGGTGGTGGCCAACAGGAATCGTCCCAACAGCAACAACCGCAGTATGCGGCGACTGTTCTTTCCGCGGGCGGCCACGGTTTTCCACTCATCCGAGTGGTTCTTTCTCATTACTATGGCCCGCAGGAAGGGTGCCACGGCCATCAGCGTCAGTATTCCACACACGGCATTGCCGGGCCAGTGGCCCAGCGTGGCGCGTGTAAACATCAGCACCGTTGAGAGCGACAGCACGATGATGGCTATGCCCAGCACGCCATATATTCCCGTCTGCAAGGCAATGGCTGCCAGCAGGCGCTGCCAGTCAGAGAGTGCCGTGCCATCTCTTTTGAGCGTGGGCATCTTCAGGGTCAGGGCGGGCACATTCATACTTTGTGCCGCGCGAATCATATAGGGCGTGAGGAATGTGGTGATTATGCTCACGGCCACGATGACGGGGTAAAGGAACTTGCTTGTCACGCCCATCGCCAGGCCCATACTGGCAATGATAAAGGCAAATTCGCCCACTTGTGCCAGCGAGAAACCGCACTGCACGCTGGTCTTTAGCGTGTTTCCCGTCAGCAGAAAACTGCCGGTGCCCAGCACGGCCTGTCCTATCAGTATGCTGGCCGTCAGGACGAGTACCGGTTTCCAGTATTCCACCAGTACCATAGGGTCAACCAGCATGCCTACGGATACAAAGAATATAGCGCCGAAGAGGTCCTTCACGGGTCCTACGAGGTGTTCTATACGCTCGGCCTCAACGGTTTCGGCCAGGATGCTGCCCATCATAAACGCGCCGAAGGCCGTACTGTACCCCGCGCTGGCGGCTATGCTCACCAGCAGGAAGCAACAGGCGATGCTGAAGATGAGGAGCGTTTCGGCGTTCATCAGTTTCTTCGTGCGCCGTAGTAGTGTGGGGATGACGAACACGCCCACCACGAACCACAACACGAGGAAGAAGCCCAGTTTGCCCAGACTCATCGCCAGTTCGGCGCCCTTCAGTGTCTGACTCACGGCCACGCCGCTCAGCACTACCATCAGCAGAATGCCCAGAATGTCTTCCAGCACGAGCACGCTCAACACTTTCGACGCGAACTTCTTCTGCATGAGCCCCAGGTCACCGAAGGCCTTGAAGATGATGGTGGTTGAACTCATCGCGAGCATTCCTCCGAGGAAGAGGCGGTCCATCTCGCTCCACCCGAACAGGCGCCCTACCCTGTTGCCCACTGCCATCATACACAGCATCACGAGGCAGGCCGTCACAACGGGTTTCACGCCTTGTTTCAGTATCTTCTTGAAGGAGAATTCCAGTCCCAGCGTGAACATCAGGAAGATTACGCCAATCTGCGACCACGTCTCCACGCTGCCGGTGTCCTCCACCGACGGCATATACGGCATATGTTTTCCCGCCAGGAAGCCTGCCACGATATAGCCCAGCACGAGCGGCTGCTTCAGTTTCTTGAAAAGCAGCGACACGACGCCGGCGAGTATCAATATCAGGGCGAGGTCTGTAACAAGGGCGGGTAAGTGTTCCATTTACTTTCTTATTTTTTGCGGGGGCGGCCCGGGGAGCTGCTACGGCCCGACTTCCTGGATTTATCGGCAGTTCCGTGATTTCCGGCCTGCTTCCACTCAAAGAAATACCCGTTTTGCCGTTTCTTTTCTTCGGGTGTACGGGCGCAGAAGACGGATTCGAGGGTGTAGGGGTGCACACCGGCATACCACGCCTCGGTACTTACGGTCATCGGTGTGGGGGTGAAGTCCTGCACCTGCTCCAGGCGGAAGTCGAGGTGCCGCATGTGGCGGGCCAGGCGCTGCATGTCTTCTTCGCGACACCCGGGATGGCTGCTGATGAAGTAGGGAATGATTTGCTGACGCAGGCCGGCCTGACGGTTTATGCGGTCGAAGATTTCCTTGAAGCGCTCAAAGAGTGCGAACGAAGGTTTGCGCATCAGCCGCAGGACGTTGTCCTCGGTGTGTTCGGGGGCTACCTTCAGGCGACCGCTGACGTGCTTCACGATGAGTTCCCGCGTGTAGTCCTCCGCGGCCTTGCGGAGCGCAGGATCCTTGTAGTCGTGGAGCAGAAGGTCGTAGCGCACGCCGCTGCCGATGAAACTTTTCTTCACACCCGGCAAAGCATCCACGGCGCGATAGACTTCCGTCAGCGGCCGGTGGTCGGTGTTCAGATTGGGGCAGACGCCGGGATGTATGCACGAGGGGCGGCGGCACTTTTCGCAGAGGCTCCTGTCGCGGCCTCCCATGCGGTACATATTGGCCGAGGGCCCGCCCAGGTCGCTGATATATCCGCGGAAGTCGGGCATCTGAATGATTTGCTTCACCTCCCGCAGTATGCTTTCCTTGGAGCGACTCACGATGAATTTCCCCTGATGCGCCGAAATCGTGCAGAAGGCGCAACCGCCGAAACAGCCCCTGTGCAGGCACACGGAGTGCTTTATCATTTCGTAGGCGGGGATGCGCTTGCCGTTATATTTGGGATGCGGCAGACGGGTGTAGGGCAGGTCGTAAGAGGCGTCGAGTTGCTCCTGCGTCATCGGCGGATAAGGAACTTCCACGACGGCCGTCTCATTCGGCTTGCCGGTCTTCTGCAACAGCCTCACGGGCCTCATCACATTGCTCTGCTCCTCGATGTGCTTAAAGTTGGCGGCCTGTTTCTTCTTGTCCTTCAGGCATTCGTCGTGGCCGTAGAGGACGATGTCGTCATCCCTGCGGCCGCCGGGAATGTCGGCTTCGGCCCACAGCATCACGCTCTGCCGCAAGGGATAGCGCCTCATCAGCGCGCGGAAGTCGGTCACGGAGCAACAGGCCTCCTCCCTGCCGTGAAGGATCTTCTCCTCCAGCATACGGCAGAGGTCCCGGATGGGCTGCTCGCCCATACCATAGACTATCATGTCGGCCCCGCTCTCCACGAGCAGGCACGGCCGGAGGCGGTCCTGCCAATAGTCGTAGTGCGTGAGGCGGCGCATGGAGGCCTCTATGCCTCCCAGCACCACGGGCACGTCGGGGAAATGCTCCTTCAGCACCTGCGTATAGACGATGCTGGGCATCTCGGGCCGCTGGTCATGGCGCCCGTCGGGCGAATAGGCATCCTCGGAGCGCAGACGCCGGGCGGCGGTGTATTTGTTCACCATGCTGTCCATCGCGCCCGGGCTTATCATAAAGCAGAGGCGGGGACGGCCCAGTTTGAGGAAGTCGCGGTGGTCGCCGTGCCAGTCGGGCTGCGGCACGATGGCGACGCGCAGGCCCATAGCCTCTATCGTGCGACCGATGACGGCCGCCCCGAACGAGGGGTGATCCACATACGCATCGCCGGAGAACAGGATAACGTCCAATTTATCCCATCCGCGGCGCTCACATTCCTTTTTTGTTGTCGGTAACCACTGCATTACGCTGCGAAGTTACGAAAAAATCCTGTTACGACCAAATTTCCGGCGAAAAAGACGCCATTTTTTCTTATAAATGGTTCCTGCGCGTGGCGTATAGGCGCACAATGCGCTCTTGCATGCGTAATTTTGTATGCGTGAGGCACCCTTCTCCGGCACGTTTTTCCGCGCCTGTTTTTCGCACCGCTGTTTTTTTGTAGCGATGTATATGTTTGGACGCGATTTATAGTACGTTCAGTAACGGAGGGAGCCGATAGAGCATTGGCTGGAAGCCAATACAGCGAACATAATGAGCGGTGAGGATTCGCTTGCGCCTGAGGCTTTAGCCGAAGAACCCGGACGGGTACTTTGCACCCTTACGACCTGGCCGGAAGCCAGCGCCTTGAGAGAGCAACTTGCGGCGTCCTGTTAAGAGGTACTGGCTTCCAGCCAGCCCCATAAGAGTATGCAAACTACCCGAGACTTCGTCCCGGGTTACTCATGGTAGAGGCTTCCAGCCTCATCTTCCTAGTAGAGTTTCTCAAAGCAGAGGCTTTTAGCCTCATCCCTCAAAAGGCATTCGGGATATGTAACACCGCACGGCCCATAAACCATGCCCCATAACCCGCTACTCATGACCCGTGACCCGCTACCCATGACCCGTAATCCATTACCCATGACCCGTGACCCATTACCCATAACCCGTGACCCATTACCCATGACTCATTTTTGTCAACATTTTCTACAATTTTCGTGCATTTTCTTGTGTCATCCTGAGCGTGTAGCAAAATTATTTTCCGCTGGACGAAAATATCGCGAAATTGGAGCACTTTACCAAGTCGTTGTTCTTCAAAATCTTAATTGCTTTTCACTCCGCCCCGTCCGTCTTTTCGCCGAACTAAAGGCATATTTAGCTCGGTTTTTGCCCGTTTTTTTTTGCATAAAAAAGCCATAAAAAACGGTAAAATCGCCCTTATTCGCGTGTCCTCATTCTCTTGGGCATCCACAATGTCCCTCTTAATTTTTTCCGATAGCCCTTTTAGTTCGTCCGATAGCCCTTTTAATTTGTCCGATGTCCCTTTTATTTTTGCGCGAAACAGGGTATCGGAAAAACTAAAACAGAGTGTCGGGAAAACCCAAATAGGGTGTCGTGCGCACTGTGTCGGGAGTGGGCTGAAGAGGAAGGGAAAACGAGCAGCGTAAATGCCATGCAGACATAACAAAACGCTGCGTAATTTTCGTTTTCTCACTTTTTTCCGTTGTCAAAATTTTTTACATTTTCAGTGCACCAAAATGAAACGTTTTTTACAACTTCCTGCGCGCGGCTTCTTGCGGCTTTATTTTTTCGTTAACAGGCTTTTGGTCCTGTCCGAATGTGCATTTTGGAACGCAACGGAGCGCGAAAATGCAGAAAAACGGCTTTTCGCTTTGTCCTTCGACCATTTATTCGTACTTTTGCCCGAAATATCACACACACAAGCGCGCACGCTCTTGCGCAAATATTATTATGGTACACATCAAACGGCATTACATCGTCCCCGAGGCATTCGTCACCGCCTTCGTGACACGGCAATTCCTGACAGGCTCGCTGGAGAACCCTGGAGGACAAATTGACGACTTCAACTTTGAGACACGCGAGTGGACGCCTGACGACACGGAAGAAAACTTTTAACCCTAATTTGTAAAAAACACCAAGACAATGAAATACATTTCTTTCTTTTTAAGTTTGTGCGCCGGCATTCTCATGGCTTCCTGTGCCAATGACTCCGCCGAAGACACCTTGTCCAACAACGGCGACGCAGTGAAGACGGCGCGCTTCGTCGTGGAAGACTTCGTATGGGACAACCTCAGAGACGCGCCCGCCTCGTCCGCCCTTTCCTCCCGTCATCGCACGCAGGCTCAGAGGGACGTCACAAGCGTGCACTTCCTTTGGAGCGCCACCGACACCGTAGGCATATACTCCACCAGCGGAAGCCAGATGGAATTCCCCATCGCTACGGGCGACGGGGAGGCTTATGCCGAATTCGACGGCGGATGCTGGGCTATGAAGAACAAATGCACCTACATGGCCTACTATCCCTTCAACAAATACAACCTCGACCGCTCAAACATCCCCTTCGTTTATGGCACGGCTAAGCAAGTGGGCAACGACAACGTGGACAACCTGACGCAATATGACTATATCGTGTCGCAACAGGTGCGCCCCACCGACGGCAAGGTGACCTTCCAGTTCCGCCACCTGGGCGCACTGGTGAAGTTCGTGCTGACGGTGCCGGAGGGCGACAGCTTCTCGTCATTCACCCTCTTGGCAACGGACGCCGTATTCCCCACGCAACTGCGCCTTGACCTTTCAAACATACTGCCTAAATACACCGTGGAGAAAAAGAGCCGCACGTTCAGCATGAGGCTCTCCGACATCAGCGTGGAAGCAGGGGGCACGGTGACGCTCTGGGCACTTATGCCCTATGCTAACCTCACCGGCAACGACCTCACGGCCATCCTCTACGGCAACGGCGGCAAAATGTACACTGCCACCCTGGAAGGTAAAGACCTAAAGAGCGGAAAGGCGTATCTGTATGAGGCCTCGCTGGAAGCTCAGGCCAACTACCACGAATGGGTGGACCTTGGCTTGCCCTCCGGAAAGAAGTGGGCCACCTGCAACATAGATGCAGAGGCTCCGGAAAAGAGAGGTACGTTCTTCGCATGGGGCGAGACGGAAGCCCACGCCAGCGTTGAATACTCCTGGTCCACCTATACGCTCTGCAAAGGCACCTCTGACACGCTGAAGAAGTACAACAATAATAAGTCATACGGCACTGTGGACAACAAGTCCGTGCTTGACCCCGAGGATGACCCCGCCACCGTAAACTGGGGCTTCCCCTGGCGCACGCCGACCTACGAGGACTTTGACGAACTCTACAAGAATTGCACCTGGACATGGAAGACGAAGAACGGCGCATATGGTCGCCTGGCCACCGGCCCCAACGGCAACTCCATCTTCTTCCCCGCCGCCGGCTACCGCAACCTGGAGAGCCTCAACTTCTACGGCTCATACGGCTACTACTGGTCCTCCACCCTTGACGAGAATAACCCCTCGCAAGCCCACGTCTTCTATTTCCACTCCACTTACTTCGGCTGGGGCATCTTCAACAGATACAACGGCCGTTCAGTGAGAGCCGTGTGCGACTAAAGTTGAAGAGTGGAAAAGTAAAAGAGTTGAGCCACCATAGGTATCAACTTTTCAACTAAAAAACTCTTCTACTAAATAACTAAAAAGACCATGGAAATAAAGAGTGCCCGATTTGTGGTGAGCAGCAGCCGCGCCGACATGTGCCCAGAGAGCACCCTGCCGGAGTATGCCTTCATAGGAAGGAGCAACGTGGGGAAATCGTCGCTCATCAATATGCTCACGGGGCGAAAAGGACTGGCCATGACCTCCGCCACGCCCGGCAAGACGCTGCTCATCAACCATTTCATCGTGAATGAGGAGTGGCACCTCGTGGACCTTCCCGGCTACGGCTACGCCAAGCGCGGAAAGAAGGAAATGGAGAAGCTCTACAACCTCATCAACCACTACGTCCTGGAACGCGAGCAACTCACCAATCTCTTCGTGCTCATCGACTCGCGCCTCAAGCCGCAGCAAATCGATCTGGACTTCATACAGTTCCTCGGCGAGCACGGCGTGCCCTTCGCCATCGTCTTCACCAAGGCCGACAAGAACAGCCAGGCCGAGACGCGCCGCAACGTGGAGGGCTTCCTTGCCACCCTGAGCGAAGAATGGGAGGAACTCCCGCCCCACTTCGTCACCTCCGCCGAAAAGCGCACGGGCCGCGAGGAACTGCTGGGGTATATTGAGCAGATTAATAGCCTCTCCCCACAGGGCTGACTGCGTCACCCTGCCACCCCTCCCCTGTTAGGGAGGGGAATAAATGGGAGAGGAAATAAACAACAACGCCTAACAAAAGACCTATTACCTTTTAACCCGCAGGAGTATTCTCCCCCTCCCTAACAGGGGTGGGGTGGTAGAGCACCGAAGGTGGCTCTGACGAGGAGAGGCCGGGGAAAGACTTTGTATGTCCTGGATTAACAATATGACGCACGTGAAGGTGACCCTCGTCGTGGCCGCCCTGCTGATTGCGGGTGCCTCGCTGTGGGTCAGCAATATGCTTATTCAGGACCTCAAGTCGGAGGAACGCGGCAACGTAGAGGTGTGGGCAGAGGCTATGCGCGCACTCTCCGAAGCCGATGAGAACACCGACCTCAACCTCGTGCTGAAAGTCATCAACGGCAACGAGTATATCCCCATCGTTGTGCTCAACAAGAACGGACAGGTGACGGAATCGCGCAACGTGGAGGACTCCACCGCCATTGAGAATATCATCAAGAGTGGCCACCGCCTCACTATCAACCTCGCACCTACCGAAACGACGGACACCCTCGCCGTGTTACCACAGGAGGAGAGCGCGGAGAACGTTGCAGACACGGCATTATCGCTTGCCGCTGCGGAGGAAGAGAATGAAGCAACCGCGACCGAGGATGAGAGTGCCGCTGCCGACTCCCTCATCGTATGCTATGGCGACAGCCTGATGCTCACGCGCCTATCGCAGTTCCCCTACGTGCAACTGGGCATCGTGGGACTCTTCATCGCCGTGGCCATCTTCGCGCTGCTGAGCAGCAAGCGCGCCGAGCAGAATAAGGTGTGGGTGGGGCTCTCACGCGAGACGGCCCACCAACTCGGCACGCCCATCTCCTCGCTCATGGCTTGGACACAAGTGCTGCGCGAACAATACCCCGACGACCCGCTACTGCCCGACATGAGTACCGACGTGCAGCGTCTGCAACTCATTGCCGAGCGCTTCTCTAAGATTGGCTCTGCACCGGAAATGAAGTCCAGCGACCTCTGCGAGATAGTACAGCACGTGGTGGACTACATCCATCGCCGCACGTCCGACCGCGTGGAGATGACCACCTCCTTCTCAGAAGAGCACATGCAGGCCTCGGTGTGCGCCCCACTCTTTGAATGGGTCATAGAGAACCTCTGCAAAAACGCCATCGACGCCATGCAGGGACAAGGCAAGATAGCCATCTACGTGAGCCGCCAGCACGGCCATATACTCGTGGAGGTGGCCGACACCGGCAAGGGCATTGAGCGCGGCCACTTCAAGGATGTATTCCGCCCGGGCTTCACCACTAAGAAGCGCGGCTGGGGCCTCGGCCTCTCCCTCGCCAAGCGCATCGTGGAGGAATACCACCACGGCCGCATATACGTGGAAGCCTCCGAGATAGGCAAGGGCACGACGTTCGCCATAGAAATACCGCAGGCCAGCGACCTGCCACGTGAAACAGAATGAAACTCTCCATTATAATTGTCAGTTACAATGTGCGCCACTACGTGGAGCAATGTCTCTTGAGCGTGTACGCCTCGCTCAAGCAAGGCGGCATCGACGGTGAGGTGTTCGTCGTGGACAACGATTCGCCCGACAACTCCGCCGGCTACATCGCCCACCGTTTCCCCGCCGACCGCTTCCCCGCCCTGCACATCATCCCCAACGCCCGCAACGTGGGCTTCGGACGCGCCAACAACCAAGCGATACGCCGCTCAAAGGGCGAATACGTCCTCTTCCTCAACCCCGACACCATCATCACGGAGCACACGCTGAAAGACGCACTGGACTTTGCCGACGCTCATCCCGACCTCGGCGTGATGGGCGTCAGGATGATTAGCGGCGACGGACGTTTTGCCCCCGAGAGCCGCCGCGGACTCCCCACGCCATGGGTGAGTTTCTGCAAGATGACGGGCCTCGGCGCACTCTTCCCCAAGAGCCGCCGCTTCGGACGCTACTACATGCGCTACCTGCCCGACGACCAGCCCTGCCCCATCGACATCGTCAGCGGCGCCTTCATGCTCTGCCGCAGGGAATCTCTCAACAAGGTAGGCTACTTCGACGAAGCCTTCTTCATGTACGGCGAGGACATTGACCTCTCCTACCGTTTTCTCAAGGCCGGCTTCCAGAATTACTACATCCCCACGCCCATCCTCCACTACAAAGGCGAGAGCACAAAGAAGAACACTTATCACTACGTGCACACCTTCTACGAGGCCATGCTCATCTTCTTCCGTAAGCATTTCGCCTCCAGTCTGCTGCTCACCCTCCCCATCCGCCTGGCCATCTACACACGGGCGCTGATGGCCCTCGTGGGACAGTGGTTCCGAGGCATAGGAGACTTCCTTACCTCCAACCGTACGCGCCGCGCCGACCTCTACGCCTACGACGCCAACGCCCCGCAGGCCGACGTCGTGGCCGACATTGCCGAGCGCAACGGCATAGACCTCCTCGCCACCCCCACGCCCTCGCCCGACCGCCCCGTGGATGCCGTCATCTACAATGCCGCCGAGACTTCCTTCGCCGAGATGATAGAAACGCTGGCCGCCAACCCACGCCACGACTACGCCCTCGGCACCTTCAACCCCCACACCGGCGTCCTCATCGCCTGCCACCAGACGTATGAATAAAGCCCCCTCCATCTCCCCCAAGGGGGAGAGTCCTTTTCCTCCCCATCCCTCCACCTCCCCCAAGAGGGAGAGCCCCAAACGCGCTGAATCTTCCCCCCTTGGGGGGATAAGAGGGGGGCTCCTCCGAGCCCTTGAACCCGAGGACCTCCCCCTCCTATACACCATAGAGAACGACCCAGAGATGTGGGACGTTGGCGCCACTGCTACGCCCTATTCGCGCCATGCCCTGCGCCACCACATCCAGGCCATGGGAGCCGACATCACCGAGAGCGGCGAACTGCGCTTCGTCATTGAGTACAAGAAACAAGAGAACAGCGCGAACATACCGCAAGGCCTCCCTCGCTCGCAGAGCGAACTCTTTCCCCTGCAGGGGAGAGATGGCGAAGCCAGAGAGAGGCCGGGGGAGGTGGCCGAAAGGCCGAAGGGGGTAGGCCTCATCGACCTCACTCACTACGATGCCCGTGCCCTCCGTGCCGAAGTAAGCATCGCCGTTCTGCGCGAGTACCGCGAGAAAGGCATCGGCCTTGAGGCCCTCCGCCTGTTGGAAGAGCACTGCCGCCGCTACCTTCACCTCCACCAACTCTACGCCCTCGTTCCCGAAGGCAACGCAGCCTCCTTCTCTCTCTTCCAAAGCGCAGGATTCACTCCTGTATTTGATATCCCCGATTGGCATTTCACCAACGGAAAATACATAAAAGTCACCTTTTTTCAGAAAATCCTGTAAAAAGTCGCCAAAACATTTGGTCATTTCCCCAGAAAACCCTACTTTTGCACTCGCAAATCGGGTCAAGCCCGATAAGCACACAAGACTGGTGCGGTAGTTCAGCTGGTTAGAATACTAGCCTGTCACGCTAGGGGTCGCGGGTTCGAGTCCCGT
Organism: Alloprevotella sp.; assembly: GCA_045639805.1. Classification (GTDB taxonomy): domain Bacteria; phylum Bacteroidota; class Bacteroidia; order Bacteroidales; family Bacteroidaceae; genus Alloprevotella. The sequence continues at coordinate 38,222 of JAZUDS010000062.1, forward strand.
CCGCACCGCCCAAAAGAAACACCTAACTATTAACAATACAAATAGTTAGGTGTTCTTTTTTGTCTATTTTGCTCAAAAATAGGGCTTTATTTAGGGCTTTTGTGGAAGATTTATAGGGTTTTCGTATGTGAGGGTCTATTTTGCCCAATTGCAAAATGTTAAATAAAACTAAAAAGAGCGGCAACCAAACGTTGTCGCTCTTTTTGCTAACTTCGCATTACATCTTTTATACTCCGGCGTGTGTAATAATTGCGATTTCCTATTTTTTGAGGAACGAGATATTTTTTAGTCTTCCATTGTCGTAGGGTATCACGGCATACACCTAATAATTTTATTACATCCTCAGTTGTCAATAGGTCGTCATCTCGATGAGCACTATCGCGCAGGGATAATTGCTCGATTAGTTCTTGGACGATTTCCTCTTTGAATTTATTGATGTCGTCCATGTTCACTTGTACCATTATCGTGGCTGTTCCTGTATCAATCATTTTTCTGCTTTTTTTTATCTATATATTGTACTCGATAATTCAAAAAAGTTTACGATTTTGCGAAAAAATATTGAAATTTTCCATATTTTTCTCATACATTTCTCATTTTCAGTAAAATAAAAATCAAATATTTTTCAAACTTTTTATAAAAATTGTCAGAGGGCGTCCCATTATACTTGCAAGTACTCCCATTATTCCCATCAGCAATCTGCCCCATATGGGCATAGATGTCTTCACCAACGCCGTGACGAAGGCGATAGAGGGAAGGAAGGTGATGATGAGATAGACGGCCAAGGCCATTAGTGCTAAAATCATCTTTATGTACACACGCACGCGTATATATATAATATGGTATATGTGGTCGTTCATAGCAACATAGATATTAGAAAAAAGAGTAATAGGACAATGGGTATCCACGCCTTGTCGCCAAGCAATCCACACAGGTAGGCGATGGTACCTATTGATATATATAGTGTGACATAACAGACCCATAATATCATAGCAGCGAAAGCAATGGCTAATATTATCAAACAAACGCAACAGAATGTAAACATATTAACAAAATCCTATTCTTTGCGTTTGCTTTTTATCCAATCTTTCTTGTTCGCATAGCGTACACAATGTTAGGAAATTCGGTTCAACTCCATTAAGCACATAATCGATTTGGCTTTTACGTCGGACATTCTCTAATTCACCACCACTCAAATCATGTAATTTAGCCAATGACAGTGCGTCCTCTTGGTCTAAATCAGGGAACATAGAAGTAATAATCTTCGCGCGAGTTTGTTCGTCAGGTCTCTTAAATTCCATTTTAAGGAGAAAGCGTCTTTCGAATGCGGGGTCTAAATTGCAGGTCAGGTTGGTGGTGGCAAGCATAATTCCATCGAGGCTCTCCATTTCGTCAAGGAGTATATTCTGTAAAGCATTCTCCATTTTATCCACGCTGTTTTCTGTATTCGTATTACGTCTTGTTAATACAGCATCTGCTTCGTTTAGAAGGAGAATTGGTTCCAATTGGTGCAACTTACGTTGTGCTTTTACCATCTTTTGGTATTGCTGAAAAATGGATTTTGCTATTTTTTCGGTCTCACCTACATACTTGTTCCTTATTGTAGATATGTCAATTTTGAAGATTGGACGATGAGATTTCTTTGCAACTTCAAGTGCTAATTGAGTTTTACCTGTTCCTGCGGCACCATACAATAAACAACAACATCCCCCTCGCAACCCCAATTCTTCCATTCTGTCAATGACATTCTTGTAGTTCGAGGGTAGTAATAAGTTCTGAAGTCTATCCACATCCTTTTGAAGGTCGGCATTATAATATAAATCCTTATGTTCTATATCGTTTGGCTGAATAAGATGCTGTGTTAGAGCTTGTATCTTATTCAATTGTGGGCTCTTTACCACAGGGCACAGTTCTTCGAAACCTCTTATGCTCAGTCTATATGCAGTATCATCAGCAAAACCTTGATTAATACATTTTTCGACATATCCTTGTTGCTGTAAGGTAGTAATTTCGCGAGACAACTCGCGGAAGAAATCAGAGGCTGCATCTTCTCCCACAACTTCGGCGAAATCATCAACATCAATTTTTCCATTGTTTGTTAAACTTGCATTGACTAAGGTCCACGCAAATAGCCACTCCTGTTCGTCAAGAGGTAATTCTTCCATGGCAATGACAGTAGGCAGATGTTTGGCTGCTATGACGATGGAACGAAATTCGTCATATAACTGTTCGAAATCTTCCTCGTATAACATTTGGGCGACCTTACAAATTTCGGAGAACTCGCTGCATAGGTCATATAGGGTATACTCAGAACAAGGCTTAGCATCCATAGATTTGCCTTTGCGCAATGCGCCCTCAAATCTTGAAGTTAGGCGATATGTTGTCATTCTTTTGCCTCGAAAATTGCTTTCTTCTCGTAACAGCATCCTACGCTTTATCATATTGTCGAGTTCATCATCGAACTGTAACAAGTATATTCGCGTCACATCCAAAAACTCACCCATTTCAACTAGGTTCATCGTTTCATAGTTCAGCAACATTGCAATGACTACGCACTGTATAGGAGTGACGTTATATATTTTATTCAGGGCTTCTGTCTTTTGTTGATTTTTGATAAAAAAATCATCATCAAGTTTGCATTTTTTGGCGGTTCGCCACAAATTCTCTAATATTATTACAGGTCGTGTCATAGCGTTATGTATTATGGACCACGAAAGTACGATATCATGTTGGATTGACCAAATAAAATTGGCATAATTTGATATTAAAAATATCAAAATATTATACACGAACATTTAATCAATAATTTTTTAAAAGTTTTGGTTTGCGGCATCGCAGATTATTTGTACTTTTGCATCATAAATTTTATAAAAATATGAAAATCAAGCACCAAATCGTCTATAAACCTGAGATGTCAGTAAGGGAGAATGCGACCATGAACAAGTGTAGCGTAGCCACTATCAGAAAATACATACGAATAAACAATATAGACAGGCGTGCAGATAATAAAAGAATAATACGTAGTATAATAGGAACCTCAACAGAGACTATTAGTATCGCTGAGTTAATGAGGGTAACAGGACTGTCACGTCAGACCATCAAGAAGTATCTGATACAAGAGGGGCAGGAGGTTCAGGATGGTAAGGTCAGTGCGTTTGACAAGCGTTACATAAGGAACTTGATAGGAAGCGTTTCAGATGACCAAAGTTACATTCTCAATAGCATCATAGCAATATACAACAATAGTCAACCCATTGAAGCAGACCTGACATACTCGCAGGGAGAGTTCTATCGCCACGTCATCTCTCCTAGATATAAGTATGACAAGTTCCCATTGAAGGGAATAGAAGGTGTTCACGACCTCACAGAGACAGACACATTATCTAATGTATATATTAGTATTATTTTCGATTTACCCTATAACATACAGACAGGACACACGAATAATCTTGGCAAAATTAAGACGAGATTTACGCATTTCTCATCCCTATCAGAACTCTATTCTGTCAATCAAGAAATGCTCCAACGTGCCTATAGGTTATTGAAGAGCAAAGGTATACTCGTTATTAAGACGCAGGACACCTGTTATGCGAACACACAGGTGTGGGTCAGACAGTTCATCGAGGTCGAAGCAGATAAGTTGGGATTTGCAAAACTTGATGAGTTCGTGTTAGTTAAGCAATCTTGCATGGGCAATCGCGGCACAGAACAGCACCACGCACGGAGGCAGCATTCGTACTTCTTGGTTTTCAGGAAGCAGAAGGCTAAATAGATTAAAAGAGTGGTAGAATAATGAGTGGTCACTACGCACTTATACTATTGGCTTAAAATTGTAAAGAGACATCCAAATCCCTGATAAACATAGGGAATTTCAGATAAAATGTAAACAACTATTTTTTTACAAATTTGAGGAAGGTCGAGGTGAGTAATACCTAATTCAAGTGAGTAATATGACATGCAGATGAGTAATATCAAGGTTGCTCTTGAGTAATATCAGAATCTTTACTCTAACATATCCAAAATTTGTTGCTTGGTTAATTTTGGGGAAGAGTTTTTTTGGGCTTCCTTTAATAAAGCACGGTAGGTTTCTATGTGGCGTTTCCATCTTTTATCAAAATGTCGAATATCAAGTTCTATCGCCTTTAGGTCAAAATTATAAGACTTAAGGTATTCCCATCGCTCACGGTCTCTTGCTGTTCTGATGTATTTGGGAATACTGTTTTCTATTAGAATATCATCAATAAAAATTTGTATAGGATTTGCTTGGGCTGATAAAACATCGTCCAATTGAGTTGTTGTAATCTGAAGAGCCTTTCTTATTTGTTGCATGGATGTCAGATTCATCTCAAATCGAAGAATGCCTCTGAATTTTTTGACCATTTCTTCTTGACAAGCGGATTTCTCAAAAAAATCCTTGTATAAAGATTTAGTCAATTCCTCTTCCTTGTCATAGATAACGAGTCTCTTTTTGGCTTCTTTTGTCGTAACATTTTTGTTGATAGTAAGGTTGCCATTATAATACTGCTGACAAAGATATTGCTTGTGATTCTTAAGGTTAGACACTACATAATCAATAAGTTCATGTTTGTTTTCACAATAGACATCTGAAGTTACATCACAGGAAGTCACTTCAGATTTTTTTAATATAGCATCAACATCAATTAAACAAATATTCATCTTGTTGATATTCTCCAAGCATTGGCGGATTGTATGTTTGCTTATGAGCAACGGATAATCATTCATCAATATTTTCCCTGTAAACTCTATCAGCAGCCAATGTGCTTTATGGTCAATCTTAATGCAAACTGAACATGGTGATGTTTGACAATAAGTTTGGCGTGTCAGTACTGTGCCTTCATAATGCGATTGGAACTTTTCATTTTTTATCTCACTGATATTGTCAAGAGAAGTCCTTAACATAATTCTATCAAACTTTATCATAATATTTTTGCCATTTTTGTCACTACCCCACTATTGATAAGTTGTAAGGTTCGTCATTTTCTTATTATACTACAAAAACAGAAAAAGTTTAGAAAAATGTACTAAAATTGAAAACGTGCTAATTTAATATCTGTATATACAATAATAGCACGCCGCGGCGTGCTTGTTTAAATTTTTATTTAAAAAAAGAAAGGTGCGCGGCGCACCTTTAAACTAAAAATTCCTTCTTCACTCTTTGAACTGTGCTGATGCCTACACTGCACAACTTGGCAACATCCCTGAGGCTATACCCACGACGGAGATAGTTGATGACTTCCTTATATTCTTGTTCCCTTGCCTCGCGAGATTTTATAGAACCTTTTCTTCGCCCTACCTTGCCTCCGTGAGCCTTATAGACCTGAAGTCCACTGTTGAGCCTATATTGGATGTTGGTGCGTTCTATGGCGGAAACTTCACTTAACACAGTAATGAGAATGGAAGCAACAGGATTGACCTTACCATCTTGTTGTAGAGAATGAACTCCTATATTCTGAATGTATACGCCCACATTAGCACTGTGAAGCATCTCAATAGAGCGTAGAACCTGCAAAGTGGAACGACCAAGCCTACTCAACTCACTGACAAGCAATTCGTGGATGTTGTTATTCGTACAAAAGCCAAGACACTCTGCCAAGACTGCTCGTTCTTCTATCTTCTTCGCTCCACTGATATGCTCCTCGAAGACCCTGATAACCTGAAGTCCTTCCTTCTCTGCATATGTAGTCAAGTCTGCCACCTGCCTGTCTGTTGATTGTCTATCTGTCATCGAACTTACGCGTGCATAGATTACCACTCGCTTTGCATTCATTTTATCCAAAGAGTTTTGTGAATAAGGTAAAGATAATGTTGTGGACTGCATATTGCTGAATTTTTTGAATTATTTGAACACAGGCTATTTTTTGAGTACGCATATGAAAAGTTTTGACATAGAACGTATCAATCATTTACATGGCGAAGGTACAAAATTCCTGCCGGTTGACCAAATAAAAGCGACTATTGTAATAAAAAGGAGAGTGATTAATCTTCGCTCTCCTTTACTTCATTTTCTTTTACTGCTTGCCAATAATCACTATAAAAGGTGATATATTCTTCGTCTGTTATCTCTATATAATTACCTTCTTCACTTTTTACAACATGGTAACTTATGTCAAACAATTCTAAAATGAATGTCACCTGTCTCTTCTTATTCGTAGATGCCTTTGCGTTTGTCAGCAACTCTACTAATTGCTTAAACAGTTTACTGTTATTTTGTACGCCGGCGTATTCCCTTGCACTCACGAACATTCGAAGACAATTAAATTTATCGTAAGAAGTATTCCTTGCCAAGGCATCGGCAAAGGTTCGCTATCTACATAATGGAGTTACCTCAAATAGCAATCTACCTACATTTTTATATCCATCGGTGTCGTAATCAATTTGTATCATATTTTCTTTGTTTATTTTAGAGGGTCGCCCCTCATTGTATTTATCTTTACTTTTAGCCCCCTTCTTAACCAAAATAAGCGCGAAAGTGCATTTTTAGGAGTTGATACATGGCTGTTTGGTGGTTTTTGCTTACCTTTGCATGGCATTATATATACTTAATATGGCAGACAACAAGAAAGAACAGGAGCGACAGGAACTCCACAGGACGATATGGGCTATCGCGGATGAGATGCGAGGCAGCGTTGACGGATGGGACTTCAAATCCTACATCCTCGGTATGCTATTCTATCGCTACATCTCGGAGAATATCACCAATTATATCAATCGCGGCGAGTGGGAGAGCGGCAACGCTGACTTCAACTACGCAGACCTTGACGATGCCACGGCAGAAAGCGCACGCGACGAGATGGTCAATGTGAAAGGTTTCTTTATCCTGCCAAGCCAACTATTCTGCAATATCTGCAAGGTATGCGACAAGGATGATAACCTCAACGAGACTCTTGAGCGCATCTTCACCTCTATTGAGGCAAGCGCCAAGGGTACGGCAAGCGAGGATGACTTCAAAGGGCTGTTCGCTGACCTTGATGTGAACTCAAACAAACTCGGCGCCACAGTCGTCAAGCGCAATGAGAAGTTAGTGAAACTCCTCAGGGGCATCGCTCAGATGCAGTTGGGCGACTATCAGGACAACACCATCGATGCCTTCGGCGATGCCTATGAGTACCTCATGGCGATGTACGCCTCCAACGCAGGCAAGAGTGGTGGTGAGTTCTATACGCCTCAGGAGGTTAGCGAACTGCTCACCAAGTTGGCTACCCTTGGTAAAACAGAAGTCAATAAGGTCTATGACCCTGCGTGCGGCAGTGGTTCCCTGCTCCTCAAGGCTGCCAAGATATTGGGTAAGGACAATGTGCGGCTTGGCTTCTATGGTCAGGAAATCTACCTCACCACCTACAACCTCTGTCGTATCAATATGTTCCTCCACGACATTGACTACGACAAGTTCGACATTGCCTGTGAGGACACGCTCCTCAGCCCTCAACATTGGGACGATGAGCCCTTCGAGGTGATAGTCTCAAATCCTCCCTACTCCATCAAATGGAAAGGCGACGACGACATCACCCTCATCAACGACCCACGCTATGCTCCTGCGGGCGTACTTGCTCCCAAGAGTAAGGCTGACCTCGCTTTCATTATGCACTCCCTCGCGTGGCTTGCCACCAACGGCACGGCTGCTATCGTCTGCTTCCCCGGCGTGATGTATCGCGGTGGGGCAGAGAAGAAGATAAGGCAGTATCTCATCGACAACAATTATGTGGATTGTATCATCCAACTCCCTGACAACCTCTTCTTCGGTACTTCCATCGCCACCTGTATTATGGTGCTGAAGAAGGCCAAGAAGGACAATGCCACCCTCTTCATTGATGCAAGCAAGGAGTGCGTGAAGATAACCAACAACAATAAACTCACGCCTGATAATATCAGCCATATCGTACAGATGTTCGCTGACAGAACTGATGTTCAGTATCAGTGTAAGTTGGTCAGCAATGATACCATAGCAGAGGGTGATTACAACCTTTCTGTATCCTCATACGTAGAGCAGGAAGACACGCGCGAGAAGGTCGATATCGTGGAACTCAACGCTCGCATTGAACGCATCGTGGCTCACGAACAGGAGTTGAGGAGTCAGATAGACGCGATAATAAAGGAGTTGTAAGGTATGAGCAAGATTTCATTGAGGTTCTATAAAGACCATGAGGTTAGGGCTTTGTGGCAAGAGGACGAGCAGAAGTGGTATGTTCCTGTAGTGGATATTATTGCTGCTATCACAGAGAGTGAGGCTCCACGCAAGTATTGGAGCGTATTGAAACACAGGCTAAAGCAGCAGAAAAACGAGTTGGCTACAAATTGTAGTCAACTGAAAGTTCGTGCTGCAGATGGCAAGCATTATAATACAGATTGCATCGCCATGGGGCAGGTCGCAGAGTTGGCAAAATTCGTCCCAAGCAAGAACGCCATCCACTTTCTCGACTGGCTGACTTACAGCGACAACAGCATAGACGGCCAAAGTCGCAAGAAGGCTTACACGCTCTTTGAGAGCAACCTGCTGGATGAGATACCTGTGGGCACAGTGCAGGGGCTTCAGCAAATACACGCTTATCTCTTTGGCGGACTTTACGACTTCGCAGGGCAAATTCGGCAGAAAACCATTTGGAAAGATGGCACGCTGTTCTGTCGTGCAGAGTATCTGCTTGAAAACCTTAGGCAGATTGAGAGTATGCCTGAGACGACTTATGACGAAATCATGGACAAGTATATAGAAATGAATGTGGCGCACCCCTTTATGGAGGGCAATGGTCGCAGCACACGCATTTGGCTTGACCTGATTTTCAAGAAAAATTTAAAGAAATGCGTAGATTGGAGCCAAATAGACAAGAAACAATATCTTGCAGCCATGAGAGCGAGCACCACAGACGCTCGCCCTATCAAAGCCTTGCTCCAAGGTGCTCTTACAGATGACATCAATAGTCGTGAACTCTTTATGAAGGGCATAGATTACTCTTATTACTATGAACAGGAAGACTGAAATAAATACCCCCTCTATGGGGAGAATAGATACCCTCATCAATGAACTCTGCCCAGAGGGGGTGGAGTTTGTGAAGTTGAGGGATGCTTGTATCTTTGTTAAGGATGGAACACATGGTAGTTATAAAAATGTGGACAATGGTTATCCTTTATTGAGTGCAAAAGACATCAATAATGGATATGTTAATATTTCAGATGATTGTAGAAGGATTTCCAAAGAAGACTTTGACACCATCTATAAGAAATACAGACTATCCAAGGGTGATGTTTTAATCACAATAGTAGGAAGTATTGGAAGAACAGCCATAATACAAGAGAATACACAAATGGCATTTCAAAGGAGTGTTGGTATTTTAAGGCCATGTAAAAATATCCTTTCTTCATATTTGTTTTATGCTTTGCAGACAACTGCCTCTAAAACTCAGTTAGCATCAAGAACAAGTAAAAGTGCCCAAGGTGGAGTCTATTTGGGAGAATTGTGTAAAATTGAAATCCCCCTCCCTCCTCTTCCCATTCAAGAGGAGATAGTGCGTATATTAGATACCTTTACAGAACTTCAAGCAGAACTTCAAGCAGAACTTCAAGCAAGAAAGCAGCAATATGAATATTATCGCGATTCCCTCCTGAATTTCAGCGAGTTAAATAGGGGGGGGCAACCGCTGACCATTTGGATGAAAATGAGTGAGATATGTAAGAATATCTGCTCAGGGGGAACTCCTGCACGAAATAAATCAGAATATTTTACAGGAACCATTCCTTGGCTTCGTACTCAGGAAGTAGATTGGCAAGATGTATACGACACGGAAATAAAGATAACGGATGAAGCAGTTTGTAGTTCTTCTGCTAAACTCATTCCTGAGAATTGCGTTATTATCGCTATGTATGGCGCCACGGCTGCAAAGACTTGTATAAATAAGATACCTCTTACAACAAATCAAGCATGCTGCAATCTTCAGATTGACCCACAAAAAGCCTTATATAAATATGTCTACTATTGGGTATGCAATGAATATGAAAGCATAAAAGCATTGGGACAAGGAAGTCAAAATAATATAAACGCACAAATTATTAAGAACTACCCTATTCTTGTTCCCCCTTTAAAAGAACAGCAACGCATCGTTTCCACCCTCGATAAGTTCGACACCCTCGTCAATGACCTCTCCCAAGGTCTTCCCGCAGAGATAGAGGCGCGTCGTCAGCAGTATGAGTATTACAGAGATAAACTCCTAACCTTCAAAAGAAAGAAAGCATAAGATATGTCGCAATACAATATCATAGCAGAGCAGGAAGAGTACGTCGTCGTAAGCGAATACGAAGCGCAGTATGCCAAGCCTGATAAGTACCAGAGCGAGGCTATGCTCGAAAAAGACTTTATCAAGGCACTGACAGAGCAGGGCTATGATTACCTCCCCATCCACGAAGAACGCGACCTCGTGAACAACCTGCGCGTGCAGTTGGAACGCCTGAATGATTACGCCTTCTCTGACGCAGAGTGGGAAAGGTTTTTCAGAGAGAGCCTTGCCAACAAGAACGATGATATTGTAGCGAAGACTACCAAGATACAGGAGGACTATATCCAAGTGCTCAAGTGCGACAGCGGTGAGAGCAAGAACATCTACCTCATCGACAAGAAAAACATTCACAATAACGCGCTGCAGGTAATCAATCAGTATGAAGAAAGCGGCGGAGCACACGACACAAGGTACGACGTAACGATATTGGTGAATGGTCTCCCCCTCGTACACGTAGAGTTGAAGCGCAGAGGCGTGCAACTTAAAGAAGCCTTCAACCAAATCAACAGGTATCAGAGAGACAGTTTTTGGGCAGGGTGCGGTCTGTACGAGTATGTGCAGATATTCATTATCTCGAATGGTACAAACACCAAATACTACTCCAACACCACTCGCGCCAACCACCTGAAGGAGCAGCAACAGGGCAGCAAGAGCAAGGGCAAGAAGACGAGCCACTCATTCGAGTTCTCCTCTTTTTGGACGGACAGCAACAACAAGGCTATCCTCGACCTCATTGACTTCACCAAGACCTTCCTCACAAAGCATACCCTGCTGAATGTGCTGACCAAGTATTGCGTCTTCACCTCGGAGCGGATGCTGATGGTGATGCGCCCCTATCAGATAGCAGCCACGGAGCGCATCATTCAGCGTATCAATATCGCCAACAACTATAAGCAATGGGGAAAGATAGAAGGCGGCGGCTACATTTGGCACACCACGGGCAGCGGCAAGACCCTTACCTCCTTCAAGACGGCTCAATTAGCCTCACGGCTTGACTACATTGACAAGGTGCTGTTCGTCGTGGATAGAAAAGACCTCGACTATCAGACGATGAAGGAGTACAACAGGTTTGAGGAGGGTGCAGCAGACAGCAATTCCTCTACTGCGGTGCTCCAAAGACAGTTGGAGAACAGAGACAAGAGCGGTGCCTACCACGACTACAAGATAATCATCACGACGATACAGAAACTCTCCATCTTCATTCAGAAGAACAAGGGGCACGAGGTATTCCAAAAGCGCGTGGTCTTCATCTTCGACGAGTGCCACAGGAGTAACTTCGGCGAGATGCACACAGCCATCACGAAGCACTTCAAGAAGTATCATCTCTTTGGCTTCACGGGTACGCCCATCTTCGCAGCCAATGCAGGCACGGGTGGCAATATACAACTGAAAACCACGCAGCAAGCCTTCGGCGACAAACTCCACACCTACACCATCGTGGACGCCATCAACGATGAGAATGTGCTGCCTTTCAGGATTGACTATGTAAATACATTAAAGCAGAAGGAAGACATCAAGGACAAGCAGATAAGCGCAATCGACAGAGAGCGCGTGATGTCGGCTCCTGAGAGGGTGGAGGAAGTGGTAAAGTACATCCTTGAACACTTTGACCAAAAGACAAAGCGCTCCTCCTATTATTCGTTCAGAGCCACACAGAACATTGGCGAGGTGGCAAGAGGCAAGGATGTGAAGGAACAGAAAGCGGTGCAGAAGTTGGCAGGCTTCAACGCTATGTTTGCGGTGGCCTCTATTCCTATGGCAAAGGCTTACTACAACGAGTTTAAGAGGCAGCAAGCCTCCCTGCCTGAAGCACAGCGATTGAAGATAGCCACTATCTATTCCTATGGTGTCAATGAAGAAGAGGTGGACGGTATCTTGACAGAAGAGAACCCTGAGAGCACCACAAGCCTTGACCAACAGAGCAGAGACTTCCTCGAAGGTGCCATCAAGGACTACAACCTGATGTTCAACACCAACTACGACACCTCCAACGACAAGTTCCAAAACTATTACAAGGACCTGTCGCTGCGAATGAAAAACAGGCAGGTGGACCTTCTCATCGTGGTGAATATGTTCCTTACAGGCTTCGATGCCACCACGCTGAACACGCTCTTCGTAGATAAGAACCTCAAGCAGCACGGACTGATACAAGGGTACAGCAGAACAAATCGCATACTGAACTCCATTAAGACCTTTGGCAACATCGTCTGCTTTCGTAATCTGCAAAAGGAGACAGACGATGCCATCGCCCTCTTCGGCGACAAAGATGCAAGCAGCATTGTGCTCCTGAAGGACTTCCATTCCTATTACAATGGCTATTACACAGCCAAGGGCAAGCATTGCTACGGTTATGCGGAGTTGGCGCTGAACCTAATGAACGAGTTCCCTGACGGCAAGGTGCCCTTGGGAGAGCAGGAGGAAAGAAGGTTCATCAGCCTGTTCGGCAGTCTGCTGAAGTCTATCAATGTGCTCCAGGCCTTCGACCAATTCGAGGGAGCAGAACTGCTGACGGACGGACAGATGCAGGACTATCAGAGCCACTACCTTGACCTCAGAGACAAGTGGCGCAAGAGAACGCACGCAGACAAGGAGGTGGTGAACGACGACCTCATCTTCGAGACGGAACTCATCAGACAGGTAGAAATCAACATTGACTACATCCTTATGCTCGTGCAACAGTATCACGACAGCAACTGCAACAACAAGGAACTGCTCGTGAACATCAGCAAGGCTATCGGCGCAAGTATGAACCTGAGGAGCAAGCACGAACTCATAGAAAGTTTCATTGGCACTGTCAATGCTGACGCAGATGTCAATGGTGCGTGGGAGGAATATGTGCGAGAGAAGAAAGAAGAAGACCTCGCCATTCTCATTCAAGATGAAAGGCTGAAAGATACAGAGACGCGGCAGTTCATCGATAATGCCTTCAGGGACGGTGCAGTCAGGACAACAGGTACAGACATTGACAAGATACTTCCCCCCATGTCGCGCTTCGGCGGCGGTGGTGACAGAAGTGTCAAGAAGCAGAGCGTAATCGAAAAGATACAAGCCTTCTTCGAGAAGTATGTGGGTGTATAGCGTTGGATGCCCCCATAACAATAGTATCAAGTATAGGAGGGACATTTTGTTTCCCTCCTATATTCTTTCGTTAAAAAAACAGTGATGAAAGGCTCATCACTGTTAGTCTTTGAAAACTTATCTGTCATTCCATCAACGAAAGAATTTGGCGCTGCAACTCCTCATCTCGCGGGTCTATGTATCTATGGACGCTATGGCTACTCGTAGCGTGGCCTGACATTTTGGACGTTTTTGTCAAGTCGCCGGCGGCGGCGATATGAGCAAGGTTGACAAAGGTTTTGCGTCCTACGTGACTTGAGATAACCTCGTATAGTGGTTTTTTAACAATTACGTCGTTTTCTAAATAATCAACCTCTCGACTGAAACCACATTCTTTGGCAACATCTTTTAATTTAAGGTCAAGTGTAGCAGATGCGATTGATGGGAATATATTATCTCCATTGGTTCCCTTATATTTATTAATTATGTCTATGACTTTATGATTAGTGATAGGCAATGTTCTTTCATTTTTGGTTTTTCCTTCTTTATAGCATAGTCTATAGCCACTCGCCTGAGGGGTTAGATTATGCCACTTGAGGGATAACAGGTCTGATATACGACAACCAAGCCAACACTGAGCATAGAATATATCTGCAACGGCGAATAAATCATCTTCGCTATAATTTGTAGATATCAATTTATCTCGCTCCACCTTGCTCAATACAATAGGAGTTGCGTACTGCTGAGTTGGGGTAATAATATGCTTCATTGGGTCACGGGGCAGCCTTTCATCTTCCCAAAGCCAACGCGTGAAAGCCTTAAGGTTCTTAATCATCTTAGAGGTAGTATTGATGGAACGAGGCTCAACCTTATTTTTGTGCCTACCTCCTGTTTCTGTAGGATACTTGGATAATATTGAATCATACAGTGCGGGATAATCTATAACATATCTATACTCAATGGGATAATAGTCGACGAACTCCTTCAGCAAGTCGTAGGTTAATGTTGACAATGTGAATGTAAAATCCTTTTTGAAACGCAAATCTGTTGCTTTTTTATATTCCACGAACCTACATAATGTGCGATAGTGCGCATAATTAGAAGCCTTCGTACTTTTAGCACGGGGCTTGCTATCCATATAACGATTAAACCAATATTCTACGCTATCGTTCTCTGTCTTACGGCTTGATGTCTGAATTGAGAGAATATAATCCAACGTAATATCAGCAGTTTTTACACCTTTCGTGACCTGCATCATTTCAATTAGCCATTCTTTTTTAATTTCGTGGCTGCGGCACACAAAACATATACGTTCCAACCTATTGCAGAATTCTGAGAGCGCATCTTGTGCTCGAACTGCCTCATCATACTCCTCTATGCTGCACGTGCCAAGGCGTGGCACCTTCATATACCCTGCTCGGGTCTTGTCTTTCATTTTGAACCAAGAAGACTTAATACTAATGTTGGTAGGTATGTAGGGTCTATTAACCCTACTGATGTCTATTCTTACTGACAAGAGGTACTTTCCACCCCCTATCATTTTTGCGCTTAATCGTGGGACTGCTTTCATTTGTTTATTGATTTTATGTCTATATATTATACAGAGATTTTGAAAAAAGTTTTCGCAAAAATAAAAAAAAATAAACAAAAAAAAAATAGGGTAAAATCTACCCATTTATAGGGTTTTGCTCATTCCGCCCCATTCGGCACACTTCGCAACCATTCGGCATCTAATTCTACAAACGTTTGATAATCTGCAGAATGGTCCATATATGGCAAGAATACAGGAAATCTTACCTGCTCCCGTCCGCACCGCAAGAGGAGTTCGAAAGAGCTCCTCTTTTTTGTATTCACGCTGATACACGTATGCGCACGTATATTTATTAAATAGGTGGCGTCCGGGGAAAAAGGAAGTAGTCTTTCGCATTGCTTGTAAATGCAGGAGGTATGGAAGGTTGTAAAGAGGGGGGGGCTTACACTTTATGAAACGGGCTGAAAGCCCAAAAGTGTAAAGCCTAGGGCAGAGTGACCGAAGGGAACGCCGCCCTAGGTTTATCAAGCAAACGCTGGGTAAGTGTCCCTCCCCCGCGGGGGAGGGGGCGCGAAGCGCCGGAGGGGGGGGGCTTCAGGCCAGTGCATTGGGGCGCTGCCCCGAAACAATTGTGGCCCGTTGGGGCGGCGGTCGCAAGTGCGACAACCAAACATCCTAGGGCGGCGTTCCCCTCGGTCACTCTGCCCTAGGCTCTACAATTAAGGGCCTTCAGCCCAATGCTAAGAGATTTCAACTTTCCCCGGACAGCAATATTTTTTTTACTATTACTTAAAGGGGAATGGCAGAATGTTTATGCCCAATATAGCATCCCA
>JAZUDS010000063.1:0-24741 GCA_045639805.1 Alloprevotella sp.
TTGAGCATAGACCTATCTGTCTTTTATTTTTATCAAGAATTAATGAATTAAAGAATTACTCCGTTAGCCTTCTTGCCTGGAATTCTTTTGAATTAACTGCTTGATGCAGCAGAATTCCTGCGGACAACAATTCAGCAGTGCTCAGCACTGCGTAATTCTTAAAAAATCATTATCAGAACTCTGCGAAAAAATTCCTTAATTCTTTAATTCTTGATAAAAAAATATGTTGTGCCAAATTGTATATCGTCTCCTTATTTTTTGTATAATACTTTGTGGCCGTTGGCGATGACGATGCCGTGGTGGGGGGCGGCGACTTGCTGACCTGACAAATTGTAACGCTGGGGGGCCGAACCTTTGACGGTGGAGACGGGGGCAATGCCGGCGGGGTCGAAGCCGATAATCTCGCCGAAGGATTTCCAGATGTCTGCTGACTTGTAGGCAGGGAGGGCTGTGTTCGGAACGAGTAACCTGACTTTCGAGAGGTCGATGCCCTCAAAGGCATTGGCGGGAATGGTGAGGGGACTGTCCCAATGCACTGTCACCTTCTCGAGGTTGGGACAGTAGGCGAAGGCGTAGTTGCCGATGCCCGTTGCTGTGCCGATGCCTGCTGCTGCAATGATTGCGCGGGTCGGTGCGGCTATGGTGGTGCCCACCGTGGAGGGGATGTCGATGGCGGAGAGGGTGGCGTTGTTGCTGAAGGCGTTGTCGCCTATGCTGCGGACCTCGGCTTCTCCGGAAGGTGTGCTGACGGAGGCGGGTATGTTGAGGACGCCTCCGATGTCCGTGCTGCCCATGACCGTGACGCCATCCTCGGAGGAGATAAGGTTGACGGGGTCGGCGGACTTCACCATCTCGACAAGCGGACTGTAATAATAGTACTCGCTGTGCAGTCCGGTGGGTATGTACTTGTAGTTGCTGTAAGCGGCGGTGGTCCCTTCGGGGATGTAGAGGGTCATATCGCGATAGTACGAGCCACTCCTTGCCATACATGTGAGGCCCTTGCCTGCGGGGGGTGTGGTGGCCTCGCAGATGACGTTGGCACCGGCGGCCAGCTTGGAGTCGCCGAAGTATGTCACGGATGCGGGAATGATGAGCGACGCGAGGGAGGGGGCGTTGAGGTTCTCGATGGTTCCCACGCTGCGGGGGATTACCAAAGAGGTGGCCTTGCCTATGTTGAGATAGGTGATGCGCGTCAGTGTATTGGGCAGTATGACGGAAACCAGCGACTTGCAGTTCAGGAACTCGAGGTTGGCGTCTTCAATTTGCGTCTTGCTGAGGTCGGCCTGCGTGATGGGCGCGTCGGTGAAGGGGTTGTTGACGACTTTCAGGCTGGCGGGGAAATTGAACTGGGTGAGTTTGGTGCAATAGTTGAAAGAGAGCAGGCCGAGTTTCTCTAACTGGGAATCGTCGGAGACGGTGAAACTCACGAGGTTGGTGCATCCGCTGAATGCCCTATCGCCTATCTCCTTCACGCTGTTGGGGAGTGCCACCTCTGTCAAGGCACTGCAAGCCACGAAGGCTTCGTCGCCTATCTGTTCGAGACCTTCGGGGAGGATGAGTCGGGCCAGTCGATTGTGCTCGCTGAAACCCTGATAGGGAATCTTCTTGACCTTGCAACCGTCCTCGAAGACCAGAGAGGTGAGTTTCCTTGCTACGAACATCTTGGAATAGTCTGTGCCGTCGAACTCTGGCAACTGACGCACGCTGGCGGGAACGGTGAGTTCGGTGAGTTCGGGGGTGCTGAAGCCTACGATGTCCTCCAACGAGGAAGGCAGCGTGAGCGACGTTCCCTTATAGCCTATGAGTTTCAGGCTACGGAGCGTGGAGGGGAGTGCCAGATGGGTGCCTTCGTAAGTGAGGGCCAGTTCTTCAAGACCGACGGGGAACTCTGCCTCCACGTCGGCGTTGATGCGGGTGGTCATCCTCTTGATGGTGGTGGGATAGACGGGCTTGAGTTGGCCGAGATTGTATTGAATCTCGGTGACGGTGTATTCCTTGTCGCGATACGTGGCCTTGCCTTCGAGTTTCGGCGTGTCGGTGGATGCGGAGATGTTCGTGATTTTCACCTCGTCGTCGTTGAGCACGTAGTATTCCACCTTGGCTCCTTCCACAGAAGCGCTGAACTTGCGCGAACTGCTTTCCGTCCCGACGCCGTTTGTCACGTCCACCCAGGTGAACGTCTCTGCCAGTTCCTCGCCGTCGCTTGCGTAGCCATACTCCAATGTGTGGTAGGCGTCGGTGCCGGGCTCGTTGCATACGAGGTACTTGCGGTAGGTGCCGTCGGGCATGGCAGCCGGCAGCGCATCGGGGATGTTGTCGTATTTCGTACCAAATTTCTCACTTGGCAAGTCGTAGGTATTGGGCTTCCCGTAGAATTTCTTGTGGGAGACTTCGTTCTCATAGCAATACCTCACGTCCACGGCATCGCCAAGGCCCCATATGAACCGGAGGCTGCCGTAGTGGCCATACCACATCTCTCCGCCCTCGTTGGGCTTCAGGCCGATGAGGGCTGTCTGGCGGGAGTTGTAGTTCGTACCCACCGCATATTCCGGATGGAGAGACGAGGTCACGTACCAGCCGTCGCAATAGCCGCCCCAGCCCCAGTTGAAATGGAAATAGCCTGCATCGTCGTAGCCGTCGCAAAGGAACTCATGGCCCTCTCCGGTATTTCCCGACACATAAGTGCCGCCATAGAGTACCGGGCGTCTGGCGTCGAGTTCGCGCCGGAGCATGTCATCCCATTCCGCGTCGTCCCAACCGGGCAGACTCTCGTAGGAGCCATACTGTCCCGTAAAGATGGTGATCTTACTGCGGTAGTGCATCTGCATGCTCTTGTCGTAGTTGAAGTATTTGATGAGGGCGCGGCCCAGGTCGCTTTCATAGGCTCCGCTGCCGTCGGTGCCGAAGTTGGTCTTGCACCCTGCTGCCACGTCGAAGAGCAACTGCGCGATGTCGAGGTTGTCGTAGTTGTAGGTGCTCTGCGTGAAGTCCCTCTCTATCTCTGAAGCGTTCCATTCGTAGCGGATGGAGCCCTGGCCCTTCTGCGGCCACCTGTAGTAGTTCATTATCTGACCGGCGGCCACGGCCGAACAGCCGACGAGCGTAGTCTCTGCACCTATCGCCGGACACTTGCCGTTGCACGGTGCGCCTTGCTGCCACTGGGTGGTGATGAGCGGAGCCACCACCACGTTGCCCACGGCCTCTTCCATACCGGTGCCTTGGTTTATCACGCTGTTGGTCTTTGCGATGACGTCTATCTGCTCGGCATAGGAGTCAAGCCATGCCTGCACGTTGGCGGGCATATGGTCGGCACGGAACTGCCCGTCCGGCGAGAAGCCCAGTACCTTGTGGGTGGTGCGGCTGTCGCCGGACACGATGACGAAGCCGCCTCCTTCCTCGGAGGATGAGAATACATAATATGCCGACTTCTTGCTTTCAGGTGCGAGACCGGTCTTGACTAATGACAGTTTGGCCGGGCGGGCTACCTTGTCAAGCCCCCGTGCCCTGACATTCTGCGCATTGATGAACGTCTGTGCCTCCTGAAGCGCTTCTGCTTCCGATATTGTCTGTGCCGAAAGTAGGGCGGAAGAGAAGAATAATAGAACTATAAGATGTGTCTTCATATTTATATAGGTAGGTTCTGTGAATTAGTTTTCTCTTTCATTTCGGGTTGTGAAACACGCCCCCCTGTTCCACTGCCGAAAAGACAGACGAGGCCATCAGTTTTTTATACTCTTCTTCTCTTTATGGATTTTCTGCATTTCTTCGTCAATGGCTTTCTGACGGTCGAAGTACCCCTGTCGCTGGTTGACGCGCCGCGTAGCCTCGCCACGCACGACGGACTCCTGCATGAGACCGAGGATTGATCCCGCAGCCACCACAACGGCAAAGGCCATCAGAGCGATGCAGATAATGGCCCAGACGGAGGCCAGAGCTGCCATGACAAAGCCGAATCCTGTAATAAGGATGGGCACGGCGCAGATGGCGCAGAGCGCGATAATGATAGGCTTCTTCCATCGTAAGGCAATGGATATCAACGGCAAGGCACACGCTATCAGGAACATCAGAAACCACTTGACGGCATGCCACACCTGTGACACCACGGGTATCTTGTCCACGGCTGATGGTTCCTTGCACTCAAACGACTTCTCTTCACCGTCTGGATTGGTGTAGGTGATGTAGTAGTGCCCCTTGTGCCGAGGAGCCACATCGCGGTTGTATTCATAGCATATAGTGTACAAATCGATTACAGGCTTTGCTGCTATCGTGGAGTCGAAATAGGCTACCAACCGCTCTTGCTCCTCTTCGGTCGGCGTGTCGCCGACGACGGGGATGCCTCTCAGTTTCAAATCTGCGGGCAAATTCTGTGATTGCGCGCCGATGCATATAGTAAACAATACAAAAAGGGGAAAAAGTTTTTTCATTGTGAAATCGTGAGGTTATGGGGAATTAGAAATTATGAGAGATGGAAAGGAAAAGTCCCCACCTATGGCAGGGACTTTTGGGTTATGTTGATGGATTAGCGGATGAGCTTGCGGCCTTTCTGGAGGAAGAGGAGACCCCCTCGCTCCCCCTTAAAGGGGGAAGTCGTGACGCGGCGACCGGTGAGGTCGTAAAGGGTCGCGGGTAAGGAGTCATGGGTAATGGACTGGGTCTCAATGCCGGCGGGATAGCCTACTTCGCCGCTATACCATACCACGGGGGTGGCGTTGCGGACGCCGGCGGCGGAGTTGATGGCCTGGATGCCGAAGTCGGCATAGGGAGGATCGTAGGTGTAGATGCACTCGCCGTGGAGGGCGATGTCCTCGTAGCCGTCGTTGTCGAGGAGTTCGAGGAGATAGGGCACCTCAACGAGGTTGGAGGCGAGGTTGACGTAGTTGTCGGGCGAGAAGGTGTAGGGGTGGGCGTCGCCGTTTTCTTCCTTCACCCAGAAACGGTAGGAGAGTTTGGAGGGGAGGAGGAAGTGGCCCTTCTCGTCGCGGGCGGGGATGTCGAAGTAGATCCCCTGCATCCCGTAGGCGTCGTAGCCGCCCTCATAATATACTATGGTGGGGAGTGCGGGCATGGCATTGCGCTCTACGCCTACGTTGAGGGAGGGGTCGTAGAGGGCGAGGAGGGGCTGCTGGAGGGCGTAGTCGGTGGGCTGGCCGGGGGTGACGAGGAAGGCGGTGCCTTCGTCGGCGGTGAGGAGGTCGGGGTCGGCGGTGTCGGCGCGCAGGACGAGGGTGGACTGGCCCTTGTGCTTGAACACGAGGACGGACATGCCCCATTCCTCACGGTATTCTTCCACCTGCTCGAAGGAGGCGGCGGAGAAGTAGGCGAGGTCGCCGGTGGCCGTCTGGCCGAGGTACTGACCTGTGGGGAAGACGAAGTGTCCGCCGGCTATGGTGCCGGCAATGGCGGCCTGCGGGTTGTCGAGGTTGAGGCCGGCGAGATAGACGGTGTCACCGGTGCGGGCCACCTTGACGTTGAGGTACTGCGTGTACATGTCGTTGTGGTACATCAGTCCCCAGTCTTCCTGCTTGGCGCTGGCGGGGATGGTCAGGACGTCGTCGTGGAAGAGCGTATATACGGTGTTGTAGTCGCCGTAGCCGCTCCAGTCAAGGTCGTCGGAGAAGACGAGGCCGTAGATGACGGTGGGGTACTCGCCGTCGGGGGCGACGCCTTCGAGTTTGTCGAGGGAGATGGTGCCGGTGGTCTCATCGATGGTGAAATAGGCGTCGGCGAGGTTTATGATGGGCTTGTAGGTGACGCCCACGATGCCGTCGCGCTCTTCTTCGGTGAGAATGAGGAGGGCGGTGCGGTGGCCGTAGCCGAAGTCGTTGCTCCAGTCCACCCACTGCATGAGGGGCACGCGTATCTTGCCGTCGGTGGTGAGGATGCCCTTCACCCAGGAGTCCTTGAGGGGCGTGGCCTGGGAGATGGGGTTGCGCATATATACGAACTTGCCGGAGGGGTCGGTGACGATGTCGATGGTGGTGCCGTCCTGCGCCATCTCCTCCACCTGTCCCATGGCATAGCCGAAGGCGCCGCCGGAACGGGTGTAGGTGCGGAGGATGCCCTCGGGCTGGTCGTAGATGATGACGGGCGTGGAGCCTTCGCCCTCATCGGGGCGGATGGATATCTTGGAGATTTGCTCGGCACGCTTCATGGAGGTGACGATCTTGCCGTAGTTCACGAGGATATGGTCGGTGGTCTGATAGCCGCCGGTGAGTTCGTCGTAGGTGAGGGTGAAGGAGCCGGGGGTGTAGCCGCCGTTGTTCTCGCGCAGACCATAGAAATAGAGCTGGTAGCCGGTGTAGTCGATGAGATACTGCTCCTTGGGGAAGACAATGGAGCCGTCGGCCTGTTTCTGGCCCTTTATCCATACCTCGTCGGCCCAGAAGCAGAAGTTCTTCATATATACGTCATTGCCGGAGGTGGCCATGACCATGTTGTAGTTGACGATGCCTTCGGTGAAGTCCTCGCCGGAGAGAACGAAGTAGGAGAGTTCGGCGTCGTCGGGGGGCGTCACGGAGCCGGCGTTGGCGTCGGGGGTGAGGATGGTGGAGAAGTCGCCGTAGCCCAGCCAGTTCTGGTCCTCGTCGTCGTAGAAGACGCAGAGGGGGCGCACGTTGCTGGTGTTTATCATCTCCAGATACTCGCCGCCGTTGCGTTCCACGAACACGATATACGGGTTGCTGGTGTCGGGCACGAAGGTTCCCCACGTGGAGTCGTACTTACCCATAGCGACATAAATGTTGCAGTCGTACACCTGGGAGTAGCTGATGACCTGATTGATGGGGAAGACGAGGTTTTCCTCGTCGCGGAAGCCCTTAATCCAGCTTGTGGCGGCATATACCGCACTGTAGGTGCTCACGGGCTGCTGCATATACAGGGTGCCGTCCTCACACTCCACGATGCGGAGGGCTCCCTGCTGGGTGGTTTCCACCACGTCGTTGCCGTTGGCGTAGTAGCACTTGCCGGAGCGGGCATAGAGTTTCTCCACACCGTCGGCGGGGGCGGTGATGATGCCGAGTTCGTCGCGCGTCTCGGCCTTCTGCTTCACGTTACGACGCAGGGCGGGCATTTCGGGAGCCTTCTGGCCGAGGAAGATAGGCTGGTGCTTCACGGGGCGCTGGGGCAGCACCTCGGAGGCAGGCTGCGGCGCCGTGCGGCGTATGTTCAGACTGGCCGGATTGAAGTCGGTCTGGGCAAAGAGGGCGAGGGACAACAGTCCGCACGCCAGAAAAGAAAGGATACGCTTCATTATTTCAAATTTATTACTTCAGGATTTTACAGCCGCCCTGCAGCACTACGCCGCGGACGTTGTTCTTTACTATGCGGCCGGTGAGGTCGCAGGCGGGAGTCTGCCCGTTTTCAAACTTCTGCAGCACGCCGATTCCGTCTTCCTCCTCTTCCTTCGGAGTATATACGGAGCCTGCGTCGCCATAGCCGGCCCACTGGAAGTTGTCGCTATAGGCAGCGCCGTAGATGAGGGTGGGATAGTCGCCTGCATTCTCTACGCCGTCGAAGCTGTCGAGGCGGATGACGCCGGTCTCCTCGTCGATGGCGAAGGTCACCTCGTTATATTCGGGGGCCAGTTCGTAGGTGGAGCCTTCGGGCATCTCAAACAGGCGGAACACGGCGGTGCGCATGCCGGTGCTGTAGTATTCCTCGTAGTCCAGCCACTGGTAGAGCGGATAGTGTATCTTACCGTCGGCTTCGATAGTTCCCTTCACCCAGAGTTCCATAAGTTCTTCCTTCTCCTGGTCATAGCGGTAGTCGAAGCTGGAGAGGGGGTAGAGCATATACACGGTCTTCTTGTCGGGAGCGAAGCAGATGGCAATGTCCTGGTCGTTCTGGTCGCCGAAGAACACGCCGCCCATGTTGCGGATGAAGGACTGGCCGGAACGGCTATAGACCTTGACTTCGCCTTCGGGGGTCGTGGTGATCATATCGGGGGCAGCGCCGGAGGGGAAGAGGATGAAGTTCTGCACGGTCTCGATGACGAGTTGTCCGGCGTCCCATTTGTCGGCCGTCACGATGATGTCCTGCTGGGCAAAGTACTTGTCGTGCTCGGCGTCGTAGGTCAGGAGGAGGTCGCAGGGGGTAGTCTTCGTGCCTTCCTTGGCAGTGCCGTAGAAGTAGTAGTCATAGCCTTCCACGCTCTTCAGGTACTGCTCCTTGGGGAAGGTCAGTGAGCCGTCGGTGCCCACGTTGCCCTTTATCCAGAGGCCCTTGGCCTGCTTGCAACAGTTGTTGAGCCACACTTCGTTACCCACGATGATGACCTGTGCCACGTCTTCCAGCGCGCCGTTGCCGAGGCTCACGCCCATGGTGACGTAGTCCTTGCCGGTGGCGCCGTCAGGGGGACAGGCAGGGTCGGCGTGCAGCATGGAGGTGTCGATGGTGAGGACGGTACCCCAGTCGCCGTCGTTGCCATAGCTGGCATCGTCGGCCCAGAAGGTGCCGAAGATGTGCTGCTCGTCGGTGTTGAGGAGCATGAGCTTCTTGCCGTCGGTGGTTTCCTCAAAGACGATGTCCGCATCGAAGTCGGCGGTATAATCTGCGCCGTCCCACGAGCCCATACTGGCGCGGAGCTCTACATTAAGGCCATTGACGAAGCCCGTAGCCTGCGATTTGAAGGTAAGCATGCGGCCATTGCGCACGCCCTTTATCCAGTGGCCTGCGGTGGACTTGCTTCGCGCGGAACTGATGGGCTGCTGCATGTACACGGTGCCGTCCTCGCATTCCACGAGGTCCAGCGTGCCTTGCTGCGGCACGCTGCTGTAGTCGAAGCCCACCCGCACGCGGTTGTAGCCGGAGCGGATGTAGGTTGTTGTCTTACCGGCCGGGGGCGCGGTGATGCAGCCGTGGTCGTCGTAGGTCTGAGCCGTGGCGGAGAATACCGTCAGGACTGCGGAAAGGAGGAGTAAGATTTTTTTCATAATTATATAAATAATGTGTAATAATTCCAATTTTTGAGGGCGCAAATTTAACTTTTTTCTTTTAGAAAAGCAAGCGCCGGGCCGGAAAATGACAGATTTTTAACTATCGTTATGAAAATCATATGCTCAGCGGCCCCATTTTTACCGCTTTCGATTCCGCGCGGAACGGTCGCCGACACTCTGCGCGCCCTCCCCCACCCTCTACACCCTATTCCCCTTCTTTTTTGCCCTATCTCCCATTTACTTTTCACTAAAAGGGACATCGGAAAAATTAAAAGGGGGATAGTTTAAATTAAAAGGGGGATAGTTTAAATTAAAAGGGAGATAGTTTAAATTAAAAGGGGGATAGTTTATACTGAAAGGGCTTTAGTTTGCACTAAAAAGAATCAGGCCGCCGCCACTGGGGCGACAGCCTGAAAGTATGCATGGAGAGCGCGCCCTAAGGCTGCGTCTCCAGCCTCCACGCCGCGGAAGCTCTACACAAAATGCAAAAACCAGCGCTACCAAGAAGGGTAACGTTAGCCTCGGGGGGCTGTGCGCCTGACAGGACTCGAACCTGCACGCCGTGAAGCACTAGATCCTAAGTCTAGGGCGTCTACCAATTCCGCCACAGGCGCAAAGCAAGCGCTTTATCCGCCGAGCGCAACCATCTCGGGGGCAAAGCGAGTGCTTTCCCGCACGAAGCTTTGAGCGGAGGTCGGCGGAAGGAAGGTGCGAAACGCAAGTGGAGCGTCTTCCACGCCGGGCCGCGGTCGCTTCAGCGGCAAAGCGAGTGCAAAATTACGAATTTTTTGTCAATTATGGGCCAAAAATGAAAAAAAAATCGTAACTTTGCACCAAATACACTAATAATGAGCGAAGAGAACCTCACAGAAGACCTCGTGCAGCAGCCGGCCACAAGCGAAGCACCGCTGCTGCCCAATATGTATCAGAACTGGTTTCTGGACTATGCCTCGTACGTCATCCTGGAACGCGCCGTGCCCCATCTGGGCGACGGACTGAAACCCGTGCAGCGACGCATCCTGCACACGATGAAGCGCATGGATGACGGCCGCTACAACAAAGTGGCGAACATTGTAGGTGAAGCGATGAAGTTCCACCCCCACGGTGATGCCTCCATCAAGGATGCTCTCGTGCAGCTGGGACAGAAGGACCTCCTCATCGACTGTCAGGGCAACTGGGGCAACATCCTCACCGGCGACGACGCAGCCGCCGGACGTTACATTGAGGCACGCCTCACGAAACTGGCCCTCGACATCGTCTTCAACCCCAAGACGACGGAATGGAAACTCTCCTACGACGGCCGCAACAAGGAGCCGGTGAGCCTTCCGGTAAAGTTCCCGCTGCTTCTGGCGCAGGGCGCGGAGGGCATCGCCGTGGGCCTCTCGGCAAAGATACTGCCCCACAACTTCGGCGAACTCTGCCAGGCCGCCATCAGCTATCTGAAGGGCGAGGAGTTCCACCTCTTCCCCGATTTCCCCACCGGCGGCAGCATAGACGTGAGCAAATACAACGACGGTATGCGCGGCGGCGTGGTGAAGGTGCGCGCCAAGATTGAGAAGCGCGACCCGAAGACACTGGCTATCACCGAGGTGCCGTTCAGCAAGACCACCGGCACCCTTATCGAGAGCATACTGAAGGCCAACGAGAAGGGCAAGATAAAGATACTGAAGGTGGACGACAACACGGCGGCGCAGGCCGAAATCCTCGTGCATCTGCGTCCCGGCACATCGAGCGACAAGACCATCGACGCCCTGTATGCCTTCACCGACTGCGAGGTGAGCATCTCGCCCAACTGCTGCGTCATCGACGACAAGACGCCGCGCTTCGTCACCGTGAGCGACGTGCTCCGCCACTCGGCCGACAACACGAAGGCCCTCCTGCGCCAAGAACTCATCATACGCCGCGACGAACTGCTGGAACAGCTTCACTTCTGCTCGCTGGAGCGCATCTTCATCGAGGAGCGCATCTACAAGGACAAGGAGTTTGAACAGGCCCCGGACATGGACGCCGCCGTCAAGCACATCGACAAGCGTCTGCAGCCGTGGTACCCCCAGATGGTGCGCGAGGTGACGCGCGACGACATCCTGCGCCTCATGGAAATCAAGATGGCGCGAATCCTGAAGTTCAACAAGGACAAGGCCGACGAACTCATCGCCAAGCTGAAGGCCGACATCGCCGCCATCGAGCGCGACCTGAAGCGCATGACGGAAGTGACGATTAAGTGGTTCAAAGGCATCTATGACAAATACGCCGCGCAGTACCCGCGCCACACGGAGATACGCTCGTTCGAGACCATCGAGGCCACGAAGGTGGTGGAGGCCAACGAGAAGCTCTACATCAACCGCGAGGAAGGCTTCATCGGCACGGCGCTAAAGAAGGACGAGTTCGTGGAGAACTGCTCCAGCATCGACGCGGCCATCATCTTCTACAACGACGGCACCTATAAGGTGACGCGCATACAGGACAAGACGTTCATCGGCGAGACGGAGAAGTCGAAAACCGAGAAACGCAAGGCGCAAGTGGTGCATATCGCCGTGTTCAAGAAAAATGACACGCGCACTATATATAATGTGGTGTACCGCGACGGGCGCCACGGCAACTACTACATCAAGCGCTTCAACGTGACGGGCATCACCCTCGACCGCGAATACGACCTGACGCTCGGCACGCCGGGAAGCCGCGTGTGCTACTTCAGCCCCAACCCCAACGGCGAGGCGGAGGTCATCAAGGTATATTTCAAGCCCAACCCCTCGCGGCGGAAGATGAAGTTAAGCATGGACAAGGACTTCAGCGAGATAGGCGTGAAAGGACGCGGCACGAAAGGCTACCTGCTGTGCAAGGAAGACGTGCTGCGCATCCTGCTGAAGAGCCACGGCGGAAGCACGTTGGGCGGCCGCAAGGTGTGGTTCGACTGGGACGTGCAGCGCCTCAACTACGACGAACACGGCGAGTACCTGGGCGAATTCCACGCCGACGACCTCGTGCTCGTCATCCTGCGCAACGGCCGCTACTACACCACCAGCTTCGACCCCAACAACCACTTCGAGGCCGCACAGGACCTGCTGCGCGTGGAGAAATACCGCCCGCGGAAAGTATGGACGGCCGTGCTGAAAGACGCCCACTACGACATGAACCTCTACTGCAAGCGCTTCACGCTGGAGGTGGCCGCCGCCACACGCGGCAAGCACTTTATGGGCGCCGACCTGGAACACTCCGAACTGCTGCTGCTCACCGACACGGTGTACCCGCTGCTGCAGGTGACTTTCCCCGGCGGCGACAGGGCTCCCATCACGTTTGATGCCGAGGCGGAGACGGCCGTGAAACCCTACGACTCGCTGCGCGGCACCCGCATCACGACGCTCAAGATAGACAAAGTGACGGAGTTGGAGCCCGTCCGCATGCCGGAAGAGCCGGAGGAAGACGAGAACGACAACATAAACGAAAACGATAACGATAACGAAAACGGGAAACCGACCGAACAGCCTGCCGAAGACAAGGGCGACGATAAGCCTGACGACAAGCCGACGGACAAGGCCTCGGACAAGAAGGGCGACGAGCCTGACGACGAGCCGACTCCGGCAGCCTCCGCACCGAAGCCCCGCGCCAAGCGCAAGCCCGCCCCCGAACCGCCGGCACCGAAGCCCTATGCCGACGAGACACCCGTCATCATCGATTTCGACGACGATGATGACACCCCCACCAAGGACGGCCCCGCCGCTGACGGCCAGCTCTCGCTCTTCTAAAGCACGCCGCCGCCCCGCTTCCGCTACGTCAGCGGCAACAAGCCCCCCGTGCCCGCTGCGTCAGCGGCGGGAACCCCAAAAATCACACTGCGACATAGCAAAAAGCCCGCCGCCACGACTCTAAAACACGCTTTTTCAAAGAAAAAGGCCGCCCAAACGAAAACATTTTGCTAACTTTGCGCGACTTTAGGCAGACCGAGGCCTGCCCGATGCTAACGACACACCTTTTATTTATTAAATATCAACGAACCGATGAATGTAATTACGAAGACTGTCTCCCTGCCTGACGGACGCACCATCAGCATCGAGACCGGCAAGCTGGCCAAACAGGCCGACGGCGCAGTAATGCTGCGCATGAACAACACGATGCTGCTTGCCACTGTTTGCGGTGCCAAAGACGCTGTACCCGGCACCGATTTCATGCCCCTCCAATGCGACTACAAGGAAAAGTATTCCGCTGCCGGTCGCTTCCCCGGCGGCTTCACCAAGCGTGAAGGCCGTGCCGGTGACTACGAAATCCTCACGAGCCGCCTCGTGGACCGCGCTCTGCGCCCCCTCTTCCCCAGTGACTACCACGCTGAAGTATTTGTGAATATCATCCTCTTCAGCGCCGACGGCGAAGACATGCCCGACGCTCTGGCTGGCTTCGCTGCCTCCGCCGCTCTGGCTTGCAGCGACATACCCTTCGAGGGCCCCATCTCTGAAGTGCGCGTGGCCCGCATCAATGGCGAATATGTAATCAACCCCACCTTCAAGCAACTCGAACAGGCCGACATGGACCTCATGGTAGGCGCCACCGAGGAGAACATCATGATGGTGGAAGGCGAGATGAAGGAAGTCCCCGAGACCGCCCTCCTCGAAGCCCTCAAGGCTGCCCACGAGGCCATCAAGCCCATGTGCCGTCTCCAGAAGGAACTGATGCAGGAACTCGGCACCGACGTGAAGCGCGAGTACTGCCACGAGGTGAACGACGAAGAACTGCGTGAGCAGATTCGCCGCGAACTCTACCAGCCCGCCTACGACATCACCAAGCAGGCCCTTGAGAAGCACGCCCGCGCCGAAGCCTTCGAGAAGCTCCGCGAGGACTTCAAGGTGGCCTATGCCGAGGCTCACACCGAACTCACCCCCGAGGAACTCGAGGAGAAGAACGCCCTCGTGGACCGCTACTATCACGACGTAGAGCGCGACGCCATGCGCCGTTGCGTGCTGGACGAAGGCATCCGCCTCGACGGCCGTAAGACCACCGACATCCGCCCCATCTGGTGCGAAGCCGGTCCTCTGCCCATGCCTCACGGCAGCGCCATCTTCACCCGTGGCGAGACCCAGAGTCTCTCCACCACCACCCTCGGCACCAAGCTCGACGAGAAGATGGTGGACGACGTGCTGGACAAGAGCTATATGAAGTTCCTCCTCCACTACAACTTCCCTCCCTTCTCCACCGGCGAAGCCAAGGCCCAGCGTGGCGTAGGCCGTCGTGAAATCGGCCACGGCCATCTCGCATGGCGCGGCCTGAAGGGTCAGATTCCTGCCGACTTCCCCTACACCGTCCGCGTGGTCAGCGACATCCTTGAGAGCAACGGCTCCAGCTCCATGGCTACCGTATGCGCAGGCTGCCTCTCCCTCATGGACGCCGGTGTGCCCCTCAAGAACCCCGTCAGCGGCATCGCTATGGGTCTTATCAAGAACCCCGGTGAAGACAAGTATGCCGTGCTCTCCGATATCCTCGGCGACGAGGACCACCTCGGCGATATGGACTTCAAGACCACCGGTACCGTAAACGGCCTCACCGCCACCCAGATGGATATCAAGTGCGACGGCCTCTCCTACGAAATCCTCGAGAAGGCCCTCTTGCAGGCCAAGGCCGGCCGTGAGCACATCCTCGGCGAGATGCTGAAGACCCTCGACGCTCCCCGTGCCGACTTCAAGCCCCAGGTGCCCCGCATCGTGGCCTTCGAGATTCCCAAGGAGTTCATCGGAGCCGTCATTGGCCCTGGTGGCAAGATTATCCAGGGAATGCAGGAAGACACCGGCGCCACCATCACCATCGACGAAGAAGATGGCGTGGGCAAGGTGCAGGTCAGCGCTCCCAACAAGGACAGCATCGACGCTGCCGTGGCCAAGATTCGTGCCATCGTGGCTATGCCCGAAGTGGGCGAAACCTACGAGGCCCGCGTCGTAAGCATCATGCCTTACGGTTGCTTCGTTGAGTTCATGCCCGGCAAGGAAGGTCTGCTCCACATCAGCGAAATCGCTTGGAAGCGTTTCGAGACGATGGAAGAGACCGGTCTGAAGGAAGGCGACAAGATTGCCGTGAAGCTCCTTGAGATCGATCCCAAGACCGGCAAGTTCCGCTTGAGCCACCGCGCTCTTGAAGAGAAGCCCGAAGGTTGGGAAGACCGCCCCGCCCGTCCCCGTCGTGAACGCGGCGACCGCCCCGAGCGTGGTGACCGTCCCCGTCGTGAGCATGGCGACCGTCCTCGCCGCGACTTCGACCGTCCCCATCGCGACAACGAGGAGCAGCCCCGCACCGAAAGTGCCGAGCAGCCCACCGAAGGCGCAGAGTAAGCCCTCTCCATCTATAATATCAAGCTCCCCCAACAACTTCGTTGAGGGAGCTTTTTGTATGCATAAGAATCTGACTGTAATAGTAATTATTAGGCGATCATATACAATTTATAACCCATATTATAAATTTTCGAATAATTTACGGTTAAATTACGGGCATTTACGTGCGCCGCAGGCTTTTTTTCTTTTAACGCAAATTATCGTGAATTATCCGCTAATTGATTCGTAAATTATTATGTCGGGGTCTAAAAGCATCATCTCCTCCGCGGATGTAGCAATGTAGGAAATGTAGCACAAAATGTACATCGCGTGTGTATGCGCGTACATTATTAATAATAAACATAGCACATATTTCCTTGCACAGCACATTTCTTTTTATTTATTTGCCTGTTTAACGAAAAGTTAGTACTTTTAAGATACTCTCGTTCGGAAAAGCTCAAATAAATTTGGGTTTTCCCTCACTTATTCGTATCTTTGCAGCGCAGACGAGAGAAAACGTCTGACAAGAAGGCGTTCCACGCTTTATCCTTAATTCAGAAATCGGCAATTTCAAATCGGAAGGATAGAGGGTATGTAACGCCCACCTGTATGTATCGTTGCATACGGCACACCACGCCGCATAGCGATTACATATCGGCGTGGGGTTGCTATTTTCTTATTCATTTCCGAGATGGTGTTTGCCGATACCATGAATTAGGTGAGTAAGGACGAGCCCCTACGCTTTTCTTGTATCTACTCACCATTAAGAAAAGGGCCGAGTCGGGGGACTGTGAGGCAAAAGTAATCAAATGTCGTTCAAAATGAAATGTTGGTTGGGGATTTTTGTCTTATTCATATTTCCTGTCATATGCAACATTCTTGTACTTACTCATTGCAGCTGTTTTGTTGTTGCAGGGAAAGGAACTGACTGGCTTATGTTTTTTGGCAGCTATTTTGGCGGAGCCATTGCTGCGGTCACATCCTTTGTTATTCTGTGGTATAACCGTCAGGATAACCAAAGGCAGCAGAGTCTGCTAATCAAAAATCAAGAATGGCATTTGGCTCATGAAGAAATCGTTAAGGAGATTCAAGAGATTGCCGGAAGTTTAGGCAAATGTTCCGTTACTCAAATTATTAATTTGGATTATTTGGCAAATAGCAGTAATCCATGTAACACAGACCTCTTTAGATTACAAACATTATACGAAACAATTCAGTCGCTTAAAATTTCTGCACAAATTTGGTTTGACTGTGATATGGACAAGGGGCAACAAACACAACCCTACCGCACAGATTTTTATCAAAGCTACAAAGGTTATTTAGAAGATATCTCATGTGTCATAGCAGAAGTAATAAAAAATAAAGGAAAAGCAACATTAGAAGTCTCAACACAAATAAAACAACTTGAGAGTCAAAAGGAAGAAATCCTCAAGCGAGCTCAAGCATATATAAAATGTCGTATATACGAACTCAATAAAGATAGACTTATATGGATACAGGAATATCAGAAATCTTTACAATTTAATTAATCCTATGAAACACAAACTTTTTCTTTTACTTGCGGTCATCGGTATGATGGTGCCGCAGATGGTCTTCGCTGATGTATATTTTACGGTCGATGACATTACGTATTGGTATGAGCCAGATAGTGATTGGGCTGAGATATCACGTATTGGTGAAAAGAAGCGCTCTAGCAGTTTTGTTATTCCCAGTTCGGTCTCTTACAATGGAAAAATCTATAGGGTGACGGGCATAGGAGATTCTGCCTTCTATGGTTGGAGCGGCCTGACCTCCATCACTATTCCAAATAGTGTGACAACAATCGGAAGCGATGCTTTCCATAACTGCACCGGCCTTACCTCCATCACTATTCCTAATAGCGTAACGAAAATATACTATTCGGCCTTCGAGGGATGCAGCGGACTGACCTCCATCACCATTCCTAACAGCGTGGTGAGCATAGGAGAAGGTGCTTTCGAAGGTTGCAGCAGCCTGACCTCCGTTACCATCGGCAGCAGCGTGACAAGCATAGAAAAGGATGCCTTCTACGGTTGCAGTGCCCTGACTTCCATCATTGTAGAAAGAGGAAACACAAAATATGATAGCCGAGAGAATTGTAATGCAATAATAGAGACAACCAGCAACATGCTTATTGCGGGTTGTAAGAATACGATTATTCCTAATAGCGTGACGAGCATAGGATACTCGGCCTTCGAGGGTTGCAGCGGCCTAACCTCCATCACGATTCCTAATAGCGTGACGAGAATAGAAGACGGTGCCTTCTATGAATGCAGCGGTCTTACTTCCATCACCATCCCCAACAGCGTGACGATCATAGGATACTCGGCCTTCGAGGGTTGCAGCGGCCTAACCTCCGTCACTATCCCAAATAGCGTGACGATCATAGGATACCATGCTTTCTATGGTTGCACTAATATAAAGTATTTGAGTTATGACAGCGACTTAATCGATCCTAGTGATTTTGGAACAAAGCTAATAACAGTTGTTATTGGGAATAGCGTGACGAATATTAGAGAGTCGGCCTTCAAGGGTTGCAGAGGTCTGACCTCCATCACTATTCCTAATAGCGTGACGCGCATATATGATTCGGCCTTTGAAGATTGTAGAGGCCTGACCTCCGTCACTATTCCTAATAGCGTGACGAGCATATATGATTCGGCCTTCAAAGGTTGCAGCGGCCTGACCTCCATCACCATCCCTAACAGTGTGACAAGCATAGTAAGCTCGGCCTTCGAGGGTTGCAGCAGCCTGACCTCCGTCACTATTCCTAATAGCGTGACGTACATAGGAAGCTATGCTTTCTATGCTTGCAGCGGCCTGACCTCCGTCACTATTCCTAATAGCGTGACGAGCATAAGAGGGTGGGTCTTCTCTGGTTGCACCGGCCTGACCTCCATTACTATTCCTAATAGCGTGACGAGCATAGAATCCAATGCCTTCAAAAATTGCAGCAACCTGACCGCCGTCACCATTGGCAACGGTGTGACGGAAATAGGAACCTCTGCCTTCGAGGGATGCACGAATGTAGAATATTTGAATTATGACAACAATAGAATCAATCCTCGTGATTTTGGAACAAGGCTAAAAACAGTTGTTGTTGGAAATAGCGTGACGAGCATAAGAGATAACGCCTTCTATGGTTGCAGCGGCCTGACCTCCGTCACTATTCCTAATAGCGTGACGTACATAGGAAGCTATGCTTTCTATAATTGCAGCGGCCTGACCTCCGTCACTATTCCTAATAGCGTGACGTACATAGGAAGCGATGCTTTCAAAGGTTGCAGCGGCCTGACCTCCTTCACTATTCCTAATAGCGTGACGTACATAGGAACCTCTGCCTTCGAGGGATGCACGAATGTAGAATATTTGAATTATGACAATAACCTAATCAATCCTCGTGATTTTGGAACAAGGCTAAAAACAGTTGTTGTTGGAAATAGCGTAACGAGCATAGGACGCTCTGCCTTCTCTGGTTGCAGCGGTCTGACCTCCATTACTATTCCTAATAACGTGACGAGCATAGGAGAGTTTGCCTTTTTTGATTGCAGCGGCCTGACCTCCATCACCATCCCCAACAGCGTGACGAGCATAGGAGGATATGCCTTCTCCGGTTGCAGGGGCCTAACCTCAATCATCATTCCAAACAGCGTGACGAGCATAGAGGATTGTACCTTCAATGGTTGCAGCAGCCTAACATCCGTCACCATTCCCAACAGTGTGACGAGCATCGGAAGTTCTACCTTCTATGACTGCAGCGGCCTGGCCTCCGTCACCATCCCCAGCAGCGTGACGAGCATCGGGAACTCGACCTTCTATGGTTGCAACGGCCTAACATCCGTCACCATTCCCAACAGTGTGACGAGCATCGGAAGTTCTACCTTCTATGACTGCAGCGGCCTGGCCTCCGTCACCATCCCCAGCAGCGTGACGAGCATCGGAGAAAGCACCTTCAAAAATTGCAGAAGTCTGGCTTCCATTACCATCCCCAACAGCGTAAAGAGCATAGGAAACGAAACCTTCTATGGTTGCACAGGCCTTACCTCCCTCACGATCCCCAACAATGTGACGAGCATAGGAAATTCTGCCTTCTATGGTTGCACAGGCCTTACCTCTGTTACCATACCAAATAGCGTGACGAGCATAGGGAACGAAGCCTTTTCACGTTGCGACACCGTTAAAGAACTTATTTATGCAGAAGGATGTACTACGGCATTGCGCACGTATTTGACAAGTATTACTTCCGTGAAAATCCCCAATAGTGTAACAAGCATTGAGAGCAAGGCCTTCTATGGTTGCAGCAATCTGGAAAAAGTTTACACCGGCAAGAGCGTGGAGACTATTCCAGAAAGTTGTTTTGAGAATTGCACAAGTCTTGATACCTTGATTATCGGAGAAAGCACAAGGCAAATTGACAAGGATGCTTTCAGTGGCTGCGAACGCATCACGCAGATTCATTCACACAACTACATTCCGCCAACATGCGCCACGGACTTCCCCGAGTATGTCTATAAGGCCGCCGTGGTGTATGTGCCTAACACACACAACGCCGTGGCACGCTATCAGGCGGACGATATTTGGAAGAAATTCTTTGAAATATATGATGAGGACATTACGGGCGTAGAGACTTCCTCTATTAATACTGGCGCTCCCAGCAGTTTCATCAACCTGAACGGCCAGTATATCTCCAATGCCCAGCGCGGCGTTAACTTGCAGAAGATGCCCGACGGCACAACGAAGAAGGTGCTGATGCGCTGAACAGAAGCGTCATAAGGACGGGGACTCTGCCCCAACCTCGGCATAATCTGACACCACTCCCTTTTACACCTATATAGCAAGTCCGCTGAAGGAAATCACCTTCGGCGGACTTCTTTTTGGGCTTTCCTGCTCTCTTTTTGCACTTTGCGCTTTGCCGTTTCGGGGAAAATAAGTATTTTTGCCCGACTATATGCGCATACGCGTATATATTAATAAGGTATATTAAGGAATAATATGCGAAAGATACAGTTTTCCCTCGTTTACCGCGACATGTTCCAGTCGTCGGGTAAGTTCCAGCCCCGTAAGGACCAGTTGGAGCGCATCGCTCCCGCCATCATCCGCATGGGATGCTTCAGCCGCGTAGAGACCAACGGCGGCGCCTTCGAACAGGTGAACCTCCTCTACGGTGAGAACCCCAACCAGGCCGTGCGCGCCTTCACCAAGCCTTTCCACGAGGCCGGCATCAAGACGCACATGCTCGACCGCGGCCTTAATGCCCTGCGCATGTACCCCGTGCCCGCCGATGTGCGCCGCCTGATGTATAAGGTGAAGCACGCCCAGGGCGTGGATATCACCCGCATCTTCTGCGGCCTGAACGACGTGCGCAACATCATCCCCTCCATCCACTACGCCCTGGAGGCCGGTATGACGCCGCAGGCCACGCTCTGCATCACCTCCAGCCCCATCCACACGGCCGAATACTATGCCAACATCGCCGACCAGCTCATCAAGGCCGGCGCCCCCGAGATATGCCTCAAGGATATGGCCGGCATCGGCCAGCCCGCCATGCTTGGCGACCTCTGCCGCCGCATCAAGGCAGCCCACCCCGAGGTGATTATCCAGTACCACGGCCATAGCGGGCCCGGCCTCTCAATGGCCTCCATCCTGGAGGTGTGCCGCGGCGGTGCCGACGTCATCGACACGGCCATCGAGCCCCTCTCATGGGGCAAGGTGCACCCCGACATCATCTCCGTGCAGAGCATGCTGCGCGGCGCCGGCTTCGACGTGCCCGACATCAACATGGACGCCTATATGGAGGCCCGCAAGCTGACGCAGGAGTTCATCGACGACTTCCTCGGCTACTTTATGAATCCCTCCAACCGCCTCATGTCCTCCCTCCTCCTGGGCTGCGGTCTGCCGGGCGGTATGATGGGCTCGATGATGGCCGACCTCACGGGTGTGATGGCCGCCATCAACGCCAACCGCGAGAAGAAGGGCGAGGAGCCTCTCACCGAGGACGCCCTCCTCGTGCGCCTCTTCGATGAAGTGGCCTATGTATGGCCCCGCGTGGGTTATCCTCCCCTCGTGACGCCCTTCAGCCAGTATGTGAAGAACATCGCCCTGATGAACCTCCTCACCGAGTCGATGGGCAAGCCCCGCTACACGATGATGGACGACGCCATCTGGGGCATGATACTCGGCAAGAGCGGTCGCTTGCCCGGTCCCGTGGCCCCCGAAATCATCAAGCTGGCCGAGGAGAAGGGCTTCACCTTCACCAATGCTGACCCGCAGAGTTATTACCCCGACGACCTCGACACCTTCGTCAAGGAGATGGAGGAGAACGGCTGGGAGCGCGGCGAAGACGACGAGGAACTCTTCGAACTCGCCATGCACCCCACGCAGTACCGCGACTACAAGTCAGGCGCTGCCCGCCGCCGTTTCCTCGCCGACCTCCAGACCGCCAAGGACAAGGCCGGAGCCCAGGGCATGACACCCGAAGAAGCCCTCGCCCTCAAGCATGCCAAGGCCGATGCCCTCGTGGCTCCCGAGAGCGGCACCGTGCTCTGGGAAATCGGTGGCGATGCCGAAGGCGAGCGTGCCATTGAGCCCTACATCGGCCGCACATACAAAGAAGGCGACTTCTTCTGTTACATAGAGAATGCCCACGGCCAAATCCTTGAAATCCCCGCCGCCCTCGGTGGCCGTCTCGTGGAGATTTGTGCCAAGCAGGGCAGCCACGTCCGCAAAGGCGACATTGTGGCCTATATTGAAAGGGAGGGTAAGTAATGTCCGAACTGCCCATTCCTCTCCGCATTCTTTCCTGCCTCTGCCTCGTGCCGGCGCTGTGGGGTATTACCATCTACCTCTTCGGTGGCGTGCTCCCCTTCGGCACGAGCCAGAATGCTTTGGCCCGCATAGGGCTATACGCGGCCTCGCAACTTTTCTGGCTGGTACCCGTCTTTATGTTCTTCGTTAGCATCAACGAGTACCGCCGCGGTTATAACCTCCGCGCCTACCTCTTCGCCCTCATCGGCGTGGGTGTAGGCATCATCAGTTTCCTACAAATGGTAATTTGAGGTTTGACTAACCTTAACCTTAACTTTAACTTTAACCTTAACTTTAACCCCAACAGGAAGCCCCCTTTAAGGGGGTTGGGGGTCTTTAACTTTAACCCCAACAGGAAGCCCCCTTAAGGGGGTTGGGGGTTTTTTATATGGCAGAACCGCAGATATTCATTTCTCACGAGCCCCTCGCCCTTGAGTGTGGCGAAGTGTTGCCCGCCGTCACGATAGCCTACCACACCTACGGTACGCTCTCGCCCACGGCCGACAACGTCATTTGGGTGTGCCATGCCCTGACGGCCAACAGCGATGTGGCCGACTGGTGGCCCCACACCGTGGAGGCCGGACGTTTCCTCGACCCCTCCCGCCACTTTATCATCTGTGCCAACATCCTCGGCTCTTGCTACGGCACCACCGGCCCCACCTCCGTCAATCCCGCCACGGGCAAGCCCTGGGGCGCGGACTTCCCCTTAATCACCGTGCGTGATATGGTGCGCTGCCACCAACTCCTGGCCCGCCACCTCGGCATCACCTCCGTCGCCCTCCTCGTAGGCGCCTCCATCGGAGGCTTCCAAGCTTTGGAGTGGGCCGTGATGCAGCCCGGTTTCGCCCGCCGTCTGGGCCTTATCTGCACCACGGCGCGCGTTACCCCCTGGGTGGCCGCCTTCAACGAGTCGCAGCGCATGGCCATTGAGGCCGACGCCTCTTTCTTCACCTCTGCCCCCGATGCCGGAGCGCAGGGCATGGCGGTGGCCCGCAGCATTGGCCTCCTCTCCTATCGCGGCCGCAGCGGCTACGTCCGCAGCCAGGCCAACCCCGACGCCGACGACACCTGTTTCGCCCACCGCGTGCTC
The DNA here is from genome assembly GCA_045639805.1 of Alloprevotella sp. Classification (GTDB taxonomy): domain Bacteria; phylum Bacteroidota; class Bacteroidia; order Bacteroidales; family Bacteroidaceae; genus Alloprevotella. Next base: position 23,133 of record JAZUDS010000063.1, read on the forward strand.
TCTTATCAGCGCTATCAGGGAGAGAAACTGCGCCGCCGCTTCAACGCGCATTCCTACTATCGCCTCACGCAGGCCGTGGACTCCCAGAACATCTCCCGCCACCGCGGCCCGCTCCCCGAGGTGCTGGCCACCGTCACCTGCCCCACCCTTGTCGTGGCGTGCAGCACCGACATTATGTTCCCGCCCTCCGAGCACGAGGAGATGGTGGCCCATCTGCCCCACTGCACCTACTCTCTTATCCATTCCCCCTTCGGCCACGACGGCTTCCTCGTGGAGGCCGACCAACTCAACGCTCTCATCCTCGATTTTCTCAACAAGGAACAAATATAATCCCACAATATGAAAAAACTCAACATCGGTCTCTTTGGCTTCGGCACGGTAGGTCGCGGCCTCTTCGATGTCATAGGCCGCATCGGCTCCGACGAGGTGTCCATCCGCCGCATCTGTGTCCGCAACAAGCGCAAGGACCGCGGCGTACGCGCCTGCTTCACCGACAATCCCGACGACATCTTCTCCGACCCTGAAATCAACGTCATCGTAGAACTCATCGACGAGGCCGACGCCTCTTTCGAGTACGTATGTCGCGCCCTGCGCCAGGGCCTGCCCGTCGTCAGCGGCAACAAGAAGATGATTGCCGCCCACCTGCCCGAACTCATCGCCCTCCAGGAAGAGACGGGCGCCGCACTCCTCTACGACGCCTCCGCCTGCGGCTCCATCCCCGTCATCCGCAACCTTGAGGAGTACTACGACAACGACCTCCTCACCTCCGTCAAGGGCATCCTCAACGGCTCCACCAACTACATCCTCTGGCGTATGTTCCAGGACGGCATCTCCTATGCCGAAGCCCTCCGCCAGGCCCAGGAACTCGGTTTCGCCGAGAGCAACCCCAGCCTCGACGTGGACGGGTGGGACTCGCTCTTCAAGCTCATCATCATCACCGTCCACGCCTTCGGCATCTATGTCCGCCCCGAGGATGTCTTCCGCTTCGGCATCTCCTCCCTCAACGACCAGGACGTACGCTTCGCCCGCGAGAAGGGCCGTCGCATCAAACTCGTCGGCCACGTAGAGAAGTTCCCCGACAACTCCCTCATCATGAGCGTAATGCCCCAGCTTCTCTCCCCCAACAAGTACATCTACAGCGTGGACGAGGAGTTCAACGGCGTTGTCATCAAGGGCCTTTTCTACGGCAAGCAGTTTATGTTCGGTCGCGGTGCCGGCGGCTACCCCACAGGCTCCTCCGTCCTCTCCGACATCTCTGCCCTCAAGTACGACTACCACTACCAGTACAAGAAGATTCACGCCGAAGAGCATCCCGAGTACACCCTCGACACGAAGTTCCGCATCTACTACCGCTACTCCCGCCCCGAGCATCTCGCCATCCTCCCCTTCTCCGAGATTCTTGAGCAATACACCTCCACCACCGACAACTACGTCGTGGGCCTCGTCTCCCTCGCCGACCTCCACGCCCATCAGAAAGAATTGGAGGAAGCCGGCGTCTTCGTAGCGGCGTATCCGAGGGATTAAGACAGCCCCACCCCACAGCCTCTCCCCGTCGCGGATGCTACGCCCCGGACCACCCCTCCGCGCTCGTAGAGCGAACTCTTGCCCC
>JAZUDS010000064.1:0-21634 GCA_045639805.1 Alloprevotella sp.
ACAACCCTCCATACCTCCTGCATTTACAAACGATACGAAAGATTGCATTCTTTTTCCCCGGACACTAATAAAAGTTGTCTTTATAAACAACGTCTCCGTTAGGTAAAAGACAATTGTATCCCCCCTGTGCCTCCAGTCCTCCCCCTAAGGATTGTAGTCCTCGCCCTAAGGATTGCAATCCTCGCCCTAAGGATTGGAGTCCTAAGGGGGAGGACTGCAAATACTTCTTCTCTACGCAAAAGGGAATCGGCCTCACAGCTCCCCATAACGCCCTTATGCTAACCTTATTCCCTGAAAAATGCCATTTTATTTGGTTATCTCACGATTAGTTTGTATTTTTGCAGCGCAAGCGAGAGAAAACGCTTGTCAAGAAGGCGTTCCACGCTTTATCCTTGCTAACGAAATCTGGAAAATTTCTACAAACACAAAAGGATGAAGAAGAGGTGACGCCCACTCTGTGTGCACGCATGCATGCGGCTCCTACGCCGTAGCTCGAGCATATACGGCGTGGGGGCACTGTTTCCAATCATTTTTGTGTAGGTTTTCCAGAGCCTGGTTAGCAGATGAGTAAGGACAAGTCCCTACGCTTTTCTAGTATCCGTTCACCATTTAGAAAAAGGGCCGAGTCGGGGGATTGTGAGGCAAAAAACAGTATGAAAAAGTTCTTTTATCTCTTGATGCTGGCTCTTCCGTGCTTTATGTTGGCTGCGTGTGGCGAAGATGATGATGTGCCCGTAGTTGTGAATCATGCAGATATGTCATCCGATGGCGGATTGTTTGACGGCGTTCTGCATTATAAGATAACCTCCAATGCCTCTCAAAGCCGTGAGGTCATGGTAACAGGGTGCGAAAAAGATGTAGCCACCGTGGAAATCCCCACCTTCATTGAATACAACGGTGCAAAGTATAGTGTGACGAGCATTGGCGAGAAAGTATTCTATGAGAACACAGACTTGACGAACGTCATTATTGGAAATAGCGTGAAGAGCATAGGAGAGTCTGCTTTCGAACATTGCAGCGGCCTGACGAGCGTCACTATTGGAAATAGCGTGACGAGTATAGGAGAATATGCCTTCTCTGAATGCGATGGCCTGACGAGCGTCACTATTCCGAATAGCGTGACGAACATAGGAGGGGGTGCCTTCGACTCCAGCGGCCTGACGAGCATCACTATTGGGGATGGCGTGAAAAGTATAGAAGAAGAGGCTTTCAAAAGTTGCCACGACCTGACGAGCATCACTATCGGAAATAGCGTGAAGAGAATAGAAAGAGCTGCTTTCTGGAAATGCTACAGTCTAACGAATGTCATTATTCCGAATAGCGTGGAGTACATAGGATTTGATGCCTTCAAAGAATGCGGTCTGATGAACGTCACTATTGGTAACGGCTTGAATAGTATAGGAGGCGATGCTTTTTCCGAGTGTAACGATCTGACGAGCATAAGAGTAGAAAGCGGAAATCGCGTATATGATAGTCGCGATAATAGCAATTGTATTATAGAAACTAAAAGCAACACGCTTGTTGCTGCATGTAAGACTACGATTATTCCGAATAGCGTAACGAGCATAGGATATGATGCCTTCGCATCGTGTTGTGAAGTCCTAACGAGCATAACAATTCCAAATAGCGTGACGAGCATAGGAGATGGTGCCTTCAGGTGTTGTAGCGGCCTTACCTCTATCATTATTCCCAACAGCGTGACGAGCATAGGAGACTATGCCTTCGATGGTTGTAGCGGCCTTACCTCTATCATTATTCCCAACAGCGTAACGAGCATAGGAGACGAAGCCTTCTATTGTTGCAGCAGACTGACTTCCATCACTATCCCCAACAGCGTGACGAGTATAGGAGATGAAGCCTTCTCTGGTTGTAGCGGCCTTACCTCTATCATTATTCCCAACAATGTGACGAGTATAGGAAACGATGCCTTCTATCGTTGCACAGGCTTGACGAGCATCTCTATTCCGAATAGCGTGACGAGCATAGGAGATCGGGCCTTCGGAGGTTGTAGCGGCCTTACCTCCATCATTATTCCCAACAGCGTAACGAGCATGGGAGATGGTATCTTTGAGTGGTGCGTAGCCCTGACGAACATCGCAATTCCAAATCGTGTGACGAGCATAGGGAAATCTGCCTTCTCTTATTGCAGCGGCCTTACCTCTATCACTATTCCCAACAGCGTGACGAGCATAGGGAAATCTGCCTTCTCTGGTTGCAGCGGTCTGACAAACATCACTATTGGAAATAGCGTGGAGAGCATAGGGGAATGGGCCTTCGATTGTTGCAGAGGCCTTACTTCCGTCACTATCCCCAACAGCGTGACGAGCATAGGAGAGAGAGCCTTCGATGGTTGCAGCGGCCTTACCTCTATCACTATTCCCAACAGCGTGACGAGCATAGGAAACTTTGCTTTTTGGAGATGCGGCGGCCTGACAGATGTGACTTGCCTAGCAAAGAATCCACCGACGATTTATATGGCATTTGATACCAATAGGAATACCCTGCATGTGCTGCCGAACTGCAAGACTACGTATGAGGCGAGCTCCTGGAAAGAGTACTTTGAGAATATCGTGGAGGACGCGAAGGAATAAGAAAAATTGAATATATAAACAGATCGCGCCGCCGAGGATGTCCTTGGCGGCGCGTGTTGTTAAGGGGTGGGGTGTAGGAGGTGTAAGAGATGTAAGAAAAAATGTACCTCGCGTGTGTGCGTGTATATAATATAAGGAGTGGGGACGGTGTCGTGTGTTCGGCCCAATGTTGGAGGGCCGGGACAGTGACGGGGCCACCACTTATTCGCAAAAGAAGAGGCGCAGGGCTTTGCTGTCCTGCGCCTCTTCTTGGGTTTGGGGTTATGGTTTTTTGGTTGAGGGTTACGCCTTGTTCGTCCGGGCCAAGAGTAGGGCATCGAGGAGGACGATGGCGGTCATAGCCTCTACGATGGGGACGGCGCGGGGGAGGACGCAGGGGTCGTGGCGACCGCGGGCGGTGAAGGTGGTGGTGCGGCCTTCTTCGTCGGTGATGGTCTGCTCGCGCAGAAGGGTGGCGACGGGCTTGAAAAGGGCGCGGAAATAGATGTCCTTGCCCGTGGAGATGCCGCCGAGAATGCCGCCGCTGCGGTTGTCGGCGTAGTGGGTGTCGTTCTGATGGGAACCGCGCTGGGCGATGCCTTCAAAGCCGGCGCCGTAGTCAAAGCCGTGGCAGGCGTTGATGGAGAGCATGGCGGCGGCGAGGTTGGCGTGGAGCTTGCCGAAGACGGGTTCGCCGAGACCTGCGGGGCAGCCCGTCACGACGCACGTGATTGTGCCGCCGATGGTGTCGCCCTCGGCCTGTACCTTGCGGATAAGTGTCTCCATCTCGGCAGCGCGGGTGGGGTGGGGACAGCGCACGGGGTAGGCGTCGGTGAGGGTGAGGTCCAGTTCGGTGTAGGGCACGTCAACGGCGATGTTGCCCACCTGTGAGGTGTAGGCCTGGATATTGATGCCGTGCTGACGGAGCACGAGCATGGCGAAGGCGCCGGCCACGATGCGGGTGATGGTCTCGCGGGCCGAGGCACGGCCGCCGCCGCGATGGTCGCGGATGCCGTATTTCTCCTGATAGGTGAAGTCGGCGTGGGAGGGGCGGAAGATGTGGCGCAGTTCCTCGTAGTCGGCGGAGCGCTGGTCGGTGTTGCGCACGATGAAGCCGATGGGCGTGCCGGTGGTCTTGCCCTCGAATACGCCGCTGATGATTTCCAGCGCGTCGTCTTCCTTGCGGCTGGTGGTGAGGGCGCTCTGTCCCGGGCGGCGGCGGTTGAGTTGCTGCTGAATGAAGCGCAGGTCCACCTCTACGCCGGCGGGCATGCCGTCTATCACGCCCCCAATGGCGGGACCGTGGCTCTCACCAAAGGAGGTGAGGCGGAAGATTTGGCCGAAGGTGTTCATCTTGGGGAGTTATCGGATTATCGATTAATCGAAATATCGGATATCTATTATTTGCAGCCTCCGCAGCCACCGCAACCGCCGTTGCAACCGCTGCAGTCACCGCCGCAACCTTCGCCTGCGAAGCCCTGGATGGCCTCGGTGATTTCCTTGTCGGTGGCGGGGCGGGAGGTGACGACCTTGCCGGTGTAGTGGAGCGTCTTGCCGGCATAGAGGTTGTTGCAGTCCAGGCGTACGCTGTCGGCGCCCACCTCTACGACGATGGCATAGAAATGATAGCCGTCCTCATTGACGAGGGGGATGATGTTTCCCTCAAAAATCTTGTCCTCCATGAATTTGCCGTCCACGGTGAAGGCGCTCTTCGGCACGTTGATGACGCGCTCTTCCACGTAGGGGCCATAGGCCTCTTCGGGCTGGAGGGTGAAGTCGAAGGAGTCGCCCTCGGCGAGCGGGGCGATGTGCTTTTCAAAAGCGTCGAGGGCCATGCCCATATCACTGATGAACTGGAAGGGATGTTCGGCGGGGGCCTGTTCGAGGAGCTCCTCCTGTCCTTCCGCATTGGCGGCGAGGAGGTCGTAGGCTACGGTGATGTATTTGTTCATATTAGGAAAGGGAAGACCCCCTCTAACTCCCCCGAAGGGGGGAGGATGGGGGGATTGGGCGATTAAGGATTATACGATTAGGGATTATATGATAATGGGTTAGCAGATTTCGAGTTTCAGCTTGTCGATGAGGGTATCCAGCTCTTTGTTTTCCTGCTTCATGGCCTTCAGAATCTCTTGCGGCGTGTGGAGGACGGTTTGCAGTTGTGTCTGGTCGATAGTGAAGGTGACATTGATGAGGCTGTTGTTGAGTTTGCTCCGCAGATGGGCGTGCAGTCGCGGCAGAAGTTGGTCCATATAAGCCTTTACGCGCTGGTTTTGCACCACCACTTCTACTTCGTTGCTGCCTTCCTTGACGACAGGCTTCATGGCCCTCATTCTTTCGGCATAGGCTCTTTCTTCAATGGGCATTGAGCCGATGAACTCGTTCCATTGGTATGTGAAATGCTCGCTGTTGAAAGGCGTGTTGTGGACTTCTTCTTGGTGCGCGTCTTCCTGTGCGGGCGTTGTGCCGGTCGGTTGCTGTGCACTGCTGTCGTTCTGCCCGCGCAAGGGGCGCGAGATGCTCACTCGCCTTCTTCCCTCGTGACTACTGTAGAGTTCGGCAGGCTTTTGCGGTTCATTAGGAGCGGTGGGCTGGGACGTGGCCGTCGTTTCTGCCTTTTGTACGCTGGCGGGCGCCGTCTGTTCTTGCGTTTGCTGCGGCTGGGGAGTTGTGGAGGCCCCGCTGACAGCGGCCATCAGGGCCTGGAAGATGGGTTTAAGTCTTTTCGTAGGGCCAAGCCCAGAGCCTGGCGCGTCTTCGGCAGAAGTGTCGGAGAGCTGCGCCACTTGTATTAAGGTGAGTTCTACGAGGAGACGTTTGTTGTTGCTCTGGCGGTAGTTCAGGTCGCACTGGTTGCAGATGCGCAGAGCATTAAAGAGCATTCTCGGGGCACAGCGTTTGGCCTGTTCGGCATAGCGCTGGCGCAGGTTGTCACTTCCTTCCAGGAGGTGGAGCGTCTGCGGGTCGCGGGCCACGAGCAGGCTGCGGAAGTGGTTGGCCAGTCCGCTCATAAAGTGATTCCCTTGGAAGCCGTGGGCGAGGATGTCGTCGAGGGTGAGCATGCAGCCCTTCACGTCGGCAGCGAGGCACTGGTCCGTCAGGCGGAAGTAATAGTCGTAGTCAAGGATGTTAAGGTCCTCGATAACTTTCTGGTACGTAATGTTACCGTTTGTAAACGAGGCCACCTGGTCGAAGATGGAGAGAGCGTCGCGCATGCCGCCGTCGGCCTTTTGGGCGATGAGGTTGAGAGCGTCTTCTTCGAAGGTGACGCCTTCCTTTTCGGCCACGAACTTCAGATGAGCCACCGTCTCAGGCACGTCCATGCGCTTGAAGTCGTAAGTCTGGCAACGGGAGAGAATGGTGGCCGGAATCTTATGCTTTTCAGTGGTGGCGAGGATGAAGATGGCGTGTGCGGGGGGTTCTTCCGACGTCTTGAGGAAGGCGTTGAAGGCTGCCGTACTGAGCATGTGCACCTCGTCGATGATAAACACCTTGTAGCGTCCTATCTGCGGCGGCACTTGCACCTGCTCAATGAGTTGGCGCATGTCGTCCACCGAGTTGTTGGACGCGGCGTCGAGTTCGTGGATGTTGAGCGAGCGTTGCTCGTTGAAGGCCTGACAGCTCTCACACTGGTCGCAAGCCTCACCGGCTTCGTTGCGGTTTTCGCAGTTTATGGTTTTGGCGAAGATACGCGCGCACGTCGTTTTGCCTACGCCGCGCGGGCCGCAGAAGAGATAGGCGTGCGCCAGTTTTCCACTGCTGATGGAGTTCTTCAGAGTTGTGGTCAGCGCCTCCTGTCCCACCACGGCGTTGAACGTCATCGGGCGGTATTTGCGGGCTGATACGATGTAGTTACTCATTTATATAAAAAGAAAAGAAAGTTTCTAAGGATGCGTTATCTCATTCTCTCCTCCCCGGATTCTTCATTATGCGTTATTCTCCCATTTCACGAGCGCCGAAGGCAGCATGATGCGCTTGGGCTGGTTCCTTACGCCGTCGATGCAGTAGATGGGTGCGGCGTCGGGGGTGAGAAGCTGAAAGAATTTCTCACGTATGCGTGAGCATTTCTCATTGAGCGAGTTGTTCATGGGGTCGCAGATGGCAGCGAGCGAGGCGCGGGCACGCAGTTCGTTGAAGTGGCGGCCCATAATCGTCTTGTATATGGACAAAAGCTCCATGAAATAGTCGCCAATCTCCTTGAAGATAATACCTTCCGGGTGGTGGAGGAAGAGGATGAATACTGCGCGTGGCAGGGGCGACAGAGCCACCTCAATGTTGCCAAATTCAGGCAGGAATATGCGGTAGTCGGCGGTGATGTAGAGGCGCGAGAGCGAGCGCTGGGGCCGTGTGAGGTCGGCCAGCACATCTTCGTCCACGCCCATCTCGGCCAGTTCGGTGATGAGTTGGCGCACCTGCAGCATCTTCTCGCGGATGGCCATGGGGTACATGCCGTCCTGTATCTCCTTGCCGCGAATCTTGCGGTCAATATAGACGTAGTAGTCGTTGCGCTCCTCTTGCGACACGAATTTGCCGTAGTAGCGCTCGTACATATCCAGTCGGCGCTGTATTTCAGCCTCTATGATGCGGTATTTTTCCTCGCGCATCTCGCGCTCCGTCTGCACTACAAGTCCTTCTTTGCGGACTTTCATCAATTCTGAGAATTTGGGAGAAATGGTATCCATTGAAAAGAGAGAATTTTGCTGTATATTGGTGGCTTTTGCGGGCTGTTATTCGTTAGAATAAAACTTCCGTTGCAAAATTACAAAAAATAAATGGAAATTCCAAGGCTAAAGGACGTATTTTTTACTATTTCCCCTACTTTTTTATGAATGGCAGGTGAAAATAAAGCCGATTTAACCACTTAAAGTAAAGGTTTAACAAACGCGTGTAATGCATTTTGTGAGATTGTAAAAAATCTTGACAAAATAATCCCCAAAGAAATGCTTACAATTTCGGATTTAAGAAAAATGAAGACAGTTGTAAGGCGTGCATACCCTCTTTTAGTTTTTTCTAAGGCCGACTGAGTGAAAATTAAAAGGGACATCGGATGAATTAAAAGGGCTTTCGGACGAATTAAAAGGGACATCGGACGCACTGAATGGGCTATCGGATGCCCTAAAGGCGGTTTCGTTTCTGCAAAAAAAGGCGCGAGATGTTCAAAAACTGATTTTTGCGCGCGTTTTTCGGGTGAAATACGAACGCTAAAAGCAGGTGTAGAAAGCCAAAAACGATGAAATTTTACCAAGTGGAAAAATATAGTACTGAAAATCAAGGATTAACAAAACGTAAAAATGCTGATTTTTTCGTGTGCTGGCGGTCCGCTTTTTCGTTGGGGAGCGAAAATCGTGCGTCGGAAGTGTAAAAAATATTGACAAAGTTGAAATAATTACGAAGTGCGGGAAAGTGATTGGGCAGGTAGCAGAAGAGCTGTACTTTTTCTTAAACTGAGAAAAATATTTGGCTGTTAATGCGTTTTTTTGTAACTTTGCGCACCATTATAATATAATATATGTCGCTTAAGATATTAGTCCTTGTCAAGCAGGTGCCCGACACGCGGTGTGTGGGGCCCGATGCGATGACGCCCGAAGGCACAGTGAACCGCGCCGCACTGCCTGCCATTTTCAATCCTGATGACCTCGCAGCCCTTGAACTGGCGATGCGCCTGAAAGAGGAGCACGAGGGAGCGCGCATCACTGTTCTTACGATGGGTCTTCCGAAGGCCGCCGAGGTGCTGAGGGAGAGCCTTTACCGCGGCGCCGACGATGCCGTGCTCCTTACCGACCGCGCCCTGGGCGGTGCCGACACGTTGGCCACGAGTTATGCCCTGGCCTGTGCCATACGGAAAATAGGAACGCCCGACCTTATCCTGTGCGGCCGCCAAGCCATTGACGGCGACACGGCACAGGTGGGACCGCAGGTGGCAGAGAAACTCGCCCTGCCGCAGGTAACGTGCGTGGAGTGCATAGAGCAGTTGGCCGACGGCCGCGTGAACCTCGTGCGCCGCATCGACGGCGGCGTGGAAAGGGTAGAGGCCCCCGTGCCGTGCCTGTTGACGATAGTGGGCGATGCAGCCAAGTGTCGGCCGTGTAATGCCAAACTTGTGCTGACGCATAAGCACGCAGAGCCTGCGCCCGACGGCGTGATGCGCCAGTGGGGCGCCGCTGATATTGACGCCGACCTGGAGCAGTGCGGCCTGAAAGGTTCGCCCACGAAGGTGAAGGCCGTGCAGAACATCGTGTTCAAAGCCAAGGAGAGCCGCCGGCTGACAGCCGACGAGGCCGAACTGGACGGCTTGATGAAAGAACTTATTGCTAACCACATAATAGGATAACAGCAGGATGAACAGCGTATTCGTATATTGTGAAACCGACAAGGAGCAGCTTGCAGACGTGAGCTTTGAACTCCTTACCAAAGGTCGTATTTTGGCCGACCGTCTTGCTGTGAATCTTGAAGCAGTCGTGGCCGACAGCGGTGTGCGCGGGAAGGTGGAGAAGCAGATTCTCCCTTACGGCGTGGACCGCCTCTTCGTTTTTGATGACCCTGTGCTCTCTCCATATACCACGCAGCCTCACGCAGCCCTTCTCTCACGCCTCTTCAGCGAGGAACAGCCCCAGATTTGCCTGATGGGGGCCACCACGATAGGGCGCGACCTCGGACCGCGCGTCAGCAGTGCGTGCACCAGCGGCCTGACGGCCGACTGCACCGCGCTGGAGATAGGTGACTATACCGACCCGCGCACAGGAAATGAGTATAAGGACCTGCTGTATCAGATTCGCCCCGCCTTCGGGGGGAACATCGTGGCCACGATAGTGAACCCCGAGCACCGGCCGCAGATGGCCACCGTCCGTAGCGGGGTGATGCGGGCAGAGGTGCGCGATGCCGACTACAAGGGTGAGGTGGTGTATCCCGACGTGGCGCAGTATGTCACGGCCGAGGACTGCGTCGTGCGCGTCCTGGAACGCCAGGTGGAGCAGTTGCCCACAAATCTGAAGGGAGCCAGCGTTGTCGTGGCTGGCGGCTACGGCGTAGGTTCCAAGGAGGGCTTTGATCTCCTCCGCGCCCTGGCCAAGGAACTTCACGGAGAGGTGGGCGCGAGTCGCGCTGCCGTGGATGCCGGCTTTTGTGAGCCCGCACTGCAAATTGGTCAGACCGGCGTGACCGTAAGACCGAAACTCTATATCGCCTGCGGCATCAGCGGTGCCATACAGCACGTGGCCGGTATGAAGGAAAGCGGCATTGTTGTGAGCATCAATACCGACCCCGATGCCCCCATCAACGCGCTGGCCGACTACGTCATAACAGGGCGCGTGGAGGATGTCGTGCCGAAGTTATTAAAGAAATACAAAGAAAATAGCAAGTGATGTTTTCCAATTGTTATAAAGACCGCCCCGAACTGCAATTTGAACTCCATCATCCGTTGATGGAGCGCATTGTGCAATTGAAAGAGGGCGATTTCGCCGAGAAGGCTCTGTACCCTTACGCACCGACCGACTATGCCGATGCGATGGATTCCTACGACCGCGTACTCTCCATCGTCGGCGAGATAGCCGCCACCACGCTGGCCGACAACGCCGAGAGCGTGGATGAAGAGGGCGCGCATCTTGCCGGCGGCCGCGTGATCTATGCCCGCGGCACCGCCGAGAACCTCCGCGTACTTCATCAGGCCGGCACAAGCGGGATGACGATGCCGCGAAGGTATGGCGGACTGAATTTCCCCATCACGCCTTATACGATGTGCGACGAATTGATAGCGCAGCGTGACGCCGGTTTCAGCAACATCTGGAGCCTGCAGAACTGCATCCACACGCTCTATGAATTCGGCAGCGAAGAGCAACGGCAGAAATACATCCCCCGCGTGTGCAACGGCGCCACGATGTCGATGGACCTTACGGAGCCCGATGCCGGCAGCGACCTTCAGAGCGTGATGCTCCGTGCCACGCAGGATGAGGCCTCGGGTGAGTGGCGCCTGAACGGCGTGAAGCGCTTCATCACCAACGGCGACGCCGACCTCCACCTCGTCTTGGCGCGCTCCGAAGCCGGCACCACCGACGGCCGCGGCCTCTCGATGTTTATCTACGACAAGGAGCGGGGTGGGGTAGATGTGCGCCGCATCGAGAACAAGATGGGCATACACGGCAGCCCCACCTGCGAACTCACCTTCCGCGACGCCCCCGCCGAACTCGTGGGCAGCACGCGCATGGGTCTGATCAAATATGTGATGGCGCTGATGAACGGTGCCCGTCTCGGCATTGCCGCGCAGAGCGTGGCCCTCTCGCAGGCCGCCTACGATGAGGCCCTAGCCTATGCCGGTGAGCGCCGCCAGTTCGGCAAGGCCATCATTGAGTTTCCCGCCGTGAAGGATATGCTGGATTTGATGAAGGCCCGCCTCGATGCCGGTCGCACCCTCCTGTACCAGTGCGCCCGCTACGTAGATATTTATAAGGCCCTTGAGGACGTGGAGCGTACCCGCAAGGCTGCCGGTGAGGTCCTCACACCCGAGGAGCGCCAGGAGATGAAGAAGTACGCCCGTCTCGCCGACGCCCTCACGCCGCTGGCCAAGGGTATGAACTCCGAGATGTGCAACCAGAACTGCTATGATGGCCTGCAGATTCACGGCGGCAGCGGCTATATGAAGGAGTACCCCATACAGCGTTACTACCGCGATGCCCGCATCACCTCCATCTACGAGGGCACTACGCAACTCCAGGTGGTGGCCGCCACGCGCTATGTCACCTCCGGCGTCTATCTCGCCCTCTGCCGCGAGATGGAGGAGCAGACCGTCACGCCTGAGGTGCAGCCTTATCAGGAGCGTAGCCGCCGTATGGCCGACCTCCTCGAGCAAGCCACGCAGCAGGTGAAGGACACCACCGCCCCCGACGCCCTCGACCATATGGCCCGCCGCCTCTACGAGATGGCCGCTCTCTGCGTGATGAGCCACCTCCTCCAGTACAACGCCGCACAGCGCCCCGACCTCTTCGCCCAGTCGCTCGAAACATTTATGGACTACGCCGAGGCCGAACTTGCCAAGCACTTTACAATCATCGGTAAGGTATGACAGCCTCACCCCGTCGCGGTTGCCTACGGCACCGTTCCACCCCTCCCCTGTTAGGGAGGGGGAAAATACTTCTCATATTCTTAACTCCTAACTTCCCGACCCAATAACCTCCTAACCTCGCAATGTACTCGCTCTCTCAAACCTTTAGTGGTATATTCCCCTCCCTATGGGGAGGGGTGGGGCGGTGCCGCAGGCAGCCGCGACGGGGTGAGGCTGTGAGTCTCTTTTTAATATGCACATCGTCGTAGCAGGAAACATAGGCAGCGGCAAGACCACTCTCACGCAGATGCTCGCCGACCACTACAAGTGGACGCCGCAGTTCGAGTCGGTGGCCTACAACCCTTATCTCGAGGACTATTACAAGGACATCGCCCGATGGTCCTTCCCTATGGAAGTGTATTTCCTCAAAGAGCGCTTCCGCGATATGCTCGACCTCGAGAAGGCTGGCGGCACCGTCATTCAGGACCGCTCCATCTTTGAGGGCGTGTATATCTTCGCCGCCAACAACCACGCCCAGGGCAATATGTCCGACCGCGACTTCCAGACCTATATGGAACTCTTCCAACTGATGATAACCCTCACCCACAAGCCCGACCTGATGATATACCTCCGTGCCTCCGTGCCGCATCTCGTCAGCAACATCCAGAAGCGTGGCCGGGACTATGAGCAGGTCATACAGTTGGAGTACCTCAAAGGTCTCAACGAGGCCTATGAGCGTTTCATCTTCAAGGACTACCCCGGCCGTTTCATCGTCATCGACAAGGACAACTCCGACTTCCTCCACCGTCCCGAGGACTTCGCCGCCATCACCGACCGCATCGATGGCGAGTTGTTTGGATTGTTCAGTTAAGTTTAACCCCATAAACCAGACCTTTCCCTCTCAGGTCTTCCCCCTTTGGGGGATAAGAGGGGGTCTCCTTATGCACATCGCAATTGCTGGTAACATCGGCAGCGGCAAGACCACGCTCACCCGCCTGCTGGCCAAACATTACGGATGGACTCCCAAGTACGAGTCCGTGGATTACAACCCCTACCTCGCCGACTTCTACGCCGATATGGCGCGCTGGTCGTTCAACCTCCAGGTGTACTTCCTCAACAAGCGCTTCCAGGACGTCGTGGCCATCTCCCAGGGCAGCGAGATCGTCGTGCAGGACCGCACCATCTTTGAGGACGCACGCATCTTCGCCCCCAACCTCCACGATATGGGAATGATGTCCGACCGTGACTTCGACAACTATTCCGAACTCTTCGACCTGATGATGAAGCTCGTCGCCAAGCCAGACCTGATGATTTACCTACGCTCCACCATCCCCGGCCTCATCGCCCAGATTGAGAAGCGTGGCCGCGACTACGAGCAGGGCATCCGCATCGACTACCTCTCCGGCCTCAACAAGCGCTACGAGGACTGGATTGCCACCTACGACGGCCGCCTCATCATCGTAGATAAGGACAACTGCGACTTCCTCAACCGCCCCGAGGATTTCGCCGACATCACCAGCCGCATCGACGGCGAGTTGTTCGGCCTCTTCGGGCCTAATGCCGAATAAAAAGAAAAAAACACCTCTCCCTCTCAGGTCTTCCCCCTTCGGGGGATAAGAGGGGGTCTCTATGAATAATTTCTCCGACCTCAAAATCGCCGTAGCCGGCACGGGATATGTCGGCCTCAGCATCGCTACGCTCCTTGCGCAGCATCATCAAGTGACCGCCGTGGATGTCATCCCCGAGAAGGTGGACAAAATCAACCGCCGCCTCTCACCCATCCAGGACGAGTATATCGAAAAGTACCTCGCCTCCCCCGAATATATTCCCGTAGTTGGAGAGGCCCCCTCCACCTCCCCCAAGGGGGAGAGCTCCGAGAGTGCTGAATCCTCCCCCCCTGGGGGGATAAGAGGGGGGCTCTTTGCCACCCTTGACGGTCGCTCCGCCTATGCCGACGCCGACTTTGTCGTCATCGCCGCCCCCACCAACTACGACCCCGTGCTCAATTACTTTGACACCTCCCACGTGGAGGAAGTCATTGACCTCGTCCTCGAAGTCAATCCCCAGGCCGTGATGGTCATCAAGAGCACCATCCCCGTGGGCTACTGCCGCAGCCTCTATGTCAAGTACGCAGCACGCGGAGTGGAGCGCCTCAACCTCCTCTTCTCCCCCGAGTTCCTCCGCGAGAGCAAGGCCCTCTACGACAACCTCTATCCCTCACGCATCATCGTGGGCTGCCCCAAGGCCATCGACAATCCTCGCTTTGCCGATGAAAACGACGCCATCTCCCGCATCGCCGACATACCCTTCCTCCAGGAAGCCGCTCACACCTTCGCCGCACTCCTGCAGGAAGGCGCCCTCAAGCCCGATATCGACACCCTCTTTATGGGAATGAAGGAAGCCGAGGCCGTGAAACTCTTTGCCAACACCTACCTCGCCCTCCGCGTCAGCTACTTCAACGCACTCGACACCTACGCCGAGGTCAAGGGCCTCGATGCCGCCGCCATCATCCAGGGCATAGGCCTCGACCCCCGCATCGGCACCCACTACAACAACCCCTCCTTCGGCTATGGCGGCTACTGCCTTCCCAAGGACACCAAGCAACTCCTTGCCAACTATCAGGACGTGCCCCAGCAGATGATGAGCGCCATCGTAGAGAGCAACCGCACCCGCAAGGACTTCATCGCCGACCGTGTCCTCCAACTCGCAGGAGCCTACGAAGCCAACAGCCATTACGACGCCCTCCGCGAGCGTGAGGTCATCATCGGCGTCTATCGCCTCACGATGAAGAGCAACAGCGACAACTTCCGCCAGTCCTCCATCCAGGGCGTGATGAAGCGCATCAAGGCCAAGGGTGCCACCGTCGTCATCTACGAGCCTACGCTTCCGCCTGACAGCACCTTCTTCGGCAGCCGCGTCATCGGCTCCCTCGATGAGTTCAAGCGCGTCTCCCAGGCCATCATCGCCAACCGCTACGACGCCTCCCTCGACGATGTGAAGGACAAGGTCTATACAAGGGATATTTTCCGCCGCGACTGATGTCGAAGGTGTACCAGCTACGATATACTCCTTATTATATATAGCGCGAGTTTGAGATTCGTTATTTATTATGGCGTTCTCTATAAAAGCTACTATCAAATAATCAGCATATTTGTAATTGGCCGAAATAAGTTGGATATATAATTAGATTTATTTATACTTCACACAGATAATTGTTTATAGTATGTTTACGGGAATAATATACTGTTATACAAACTCAATAAATGGGAAAAAATATATTGGTCAGACAATTCAGCCCCAAAGGAGGCATTATCAACATTTTTGGAAACCTGAATTAGATAATCATAATTATTTCCACAATGCTATAGCTAAATATGGAAAAGATGTGTGGCAATATGAAATTTTATATGAAGTAACAGAGAATGAACGAGAAAGTGTAAAAGATATTCTAAATGAGAAAGAACGGTTTTTTATAGAAACATTAGACACGATGTATCCAAATGGATATAATATGACTAATGGGGGAGATGCTAATAAAATTGTTATAGAAGAAGTAAGACAAATTATTAGCGAAAAACAAAAAGGCAATCAATATAGAAAAGGAGCAGTTCTATCTGTTGAGGAAAAAACAAAAATAAGTGTAAAAGTAAAAGCAGTTTGGTGTGATGATAATATGCGGAAAAGATTTGTTGAAGCTACAAGAAACGCAATGAAGAATGAAAAGGTTCGGAAAAATGTCGCGAATGCTCAAAAGAAAAGGTTTGAAGATCCTTCTCAAAGGGAACTGATAAGCGCTAGGACAAGGGAAGCGATGAGAAGTCTAGAGGTTCGGGAAAAGTTGTCTAAAGCAAAACGAGGAAAACCTGCTTTAAACAAGTTACACGTAAGACAATATGATAAAGATGGAAAATTTATACAAGAATATGAAAGTCTTACAGAAGCTTCAAATATAACAGGGACGCATATAGGAGAAATCTCAAAAGTGTGTAACAGAAAAAAATGGACAAAAACTGCAGGAGGATTTATATGGAGATTTTCCAACGATTGTGAAGACTTAAACTAATATATATACATTATAAAGAAATGAATTTACCAAGTGGAAAGGAAATTATTTTATACTATTGGTGGGTAACACTAACAATATTTGGAATGTTTCTAATGTATTTGTCGTGTGCAAAGACAATTAAATTTACCCAATCTGCATACTTATTTGCATTGGGCTTGGGAACATCTCTCATTGGACTTTCATATTGGGCGTCTATGTATATCGATGAAAGAGGTTATTATAACTTTAGCTTTGGAATAGCAAGAGTAATAATATTAATAATAGGAGCGCTATTTACTTTAGTGAGTCTATTTTTTATATTTAAAGATATTTTCTTTGTTTAATCTCGTGCGAGAGTGAATCAAGGGGCAGCACCCTGATTCAAGCCACCCTTTCCAGCCTCCCCCTGTCTTTGTCACATCTCCCCTGTTGGGGAAAGGGTTCGCTCTGCGAGCGAGGGAGGGGGAGAATACGGAAGAGCGACAAGCATATATCACAGAAAGAGGCTACCCTTGCTGGGTAGCCTCTTTCTGTCTGTGTTAATATATAATGTGGAACTTACAATATGTAAATCGTTGGCACGTATTCTCCCCCTCCCAGCCCCTTTCTGGCTGTCGCCATCTTTCCCCTGTTGGGGCAAGAGCCCGCTCTGAGCGGGGAGGGGTGGCGCGGTGCGTAGCAGCCGCGACGGGGAGAGGCTAGATAATTACCAGCGGCTTGATGAGGTCAGCAGGCTTATCCTTCATCAGCATAAGGGCAGGCTCAACGTTCTCCAGACCCTCGAAGCGATGGGTGATGAGTTTCTCGGGGTGAATCCTTGCAGTCTCCACGAGGCGTGCGAGTTTCTCGCTGCGCAGACGACCGCCAGGCATCAGGCCGCCGCAAATCTGTTTGTGGCCCATGCCGCAACCCCATTCCGTGCGGGGAACAAGGACGTTGTCGCCCTCGCCGAGGTAGTTCACGTTGCCAATCTTGCCGCCGGGCTTCAGCATGCGGATGGCCTGCGACATCGTCTTGACGTCACCGCCGGCAATCATCACGCGGTCAACACCGTGGCCGTGCGTGCGGTCGAGAATCTGTTCCACGATGTCGCCCTGTTTGTAGTTGATGATTTCGGTAGCGCCGAACTCCAGGGCGAGGTCGGAGCAGTTCTTGCGAGAGCCAACGGCGTAGATGTTGGCAGCGCCGCGAATGGCAGCACCGGCTACGGACATCAGACCGACGGGGCCGATACCGATGACGGCCACATTGTCGCCGAACTGCACGTCAGCGAGTTCTACAGCGTGGAAGCCCGTGGGCACCATATCCGCAATCATACAGGCGGCGCCGAGGTCCATGCCTTCGGGCAGGAGAGCCAGGTTGGCGTCGGCCTCGTTTACATGGAAATACTCTGCGAATACGCCGTCCTTGAAGTTGGAGAACTTCCAGCCCGACAGCATACCGCTGGAGTGCATGGCATATCCGTCCTGGGCCTCAAGCGAGCCCCAGTCGGGGGTGATGGCGGAGACAAGAACCTTGTCGCCTACCTTGAATTCCTTTACGAGAGAACCAACCTCTACCACTTCGCCTACTGCTTCGTGGCCGAGAATCATGTTGTGTCTGTCTCCAATGGCTCCAGCCCATACGGTGTGTACATCAGATGAACAGGGAGCAAGCGCCAGGGGCTTGCAGATAGCATCCAGAGGACCGCAGGCGGGGATTTCCTTTTCAATCCAGCCAGTGCGGCCGATGCTCAACATTGCAAAACCTTTCATTGTAGTATTGTTTGATTAAGGGTTAATAATTAGGTTGTAAGGTTCTTGATTTCGCGTGCAAATTTAACACTTTTGTTTTATTCAAGCAATTATTTTTGTTTTTTTTTTTGCATTCCGCAGTCGTTTTTGGTGTAAAGCACGGGGTCAAACCGCTCTGTCCCCCGTGTTTCAATGCAAGCAGTCTATGGTATTTCTGCAAAGTGCAAGTGACAATTCTAGGGGGGGTAAGTGGGAGGCTGGTAAGATTGAGGCGCACAAGTTTTTGCTATGTCAAGAGAAATGTGTAATTTTGCACCGAAAATGGGGAAGTGCGCCCGCACTCCTTATTTATTATTATACGCGCGAGCGCGCTCGCGGAGGACTGACAGACAATCATACGAACAAGCATACAATCATCTAAACAAACAAACCTAACCATAACAAAGACAATGAAAAGACTCTTCACTCTCGTCCTTGTGGCCTTCCTTGTGAGCGCCGCGACGACTGTGGCCCAGACGGCCTACCGCGCCAAGGTGTATCCGCAGCAGCAGGAGACCTGCGGCACGGCCAGCATCTCCCACAACGGCAACACCTACACGTTGAGCAACGCGCTCTTTGCCGCCACTTTCCGCCACGAAGGCGACAAACTCTACTTCGACGGCAGCGAGGCCCTTGGCCTGTTGGACGGCACCGAACTCTTCACCCTTCGCCTCGGCACGGAGAGCAAGGTGGTCAACGCCTCCGATATGACGCTCGTCAGCGTGGAGGACCACAAACTCACCGGCTCCGACACAGCCGTGAAGGGCTCCCATCACTTCGACGGCGTGGAACTCGTAGCTACCTACAACTACACCTACAAGACCAGCAAAATCACAGCCGTATGGCGTGCCGAACTGCGCGACGGCAGCCACTACCTGAAGACTGACCTCACCCTCTCTGCCGACAAGGACACGCGCTTCACCTCTATCACGCCCTTGCAGTATGAGTACAACGCCGCAGAATTCGACGCTCCCGTGGCCGGTGGCAACACCCGCGGTTCCGTCTTCCTCAACGACCATATCTTCTTCGGCCTTGAAACTCCTATGGGCGTGCAGAGCGCTAAACTCCACGGCGAGGCTGACGGCAGCGAGTTCTCCCCCACGAGTTGGACGGAGAGCGAATTTGACACCTTCTTCGGCACCGTTCCCGAAGGCATCACCGCCCTCGGCTACACCAACGACCAGATTCTTGAGAAACAGGGCTATGTCACCTTTGCCAAGGCCGGCGAGCAGACATTCACCTTCGTATTCAACAACGGCAACCTCCGCCTCGACATTGCCGGCGTGGATATCGTAGACCCCGCCACCGGCAAGGTGGTAGGCCAGGATTACCACCACGGTTGGAGTGGCGGCGAGAAGGTAAACAACACCTACACCGTCAACATCCCCGAAGCCGGCACCGAGTACATCCTCCGCTATTTCGTCGAGACCAAGAGCGACGGCGACCCCCGCCGTGGCCAGAGCGCCGGCAATATCAATATCAGCACCACCGTCACCCCCTGCATCCACGAAGTGCCCCCCTCGCTCCCCCTCGTTTCCTTGCAGGGACTGTGGGAACGCGCCACCAACCTGACGAAGGACGAGCCCTGGAATGTCAGCGCCGTCATCGGCCTCATGGATGCCTCGCAGAAGCGCCGCACCATCCTCGCCTACAGCGAGCGTGAGCGTGCCGTGCCCTGGCGTTGCTTCCCCCACTACAATTCGTGGTACGAACTCAATATCAACCGTAAGGACCACCCCAACCCCGTGGACAACCTGAAAGTGGAGCAGACCGTTGAGGTCGTAGAGAATTGGAAGACCAACCTCTTCGACAAGTACGGCGTAGGAATCCAGGCCTTCGTATGGGACGACGGCTGGGACCAGTACGGACTGTGGACTCCCCACGCCGGCCTGCCCAACGGCTTTATGGAGCCCGACGCCGTGGCACGCCAGATGTGCTCCGGCATAGGTTGCTGGCTCGGCCCCTGCGGCGGCTACGGCGACAGCGGCACCGCCCGCAATCGCTATTGGGAGAGCCGTGGCGGTTCTCACCGTCTGGGCTACGCTCCCTTCTATAAGGTATTCAAGGACGCCTGTGCCAATATGGTGAACTCCTACGACTTCCGCTACTTCAAGTTCGACGGCATCTCTACCCAGTACCCCCATCCCGTAGGCCCCTCCGCCCTGGAGGACTGCGAGGGCATCATCCGCGTGGAGCGCTATGTCAGGGAGGAGCTGAAGGAAGATATCTTCTTCAACACCACCGTCGGCACCTGGGCCTCCCCCTTCTGGTTCCACTTCACCGATGCCGTATGGCGCGGCGGTGACGACTGGCAGCAGTACACCAACTCCAATTCCAACAACCGCGAGGCCTGGATTACCTACCGCGACGACCTCGTGCACGACTACTTCGTGAAGGAGTCTCCCTATTGCCCCATCAACACGATGATGACCCACGGATTCATCCTCTCGAAGTACGGCGGCAGTTCCGACCGCACCTACAAGAACGCCCTCAACGAACTGCGCTGCGCCTTCGCCTGCGGCAGCGGTATGATAGAACTCTACTGCGACAGCGAACTGATGAGCAGCATCAACGGCGGCAAACTCTGGAGCGACCTGGCCGAATGCCTCAAGTGGCAGCGTGAGCAGGCTGACGTACTGCCCGACATCCACTGGGTGGGCGGCGACCCCTGGAGCGGCGAGATCAACAAGCCCAACAGCACCGGCGAGACCGCCATCTACGGTTGGGCCTCCTGGAATGGCGTGAAAGCCACCCTCACCCTCCGCAACGGCGGCACCAGCCAGAAGTCCATCACCTTCACCCTGCGTGACTTCCTCGACATCCCCGCCGACGTGAAGACCACCGTCACCCTCACCAAGGCCTTCGCCTCACAGGCAGCCCTCACCGGCATCACCGACGGCCAGGCCATAGACATTGACAAGAGCATCACCCTCCGTCTGCCCGCCAACAGCGTCTATGTATGGAACGGCACCGACGGCAATGCCACTCCCGTGAAGGTTGAGAAAATCCAGTTCACTGAGTCCTCCTGCACCGTAGGCACTGGCGCCGCCGTGGCACCCCAGTATGTCGTGCTGCCCATTGACGCCAGCAACCGCACCCTCTCCTGGACTTCCGCCGACGAGAGCATCGCCACCGTCAAGGACGGCGCCATCATAGGCGTGAAGGAAGGCACCACCACCGTCACCGCCACTGCCAACGACCAGAGCGGTGTCAGCGCCACCGTCAGCGTCACCGTAGTCCTCAACCTCAACAACGAACTGCAAGCCCTCGTGCGTGAGGTGCAGGCAGCCTTCGACGCCAACGAGACCGTAGGCCTCGGCGACAACCTCATCACCAAGACCAGCCAGTTCTCCACCAATGCCAACGAGAAGAGCGAGGGCAGCCTCGACTTCCTCCTCGACGGCGACGCCTCCACCTTCTGGCACAGCACCTGGCAGGGCGTCAGCGGCACCACTATGGACAAGCACTACTTGCAGGTAGCCCTCAACGAGCCCATCAGCGGCAATGTGCGCTGCACCCAGATGTACCGCGCCGGAGCCTCCAATGACTTCGTGACCCGCTGCCGCGTGCAGTCCTCCACCGACGGCAAGACCTTCGCCGACGCCGCTATGCTCACCTTCGAGGGTGGAGCCTCCGCCGGCGCCACAGCCACGGGCGACTTCTTCCTTGAGAACACCGCCAATCACCTCCGCTTCTGGATAAGCGAGACCACCAGCAACCGCACCTACGGCCACTTCGGCGACTTCCAACTCAACCTCGTCGTGCGCGATGCTGCCAACGCTACGCATCCCGATGCCGCCCAGGCCCTCCTCGCCGCCCTCGCCGAGGCCCGCAGCGTGAAGACCGCCACCAACGACGACATCGACGCCCTCCAGCAAGCCTACGAAGCCTACCTCGCCGCCCTGAACGGCGGAGAGACCGGCATCGG
The DNA here is from genome assembly GCA_045639805.1 of Alloprevotella sp. Taxonomy (GTDB): domain Bacteria; phylum Bacteroidota; class Bacteroidia; order Bacteroidales; family Bacteroidaceae; genus Alloprevotella. The sequence continues at coordinate 21,347 of JAZUDS010000064.1, forward strand.
GGAATTAGCAAATGAGGAAATTAGCAAATTGGCAAATAAGGGCCTCTTCGACCTCCAGGGCCGCAAGGTGCAGAACGCCTCTCGCGGCCTCTACATCGTAGGTGGCAAGAAAGTGTTGAAGTAAGTCATAGACCATAGCGGACGCCTCCGTGTGTCCCGTGATACAAGAAAAAGGATTGAGATTTTGTCTCAGTCCTTTTTCTTATTATTAGTGCCCGATAAAAACAAGTGGTATCTTTCGCTTTCTTTGTAAATGCAGACAATTTGAAAGATTAGGGTTAGGAGGGC
>JAZUDS010000065.1:0-11898 GCA_045639805.1 Alloprevotella sp.
TACGGCACTCCGCCACCCCTCCCCTGTTAGGGAGGGGAATAATCTTCTAAAGGATGAAAACACTTTAGATATGTTTGAGAACAGAGACATTATATATTTAATTATAAGTGGTTGCTAAACTTTAGGGTATCTTCCCCTCCCTAACAGGGGAGGGGTGGCGGAGTGCCGTAGGCAGCTCCGACGGGGTGAGGCTGTTTTCACAAGGCCACGCCCAGTTCGCCTTCGATGTATTCCGCCAGAATGTTGAACTTGCGCTTGACAAGGGCGCTCTCGCCGTAGCGGGCCATGAACTCCGTGCGGCCCAACAGGAGCATCTGCTGCACGAAGTACTCGAGGTCTTCGTTGATGTTGTCGGGGCTGTAGAGGTGAGCCATCATACTGTCGTAGGAACGCGAGCCGCATATGAAACCGAAGCGCCCGATTTCTCGGAAGATGAGCGCGCGCTCCGCCTCGAACTCCTCGGGGGTCATCACGAAGGTGTACATATTATATAATATATACTTGTCGGCAATGCCTTCGGCCCAGAGGTCCTGCGGACGCCAATAGGTGCCCTTGTGCTCCACGCCCCACTGGCAGCCGAGGCCGCCGTTCTGACCGTCGGCCACCCACGGGCGGTTGTAGTACTTCTCTTTGTCGGACACGGCGCCGAAACGGGCCACGAGGTCGGTGTTGAGTTTCACGCGGTCGAGTACCATGCCCTGAAGGATGGCGGTGGCGCAGGAGTCCATCTGCTCGTCGGTCATTCCGCCGAGCTGCGTCATCACGAGGGTGCGGAAGCCGCTGTGATAGACGGGCGTGCTGGAGCCCACGTGGAGAGAGTCGGCCAGCATCATGCTGAACGGCCGCATCTTCTTGCTGGCACGGCCGAGGAAACGGCGGGCAAAGCCGAGGGCCTGCAACTGGTCGGATGGCTCGCGGATGTAATCGAAGCGATAGACCACCTTGCCGCGGTCGTGCGACTGGAAATTCCAGTTGAGGTCGAGAGTTTCGTAGCGCGTGAGGGCGTTGCCGTAGTGGTCGGTGCCGGCAGAGTAGGAGGCCACCGTGTCGTTGAAGAACACGGGCACGCCATACTGCTCATAAATCTCGTAGCAAGCGTGGCGCACGGCATCGGAGGGGTCGTCCGTCAGCACGTAGGGGCTCGTGAAGTCAATGGAAGGCTCGAGTGCATCCTCGGAACAGCTGGCGATAAGGAGGCAGGACAACAAAAAGAGGGGAACCTGACGGAAAAGCACCAGGAATGGTGGCAAGGGGGCGTTATTTCGTTTCATCTTCTTCCTTGTTTATAGGTTCTATAGCGTCGCGCGGATTCGTCTCGAAGGGATTGTCGGTGAAGTACTTCAGGACGCTCTTGGGGATGGCGAAGGTGTAGTTGATGGAATGGGCGGGCAGCACCACTATGTTGCGGTACATCACGCCGACGTAGTCGCCGCAGACACCGTAACTGTGCACGATGTTCTTGCTCCAGGGGAAGGGCTGACACACGGCGTAGCGCCTGAGGTCGAACCAGCGGTGCCCCTCGAAACAGAGTTCCTTGCGGCGCTCGGTGCGAATCTGCTGCACGAGTTCCTCGCCGGTGTATTCCTGCAGCTGATAACCCTGAATGCGCTGCGAGCGCAGTTCGTTGAGGAGAGCATTGGCGCGGGCGGCCTTCTCGGGCTGTCCGCCGGGCATGGCGGAGAGGACGGCGAGGGCCTCGGCGGCGTTGAGATATGCCTCGGAGAGGCGCAGACAGCCATAGTCGGAGATATGGGCGCGGAGGGAGTTGCCGCGCTGGTATTTATAGGAGAGGCGCACGGAATCGTTGGCGATGCCCGAGGTCTCGTCGTAGAGGGCAAAGAAACAGGTCTTGCGGGCATCGAGCGAGTCATACTGCTCGTAGAGTTCGCGGGTGACGCAGTAGTCGCCGTTGCGGGCCGTAAAGACGGACGATGACGACAGATTGTTGCAGCCCTGGGAGAAGACCACCTCGGGGTTCTCGTCGGAGAGGAAGGCTGTGTTGGGGGCGAGCGCCGAGATGGGGGCGAGATAGAAATTCTCGCTGGTAATGACCTTCTCAGCCTTGTCGGCAGCCTCAATCCAGCGCTGCTGATGCAGCAATACGCGGCTCCACAACAGGTTGACGGCCTCTGATGATGCGCGGTGGAGGAGGTGGTCGGGGGCTTGCGGCGAACGGGTGAGGAAGGTGTCGGCCTTGGCCAGGTCTTCGTTGATTAGATTATAGACCTCTGCCACGGAAGCGCGGGTGAACTCAAATTCTATGCCGGGGATGAGTTTCAGAGGCACGCCGAGCTTATTATCGGCTGTGGCTTCCTCATATTCGTCGGCGTAGAGATTGACGAGCCAGAAGTAGAACTGCGCACGGAGGAAATGGGCCTCGCCCTGCACGCGCTGCCAGTCGGCAAGGTCTTTCTGCGACTCGTGGGGCAGCGTCTGTATCTCGTCGAGGATGGTGTTCACTACGTTGATGTGGGCGTAGAGGTTGTCCCACGTGGCGGCATCGTCGTTGGAGAGCGAGCCGTCGAAGTTGATGCCTACGTCCTGCTGCCAGGCAAAGTAGCCGTAGTTGCCGGCCATGCACTGTATCCAGGCCTTGCTCACGTCGGAGGTGCTCCTGCCGAGCGAATCGAGGCGGTCGCCGCCGGTATTCACGTCGTCGTCGAGGATATTGAAGAAGCCGCCCATCCGCTGGCCCGAGGGTCCGCCGTCAACGGCCGAGGAGCCCAGATAGGCCGAGCCGAGGAGCACCTCGTCGAGGTCGGAGGGCACCTTCGCTACAATCATATCCTGTGAATATTCCTTCAAAAAATCCGAACAACTGCTTACGGCAAGCACCGTCAGGATAAATATAAGTGTCTTTTTCATATAGCGCGGAGAAGGGAAGATTAGAACGAAATGTTAAGGCCGAGCGTATAGGCCGGGCGCGACGACAGGTTGACGGAGGCAAAGCCGGCCTGCGTGGGGCTCTGGCCCTGCAGTTTTTTGGAACAGAGGGTGAAGACGTTGGTCACGGAGAAGTCGAGGCGCAGCGACTTGATGGGCGTGCGCTTCAGTTGCTGCAACTTGAAGTTGTAGGCCAGCGCGAGATTGCTCAAGCGGAGGTAAGAGCCCGGCACGACGCGCAGGTCGCTCAAGTCGTACATCGTCCACACGTTCTGGGCGAAGGGCGGCACTTTGTCCAGCGAGGCGCCCAGCGAGGTGCTCCAGTGGATGTTGTACTCGTTGTAGAGCGGGTCATCCTTACTGAGCAGCACGGGTATCTGGGTGTATTGCTCGTCGCCGGGGTGCTGCCAGCGCTCCGTGAACTCGTGGCGCACGTTCTTGTCGCTGCTCACGCCGTTGATGACGGGGGTGTAGAGTTTGAAGAGGCGCACCTTGCTGCCGATACGGTAGTTGAAATTGCCGCGCAGCGAGAGTTGCCGCCAGGTGAGGGTGGCGTAGAGCGAGCCCGTCAGGTACGGGTCGCGGTTGCCGCTCTCCACCATCACGGTCTTCACCACTTGCTCCAGACTCTTGCCGGCCAGCAGGTGCTGGCGGTCCTGATAGTCGTCAAAGAGCGGCACGCCGATGTTCGGGTCGAGGCCCAGGAAGCGATAGGAATAGAAGGTGCCTATGCTCTTGCCGGAGATGATGGCCGTGCCGTTGAGGTAGTCGTCAAGGCTGTAGCTCTCCGACGTGTTGGTCTGCACCGTATTGGCGGCCCACGAGTACTGCGTGGAGAGATACAGCGTCCAGTCGTTGCGGTTCCTCACGGGGTAGCCGCTGAGGGTGAAGGAGAAACCTTTATTCTCGATGTCGCCGTTATTCATCTGGAAGGAGCCCATACCGTTGATGGTGCTGACGTCCACACGGGCGAAGGCGTCGTGAGTTTTCTTGTACCACACGTCGGTGCTGAAGTTTATGCGACCCTCAAAGAGGCTGACGTTCATACCGATGTTGAACTGGTCGGTCTGTTCCCACCTCAGGTTGGGATTGGGGAAGGAGGCCACGGTGCTGACGTTCTCGCCGTAGTAAGTGTCCAGCACGCCGAGGCGGATAAGCATGTTGGGCGTCTCGCCGTCCAGCATGTTGCCCGTCTTACCGTAGGAGAAGCGCATGCTCCAGTCCGTCACGATGTCGCGGCGTTCAAAGAAAGTCTCGCGGATGTTCCATCGGCCGCTCACCGACCATACGGGCAGGAAACGCTCGTTGCTCCTTGAGCCGAACTTGTTGCTGGCGTCAAAGCGGCCGGACAGGCCCAGGGTGAAGTAGTCCTTAAACGAGTATGAAGCCGTCAGGTAGCCGGAGATGGTGTTGCGCTTCTGCTCCGTCAGCGTCCTGTGTCCCTGCGACACCCAGTCGTTGTAGAGCGGGAAGGCGGCCATATCCTCGCCCGTCATCGTCATATATTTCATGCCGCGGTCCTTGAAGTATCCGCGGGTGTTGTCGGCGATGGCGCTGTTGCGGCTCGTGTTGGCCTCATAGCCTAACGTAGCGCTCACGTGGTGCTGTTTGGCCAGGCCGAAGCCCTGATGATAGTTCACTTGCAGGCGGCCCGTCAGCGTCTCGGAGATGGAGGAGGTGGTGTTATACACGCCGCCGTAGGGCAGTTCGCAGAGGCCGGCCTCGCCTTCGATGGGGCGGTCGCCCATCTCGCCGTTCTTGAGGATGGCCACGTAGTTGGTATTCTCACCGTACCACACGCCCTGCGTCGTGGCCGAGCGGCTGTAGTTGGCAGCGGCGGTGATGGAGGCTATGGAGCCGAAGTTGTAACTCAAGTCGGCGGAGGTGCTCATCGTGTTGCCGTTGTAGTCGCTGCTGGAGTTGTCTATCTCGTTGAGGATGTTGTAGTTGTAGAGGCGGCTGTTCTTCTGCGAGTTGCCTATGCCGTAGCCGTGGCGCTGATAGGTGTAGTAGGAGCCGTCGGCGTTGTAGGCGGGCAGCGCACGGGTGGTCTCGTAGGCATAACTCAAGGCATTCACGTCGCCCGGCAGGTGGTTCTTCTTCTGAATGTTGCCGTTGAAGCGTATATTGGCCCTCAACGCCTTCGTGAAGTTGGTGGTGAGGTTCACGCTGGCGGTGTAGCGGTCCACGTACTGCGTCTTGATGACGTCGTTCTCCCTCGTGTAGCCGGCGGAGGCGTAGTAGCGCGTGTGGTCGCCGCCGCCGCTCACGCTGAGCGAGTGCTGCTGTTTCACGCTGTTGTGGGTGAGGAGCTTAAACCAGTCGGTGTTCACCGTCTCGAAGTGCTGCACGTCCTCAAGGAAGGTGGCGTAGTCGCTCTGGCCGGTCTGATAGCGGTAGAAGGCGCCTTCGTAGCCCACCATCGGCATATTGTTGGGAAAGACGTAGTGGCTGTCGCAAAGGTCCTTGCCGAACTGCACGCGCTCCTGCGAGTTCATCAGCCGGATGTCGTTGTCGGTGTAGTGGGGCCGGCGGTTGATGGTGGTCTGGTTGGAGTAGCGTATGGTGGGAGGGCCTTCCCTACCCTTCTTGGTGGTCACGACGATTACGCCGTTGCTGGCGCGGGTGCCATAGAGGGCCGTGGCGGCAGCATCCTTCAATACGTCGATTTTTTCGATGTCCTCGGGGTTGATACCGCTGATGGCGTTGCCCACATAGTTGATGTAGTCGGGGTCATTCAGCTGGTCGTTGCTCACGTTCACCGGGTCCTGCAGCACGAAGCCGTCCAGCACCCACAGGGGCTCCCTGTTGCCCACCAGCGTGGAGGTGCCGCGCACGCGCAGTCGGGCCGTGGCACCGGCCTCGCCGGAGTTGGCCGTCACCACGAGGTCGGGGATTTTTCCTTCCAGCGCCTGGTCGATGGTGGTCATGCCCGGCATGAGGATGTCGGCCATCTTCACGGTGCTGATGGCGGCGGTGTTCTTGCGCGGGTCGATGGTCTCGTAGCCGTTCGTCACCACGGCCTCGCCGAGCACGTTGGCGTCTTTCATCTTCACGTCGTGGGTGGCATCGGCCGTGCCGGCGGCCAGCGTGAAGTGCTGGCGCGACATACCGATGTAGGAGTATTCCACCGTCACCTTCCCGTCGGGCACCTTAAGGCTGTACTGGCCTTTCCCGTCGGTGGTCACGCCGCGCACGCCGCCCTGCCGCACTACGACATTGGCGCCGATAATCGGTTGTCCTTCGCTATCCGTCACCGTGCCCTTGAGGATACGCGCCTGCAGCGCCCCGCAAAGACACAGGAATAAAAGCACAGCAGCGCCGCTGCGCCTCCACCGCGCGTGCAGCGTCGCTCGGCGGCCGTTGTCGGGGCTTTTGCCGCCCCGTAGGCGAGATGTATTCATATCGTTCGTCGTTGTCAAAAATTCTTTCATTTATCTTTTTTGCCCTGAAGCCGTGATTTTCGCATGCAGGGCCTTATATACGGTGGGGTACTTCTTCAGGCAGTCGCCGCGCTCGTCCCATAGCAGTTGAATGTCCAGCCAGCGGCGCTCCTGCCTCAATGCGGCCATTTCGGCGAGGAAGGCTGTGGGGAGATAGGGCGGCAGTTCGGCCGAGCGTATCATCTGCAGAAGGTGCTGGAGGTCGTCGGGGGAGGCGGAAGTCGGCTGCGAACCCTGCGCCCACGGTAGTATGCGGTTGGCGAGCACGCTTTCCACCATGTTTTCGTATTCCCGTGCGCCGTGGGCCGCCACGAAGGCCGCGCGATGCTCCACGAGGTAGTCCAGATGCCGCTCGCTGCCTCTCATGGCCAGCACGGCGAAGGTCCAGTAGTCGGGCTGCAGGTATTTCTCCGGCTCCTGCCTCACGGCGAAACCCTTGCCGATGCGCGTGAAGAGCTCGCCTTCGGAGGCTGTGCGCAGGGCCCGCAGATAGGCCACGGTGTCGGCCGCCGAAGCCCTGCCGCTTTCCACGCGGAGCCGCGTGCCGCGCAGCGAGGTGGCGTCGGAGAGGGCGTCGGACAGGCTTGCGCGGAACGCCTCGGGTTTTGCTCCGCCGCAGATACGGTGGATGATGTCGCCCGCGGCATCCAGCACGAGGTATTGCGCGTAGGTGCTCACGCCATAGCGCTTGGCAAGCGCGCGGCCCTCATCGCTGCGCATGTCGATGCGGAGGGGCACGAAATTGTCCTGAATCCATGCCGACAGTCCGGCATCGCGCAGCACCACGCTGTCCATCAGCACACACGCACCGCTCCAGTCCACGAAGCAATTGAAGAACACGGGGCGTCCCGTCTCCTTCGCCTGTGCCAGAGCCGCGTCCAGCGTGGTGTGCCACGGCAGTGCGGCCCCCGCATCGGGAGAAACGGGCCTGCCGAATGCCTTCACGGCCGCCAGGGGCAGCAAGGCCGCCAGCGTCCACACCAATAGGGCTCTTTTAACGGGCACGCGCATACACGATTATATAATATTGCGTTGCAAATTTAAGCATTTTTATCAATTAAAGCAAACTAAATCCCTTTTTATTGCTTTTTCGGGACGCCTGCAACGCCTTTTCTACCCTCAAATGCATCTTTTATCCCTTTTGATTTGCAGAGTGGAATACGCCCAAGGGGACTACCGCAGATACCTTGCCGTGTAGCCTTTACCGCTCTTCACTACGTCGGAAGGGGTGCCGGAAACAACGATTTCTCCTCCCTCATCGCCACCTTCTGGACCGAGGTCTATGAGCCAGTCGGCCTGCCGGATGACGTCGAGATTGTGCTCGATGCACACCACTGTATGGCCGCGCTCTATCAAGCCCTGGAAAGCGGAGAGGAGGCGCTCTATGTCGTGGAAATGTAGGCCGGTGGTGGGCTCGTCAAAGATGAAAAGCGTGGACTTCTTGGCGTATGTGTCTTCCTGGCCTCCTTTATACGCAAAGGACTGGACGGAAGACGACGAGGCTGGCGCACTCTTGTCGAGGCTAAGGAAGTAAGCGAGTTTCACGCGCTGACTCTCGCCGCCGCTAAGGGTGCTGCTGCTCTGTCCGAGTTGGATATAGCCGAGCCCTACCTGCTGCAACGGCAACAAACGCCGCACTATACGCTTTTCGCCGTGTTCACCGAAGAAATCGATGGCTTCATCCACGGTCATCTGGAGGATATCGTTTACGTTCTTTCCCTCATAGCGCACCTCCAGCACGTCGCGCTTGAAGCGTTGCCCGTGGCAGGCTTCACACTCCAGCACAAGGTCGGCCATAAACTGCATCTCCACCTTCACGGTGCCCTCGCCCTTACACTCGGGGCAGCGTCCGCCTTCGGCATTGAAGCTGAAATGGGCCGGCGTGAGGTCAAGTTGCTCGGCAAGCGGCTGGTCGGCAAGCAAACGCCGGATTTCATCCCACGCCTTGAGGTATGTCACGGGATTGGAGCGCGATGAACGCCCGATAGGGTTCTGATCAACGAACTCCACGCTGCCAAGGGCGTCGAGGTCGCCCTCCAAAGCCAGAAATTCTCCCGGTCGTTCCGCGGGCTCGTCGAAATGACGCTTGAGAGCCCTGTACAAAATATCGCGCACCAGCGTACTCTTGCCGCTACCGCTCACTCCTGTTACGCAGGTCATCACGTTGAGCGGCATTTCCACGTCTATGCCCTTCAGGTTATTGGCACGGGCGCCCTTCACGATGAGGCTGCGGTTCCACGGCCGTACGCTTTCCTTTAACGGCAACATAGGAAGCGGCTCGCGCCTCACTCCGGATGAGACGATGCTTCCGCCATTCCGTCCGGCTCCGGGACCTATCTCCACCACCCAGTCGGCCTGGCTGATGATTTGGCTGTCGTGCTCCACGACGACGACGGTATTGCCCAGGTCGCGCAGTTCCTTGAGGACGTCGATGAGTTGCTGCGTATCGCGCGGATGCAGTCCTATGCTGGGCTCATCAAGTATATACAGGCTGCCCACGAGGGACGAGCCGAGCGAGGTGGCGAGGTTGATGCGCTGGCTCTCACCGCCACTGAGGCTGTTGCTCAGGCGCGAAAGGGTAAGATAGCCGAGCCCCACCTGGCAAAGGAACCGCAGACGGGTACGTATCTCGGTAAGGAGGCGCGAGGCGATTTGCTTCTCAGCATCGGTGAGCACCAGGGCTTCAAACCACGCGGCAAGTTCTCCTACAGGCATATCGCAGAGTTCGGCGATATGCTTCCCGCCCACTTTCACGCACAAGGCCTCGGGCCGCAGCCGCAGGCCGTGGCAGCAAGGGCATTGTGTCTTGCCGCGATAGCGCGAGAGCATCACGCGATATTGTATCTTATATTGGTGGGCCTGCACATCGGCAAAGAAGGCATTGATACTCGGGCGCCAGCCTTCCTCATCCTCCATCGCGGTACTCGGCTCCTTGCCGGGCTCTGTTCCCTCCCACAGCCACAACTTCTCCTCTTTCGTCAGTTGAAAGTAGGGTTTGAAGATTGGGAAGCCTTTAGGCGCATTTCTGCGTATGAATTCGTCCTTCCACGCGCCCAATTTCTCACCGCGCCAGCACTGCACGCAGCCGTCCATCACGGAGAGTGTACTGTTGGGCACCACAAGCGCTTCGTCGATACCCATCACGCGACCGAAGCCTTCGCACTCGGGACACGCGCCAATAGGCGAATTGAACGAGAAAAGTTGATCGGTGGGCTCCTGAAAGGTTATGCCGTCGGCCTCGAAGCGCGTGGTGAAGCGCTCCTCGTCCTTGGTACCTATATAATAAAGTATGCACTCTCCCCTACCCTCAAAGAGTGCCGTGTCAATGCTTTCGCTCAACATCTGGCGGCCTTCCTTTGAGGCGTCCACCACACAGCGGGCCACGAGCAGCCGCAGTTTCTTCTGCGGGTCGGCAGCCTTTATGCTCACCATCTCTCCGCCCTGGAACACACGGCTAAATCCTTGCTGCTGATACACTTTCAGCTGTTCTTCCATCGTGCGGCCGTCGGCCAGATGCACGGGGGCCAGCACGAGGAAGCGCTCGCCCGGCGTGTGGCGCAGGGCCACGTCCACGATATCGTCTATCGTGTAGCGCACCACCTCCTTACCGCTCACGGGTGAGAAGGTGCGACCGATGCGGGCGAAGAGCAGGCGGAGATAATCGTAGATTTCCGTGCTTGTGCCCACCGTGGAACGCGGGTTGCGACTGCTTACCTTCTGCTCTATGGCAATGGCGGGCGGCAAGCCCTTAATGTAGTCGCATTCGGGCTTATGCATACGCCCCAAGAACTGGCGCGCATACGCCGAAAGGCTCTCCACATAACGGCGCTGCCCCTCGGCATACAGCGTGTCGAAGGCCAGCGACGACTTGCCGCTGCCGCTCACACCCGTAAACACCACGAACTTATCGCGGGGCACGTCCAAGCTCACGTCTTTCAGGTTATTGACGCGCGCCCGCTTGATGCTGATGCAATCTTCCATCTTTATCTTTGATTTTGGGCGGACAAAGTTACGAATTTTTTGCCATTCTGCCACGCTTTACGCCACTAAAGTGCGGCAAAAACACATTTTATAAAGTAAAAACATCCTTTCCCCCGTTTCAAAACCCTTATATTCTGGTTTCATATTGAAAGCGCCTCTCCATATTTCCCTTGTCAAGATTTTTTACTCTTTTCAGTCAAAAATTTACCGTTTTTTCGCGCCAGAGATCACCGTAATGACTTTTGCGCGATTCTGACGCATTTTGCTTTTCGCTGATTATCAACCTTCTAACCCGCCACCCAGCAGCCTTTCAGCCCTCCTGCTCCCTCTAATCCCCCTTTCGCTCCTCTTTTTTGCACCCTGCCGGCCACAAAATTTCCTACTTTTTTGCGTTTTTCGCCCCCGCGACTACCAGCAAATGCCCTCCACTCTCACCGATGTCCCCTTTAGTGCAACCGATGTCCCTTTTAGTTCGTCCGATAGCCCTTTTAATTCATCCTAAAGCCCTTTTAATTTTACGCCAAGTAGGGTATCGGGAAAACTAAAAGGGGCTTTAAATCCATTTCTTCTGGCCTTGAAAAAATCCAATGGCGTCACAACGCCTCAAAATGCCATATACACCAATCAAAATCGGCCATATTTTTTCGTTTTCCTATTTTCCATTTTGTCAAAATATTTTACATTTTCTACGCTTCCTTTTTTTTATAACCTAAAACCGGCTTTGCTTCTTTACCCTCTTTTAACGACTGAAATGAACCTCTTCTCATAAAAACAAGCGCTCATTTTCACTTTTTTGAGCCTTTAAAACCTAAAAGTCATCCTTTTTTGCTAACTTTGCCCTCTCATTCAGAAAAAATGTTGTCCAAAAAAGAAAACCCGTATTATGGCGTCATTGTGATAGGTGCCGGTCACGCTGGCTGTGAAGCAGCCCATGCCAGTGCCAAATTGGGAGTCAGCACGCTCCTTATCACGATGGACATGAACAAAATCGCACAAATGAGTTGCAATCCTGCCATTGGTGGTATTGCTAAAGGTCAGATTGTGTGCGAGATAGATGCGCTTGGTGGCATTATGGCGCAGGTTACTGACGCCGCCACCGTGCAATTTCGCATGCTCAACCGTTCTAAAGGCCCGGCCATGTGGAGCCCCCGTGCTCAGTGCGACAACCGCCTTTATTCACGCACAATGCGAAAAATTCTCGAAAACACCGAGAATCTTCATATCTGGCAGGACGAAGTCATCGATATTTCCCCCATAGAGAGCAACGACGAATCCACCGACAAAAACGCACCCACCTATCCCGATGCCCGTTACCGCATAAAGACGCTCTGGGGCGCAGAATTTCTTGCAGGTGCCGTAGTCATCACGGCCGGCACTTTCCTCAACGGCCTGATGCACGTAGGAAGGACTATGGTTCCAGGCGGCCGTTGTGCCGAGCCTGCCGCCACCCAACTTACCGCTTCCATCACTAAATTCGGCATCAAGCACGACCGAATGAAGACCGGCACGCCCGTCCGCATAGATGCCCGCAGCGTCCACTTCGAGGACATGGAGCGCCAGGAGGGCGAGGACGGCCGCTTCTCCACCCTCC
>JAZUDS010000066.1:0-14641 GCA_045639805.1 Alloprevotella sp.
TCCGGTAAAATTGCTATCTTTGCCCATGATTTGATTACTTTGGTTTTGTGGTGAAAGCAAAGATAATCAAAAGGGCTGATACTTTTACAGTACCAGCCCTAAATTTTATCAATTTTAAAAGTTTTACCGGACAGCAATAAAGTAAAATATAAAAAAGCAGCCTCCGAAGGATTTTTCTTTCGGAGGCTGCTTGTTGATAAGGGGGATAAGGTTACAGTTCTTTTAGCATTTCAACGAGGCGCTGCATGCCGCGGGTGGCAACATCCTGGATGACGGTGACGTCGTGGCCAGTGGCGGGCACCTGCACCTCTTTGGGGTCTATGAGGAAGACTTTGGCGCTCTGGGGGACATAGTGGATGAGGCCGGCGGCGGGATAGACGTTGAGGGAGGTGCCGATGATGACGAAGATGTCGGCATCCATGGCGATGCGGGCGGCTTCCTCCATGCGGGGCACTGCCTCGCCGAACCATACGATGAAGGGACGGAGGCGGGAACCGTCGCGGGCTTTGTCGTTGGCGGTGAGGGCCATGTTCTCGGGGGTTAGGGTGACGACTTGCGAGAGATCCTCGGGATTGCGGGAGGAACAGGCCTTCATGAGTTCGCCGTGGAGATAGATGACGCGGGAGGAGCCAACACGCTCGTGGAAGTCGTCGACGTTCTGGGTGACGATGGTGACGTCGTAATCCTTTTCAAGGTCGGCGAGGAGCTGGTGGGCGAGGTTGGGCTTGGCGTCAATGAGTTGCTGGCGCAGATGGTTATAGAAGTTGGTGACGAGGTCGGGGTCGGAATACCATCCTTCGGGGGTGGCGACCTGATTGACGTCGTACTGTTCCCACAGGCCACCACTGTCGCGGAAGGTGGCGAATCCGCTCTCGGCACTTATGCCGGCACCTGAGAGGACAACGAGTTTCATAGTGTTAAAAGTTAAAAGTTAAAAGATAAAAGTATCCAAAGATGTGGCATATTATGGGATAGGATGATTCCTGTAAAAAAAAGCCCTGTAAGTGCGACATAATTATCATAGACTTGAAATATGTCGCCCTTACAGGGCTCCTGAATGGAGTTGGCTATCCCGACAGGGCTTGCGCCCTGCCCTATAATATGCCGCCCTTACAGGGCTTGGGGCTTATTACTTTACGAGATACTTCTTACCGTTCCAGAGGTTGATGCCCTTACCAAGGGTGTTGACGCGCTGGCCCTGGAGGTTGAAGGCTGCCTTGCTGGTGGCAACGGGGGAGAGGACGGTGCCTACGCCTTCCAGATAGTATTCCATAGGCATCAGTTCAAGGCCGGCGAACTGTACGCCAGTCCAAAGGCCTTGGGGCTCGGGTTCTGTCTTGTCGTAGAAACCGAGGCAGAGGTTATCCCAGATGATATGGTTTTCCTCGTCAACATCACCATAGTAAATGGTGCCGGAATCGCCAACGACTATGGGACACTCGTAGGTATCGGAGCAGAGGAACCAACCTTCATTATCGAAGGTGTAGAAGCCGAGCCATGCGCCGTCGCCGCTGCTATAATATATGTTCTGGCCAGTGCGGAAGACGAGTTTGCCTTCGTCCTTCACGGTAAGGCTGTTGCAGAAACTTCCGCAGAAACCATGAACGAGAAGTTCGTCGCCGAGGTCTTCAACGAAAGCGTTGCATTCGTTCATCTCCCAGCCCTGCTCTGAATCGGGAAGTTTGAGGTCGTAAGTCTGGTAGATCATATGGTAGTTGGCGGGGTTGAGGACGAGGTCTTCACCGAGGGCGATGATATAGCCGGCAAAGTTGGGGTCGCCTTCGTCGCAGATGACGCACCAACCGATTTCGGAATCCTTGTCAAGTTCTACATAGAAACCGTTTTCATCTTCGCTGACGAGGAGCACGAGGTAATCAGAAAGGTTGTAACCTTCAGGAGTTACTTCGGTGAAGGCAGCGATGTGGGCCAACTGAACCTGGGGGTCTTCTTCATCATAGTAGCAATACTGCATAGGAATGAGGATGGTGCCGTCCTCGGGGTCGTACTGACCGATAACGGAGGCAATGCCCTGGCAGAAGCCTTCAATGTAAACATTGTACTCTTCGCCGGTCTCTTCGTCAACGACGAGGGTGTCTCTGATTTCAACGGAGGTGCAAGAGGTGGCATATTCAATACCATCGTTGGTACCGGGTGTGTCTTCTACGTAGCTGCCGCGAAGGTCGGCTACACCGGGGAGATGACGAACAACGCGCTTGGCAGCGGTCTTGCTGGCAGCAAGACGGGGGCTGTTGACGGGCTGGGCCATGAAGCTTGCGCACTGGGCGTTCTTGTTGAGAGAGAAGGAAGAAGTGGCCTTCTGAACGAGGTTGTGCTGGGCGTTCTTGACGCGAACGGTCTGCGTAGCAGCAGACAGAGACACTGCGCAAAGCAGAGTCAGGGAGAGAAGTAAAAGTTTCTTCATAATTGTTAGTTAATTTGTTTTGGTTAATATTCGGTATTGTCAGAAAGGTAGAAGGAAAGGCTGCTGGAGGGAAGGTGCCCGTGGCAGCCTTTCCTATATGAGAGGTCAGTTTGTCAGTTATTTAGCGCGGTTGATGACGAAGGAGTAGTTGGGGTCATCCTTGGCGGTGAAGCGTATGCTCTTGACAGCAAAGCCGGAACCTTCGAGGCTGGTGCTCTGTTCACCGGTGAAGGAGTTGAGGAATGCGCCGAGTTCTGGAATATTGTCCATCAGGCTCTGGGCTTCATCGTTGTAGGGAACGGGTGCGGAGAAGATGATGCCGGTTTCGGTCTTCTGCAAGTCGTAGCGATAGGACACGGCCTTGCTGGAGCGGCCTTGCTTGTAGGTGAGCTTGATGTTGGCGGTCTGGTCGCTGCCGGGGGTGAAGGTGGCCGAGGTGAAGGTGTACTGCTTGTTGAAAGCGGGGAAACCTGTGTAGAGACCTTCAAAGAGTTGGTCGAACTTGTTGGCAGGGGGATTCATGCGGGTGATGTTCCACACAATGCCTACGCCGGACTCGGTGGTGAGATATACGGGGAGGTCGCTGCCGATAAGTCCGCGAAGGATGTTCTTGGAGTTGTCAACGCCGATGAAGGCGTCAGCGGCTTCGTCGTAGATGAACTCCTGCTCTTTCTCATCGCCCGTACCGATGGGAGAGCGGAAGCGGAGGCAGTACTTGCCGTCGCGCTTGGTAATGAGATAGGTTTCCAAATACTTGTCGATGACCTTATCACCGTCGGCGGGGTAGATGTTGGGCATACGTGTGTTCATAGCGTCCACGTTGTAGTCCTTGGAACCGATGTGGAGGCGGAGCTCATTGGCGCCCTCAAGGGGGAACATGGTGCGGATGAATGCGTCAACGTCGTCGATGTAGGCTTCATAGTCGGTGCCGGCGGGCAGACGGGTAATGCGATTGTAGGTACCGCGCTTCTTACCCTTGAGCATAGCCTGTTCGGCGCCTTCCTGGAGGTCGGTGATGATGAATTCATAGTCGCCTTCAAAGCCGCGGCCAAGTTCGTCGTCCTCGGTGCCGGGGATGTCGAGGGGCTGGGAGAAGATGTGCATGACGTCGTTGCGGGTGTTGAAGGAGAGCACGGGGCCGTCGTCGGTAATGATTTCCCAGATGGACTTGTCTTCTTTATAGCTGCTATAGGTGTAGGCGTTCTTGGCACCACAGGTGACTTCGTGGTTCTTGTCGAACTTGCAGGCGATGAGATAGCCGTAGCCGACGGCTTCTTCGGTGGAGTTCTGGGGATAGTATTCCATTATCCAGCCACCCTCGGAGGAGGCGAGGCGCTGGGTGTATATGCTGCTGACTTCGTCCAGACGCTCGGTGGCAGACTTGTCAAAAAGGTCGGCTTCCTCACCAACGCAGCCGGTAAGGGCAAAAGCGGAGGCGGCTATAAAAAGACTTGCTAATATCTTGTTCATAGTTTTATAACTTTGTTGGGGTGAGGGTTATTTCATTAGTTCTTTATATTTATATACTTCGTCTTCGAGCACTTGCATGAGTGTGCGGCCCTTCTCGTCGCCTTCTACCTTCTGGGTGAGACGGTTGACGAGTTTGCCGTTCTTGAAGATAAAGTTACCGTCGGTATCAACGACGTACTGACGCTTTTGCACTTCCTTGCGCACCTCGTCAATGCTGAAGTTGAAGCTTTCGTTGAACCATTTGCGCACGAGTTCGAGTTTTTCAAGGATGAGGTCGCGGCCGTTGATGCCGCTGTCGTGGAGCCACTGGATGTTACCTTCTTCATCAAGAACAACATGGTCGTCGGCATCGCGCTTGCAGACCTTACGGTAAATCTTAGATTCGCCGTTGTCGGTCTCCTTGAAATAACCTACGGTGTCGCGGAGGAAACCGGGCTCCTGAGCGCTCTCAAATTCATAGGCGCTCCTGTACTCTGTGTCAATATACTCCCACTCGTAGGAGGCAGTGTTGAGCATATTAATCCACTGGAGGGTGTCGGCCGTGATGTAGGTGGAGGATACTTCCACGAGGTCCTCGGCGTAGTTGCTGGAAGCATAACTGGTGACGAAGCCGAGGCCGTTGCTGACACTGTCGGGGACGTCGGACCAGCCCATGGGGTTGTAGTGGCTGCTGGAGAGGAGGTTGAATGCAGAGGGGTGGAGTTTGGTCTGGTCAAGGATGTGGCCGAACTCGTGGTGCATAGTGTGGAAGAAGTACTTGTTCATGTAGTCAATGTCGTTCTCATCGAGATCGTCGGTACCGTAGAGGGTAATCTTGATGCCGCCTTCTGCCACGCCGAGGGTTTCGGTGCCCTGGGTGGGGTTGTAGCTCTTTGAACCGATGACATGAATAATACGGGGACTGTTGTTCTTAAGGAACTCCACACCGGCGTACTGCTCATAGACATCGTACCAGAGGTATTTGGACAGAGTGGCGAGTTTTACGCTCTTCTCGTATTTGGCAGGGCTGAGGTTCTTGTTCATATCGGAACCGATGTCCTCCATCTTGTAGATGAAGCGCACGTTGTAAGGGTCAAGGAAGTTGGCCTTTACGAAAGTGTCGAGGGGGAATGTGATGCAAGTGCGGTCGAGGGGATACTCGGTGGTGTCAAAGATGGAGGGCCCCAAATCGTCATCGCTGCACGATGCGAAGCCCGTTACCATGGCGACCATTGCCAGAAGCACTATTTTATATGTTGCTTTCATAATTCTATCTTTTATTAGATTAATGTGAGCCTTGGTTTATTACTTGGACTTTGTGACGAAGACAGATTTGTTAAGAGTCATGCGACGGGTGGCGGGATCATCCTTAACAGTGTTGCGGGACTTCTCCAGACCGGAAGCAATGCTCTCCCAAGGGAGTTCAAGGGCACGGATGTCTGAAGTGGCTTCAGAGATGTAGAGATCGCTGTGGATGCCCATAGTGTGCTTGTAGGTGAGACCCCAGCGCTTGAGGTCGAAGAAGCGGAGGCCTTCGAAAGAAGTCTCGTAGCGACGCATGTCGTTGATGCAATTCATATAAGGAACGGCATCTTCGGGCACTACGAAGGAGGGGCTAATCTGGGTTGTCCATGTAGTCCAATCGGGAAGAGCGTTGGGGGTGGAGCCCTTGCTGTAATAGGAGACAATGCTCTCTTCTGTCATAGGAATGACGTTCTTGGCATAGGCCGCTTTGTCCTTCTCGCAGAAGCTGTCGTAAGCGGAGTTCCAGTAAAGCATGATGTCCTGTGCGCCTTCGGAGCACTGGCCCAGCATAATCTTGGCTTCGGCACGCTCCAGAAGGAGATCGGCGCATGTGAAGAGGCGCTGTATGACGTGGGGGTAGCCGATGCCGGCAATCTTGTCGGTGTATTCAAATTCTTCACCAATCTTGGAGCTGAAGAAGCCGTAGTCGCTGGATGAAGAACTGAAGAGCATGCCGCAGACGAGGGCTTGGGGCGGGCAGATGAAACCGCTCCAGAAGGGGCTGCGGCTACGTACCATCAAAGATTCCTGGCACTTCTCGCCGGCGTAGGAGTAACGATAACCGAAGACCATGCGCTGGAGAATGGAGTTGGTGCAGAGGAGCATGATGTTGTTGTCGGCCTCGGGATCCTGCCATACATGGGCGAAGTCGGAGAGGTAGGTGCAGCCGTCGAACTTGCTGTAGTCAAGAAGCATGCCTGCGGTGCGTTCGTTGTTGGTGCTGAGCACGGCGTTGGCGTGCTCAATTACCTTGTCGTACTGACGGGTGTAGAGATAGAAACGAGCTGCGAAGGCGTGGGCGGCATTCACGTTGAAGTGGTACTTGGTCGCAATGCCATAGTTGAGGTCGTTGACATCTTTGAGGCCGTCTTCAAGGTCTTTCTCAATGTTCTTGTAAAGGTCGGCCACATTGCCACGCTCATATTTCACAATGAGTTCGGTTTCGGGCTCAGTGACATAGGGAAGACCTATATCCTGCTTGCTAAGCGTCTCATCCTTATAAGGCTGACAGAAGAGGTTGGCAGCAATAAAGTGATTGTAGGCGCGGAGAAGTTTACCTTCGGCGCGGGCGCCCTTGAACTCGGTGCTCAGGGTGTGGCCGGCGGCTTCCCACTCGTCGATGGCCTTGATGGCGTAGTTGCAGGTGGCCACGGAACTCCAGATGCTGCTCCACATCATGCCGGGTGAGTCATAGTCGCTGTAGGTTGCGCTGGTGGCAGGCTCGAAGCGGAAGAGCTCGTCGTTGTACTTGGCATAGCTGGAGTAGTTGTAGTGGGTCAAAATCTGCTTGTCGTTAGGGTTGGAGGGCAGGTGGGGGCACTGGTTGTCAACCATATTGTCGGCAGAAAGTTCGGCAATCCATGTGTAGTTGCCGGAGGGGTATGCTGTGTTGAGCAGCTTCACGATCTTTTCCGCGTCTTTCTCACTTTCGATCTTAATCTCAGTGCGCTCGTCGGCGGGCTGATCCAGAAAGTCAGAGCAGGAGGCCAAAGTGAAGAGGCCGAGGACTGCATATAATATATAATATGTGTACTTCATGATTTCTTTCGTTTTTTAGAGGCTGAGGCGGATAGTGAATGTAAACTGCTTGGAGAGAGGCTGAGCCACACCGCCAGAGTTGATGAACTCGGGGTCCTGACCATTGAGCTTCTTGTCAGCATAGAGCAGCCAGAGGTTAGTGGCGTCAATCTTGAAGGAGAGGCCATTGATATGAGCCTTGGCGAGGGGCTCCTTGGGTACTTCGTAGGTCAGGGAGATGTCCTTCATACGGATGAAGTTACCCTTAGCTACGCGCTCGGTGCTGTAGTTGTAGGCGTTGTAGGCGTAGCCCAGATAGTTGTCGTTGTACACCTGACGGCGTGAAGCGATGGTGGGCACGTTGGTAACTTTTTCGTCGCCGGGGATGACCCAACGGTTCTTGAAGTCCTTAGGCATAGCGCTCTGGTCGCTGTAGGATGCGCTGAAGACAGGATCCAGGCGGAGCTTGTTGCCGAAGGCGTAGGTGAAGAAGATGTTCAAGCGCCAGTTTCTCCAGCGAATCATATTGTTGAGACCGCCGGTGAAGGTGGGATCGATGGGGCCTTCATACTTCAGGAAGTCAAGCTTCTCATATTCCTGGAAGTTGATATTGGTGGAGGTCAGTTCGCCATCTTCATTGATAATCATAGGTACACCTTCGTCGTTCAGTCCCATGAAAGGAATGGAGAACAGAGCACGCTGGGGATAGCCTTGACGGGCGTAGCCGCTGGTGCTGACGAGGTCAATCACACGAGAGGTAGAGAGAAGGTCGGTGATTTCAGTGCGAGCGTAGGAAATGGTAAAGTCGGTGGTCCAGTCCCAATCCTTGCGCTGGATGTTGTGAGAAGTCAGCGTGGCTTCAAAACCATTGGACTTCATCTTGGCCACGTTACCGAACTTGCGCACTTCGCCGCCGAGGCCCTGAGTGTTGCAGTAGCCCATAAGGTCGAAGTTGTTACGCCAGTAGATGTCGGTAACGAGGTTCAGGCGGTTGTCAAGGAAACCGAGGTCAATACCTACGTTATACTCGTATTTCTTCTCGTAGGTCAGGTCTGAGTTACCATTCTGGGAGAGGTTGATACCGGTCTGCTGCATGTCGCCCTGGGGACGCCATACGATGCCGGAGTAGAAGATGGGGTTGTAGTTGGAGGCAGTGGTCTGCTCACCGGTCAGAGAGTAGGAGAAGCGCAGGGTAGCGTGGGAGAACTTGTTGTCTGTGTCGTTCATCCATCCACGGAACCAATTCTCTTCGTGAGCGTTCCAAGCGCCACTGATGTTATAGGTGGGGAGCCAACGGCTTGAGGCACCCTTACCCAGCTGGTTGGAACCGTCATAGCGGCCGGTCACGGTCACGGTGTAGCGGCCCTTGTAGGAGTAGCTGGAGTTCAGCACGAAAGCCATACGGCGGTTCCAGCTGCGGCCGAAACCGTCAAGGATGGTACCTTCTTCCTTGGCCTGCTTGTAGAACTGAGGAGTAATCACCACGAGGCGGCCATTGTTGTAGTCCACACCATAGGTGTTGTTTTCCTGAGCATCGTAGTCGGCTTTGTTGGCTTCCATAGCACCGAACACGTTGAAGATATGCGTGTCGTTCCATACATGATTATAGGTAACGCTGCCGCGGAAGTCGAGCTGCGTCACGGAGTTCTTGTTGAGCGTGTGGATACCGCCCTCGGGCATAACACTGATAGGCAGTGCATTGGTCACGTCGGGGTCGGTATAGAGGTAAGTGTTGGCGTTCATGATGTTGGGGTCATCCACACCGGCACGGTAAGCATTGGCCTGATTGGAGTTGTTCAATACGAAGTGCTCACGATTGGAGTGGTTCGTGCGGTAAGATCCCAACAGGTTAATCTCAAGGCCCTGGATAGGCTTGTAGGAGAGTTCGCCTTGGAACTTAATGTCCATCACCTTCACGTCAATGTAGTTGTTGTCCAACTCATCAAAGATATTGAAGTCGGCATAGTTACGCTTATAAACCGCGTTGGGGTCCATCGTGCGGGAGGTGTTCAGACAGTAGCTGAAGGGGTTGATGTCAAAGTCGCGGCTTACGGCGCCAGAAACAACGTCCACGCTCTGATTCAGCGTACCGGGAGCCTGCTGGTCACGATAGCTGCCGTTGGTGCGCAGAGTGATGGTGAGGTTCTTCAGCAGGTTGTAAGAAGCGTTCACGTTGGCCGTGTAGCGCTGCACCTTGGAGTCCTTTGACCATCCCGGGTCATTCATTACGGAGAGAGACGCGTAAACATTGGCTTTTTCTGTGCCGGCGGAGATGCTCACGGCGTGGTTCTGCATGATATTGTTCTTAAACAACAAGTCAAACCAGTTTGTGTTGCGCATTTCTGCCTCGCGCAGATAAGCATTCATGGCTGCCTGAGTGTAGGGCAGGCCGAACTGGCCGGTGGTCTCGTTGTACTGGTCCATAAGGTTGTACATCTTACCGTAGATACCGGAGGAGGAACTGTTGGCCAGCGAGGAGAATTCCATCCAGCCCTTGGCGGCCATTTCCTTATAGATGCTCATCTGCTCCTGAGAGTTACAGATGTTGTACTGAGCATAGGAGGGCTTCATGCGGTAGGTCAGTTCGCCGGTGTAGCTAATCTGACTGTGGCCGGCACGGCCTTTCTTGGTGGTCACGACGATCACACCGGCCATGGCGCGTGCACCATAAATGGAGGTGGCGGAACCGTCTTTCAGCACCTGGAAGCTCTCGATATCGTCGGCGTTGAGGCCTGCGATAGCATTAGAGATAAGAGTCTCAGCATCACCGGAGGAGAGGTCGTCAGCACTTACGGCTACGGCGTCTTCCAGAATCACACCGTCCACAACCCACAGAGGGCTGGAGGAACCATAGATGGAGGTAGCGCCACGTACGCGAATCTTCGGTGCGGTACCGAAGGTGCTGCTGACGTTCTGCATGCTCACGCCGGCCACGTGGCCTTCAAGGGCGCGGCTTACGTCGGGCACACCGTCAAGCTTCACCTTGTCCATGTCCACCTTAGTCGTGGAGCCAGTCATAAGGCGCTTGTCCACCTTGGTCATACCCAGGGCAACGGCTTCACCGAGCATCTGGTTGCTTAGTTTCATGACGATTTTCACGCCATCCTGTGCTGCGGCCGTGGTGGTTTGCATACCAATGTAGGAAATCTCCAATTTCTTGGCTGAGGCAGGAACGTTCTTGATGACGAATGCACCTTTTTCATTGGTGCTCGCTCCCTTTGTCGTGCCAGAGACTTTTACGTTGGCGCCGATGACGGGAAGGCCGTCTTCGTCCACTACTGTACCTGACACGTTCCTCTGAGCGTTTGCGATGCCTGCACCAAACAGCAGGCAAGCGAAGAGGATCAATAGTTTTTTGTACATATTGGATTGTTGTTAGTAATTATTGTTTTTCTCCATAATATTCTATACACGCGCGGAGTGCGTGCACATATATGCAAATATATCGGGGGCAAAGTTACGTAAAATTTTCCTAAGCACTACAAAAAATATACAAAAAGTGGCCTTTTGCTTATGAAAAGGCCACTTTTTGTATAGTGTTGTTGTAAAATTTCGGAAAAATCGCTTTTTGGCGTCTTTATCTCATTTTTTCTTACAGGAGTTTCTCAGAGAGTTTCTGCAGCATGTGTTTGGTCATCTTCTGCAGGTCGTATTCGGGCTTCCAACCCCACTCGGCGCGGGCGCAGGAGTCATCGAGGCTGTCGGGCCAGCTGGTGGCGATGCTCTTCTTCAGTTCGTCCACCTGGTATTCCATCTCGAAGTTGGGCTTTTCGGCCTTGATGGCGGCGAAGATTTCGCCCGGTTCGAAGCTCATGGCGGCAATGTTGAAGCCATTGCGGTGTACGAGTTTCGTAGGATCGGCTTCCATCAGTTGTACGCAGGCATGGAGAGCGTCAGGCATATACATCATGTCCATATAAACGCCCTGGGGGATGGGGCAGATGAACTTCTCGCCCTTCACGGCGCTGTAGTAGATGTCCACAGCATAGTCTGTGGTGCCGCCGCCCGGAGGAGTAACGTAGCTGATGAGGCCGGGGAAGCGCACTGAGCGCGTGTCAACGCCATATTTGATGAAGTAGTAGTCGCTCAAGAGTTCTGTGGTTACCTTGCTCACGCCATAGATGGTGCGGGGGCGCTGCACGGTGTCCTGAGGTGTCTTCACGGGAGGCGTGCCGGGGCCGAAGCTGCCGATGCTGCTGGGCGTGAATACGGCGCAGCCGTTCTCGCGGGCCACTTCCAGCACGTTCCACAGACCGTCGATACCAATCTTCCAGGCCAGTTTGGGCTTACCTTCGGCCACTACGCTGAGCAGGGCGGCGAGGTTGAAGATGGAGTCGATGTTATGCTTCTTCACTACGGCGGCGATGGCCTCAGGATCAGTCACGTCGCAGATTTCTGCGGGTCCGCTCTCCAGCAGTACACCCGTGGGGGCTGCGCTGGGGATATAGCCACACACTACGTGGTCGTTGCCGTAGATGCCGCGCAGTGCCATGGTGAGCTCACTGCCTATCTGGCCAGTGGCTCCGATGATAAGGATGTTTTTCATTTTTTCCTGCCCCACCTCGTCAGCGGCATCCGCCGCTGCCACCCCTCTCCCATAGGGAGGGAGATGATGTCCTAAAGTTTAGGAACGGAGTGGGTGTTTTTTGTTTGTTATGTCCTGTTGTTTTGTGAAATTTACCACTGTTCTTATGGCTTTGTCATCAGGTGCAGATTTTTCTAATCTCTTTCTGACGTGCGGCCGTCCTTTAGTGGTATATTCCCCTCCCTATGGGGGAGGGGTGGCAGCGGCGGGTGCCGCTGACGGAGAGGGGCTGCTATTTAAGCACTCCCAGCTCCTTGCCCACCTTAATAAATGCGGCGATGCACTTGTCGAGGTGTTCCTTCTCGTGGCCGGCAGAGATTTGCACGCGGATGCGGGCCTGGCCCTGGGGCACTACGGGATAGTAGAAGCCAGTGACGTAGATGCCTTCCTCCTGCAGGGCGGCGGCATACTTCTGGCTCAGAGGAGCATCGTAGAGCATCACGGCGCAGATGGCGCACTGCGTGGGCTTGATGTCGAAGCCGGCGGCAATCATCTTGTCGCGGAAGTATTCCACGTTCTCCACGAGTTTGTCGTGCAGAGCGTTGCTCTCGCCCAGAATCTTGAAGGTCTCGATGGCAGCACCTACTACCGAGGGAGGAATGCTGTTGGAGAACAGATAGGGACGGCTGCGCTGGCGCAGCATGTCGATGATTTCCTTGCGTCCGGTGGTGAAGCCGCCCACGGCGCCGCCGAAGGCCTTGCCCAGTGTGCCGGTGTAGATGTCCACGCGGTCGTAGGTGTTGAAGAACTCGCTCACGCCGTGGCCCGTCTTGCCTACAACGCCGGCGCTGTGGCTCTCGTCCACCATCACGAGGGCGTCATACTTCTCGGCGAGGTCGCAAATCTTGTCCATCGGGGCTACGTTGCCGTCCATGGAGAAGACGCCGTCGGTCACGATGATGCGGAAGCGCTGCTCCTGAGCGGCCTGCAACTGGCGCTCCAGGTCTTCCATGTCGGCGTTGGCATAGCGATAGCGCACGGCCTTGCAGAGGCGCACGCCGTCGATGATGCTGGCGTGGTTGAGGGCGTCGCTGATGATGGCGTCGTCCTTTGTGAGCAGGGGCTCGAATACGCCGCCGTTGGCATCGAAGCAAGCGGCATAGAGGATGGTGTCCTCAGTGTGGAAATACTGGCTGATGGCAGCCTCCAATTCCTTGTGCATATCCTGCGTGCCGCAGATGAAGCGTACGCTCGACATGCCGTAGCCGCGGCGGTCCATAGCGTCCTTGGCAGCCTGGATGAGGCGCGGGTTGTTGCTCAGGCCAAGGTAGTTGTTGGCGCAGAAATTAAGCACTTCCTTACCAGCCACCTGGATGGCAGCTTGCTGAGGGCCTTCAATGAGGCGCTCGTTCTTGTAAAGACCGGCTTCGCGGATGTCGGTCAGCTCCTTTTGGAGATGTTCTTGAAATTTACCGTACATATTAGTGTAATTAGGGTTTGTCAGGCCACAATATCTGAAATTCCGTGCAAAATTACGGCAAGTTTGCGACCTGACAAAATTTTCAGCCACTTTTTTATAGCCGCACGCCCCTTTACGCCATGAAAAGTCTAAAGGTGGGTTCTATTACTTGTAATCCGTACTGACGGATAGAAGGTGCAGGTGGAGGAATACACTCCTTCATAGATGCCCCTGAACACATCCGTTCCCGTCTCTACGGAGATTACATTACAGTCCAGACCGTCCCCTATGGTACTGCTGACATTTCCTTTTGCATCTCGGACGACGGCGGTCATGGCTGGCTGAGGTACTGTAAGGTCAATCCGGCCCGGTATCTCCACGTTGGCCCTGTACCTCATGCGGACTTTTATGCAGCAACTGTCGGGTATGGCGGTAAAATGTCCGTTCCTTACCCAAAAGGCTCTTTGTTCCCTGACGGCCTGGTCTTTGTCTGCCAATGCCACCAAGGGCACCTTACCGCTATTGACATTCTCGTATGACACGGTGTCCGTGGAAGTGGTGCCGTTCGGGACGGTATAGCTAATTATGTAGTCAAGCCATTCCAGCGAAGGCATGTACAGCGGCACAGTATAGGTAACCGATGCCTCCGAAAGCTGCCTGCCGACGACTGCAATCCCATCAACTGTAACTTCATCATTGTCATCACCGCACGCCATGAAGGACGACATCGCGGCAAGGCTTAAAAGCGCAAATAATAGTTTCTTCATATCGTTTTTCATAATTTTTGAGTTTTGTTAAGTTTCGCAGCTTGATTTCACAAGTTTTCTTTGCAGTAGGGCAACGCCGGAATCCTCACTTGGCCTTGAGCTGCGGTTGCGAGGGAAGAGAAGAAAGTCGGCAGTCGGTATATTATAAAGGAATGAATAGCGGATGTCGGTCAGCTCCTTCTGGAGATGTTCTTGGAATTTACCGTACATAAATATAGGGATTATTGGGTTTGAAAAGTCTTGTTTTGTTTATTTCCTTACAAAATTACTGCAAGTTTCGGACGTGGCAAAATTTTTTCTTCATTTTTTGCGCGCGCGTCGCGTATTTATTATATAAGAGGCTCTGTTAAGGCCAAAGCGGGCGGGATTAAGGCTGTTTTAGGCCTTTTTTTGCGCGGGTGTTGTCTGCTTGGTTTGAAGCGTGCGGTGAAGTGTCTTTCAGTGTCGCGGCGTAGCTGATCCGGCAGTATCTCTTTCGCCGATGCGACCGGTTACTGAGATACTGGCTTCCAGCCAGAACAAAACTTGCGTAGCCTGACTTTTTTCAATTCAAGCGTCACACAAACGACCGTAACTGAAAAACTTTTGTCAATATTTTTTACACTTTTCGTGCGTTTTCTTGGCGAATTTTGGCCGTGGAGGCGAGCGCGCGGAGGTTCGGACGGAAAAAACGCCGTTTTTTAGACGCCGTTACACGACTCATTTATAGACGTTTAATTCCAGAAGAATTTTGGCGGAGATTCCTTCGGGGGCGCTACACCCGCCTTTAGGCACGAAAAAAGGCTGCCGCGCGATGTCGTTTTTGCGATTTTTTTCGGAATTTTGTCCCTTTTAGCAAAAACTAAAGCCCTTTTAGTCGCGCCGATGTCCCTTTTAGTTCGTCCGATAGCCCTTTCAGTTTGTCCGATGTCCCTTTTAATTTTTCCGATGTCCCTTTTAGTTTCGCGTAAAATAGGGTATAGGGAAAAACGAAGGGG
>JAZUDS010000067.1:0-145308 GCA_045639805.1 Alloprevotella sp.
CTGAGGAGCGGTGAAGTGTACGCCCGTGGCGTCGATGGTGGTGGGCATGGCCATCATGACATTCTTGGCGCCGCACTTGTCGCAGTTGACGTAGCAACCGGCGGGCAGGGTGAAGGGTTCGCCGCCCATGGCGCCTTCAATCATCTTCACAGCCTGGTAGGCAGGGCTCTGGAAGGAGCTGCGGCCGCGGAGCTTGATGATGGCGCTGCCGCCCTGGATGGTGGCCTGCTTGATTTCGGCCCAGCGCTCGGCGCTGATATTGAACTCGCTGAGGGGCTTGCCGTCAATCTTGACCTGGCTGGCGAATACGGCCATCTGCTCGCCGTGGCCGCCGTAGGTGTGGGCGCCGGTGACCTTGTCCTGCTGCACGCCGAACTCCTGAGCCAACTGCTGCTGCAGACGGGTGGAGTCAAGAGCAGCGAGGGAGGTGAGCTGGTTGGGCTTCAGACCAGAGTGGATGAGAGCCGTGAGGGCGGTAACGTCGGCGGGGTTGAAGATAACGACGACGTGGCGGACGTCGGGGCAGTACTCCTTGATGTAGTCGCCGAACTGTGCGGCAATCTGGCAGTTGCCCTTGAGAAGGTCTTCGCGCGTCATGCCTTCCTTGCGGGGTGCGCCGCCGGAGGAAATGATATACTTGGCACCGGTGAAGGCTTCGGCGGGGTCAACGGTCCAGGTGATGTTGGCGCCGGGGAAGGCGCAGTGGGCCATTTCGTCAGCCACGCCGTGCACGCCGGGTTCGTAGATGTCATAGAGACAGATGTTGGGGGTGAGGCCGAGCATAAGGGCCGTCTGTACCATGTTGGAGCCAATCATGCCGCCGGCACCAACGATAACGAGTTTGTCGTTAGTAAGAAATTTCATAAGAGTTTTGGGTAAAATTTAGTAATATGCTATTCTTGATATTTATATCCTTATCAAATTGCTGCAAAATTACCGAAAAATGTAAAAGAAATGAAAAGGAGAGAAGAAAAAAGTGCAAAAAAGTGCATTTTTTGAAAAAAAGTGGCAAGTGAATATAATAAAAAGGAGTTTTTTGCGTTAATTCCGTGATATGGCATGCAGTATTCACTTCCGTCGCGTCCTGATAGGGACGGTCATGTTGTGCCTGGCCACGGTGGTCAAGGCGCAGCAGGATCCGTTGTTTCTGCAGTACTGGATGGTGGAGACGCAATACAATCCCGCAGCGGTGGGAAAACAGGACCAACTCAACATTACGGCGGCCCTGCAGACGCATGCCATGGGCTTTGACGACGCAGGCTCGACAATCTTTGCCGGAGCTGATGCAGCCTTTCAGATAGGCAAGTCGCGCCACGGCATCGGTGGCTCATTCCAGGCCGACAATATCGGCATCTTCAGTCATAAGAAGTTCAGCGTGCAGTATGCCTATCAGCTGAAAATGGGTAAGGATAAAGCCCACCGCCTGAGCATCGGCGCAGAGGCCGACATGCTGGCAGAGAGTGCCGACGGCTCGAAGGCCGACACCGAGGAAGGCAACGACCCTGCCTTTGGCTCCAGCCAGATGGAAGGCTCGAGGATTGACGCCTCCGTGGGATTGTACTACCAATGGAAGAATCTTGACATGGGTATCTCAATGCTCCACGTCACAGCCCCCGAGGTGGAAATGGGCGAGACAAATCTTTATAATGTCAAGCGCCTGTACAATTTCAATACGGCCTACAGAATAAAGACCCGCAACCCGTATTTCACGATCATACCCTCCGCAGCCTTTCGTACGGACCTTACCGAGTGGCGGGCTGACGTGACGGCGCGTTTTGCCTTCGAACGCGACAAGAAAAACTTCAACTTTGGCGCCGACTACGCACCCATGCACAGTTTTGCCGTGTTTATCGGTTGCGTATTCCATGGTATTAATATCTGCTACTCCTACGAGGCCAACACCGAAGGCATGGGCTTGGGCGCAGGCCAGCACGAAGTGACGCTGGGCTACAAGCTCGACCTCAACCTCGGCAAGAAAGGTCGCAACTTGCACAAGACCGTGAGATGGCTGTAGCCGAAGCCGCGACCTCATGACTACAAACAGGAAATAAAACCACATTACAGAATATGAAGAAACTCTTAGTAATATTCGCCGCATACGCGGCAACAGCCGCGCTCATCTCTTGTATGAGCTCAGGCAGTAGTGCCATGCAGAATGGCGGAGAAGTGACGGGCTCCCGCGGCATTGCGGTCATGGAACCCTCGCCCTACGGCATGGTGGAAGTAAAGCGTGGCTACCTGAAGGTGGGCCTTTCAGAAGCGGACTCGCTCTGGGGCACCGGAGCCCAGACGCGCGACATCAGCGTGGATGGCTTCTGGATGGACCAGACCGAGGTGACGAACTCAATGTACCGCCAGTTCGTGGAGTGGGTGCGCGACAGCATCGTGCGTGAGCGTCTGGCCGATCCGTCCTACGGAGGCGACGAGACCTTCAAGATTGAAGTGGATCGCAACGGCGACCCCGTGAAGCCCCATCTCAACTGGAGTAAACCCATCCCCTGGCGCAAGCCCAACGAAGACCAGGAGCGTGCCCTGGAGAGCGTTTATCGTACACACGAGATTGACGGCACGAAGATGCTGGACGCAGCGCAGATGAATTATCGCTACGAAGTGTTCGACTATGAGAAGGCCGCCATGCGTAAGTACCGCCTCAACCCCGAGGAGCGCGACCTCAACACCGACCACGCCGTTGACCCCAATGCCGAGGTAATGATAAGCAAGGATACGGCCTACATTGATGACGACGGCCGCATCGTGCGACAGACCATCACGCGCCCCCTGTCGTCCATGTACGACTTCCTTAATACATATATAATAAATGTGTACCCCGACACCACCTGCTGGGTGAACGACTTCGCCAACGCCAACAACGAGACCTACATGCGTAACTATTGGGCCTCGCCGGCGTATGCCGACTATCCCGTTGTGGGCGTCACTTGGGAGCAGGCACAGGCCTTCTGCGCCTGGCGCACGGAATTCCTCCTGCGCGGTCTTGGCCCTCAGGCCCGCTATGTGCAGCGCTATCGCCTGCCGACGGAACTGGAATGGGAATATGCAGCGCGTGGTAAGGAGGGCAACCCCTATCCTTGGGAATCGGAAAAAGTGCAGAACGACAAAGGTTGTTTCTACGCCAACTTCAAGCCCGACGAAGGTAACTACACCGAGGACGGCAACCTTATTACCAGCAAGGTGGGCATCTATGGCGCCAACAGCAACGGCCTCTTCGATATGGCCGGCAACGTGGCAGAATGGACCAGCACGGTTTATACCTCGGGCGGCGTGAATGCCATGGCCGACCTCAACCCCGAGCTCCGCTATGACGCCGCAAAGGAAGACCCCTACATCTTGAAGCGTAAAAGTGTGCGCGGCGGCTCGTGGAAAGACCCTCTCAGCCTTATCCGCTCTGCCTGGCGCTCTTGCGAATACCAGAACCAACCCCGCTCATTCATAGGCTTCCGCTGCGTGCGTTCCAAGGCTAGCAGCACCTCCGCCACAAGCAACTCAAAGAAGAAATAGACACTACAATGGCTAAAAAGAATTTCATACTCAACCTCATTGCCCGTATGCAGCGCTGGATGGACAGCGTGCCCGGACAGACCTTCCTCAATTATGCCTACAACTGGGGCGCTGCCATCGTAATCCTTGGCACACTCTTTAAACTTACCCACTGGGCTGGCGCCAATCTGATGCTGTGCATCGGCATGGGCACCGAGGTGTTCGTGTTCTTCATCTCCGCCTTCGACCGCCCCTTTGATAAGACGGGCGAGGCCACCGTGGCCGATGACTATGAACCGGAGGAAAACGACGAAACGCCCGAGACAGTCGGCGTCAGCGGCCCCATCATGGGTGGCTCGCAGATTATCGGCGGCGGTGTAGCCGGTGGCGGTTCCGTTCTCCAAGAAGGCGAGGCCGTAGCCGTGGCTGGCGGTGCTCCCGCAGCCGGTGGCACAGTAGTCGTGGGCGGTGGCGGCGGTGGCACTATCGTCGTAGGTGGCGGCACGGCTGTTCCTGCCACTGCAGCAGAAGGTGCAGGAGTGTCCGAGACCGATAAGATTATCTCCGACGCCATCAGTGCAGCCATGCCCGAGGGCGGCGAGGAGGCCGACCGTCTGGCCAAGATTATCCGCATGGCCAACGACGAACTCCTCCACCGTGCCCAGGCCGTCCTCTCACCCGATATGGAGGCCGCATCGCAGGATTACATTGCCAAACTCCGCACGCTCACGGAAACACTTCAGAAAGTGGACGAGCAAAGCGAGCGTCTCACCCGCGACTCTCAGGAAATGGAGAACCTCAACCGCACCCTTATCGGCATCAACAAGATTTACGAGTTGCACTTTGCCTCCATCAGTAAGCAAGTCACCACTATCGAGCAAATCAATGACCAGACGCGCGAACTTGCCGTCAAGATTGATGAGGTCAATAAGATATATGCTCGCATGATGCAGCAGCTCAACATTATGGCCAACCCTGCAGCGGGAATGGTCAACCCGCAAAATTAATAATAGCAAGAAGAAGCGTAATCCGCGCGTCATTGTCTATTACTCCTACACATTAGTTTCTAATTTCTAACACACACAACACCGTGCCCGTTAAGAAAAAATCCATATCTCCTCGCCAGAAGATGATCAACCTGATGTATGTCGTGTTGATGGCTCTGCTGGCACTCAATGTCTCCAACGATGTGCTCAAGGGTTTTACCCTCGTGGGTGATTCCCTCTTGCGCACCACCGAGAACGCCGAGAAGGAGAATACCGCCATCTACGATGACTTCAAGGCGCAGTTGAAGAAGAATCCCGCCAAGGTGCAAGCGTGGTACGACCGTGCCATGTCCGTCAAGAAGGCCTCTGATGCCCTTTATGACTTCGCCGACTCTCTGAAGTGGGCCATCGCCCGCCAGGCCGACGGTAAAGACGGCAACCCTAACGACCTCCAGAATAAGGAAGACTTGGAAGCCGCCGGACATGTCATGCTGGCCCCTTCCAAAGGCAAGGGCGAGAAGCTGTTCAAAGACATCAATACTTTCCGCGAGTTTATCACCGGCTATGTGGCCGACCCGCGCCAACGTGCCATCATTGCCTCCAACCTTAGCACAGACGTGCCGCAGAAGGGCGACAATGTCGGCAAGAATTGGCAGGAGTATATGTTTGAGTCCATGCCTTCCATCGCTGCTGTCACGATGCTCTCTAAATTACAGAGCGATGTGCGCAAGGCCGAGAACGAGGTGCTCCACACGCTTGTCAGCAACATTGACCTTAAGGATATCCGCGTCAACGAACTTGGGGCTTACTGTCTCCCGGAGATGACTACCCTCTTCCCCGGTGATGAGTTCCGCAGCCACATCTTCATGGCCGCCGTTGATACCACCCAGCGCCCGGAAATATACGTCAATGGCCGCCGCATCAGTCCCGATGGCTCCTATAACTTCCGCGTAGGCGCTCCTGGCGAGTACTCTTTCTCGGGCTATATCCTTATGCCCAACGCTGCCGGCGACGTGATGCGTCGTGAGTTCACTCAGAAGTACAACGTCATAGCCCCGCCAAGTGGTGCCACCGTTGCCGCCGACCTTATGAACGTGCTCTATGCCGGCTATGACAACCCCATCAGCGTAAGTGCCAGTGGCATCTCCAGCGACAAGATAAGCGTGAGCATGACAGGCGGTTCTCTCACGGCGAAAGGCGACGGCCATTACATTGCTCGTCCCTCCTCTGTGGGCAAAGACGTCACCTTCACCATCAATGGCGTAGTGAACGGCAAGAGCCAAAGCATGGGCAACTTTACCTTTAAGGTGCGCAAGCTGCCTGATCCCACGCCGTTCATCGTAGTGGGCGACGACCACTTCCGTGGCGGACGTCTGGCAAAGGCCAGCATACTTGGCGTCAAGAACATAGGTGCCGCCATCGACGACGGCTTGCTCAACATTCCCTTCCGTGTCAATTCCTTCAAGGCTGTGTTCTTCGACCGCATGGGTAATGCCGTGCCCAAATCCTCGGCCGGCGCCAACTTCACCGAAGACATGCGCAACACCGTCCGCCAGCTGCGTCCCGGCAGCCGTTTCTACATCACGGAGGTACAGGCTGTAGGTCCCGATGGTATAGAGCGCACGCTTACGTCGGCAATGGAAATCATAGTGAAATAAAAAGTATAACACGCAATCGCATTCCTAACGATAATGAAGACAAACAGTATTCTCCGAATGGTCGTGCTGGGTCTCATCGTGGCTACTTCGTGCACCAGTCTCATGGCACAGCCTGCAGCACTTCGCACCCAGAAGACCGCGACTCAGAAGACCGCCGTTTCGCAGTCTGTAACCGGCCGCGAATTTCCCACAGCCCAAGACATGCCCACCGATGCGGCATGGCGTCGCGATATCTATCGCACCCTCGACCTCAGCAAGGACGCCAACGCTTCCCTCTACTACCCCGTCACTCCGCAGGACGGCCGCATGAACCTCTTCACCTACCTCTTCCGCCTCGTGCTCAAGGGTGACGTGAAAGCCTACGAGTACTCCCTCGACGGCAACGAGCATTTCGATGCCAAGCATAAGGTAACAGCCACAAAACTCATGGATGACTTCGAAATCTATTATGAGAAAGTGGATAAGGATGGTAAGACAGCCATTCGCCTCAATGATGCCGATCTGCCGTCTGATGCAGTAAAGTTCTACTTCATCAAGGAAAGCAGCTACTATGATCAGCATACGGCGTCCTTCCGCACAAAGGTGACGGCTCTCTGCCCCGTGCTCCAGCGCGGCGACAGCGACTTCGGCGGCTCAGAGCTCCGCAACCCCATGTTCTGGGTAAACTACGAGGAACTGGCCCCCTATCTCAGCAAACTCGAGCTGATGGGCTCCAACCTCAACAACGCTGCCAGCATCAGTGCCGACGATTTCTTCTCCCTCAACCGTTATGAAGGAGAAATATATAAGGTTACGAACCTGCAGGACCGCATCCTCTCCAACTATTGTCCGGATGACAGCACGCTCCTCAACGAGCAGAAACGCATAGAGAAGGAACTCACTTCCTTCCGCCAGCATGTGTGGGGCCATGACAGCATCCCCGCCGACACGCTCGCTCAAAAAGTGGAAGCCGAGCCCGAGGCCGAGGCACAGCCCCGTACTACCCGTGCGTCAGCATCCAAGCGCAATCAGGATAAGAAGGCCTCCGTGCGCTCTTCGTCCCGCTCCTCGTCATCTTCCCGCTCCTCAAAGGCCAAGCCTGCCAAGAGCAAGAGCTCCGCTACGCAAGGTGGCAAGATGAGTGTGCGCCGCGAAAGGCACTAATCCTTACTGCCACACTGCCGAAGGCTTGGTAATGAAGTGTGGTCGCCGTGCCGGACGGTCCGTTGCCTCCTTCTGAATACTTGTATTCCCCCTAATATTAAAATCAAGCCGCTTCTGCGGCGCTGAAATCAAAAAAAATAATCCTTGCCCGAGAGGGAAAAGGAAATACACACATTATGGGTTTAATTAATTTCTATAAACTCCCCGTCAACACTCTCGTCGGTGCCAATTGGAGCACCTTCAAAACTATTACTGCCGGACGCCAGGTCGATAAGAAGTGGCGTACGAAATTCATTCTCACCAAGTGCATCTGCCGCATCCTGTCCCCCATTTCCAGCATCCAGAACAGGCGCTACCGTCGCCTTATGAAGAAGGGCGTAAACTATGAAGACCCCCTCTTCATCCTGGGCCACTGGCGCAGCGGCACCACTTTCGTGCACAACGTTTTCGCTTGCGACAAGCATTTCGGCTACTGCACCACCTATCAGACCGTATTCCCGCATCTCATGATGTTCGGCCAGCCGTTCTTCAAGAAGGTGATGGACTGGATAATGCCCGACAAACGCCCCACCGACGGCCTCGAACTTGCCCCCGACCTGCCTCAGGAGGAAGAGTTCGCCCTGTCCAACATGATGCCGCTGGCTTACTACAACTGGTGGTTCTTCCCCAAGGACGAGGAGGAGTACGCCCGCCGTTTCCTGCTCATGGACGAGATGACCGATGAGGAGCGCAAACAGTGGGAGGAGGAATTCACCAAGCTCGTCAATATTGGCCTTTGGAATACCCATGGCACGCAGTTCCTTTCAAAGAATCCTCCCCACACGGGCCGCATAAGTGAGATTCTCAAGCTCTATCCCAACGCGAAGTTCATCTACCTCGTGCGCAATCCCTACACCGTCTTCGAGTCCACGCGCAACTTCTACACCAACACTCTCATACCTCTCATGCTCCATCATTACTCTCAGGAGGAGGTTGAGCAGCAAGTTTTGCGCACCTACAACCTTCTCTTTGACCGCTATGAGAAGGAGAAAGCTCTTATCCCCGAGGGACATCTCATTGAGGTGAAGTTTGAGGACTTCGAGGCCGACCCCGTAGGCATGACGCAGCACATTTATGAGCAGCTCGGCCTGAAGGGCTGGGAAGAGTCCCGCGAGGCCATCGCCCAGTATGTAGGCGAGAAGAAGAGCCACAAAAAACGCAAGTACGACTACGATCCCCGCACCATAGAACTCGTAGAAAGCCACTGGATGAAGGCCATAGACAAGTGGGGATACCATTTGAATAAAGTTAACAGTTAAGAGTTAACAGTTAAGGGATTATCGTTGAA
The DNA here is from genome assembly GCA_045639805.1 of Alloprevotella sp. GTDB lineage: Bacteria > Bacteroidota > Bacteroidia > Bacteroidales > Bacteroidaceae > Alloprevotella. The sequence continues at coordinate 8,610 of JAZUDS010000067.1, forward strand.
AGGCGTTAACTACATATTATTGCGCACGTTCGTTTGCGGGGTGTTGTTCTGCGTCTTCTGCCAGGCTTATTGTCAGCAGCGGAAGGTGCAGAACAAGCCCTATATTGACGAGCGCCGCTGGCATTATGGCTTCAACGTAGGCGTTCATGACCAGTGGATGACCATGCAGGGCAATGGCTACATCGACCCCGCCACTGGCGACCAATGGACGGCCAAGAACGACCAGATAGGCATAGGCTTCACCGTCGGTGTGCTGGGAGAACTCAAGCTGAACCGCTATCTCGCTCTGCGCTTCAATCCCACCCTCCATTTTGGCTCCAAGCAGATTCTCCTCGAAAACCAGAAAGACGGCCTCCACCAGTCGCAGGAATTGCGCTCCACCTACGTTGGCGTGCCCATCGACCTCAAGGTCAGCGCCCCGCGCTTCAATAACTATCGCCCCTACCTCGTTGCTGGCGTCTCGCCCATGTATGACGTCACCACCGGCAAGCACACCCTGCTCCGTGCCAAGCCCATGAACGTCTTTCTCGAGCTGGGCGGCGGTTGCGACCTCTACATGCCTTTCTTCAAGTTCATTCCCGAACTCAAGTTCTGCCTTGGCCTCGGCAATATCCTCGACAAGAAACGCACAGACATCACCGACCCTACGCAGACCATCTACACCGAGAGCATCGACCGCGCCTCCGTAGGCATGGTAGTCCTCTCCTTCTATTTTGAATAGTCCTTTCCAAAAGGAAAAAGGGGGACGCAGCACTCTGCGTCCCCCTTTTTGTTACCCCTGAGAGTCGGGCTATGGCGTTGTGAGGTGTGTGGTAAACACCTCCCATATAGCCTGCTCCGTTTCTTTCCATTTAATGTACTGGTCGCGGTAGAGATGGCGGAACGTGCCCTCCTGCAGTTCGGCGCCCGCACCATTGAAGAAAGTCTTCTGCACGTCCGTTACGTTCATCTTGCAGTAGCATTTCATCTCGGCCGTGAAGTATTCAATGGTCTGCAGCTCTCCGTCGCTGAAAGTCAGGCATGCGGCAGTGCCGTCGTCGGTCCACACGCTGCCATCGTAGGGCACAATGCCGTCGAAGGCCATAATCTTGCCGTCCTTCATCTCGTAAGAATAGTCTGAGAGGGTCTTCTCTTGGCAGCCCGTAAGGCATACGGCGGCAAAGACCAGCACCGCCAGCACTTTCGTGCCATAAAGCAAAAAATGTCTCATATCGTTTTTTTCTATGTTTCCGCTGCAAAGTTACAAGAAAATATCCATTCAGCCAAGTCTTCTCTCCTTTTTCTCCATTCGTAGCTAACAACCCTTATTGCCGTCTGCTCTTTTCAATCAACCACGAAAAAACGAATAAAAGCGCCTTAAAACCGCATTTTTTCCGAAAAAAGTTTGGTCGTTTCGCCAGAAGTGTGTACTTTTGCACCCGCAAACGAGGGGAAAGCGTTCCTCCTTGCACTCCAGATTGGGGTATGGTGTAATTGGCAACACTGCAGATTCTGGTCCTGCCTTTCCTGGTTCGAGTCCGGGTACCCCAACACAAAGTCAGCGCGTCACACCGACGCGCTGACTTTTTCTTATTGTCCCCGTGTCTCATGCCGGGCACCTTGCCGCCGCCTCATGGCACAGGGCGCGTGGCTTCGGAAACGTGGCATTCTGTAAAGTCTCATATAATGAGCATCGGGCTGAAAGCTATAAAGTGTAATGCCCGATGCGAAGAGAATTCAACCTTCTGCGCCCCCCCCCAACAAAAGCACGGCCTGCGAAGTCGCAAACCGTGCCAGTGCAGTAGAGTGGGGGGAACCCTACATATCAGAGTCCCAGAAGCCGCCGGGGCTCCCACTTATGTCAGGATTGTCCATGTCCCCGTCAAGGAATCCGCCCATGCCGCCGCCCGTCGAGGGACTGCTCTGGTCGAAGTCGCTGAAGGCCAGGAACTGCGCCGCCTGCATGCCCATACATTCGGCACACGGAGTGATATAGCGGCGTTTCATCGTACAATGACTTTCTTTCCGTTCGTAATGTATAGGCCACTCTTGGGCTGTACTTGTGTGCGGCCCTGTAGGTCGTAGTAGGGAGCGGAGGCATTGCCCTCACCCTTCACTACGCCGATGAGGCCTTCCGTGTCCATGTCGTCGGTGGCAACCTTTATGTTGAGCTGGCGTGCGGCAGCCACGCCGCCTTCCTTCTGGAAATAAGCGCGGAAGGGGTCATTGCCCACCGTGGCCGTCTCCACGAAAGAAGCGCCGTTGGCATCGAGGGCATAGCCCGTGCAGTCGTCGGCCGTGGTGTCGTAGTTGCCCGTGAAAGTGAAGGCTCCCTTCTTCAGCGTAGGCATGTCAGTCATGGGCAGGTCCACGTTGCTGGCACGGAAGGTGATGCTCTGGCCTTGCAGGTGACCCTGTCCCATCGTTTCGCCGGGGAAGGCAATGAGGTAAGGCACGTTGGCCTCCATGCGTCCGTCGAGCGTAGAGGTGAAGAACACCGACTCGCTGCTGGCGCTCACGAAGCGGCGCAGCCAGAAGTTGCCCTGCGAGCCCAGCGTGATGGGAGCCAGATAGCCCGCAGAGCTGGCAATATAGTCCGTAGGCTCGAAGGGCAGCACGATAGTCTCCCATCCGCTCTTGCCGTTGGCCCATACGGAGGGGTTGTGGACGTATTCCACTCTGTCTGCCGAGATGGGGCGGATAGCGTTGTAAACACAGTTGTCCGTCAGCTTAATGCTGGAAGCCTCACCCGTCTCGATGTTTACCACATTATCACCAGAAAGCTCATCGCCTGTATAAATATAATACAGGCAGTTGGGGTTCATGCCTTCCTTAATTTTGCTAATTGAGAGGCTGGGGTCAATGCCGTCGCTGAAAAGGACGGAAGAGGCGTTCATTTTATCCACGCTGGCCATATCGGCAGCATAGGTATCGGCGGTCGGCCTGATGGTCAAAATGGCATCGGGCATCTCCCAAAAAGTGTAACCTTTCCATTCGGACTTATAAGTGGAAATGCTTCCTGCAGGGACATATATCATTTTATTGCCGTCAATAGAGCCAAATAAAGCGGGCGGCCAATTAGGTTTGCAAATTATGGCTTTGAGGCTTGTGCAACCAGAGAAGGCACCGTAATCTATGAAATTAACGCCGCTTCCGATGATGACGGAGGTTAGCTCGCTGAAATCTTTGAAGGCATTCTCGTCTATCCTAATCACACTGTTAGGGATGATGACGGAGGTGATATTTTTCAAACGGGTACTAATCGCCGTTACACAACCATCTGCATAAATCAGTTTTTTTAAGCCAGTGCAATTTTCAAAGACAGAACTGTATATGCTCGACAGGCCGCTTCCGATGGTTACGGAGGTCAGGCAGAGACAATTATGAAAGGCATCGTTGCCTATGCTCTCCACAGAGTTGGGGATAGTTATTGAGGTCAGGCCGAGGCAACCATGGAAGGCATCGTTGCCTATGCTCGTCACACTGTTAGGGATAGTTGTATTATTGCATCCTTCTATAAGCGTATTGCTTGCTGTCTCAATAATGGCATTGCAGTCGTTGCGGCTGTCGTAATGCGTGTTACCGCTGTCCACGGTGATGGAGACCAGGCCGTCGCAGTCACAGAATACATAGTTTCCTAAACTCGTCACGCTGCTTGGAATGGTGACGGAGGTCAGGCTGGTGCAACCATAGAAGACGCCGTCTCCTATGCTCGTCACGCCGTCGGTGATGGTGATGGAGGTCAGGCCGAAGCAACCGCGGAAGGCATGGTTTTCTATACTCTCCACGCTGTTAGGGATAGTGACGGAGGACAGTTTGCTGCAATTAAAAAAGGCAAATTCTCCTATGCTCGTCACGCCGTTGGCGATGGTGACGGAGGTCATATTGCTGCATCCATAGAAGGCATTGCTTCCTATGCCCGTCACTTTATAAGTTACTTCTTCATACGAAACGGTGCTTGGAATGCTAACTTCACCGGAGTAGGAATTCGGGTGCCCGTTATGAATTACTGAAACTTCATCACTGTTGATTTTGTTGTAATAAATACCATCCACCTCAAAATCATAGGCGAAAGCGTGCCCGACACATAGAAGCATCAGAGCCTGAAGAAAAAGGATTCTTTTCATTTTGTGCTTATATATAGTTAATCTTGACAAACGTTATCTCTCGTTTGCGTATGCAAAGATACGAATAAGTGAGCGAAAAGCCAAATTTATTTGAGCTTTTCCGAGCGGGAGTATCTTGGGGCGAAGTCCAGAGTACGAATAAGTGAGCGAAAAGCCAAATTATTTGAGCTTTTCCGAACGTGAGTATCTCGGGGCTTGCTCTGCGGCGGAACTTTTTGGCAGAATTTGTCAAAATATTTTATGCTTTTTGCGCTGTTTCACGGCTCGTGGCGGGCGTGAAAGTCACCAACCTTGACTTTGATTTGCTACACGCGATTCTGGCGAGAGTTTGTAAATTGCTGATTCGTTGCGCTTTAGCGCTCTTGCATCACGTTGCACTCCACTTTCGCCTCGCCCAGGCCCCCTTTTAGGCGCGTAAAAACGTGATTTCCGCTCGCTCGAAACGTAATATCCGACGTTTCCACGGCCTATTTCATTTTTCCCGATACCCTATTTTAATAAAAACTAAAAGGGACATCGGACGAACTAAAAGGGACATCGGCGCAATTAAAAGGGCTATCGGCGCAACTAAAAGGGCTATCGGAAAAATTAAAAGGGCTTTAGTAAAAAATGAGCCGAAATCCAAAGGAAACAAAACTTGAATTCGAAAAAACAGGTCTGAAATCGGCGGGAATTTTGCAATGCTGGCCTTGCAAAATTGAAGGTTTGCGGCCATTTCTCGATTTTTTCAGTTGTCAAAATTTTTTCACTGTTTCACGCATGCGGAAAATGGTGAAAGGCTATTGTTGTGGGGAGGCCCTGAAAGGTGCAAAAAAAAATTGGGACGCATCACTGCGTCCCAATTTCCTTGTTAACCTTAAATCTAATACTATGAAAAACACATGCGTTCTTTTCAAACGCAGTGCAAAAGTACGGCCTTTTGTGCATTAATGCAAGGAATGGCGCGTTTTTTTGCCGTTTTTAGGATTTTTTTAGTGTTTCGCGTTGCGTTTTGCGCGGAGCAGTTGTCAGTATATGGGCTTGCGGCTCGCTATGAGCAGAAGTTGTCGGCGCTGACGGCTATCTCGCCGCTTCCGATGCAGATGCGGCCGTCGGGGGTGTAGATTACGCCGAACTGACCGGGGGCTATGCCTTGTATGCGCTCGTTGCCGTGGATGCGGGGCGTGCCGTCGGTGAGGGTGAGGGTGCCGGGGCGCCAGCGGTCGGTGTGGCGCACTTTGAAGGTGACGGGCATGCGGCGTGAGCCGTCGGGGAGTGTCTCTACGAGGGCGGCGTACTGGGGGAGCCTCTGGAAGGGGTCGGACGTGAGGATGTGGTAGTCGGCGAGGGAGAAGTCCTGGCCGTATTGCAGGTGGGTGTCGCAGCCGTGGGAAACGTAGAGTATGTTTTGCTCTATGTCTTTCTTGATGACGAACCAGGGGCCGCCGCCGAGGAACAGGCCTTTGCGCTGGCCTATGGTGTGGAACCAGTAGCCGCGGTGCTCGCCCACTTTGCGGCCGGTCTCTATCTCGATGACGGGACCGGGCTTCTCGCCGAGGAAACGGCGCACGAAGTCGCTGTAGTTTATCTTTCCGAGGAAACAGATGCCCTGGGAGTCCTTGCGGTGGGCGGGGGCGAGGTGCTGTTCCTCGGCTATGCGGCGCACGTCGGTCTTCAGGAGATGGCCGATGGGGAGGACTACTTTCTGCACCTGCCAGTCGTCGAGCTGGGCGAGGAAATCGGTCTGGTCCTTGACGGGGTCGGGAGCCGTGGCGAGGAATACTCCTTCCCCGTTGCCCTCTTGGGACAACGGCAGGCGGAGCACCTGTGCATAATGTCCCGTGGCGATGCGGTCGTAGCGGTGGCCCACCTTCTCCTCGAAGGCTCCGAACTTGATGAGACGGTTGCACATCACGTCGGTGTTGGGGGTAAGGCCGCGGCGCACGTGGTCAATGGTGTAGGTAACGACGCGGTCCCAGTATTCTTTCTGGAGATCTACGACCTCGAGGGGGCGTCCGTAGCGGTGGGCCAGGGCGCGGCACATCTCAAGGTCTTCCTCGGCGGTGCAGGTGAGGTCGGCGTCGCCGTCCATGCCTATCTTTATATAATAGAGGTCGGGCTCCACGCCTTGTTCCATAAGGAGGTGGAGGGCCACGGCGCTATCTACGCCGCCGGAGAGGAGGAGGGCTGTGGAGGACATTAGTTTTCTTGCCAGAAGGCGGGGATGAGGGGGAGGAGAAGGGAAAATATTTCCAGACGTCCGCAGAGCATGAGGAAGGAATTGAGCCACAGGAGGCCGTCGGGGAGGATGCCCCAGGCGTCAAGCGGGCCCAGTTCGCGGCCTATGGTGGGGCCGATGTTGGAAAGCGAGGATATGGTTATGCCGAAGCTGTCGGTGAGGCCGTAGCCGTAGCCGCAGGTAATCATGACGGCGATGACGAGTATGACGACGTAGGCCGTGAAGAAGGCAAACACGGTGCGGATGACGTGGCCCGGCACGATGTTGCCGTTGATGCGGACGGGGATGACGGCGCGGGGATGGAGGGCGCGGATAAACTCGGTGAAGAGCGCCTTGGCCGCCGTGATGATGCGGATAACCTTCACGCCGCCGCTCGTGCTGCCGGCACAGGCGCCGCAGATGCCGATGAGGGAGATGACAATCCAGCCGTTGGGGTGCCAGAGCATGTAGTCCTCGGTGGTGAAGCCCGTGGTGGACATCACGCTCACGCAGTTGAAGACGGCACGCCGCAGACTGTCAAGAAGGGTAGCGACAGGGCCGTCGGCACAGGTGAGCCAGTTGGCGGGGGTAATGATAACGGTCATCGTAAGGATGGCCAGGACGAGAAGGAGAATGAAGCCGCGCAGTTCGCTGTCCTTCCAGAATATGCGCAGTTTGCCGCGGAAGAGAATGAGGTAGAGCAACGCAAAATTGATGGAGGCGAAGAACATGAAGAGCGCCGTGGTGAGTTCGATAAGTGGGGAATGGAACCACCCGATGGAGTCCGTGTGGGTGGAGAAACCGCCCGTGGCTACGGCGGAGAGGGCATGGTTCACAGCGTCAAAGACTCCCATGCCGGCGAGGTAGAGAGCACCGATGCAGAGACCCGTGAGCATCATGTAGAAGCCCCACAGCCAGCGGGCCGTGGTGCCAATGCGCGGATGGAGCTTGCCGAGTTTGAGGCCGGTGGCCTCGGCGGCGAAAAGCTTCTGGTCGCCGTTGCTCATGCCGGGGAGTATGGCGAGGGTGAAGAAGACTATGCCCATGCCGCCCAGCCAGTGGCTTATGCTGCGCCAGAAAAGAACGGAATGGGGCAGGGCATCCACGTCAGCGAAGGCGGTGGAGCCCGTCGTGGTAAAGCCGCTCATCGCCTCGAAAAAGGCCACGGCGGGCCGGCTCGTCACCCCGCTGATGAGGAAGGGCAGCATGCCCACGACGGAGAAGACAATCCACGTGAGGGAAACGACGAGATAGCCGTCGCGGCGGGAGAGCCGGTTCTCGGCGTTGCGTCCCATACGGGTGAGGCCGAAGCCGAGGCAAGCGCTGACGAGCGTGGGGATGCCGAAGGCGAGGAAGTCCGTCTCCTGATACACGGCGCCGACGAGCATACACAGGGCCAGCAAGAGGCTCTCGATATAAAGCAGCGACCCAAGGGCGCGAAGTACTATGCGATGGTTTATCATACGAAGTTAAAAGTGAGACCCCCTCCGCCCCTCCGGGGCATCTCCCCCTTGAAGGGGAGGAATGCGCAAGGCAAATGAGTGCAATGATGAATAACTGTTCACTGAAAACTATTAACTGTCAACTGATAACTGTTAACTCTCAACTAAACAGCCCGGGGGCAGGCTTGAAGAAGCGGTCGAGCTTTTTTATTTCGCCTTGCAGGCAGAAGGCTACGACGGTGTCGCCGGCCTTTATCTGCGTGTTGCCGTTGATGAGTTGGGCCTTGCCGTCGCGGACGAGGCCGCCGAGGTTTACGGTGGCGGGGAGACCGAGGTCCTTGATGGGGTGGCGGGTTACGCGGGTGCCCTCGGCCACTTTTATTTCCACAACGTCGGCAGCGGCGATGGTGAGGGTCTTTATTGACGTGATGTCCGCCTTGAGCATCATCTGGTAGATATGTGAGGCGGCGAAGGTCTTCTTGTTGATGATGCAGCCGATGTCGAGGCTCTCGGCCATGCTGATGTAATCGGAGTTCTCAATCATTGCTACCGTCTTGCGCACTCCGAGGCGCTTGGCGGCGAGACATGCGAGGATGTTGCTCTCAGAGTTTCCGGTCAGGGCGAGGAAGGCCTGTGCGGAGTTGATATTCTCGTCCTGCAGGAGTTCAAGGTCGCGGCCGTCGCCGTTGACCACCATGGCGCGGCGCCCGATGCGTTCGGTGAGGTGCTGGGCGCGTTCGTAGTCCATCTCAAAGATTTTGGCGTGCATGTCGGGCGGCATGAGGCGCACGGCATGCTCTGCCGTGTCACTCCCACCCATGACGAACACGTTGTGAACGTCGGGGTAGCCCTCCTTGCCTGTGATGCTGCGGATGTGCTCTGCGTGCTGCGGGGTGGTCATGAAGAACACGAGGTCGCCCTCTTCCACGAGGTCGTTGCCGTGGGGGATGAGCGTCTCGCCGTCGTGCTTGAGCGCCACGATGAGGAAGGGCGACTCTGGCTGGCATATTTCGCGCAGAGGCTTATTGAGCATGCTGGCTCCCTTGCGCACTTTGATGCCGAGCAGGAGTAGTTTGCCGTCCTGGAACTCCCACCACTGGCGCACCCAACTGTGGCGCACGTTGTGGGCTATCTCGCGTCCGGCGAGTAGCTCGGGATAGATGACAGAGTCGATTCCGGCCTTGGTGAACACTTCGCGCTGGTCGGGCAGGGTATATTCATAGTTGTCCACGCGGGCCACGGTGCGCTTGGCGCCGAGTTGTTTGGCCAGCATGCAGCTCGTCATGTTGTGGGCCTCGTCGGGCATCACGGCGATGTAGAGGTCGGCGTGCTGCACCTCGGCCTCGCGGAGCGCCGTCACGTTTAGTGGGGAGGCAGTCAGCGTGAGGATGTCGAAGTTGCTGGATAGCGGATCCAAGCGGTGGGGCGTGGGGTCGATAAGCGTGATGTTGTGTTTCTCACGCACGAGTAACTTGGCCAGATGTGTGCCTACGGCGCCGGCCCCTGCGATTACGATATTCATATCAGTGTCAGTTTGTCAAGCCCTTGAGGACTTGTTCAATGTTTTCGGGATCAAGGCCTACGAGGGTCTGAAGTTGGCGTATGCTGCCGTGCTCTACGAACTCGTCGGGCAGACCGAGGCGCACCACGCGGCGGTTGTAACCGTTGTCGGCCAGCCATTCCAGCACGGCACTGCCGAATCCGCCTTGCAGGACGCCGTCCTCAAGGGTGACGAGCGTGTTGAAGTTTTCGGCCACCTCTTTGAGGAGCGCCTCGTCGAGAGGTTTGAGGAAGCGCATGTCATAGTGTGCCCACGGACCTTCGGGTACGTTCCAGCCGATGACGCCCAGCGAGAGCACGGCCACCTTGCAGCCGTCCTGGGCGGGGCGTAACTGGCGGCCGCGGCCGACGGGGAGGGCCTTCATCGGTGTGTGCCAGTCGGCGAGGGGGACGCGGCGGTCGGTGGGGACGCCTCCGCGGGGGTAGCGGATGACGAATGCGCCCTTGTCGGGCAGTTGTGCCGTGTACATGAGGTCGCGCAGTTCTGCCTCGTCCATTGGTGCGGCAATGGTGAGATGGGGTATGGGTCGCAGGGCGGCTAGGTCGAACGCGCCGTGGTGCGTGGCGCCGTCCTCACCCACCAGTCCGGCGCGGTCGAGGCAGATGACCACGGGCAGTTGTTGCAGCGCCGTGTCGTGGATAATGTTGTCGTAGGCGCGCTGGGAGAAGGACGAGTAAATGTTGCAGAAGGGCAACTTACCCTCGCGTGCCAAGCCGGCGGCGAAGGTTACGCTGTGGCCTTCGGCAATGCCTACGTCGTAGCAGCGGTCGGGCATCTCCTGCATCATCATGCAGAGGCTGCAGCCCGTAGGCATAGCGGGCGTGATACCTACTATCTCGGGATTCTGGTGGGCCAGTTCGATGATGGTCTCGCCGAATACGTCCTGGAACTTCACGGCCTTGGCCACCGGAGCCTTCTCTTCGGTTTGCGGCACGGCACGTTCGCCCGTTGCGGCGTCGAACTTGCCGGGTGCGTGCCACACGGTGGGGTCTTTCTCCGCCTTGACGTAGCCCTTGCCCTTCACGGTGTTGATGTGGAGGAGTTTCGGGCCTGTCATCTCCTTGATGCAACGCAGGGTGCGCACGAGTTCCACCACGTCGTGGCCGTCGTTGGGGCCGAAGTAGCGGATGTTCATGCCCTCAAAGATGTTCTGGCGCCCTTGCAGGAAGGACTTCACGGAGTTGTTGAAGCGCAGGATGCGTCTGCGGCCCTTGTCGCTCAGTATGCCGTGGTTGGAGAGGAACTTGGAGGTGCGGTAGCGCAGACGGTTGTAGAACGACGACGTGTGCAAGTGGTGCAGGTAATGGCGGAAGCCTCCCACGGCGGGGTCGATGCTCATCTCGTTGTCGTTGAGGATGATGAGCAGATTGTTGGGTGTCTCGCTGGCGTTGTTGAGGCCCTCGTAGGCCAGTCCGCCGCTCATGGCGCCGTCGCCAATGATGGCCACCACCTTGCGCTCGCTGCCCACGGCCGTAGCCATGCCCAATGCCGCGCTGATACTGTTGGAGGCGTGGCCACAGGCAAAGGTGTCGTAGGGACTTTCGGTGGGGAAAGGGAAAGGCCGCAGGCCTCCGAGTTGACGGTTCGTGTGGAAACGGTCGCGGCGTCCGGTGAGAATCTTATGTCCGTAGGCCTGGTGCCCCACGTCCCACACGAGGCGGTCCTCCGGCGTGTTGAACACGTAGTGCAAGGCCACGGTGAGTTCCACCGTGCCGAGCGAAGAGGCCAAGTGTCCCGGATGTTCGGCCAGTTGCTCTATGATAAATTCCCGCAGTTCGTCACACACCTGCGGCAGTTGCTTCACATCCAGTCGGCGAAGGTCCTCCGGTGTGTTGATTTGTGCGAGTAAGGGGAATTGAGACATTATTTATTTTTATATATATACATATTGTGCGGGACAAAAGTACAAAGAATTATTAAGTTGGCCAAATTGTAGGGCTTAAAAGGGGCGGTGGCGCTTGCGGTAACGCTTGTTTTGTTATGTGATGTGTGGCTATTTCTGTTTCAAAGGGCATAAAAAAGAGTTGCCTTTACGATTGCAAAGACAACAGCTCCGTATTCCTTCCGTTTAACAAACGCTTCACATAAACGGACGTAACTGAAAAATTTTTTGTAACGATTTTTACATTTTTCGTGCGTTTTCTTGGCGAAATTTGGGCGTGGAGGACAGCGCGCGGAGGTTCGGATGGAAAAAACGGGGTTTTTAAGACGCCGTTACACGGCTTATTTATAAACGGTTATGTCCGCAAGGATTTCGGCGGAGATTCCTTTGGGCGCGCCACACCCGCTTTTAGGAGGGAAAAAAGGGCGCCGCGCGATGATTTTTTTGCGATTTTTTTCGGAATTTTGTCCCTTTTAGCAAAAACTAAAGCCCTTTTAGTTGAAACTATCGCCCTTTCAGTTGAAATTTTGTCCCTTTTAGTTTGTCCGATGTCCCTTTTAATTTTTCCGATGTCCCTTTTAGTTTCGCGTAAAAGGGCTATCGGGAAAAATGAAGGGGGGGACGGCGAAAAAAATGACGGTTCGTCGCGCGTTTTTCGGCTAAAGGCCGGTTTAGGTCGCATGGCGCCGCGATTTCTTCTTTTTTCGTTTTGTCAAAATATTTTACACTTTGAAAAGAATATGCAACGTCAGTTACGTCGGTCAGCACGCCGCAAAACGGAGGGAGGCCCTGCGGAAAATCAGTGCGATTGCTCGCGCATGAGGCGCAGCCATTTGCGGATGCCGAAGAAGGCTATTATTATATAAAAGGAGTAGAGGGTGGCCTTGAAGGGCAGACCTTTGTAGGCATAGAGCCACACGTAGATGGCATCGGCCACAATCCATACCAGCCACTGCTCCACGTACTTGCGGGAGAGCATCCACAGACCGATGATGCTGAGGGCGTTGGTGAGACTATCGGTGATGGGCACGGTGCTGTCGGTCCAGTAATTGAGGAAGGCCCACACGGCGGCCCAGATAAGGCAGAACGCCAACATGCAACGGGCAACGGCCGCAAAGGTGAGGGGAAAATGCGTGATGGGACGCGGAGTGTCGCCGTCATTGCGGCCGGGCCAGTAGCGCCAGGCCAGGAAACCGTAGAGGCCAGCAAGGAGATAATAAAGGGCGAGGCCGAAGTCGCCGTAGAGACCGCGCTCCCAGTAGAGCCAGAGGTCGATGGCGGGCATGACTATGCCGGCGAGCCACACGAGGATGTGGGCACGGTATTCCAGAAAGATGTAGATGAGACCTACGATGAGGGCAAGGAAGTCGAGAAGGGTGGTCATAATAAAAGACTGATGCCTAACCCACAGCCTTTCCCCGTCGGAGCCACCTGCGGTGCTCCGCCACCCCTCCCCTGTTAGGGAGGGGGAGATTTCTTCTGCGGGAAATGAAGCGCTTGCAAGCTTTAGGGGTAATTCCCCCCTCCCTGACAGGGGAGGGGTGGCAAAGTTCCCTAGGAAGCTTTGGCGGGGAGAGGCTGAGAGTTCGCGTGTTTATTAAAGTTTGAGGGTAAGGGAGGCGATGAAGGTGAAGCCTGCGGTGGGGAAATAGCCGATTTGGGTGAAGCGGTTGTCGGGGGGGTAGCCGGAGGAGGCGCTGACGGCGGAATATACCCAGGCCGTGGGAGAATAATGGGCGTTGAAGAGGTTGGTTAATAGAAGGGAAAAAACAGCCTCTCCCCGTCGCGGATGCTTAGCACCGCGCCACCCCTCCCCGGTTAGGGAGGGGGAGAAATCCCTTGAGCGACTTGCTCTCTCGCAAGCAGAAGAATCTTCCCCCTCCCTAACAGGGGAGGGGTGGCAAAGCTCCAAAGGAAGCTTTGACGGGGAGAGGCTGGAGAGGCTGGGGGATCTAAAGCGTAGCGTATAACTGATCCGAAGGTCGGAGAAGGAGTAGGGGGCGAGGGAACGGGCGCGGCAGGCCGTGTTGTCAAGGTACTGGCGGGAGACGGCGGCGGTGTGCCACGTGGCAGACCAGCGCTTGTGGTGGACGTCGGCGAAGGCGTTGGCCGTGACGGCGGGGGAGAAGGGCAGGGTGGAGCGCCGGTAGTACTGGGTGGTGAAGCCGGAGGGCGCGTCCCAGTCCTCAATGTGCTCGGTGAAGGCCTTGAGGCGATTGCGGCTGAGGGTGGCGTTGACCTCAAGGGAGAGCCACGGCGTGGCATTGACGGTGGCGGCGAGTTCAAGGCCGATGCGGTAGGACGAAGGAATGTTGGTGGTGAGGCGCTCGCCGATGTCGGAGAGCAGGCCCGTCTGCACGAATTGGTTGCGGTAGTGCATCCAGTAGGCATTGAGGCTTAAGTGGATGCGTGAGTGGCGGAAGGTGTAGCCGGCCTCGTTGTCGTAGAGCGCTTCGGGCAGTGGGGCGGGGTAGGAGCCGTTGTCGGTGAAGTTGTTGCGCTCGGGTTCGCGGTGGCTCACGGCCGTGGAGAGGTAGAGGGTGTGGGCGTCGGTGTGGTAGGTGAGGCCGGCCTTGGGGTTGAAGAAGTCGTAGCGGCGAAGGATGTCGAGCGGCTGCGGAGAGAGCGTGCCGTCGGGGAGAGAGCGGAACTTGTCGTTCTGTCCCGCGGTGCGGTAGAACACGTGGCGGTACTGCAGGTCGAGGTAGGCGTCGAGGCGGGAGGCAGCGTGCCAGACGGCCTTGGCGTAGAGGGAGGCGTCGGATTTATGAGCCGTGGAGGTGTAGTAGGTATAGGGGGCAGTGGCGAGGAGAGCGGCGAGGGCGGGCGAGGAAGCGTAGGTGAGGTGGCCGTAATGGCGGCTACCGTAGAATTGGGCGGCACCACCGATGAGGACATCCCATTTCGCGCGGCGGTAGGCCGCGTGAGCCACGATGCCGCCTACGTCCTGGCGGAGACCCTTCTGGCGTACGAAGTCGGAAGGGTCGGGGGCGCTGATGCCGAACTTGGCGGGCGAACAGGCGGGCTTGAACTCGTCGTAGTAACCCTGGCCGTGGGTGTAGTGGGCCGTGGCGGAGAGCGTCCAGAGGGGCGAAAGGGTGGCGGAGAGGTTGAGGAGCGAGTGGTTCTGGCGGAAAACGTCGGAGGCGCCGGGCCAAAGGCTGCCGTCGTTGAAGACGAAGCGCTGCGTGCCCTGCGAGGGGTCATCGGGGTCGGTGAAGGCCTCGTAGAGAGAGTTGAAACGGCCGAGGCCGAGGCGGCGCAGGACGGGGTAGTCCTCCACGCCGTTCCACGCCTGGCCGGTGTGCTCGAAATTGCCGAGGTTCTTGTAGGAGAGCTTCAGGCGGCGCGAGGCGGAGAGGTAGGTCAGGGCACCATAATACGACCCGGCTCGCCCCTGTGTGCCGTGGAGGTAGCCGTCGGTGTGGGTTTCGTGGTAAGCAGCCTCGATGACGAGATGGCGGAAGAGGAGGCCGGAGGATGCTGAACCGCCTGCCTGCCACGTATTGTAGGATCCGTAACTGCCCGAAAGGGAGAGGCTGGGGACGAGAGAAGGTGTGCGACTCTGCAAGGCTATGTTGCCGCCGAAGGCTCCGTCGCCCGCCGTGCTGGTGCCCACACCGCGCTGAATCTGCACGCCCTGAAGGAGGGCGGCATAGGAACTCGTGTTGGCCCAGAATACGCATTGGTCCTCGGGGGAGTTGAGGGGCACGCCGTCGAGGGTGACGTTGATGCGGCTGTCGCCGGCTCCGCGAATACGCATGCCGGATGTGCCGGAGGCGAGACCGTTCTCGCTCCAGGAAATCACGCCCGGGGTGCGGGCAAGGAGGTGGGGGAGTTCGCTGGCCGTGGAGGAAAACGCCTCCAGGTCGGTGCGGCGGATGTTGGTGGTGGCGTAAGGCGCATCGGTGGGTGCCTTAACGCTCATTACAACGGCCTCGTCGAGATGACGGAGGGCCAGAGTATCAGGCTCTTCGGCCTGAGAGGAAAGAAAAGAAGGGATGGAGTCAGGCTCTTCGGCCTGCACGAAAAGCGACGGCACGAGGGCGGCCGTTAAGATAAGAAAATGTTTCATAAGTCCCTACGCCGGCATTATCCGGATCAGGTTTTGATGGTTTATTCTCAGCCCGCCGAAATGGCGAGCACCCATTTATGAGCCTTCTCTCGTTAAGAGTGAGAGTAAAGGCGAGGTTTGTTATTTGTGAGCCTTTTGTTTGTTCCACCAGATGAGGAGACCGGTGAAGGAGAGGAGGGTTACGGCCGCTCCACCGAGGCCTGCTATCCATTTTCCGGCAGAGCCCCAGATGTGGCCGCTATGTATGGAGAAGAAAGTGCGGAAACCCTCGTCGCTTCCGAAATGCCAGTGGAAGGTGCAGAGGATGGCGGACACGGCGAAGTAGAGAAGGAGGGGCAAAAGGTAAAGGCCGAGCAGCGTGTGGAGGTAGAAGAGTATGCTGCGCTTGGTGCGTTTGCCGCGGGGCAGCCATATTTTCGTGCGGCGCCACATAAAGAAGCCCGTGATGAGGAGCAGGAGGAAGCCAATCATCAGTATGCCCACGATGAGGCTGCTTGCGTCGGAGGAAATCCAGAGACGCATGTGGCCGGTCTTGAGAAAGCCCACGAAGGAACGGAGAGATTCGTCGCCGCTCTGCTTGGCGAGGGGCTTGATGAGGACAAGGAGTAAGCCTGTCAGGCCTAAAACGAACGTAGCCAGGCCTGCGGTGAGGCCGAGGTAGCGATGGAGAAAATTTGTGAGCTTCTTCATAAATATAGAGGGGATTTTATAGGTTGAGGGCGGAGAGAAGTTCTTCGCCGCGGGCTTCGGCCGTGGGGCTGGTGGCCATGTATTTTAGGAGAGCCTTGTGCGCAGCGGCGGCAAGGGGGAGGGGCCGGGCGGAAAAGCCGCCCGGAACGGTGGCGGACGGGGAGGACTGGGCGGAAAAGCCGCCCGGAACGGAGGCTTGCAGGGATGCTTGCGGGGCAGGCTGCAGGGCGAAATCGCGGAGCACGGTGGCGGCCTGGTCGAGCAGCTCGTCGGCATCGCGCTGGGAAGGCTCGCGGCCCTGCATGAAGAGGCGGGCCATCAGGATCCAGCCGCAGAACTGGAACATCGGTTCCTCGCGTGCTATCCAGCGGAAGGCGAGGTCGGCGGCGGGGCTTAGGTGCTGGAAAAGGTGCATTACGGTGCATTCGGCCTCCTCGGGGAAACGCATCTGCTCCACCCAGAGTTCGGCCGTCTGTTCGTCCATCGCTTCGGGCGGCATCAGCATGCCGGCCAGGAGACGGCATTCACGGATATTCTCGCTCCAGAGCCGCAGGGAGAGGCTGTAGCGCTCATTCTCGTCGCTCGCCGTGCGCTGAAGGAGTTCTGCGGCATAGTCTTGCAGACGGGGGAGTTCTACTCCGAAGTTTACTTTGTAGGCAAGCCCCTTCTCGCGCATGGAGTGGCTCACTACGCCGTTCATCATCCCGCGCAGCTCCTGCTTGATGAGGCGCACGGCCTCGTGAATCTCTTCGCTTGTCATTTATCTGAAAACTATCTGATGTTAACTGAGAGCTGTCAACTCTTAACCGTCACCTCCTCACATCACAATGGCGGCGCTGAGAGCATATTGCCGATTTACGGGGTCGGCGGTGGGCATTATGCTGAGGGCGGGGAGGATTTCTTTGTGCTTGAACACCTTTTTCCACACGGGGAGCATCCAGTAGCCCACCTTCGCGCTGAGTATACCGATGCCGGCGCCGGCCAGGACGTCGTGGACGTAGTGGCGGTCGTTCATAACGCGCAGTACGCCGACGGCAGTGGCCACGCCGTAGGCTGCGGCGCCGATGGCGTTTCCGTATTCTATGCGAGTGAGTTCTGCTCCAGTGAATACCGTGGCCGTGTGACCGGAGGGGAATGAACCTCGCTCTTCAGAGCCGGGGCGTTTCTCGCGGATGGCGTATTTCAATCCGTTACCCACAGCCACCATGCAGACATAAGCCGTGGCGGCGGCCAGACAGCGGTCGATGCATTTGTGTTTGGCTTTCACGCCTGTGAGGCCCAAGCCCAAATGGACGACGCTCGGGATGTATTGTATCCAATTATCTACTTTCGTGCTGAACCCGAGGTCTTTCACTCCGTCGTGCGTGGTGTTGGAGAGTTTGTTGAGGGGCGAATTGTGGATAAGACCCGATGCGCCGACGGCCAGTAGGACGGCCGGAGCGATGAGTTGCTTGGCGTGGAAATGGCAGGAGGCGTGCGTGTCAAGATTTGGAACGGCGCTTTCGGGGAGTGCACTGCAGGAGTCGAGGCTCACAGTGCACGTGTCGGGCGTTAGAATGGCGCTTTCGGGGAGCACGTTGCAGGAGTCGAGGCTCACAGCGTATGTGTCGGGTTCTTGGGCCGCGAGGGAAGGGCTGGCGGCGAAGATGAGGGCGAGAAGTAACGTGAAGAGTTGTCGCATGCGTCAGAGATTTTGAAGGCGTTATACGTAAGTCTCCACAAGGCTGAAACGTCCGCCTTCGGGGGTGATGGTGACGTGCTTTGTGCAGGCGGGAAGCAGGATGCTCTCGCCGGCCTTGAGGGTGGCGGTGTGGCCCGCATCGGTGCGGAGGGTGGCAGTGCCCTCATAGGCGATGAGGATGACGAAGGAATCTACGCCGGAGAGGTCGCGCTCGAACGCTTTTGTAAGGTGCATCACGCTGGTGGTGAACTCGGGGTGGCGCTCCAGCACGATGTGGGCGTCATCGCGGTCTTCGTATTGCGTGCGGTACTCCTCGCGGGCTTTGAAGTTGAGAGCCTCGCGGGCCTCTGCCGTGTGGAGCTGGCGGAGGTTGCCCTGGGCGTCGCGGCGGTTGAAGTCGAAGACGCGATAGGTGAGGTCGCTGCTCTGCTGCACCTCAATGAGCAGATTGCCGCGGCCTATGGAGTGAATCTGTCCGGCGGGGATGAAGAAGCAGTCGCCCACGTGCGTCTGGTGTGCGGCCAGATGGTCGCAGAGCGTGCCTTCGGCCATGATGGCGTCGTATTCTTCGGGCGTGAGGTCGTGCTTGAATCCGCTGCAGAGGGATGCGCCCTCTTCGGCCCCTATGATGTACCACATCTCGGTCTTGCCGAAGGGCTTGCCGTAGCGCTGCGCCATGGCGTCGTCGGGGTGTACCTGTATGGAGAGGTCGCCGTCGGCGCTGATAAACTTAATAAGGAGCGGGAAGTCCAGTCCGTAGCGCTCCAGATTGGCCTTACCGATGAAGTCGGCGCCGAACTGCTCGGTGAGCTGGCGCAGGGTGTAACCCTTGAGGGGGCCTTCGCTCACGGCGGTCTCATCGCCGGGCACACCGCTCACTTCCCAGCTCTCGCCTACGGCTTCTACGTCTGCGAGTTGCTTGAGCGCTACGATGCCACGTCCGGCCCAGAGCGGCGATTTCAGTACGGGGGTGAATTTCAGGGGGGAGAGAAGAGTCTTATCCATGAGGTTGGCAGTTGATAGTTGACAGTTTATAGTTGATAGTTTATAGTTTGTGAAAAAACGGCCGCCGCGGCCTTGGGTGGGTGGCACTTTCGGGCTGTCTATGGGCGGTTTTATAATTTTTTTTCAAACTTTGCTGCAAAGTTACAATTTTTTTTTGTAATTTTGCTCCCAGAAAAATGAAAAACATTCCATTCCCTATGAAAAATTCACTCATCCTCACTTTCGTGGTACTTCTTATGTGCCCCTTTGCCGCTATGGCCGAGAAGGCTACGCAGCTCGTGGTAACCCTTGGTGACAACAGCACGCAGACTTTCCTCCTCAAGGAAAATCCCAAGATGACTTTCGGCACCACAGACCTCACCATCGTCAGCGAAACGACCACCTACACCATAGAGCGTGCCGAGGTGAAGAATTTCACGTTCGCCGAGATTGACCCCGACGGCATTCGCACCATCGGTTCCATCACCTACACCGGCGTGAGCCGCATCATCGACATGCAGGGCCGCGTAGTGCAGGAAGGCGAGTTGAACACCGAACTCCTTCCCGCCGGCAACTACGTGCTGCAGACGGCAGGCAAGAAAGCCGTGAAGATTGTGAAGCGCTAAAAGCCGACGTCGGGTTTGCGGCCGCCCTTCGGCGACCGTGTATAGCCCCTCATACGCGCGCTATTATATATAAGGAGTATCCCGTACCCGCGGGATGCTCCTTTTTTTTGCGCATTGGCGGAAAACTAATGCCGACTTAGGAAAAACTATCGCCGCCTTAGGAGAAACTAACGCCGACTTAGTAGAAACTAAGTCCCTTTTAGTTCGTCCGATAGCCCTTTTAGTTCGTCCGATGTCCCTTTTAATTTTTCGCGAAAGGGCTATCGGAAAAAATATAAGGGGGAAATCATAAAAATCATAAGACATCATACAAATCATCATAGCCGCGCAGCGCATTAAGCCTGCGGCGCAATAAAGATTTATATGATAAAATATGATTTTTATGATTTTTTCTCCGTACTAAAAGGGGGTAAAGTGCACTTTTTTCGCCCGAAAACAGACTTTTTTGCCCGAAAAATGCAAAAAAATGCCGAAAAATTTGGAGGGAAAGCGGGATTTCCGTATTTTTGCAGCGTGATATTAAAATGATATTACGATGAAGCGCTTTTCGGAAGGACGGAAAAAGCCTTCATGAGCGATGCAAACGACAGAAAATCAAAATAAAAACAACAAAATTAAACTCCAAGAACTATGGAAACGAAAGAAAGAGATTTTTCAGGAGGTTCGCTGAATGGCTTCCTGATGATTGGTATCGTTATTGCTATCTTTGCCGCATGCATTTGGCTGTTTGTGGGCGGTATCGTACGTGCCGAGGCAGGTGAAAGTTGCGGCTGGCACTTCGCCGGCTCTGCCCTGCTTTTCATCTGCTTCATCTTCGGCTGCAAGGGCTACACCATGCTGGAGCCCAACGAGGCCAAGGTGCTGACATTCTTCGGCAAGTACTGCGGCACGTTCCGCAAGAACGGTTTCTACTGGATTAACCCCCTGATGAGTACCAAAAACGTGAGCCTGCGCGCCCGCAACCTCAACGCCGAGCCCATCAAGGTGAACGACAAGACGGGTAACCCCATCCTCATAGGCCTCGTACTCGTGTGGCGCTTGAAGGACACCTACAAAGCCATCTTCGACATCGACACCGAGGTGAATGCCGCGCAGGCCGGCAACATGGCCACGGCCCGCATGAACCGTTTCGAGCGCTACGTGGCCGTGCAGAGCGATGCCGCCCTGCGCCAGGTGGCCGGCCTCTATGCCTATGACGACGAGGACGGCAAGGGCGAAGGCGTGACGCTGCGCAGCGGTAGCGAGGAGGTGAACGCCGTGCTGACGGAGAAGCTCAACGAGCGTCTGGAAATGGCCGGACTGGAAGTGGTGGAGGCCCGCATCAACTACCTGGCCTATGCCCCCGAGATCGCCGCCGTGATGCTGCGTCGCCAGCAGGCCGCCGCCATCATCACCGCCAGAGAGAAAATAGTAGATGGCGCTGTATCGATGGTGAAAATGGCCCTGAGCAAGCTGGAACAGGAAGGCGTCGTGGACCTCGACGAAGAGAAGAAAGCCGCTATGGTGAGCAATCTGCTCGTAGTGCTCTGCGCCGACGAACCCGCACAGCCCGTTATCAACAGCGGCACGCTGAATCATTAAGAGGCTATGATAGTCGTGATTATCGGCACAGCCGTGCTGTGCGTTTCAATGATGCTGAAATAATCTATGCGTAAAGAAATTATCGAAACGCTTCCCCGTGCAGAGGCTTTTTCTATTGGCACTGTCATTAGTGCCATTATCCTTCTCGTTGTTGGTGTGCTGGCGGCTATACACTGGCCTTCCACGCCGGAACTCGCACCGCTGTTGGGGAAAAAATCGGATGGAGAGCTGTGTGGGCTCGTGCCGCGCTTCTGGACTTGGGTGTGCTATGCCTTTGCCTGGATAAGTTTAGGCTTGACAGTCATGTTGGAACATTACCCCCGCCTGTGGTATCACCCCACGGAACTCACCTATGCCCACGACAACGACCTGCGCGACGAATACGCCGAAGCGTTGGAGAAAGCCCGCGAGGAAGAACGGCTGGCCCGCGAAAATGGCGGGAAGTTGAGCGTGGAGAGCCGGCGAATCTTGAAAATACAGAGTCTGCCCTTGCTATCGGAGAAACTTTACGAGGTGTCCTTTCAACTATGCATGTCGTTAAAAGCAACTGTGTTGTTCGCACTGTTGTCTATGGTGCTTGCAGCCACGGATTGGATGGACGAACCTATCCGCTGGATGACCGTGATAAACCTCCTGTTCATTGTGGAGGTTTATCATTTCATAAAGGCTATCCGTCGCTTGCGGAAAGGGCGCTGGACATTGAAGAACGAGAGAAAGGAACGCGAGGCTACATTGCTTCAATACAGGTATGATCAGAGCTGGAAGAAGGTCCGTGACTGGTCGTGGCTCAAAATAAAGTTTTTCAGCATAAAATAGGAAATTATGCCTGAAGATAAAAATATAGAGATGCCCTCACGCTCCACGACGAAGACCTTCGTCCTGCGCGTTGATGCCGAGACGATGGCGGCCGTGGAGGCGTGGGCGGCGGATGAGTTTCGCAGCACAAACGGCCAGCTGCAGTGGATTATTGCCGAGGCCTTGAAGAAGGCCGGCCGCCGGAAGAAACGTCCGAAACAGGACTGATGGCAAAGAATACAGCGAGGGCCGCATCCCATGAGTGGGGTGCGGCCCTCGGCGTGTGAAGATATGCAGGGCAGACAGCGCGGCTCTATGATGCGGCAAACTCTTCCTTGCTGACACCGCAGATGGGGCAGGTGAAGTCTTCGGGGAGGTCTTCAAAGGGAGTGCCGGGGGCAATGCCGGCCTCGGGACAGCCGGCCTCGGGATCGTATTCCCAGCCGCAAATGGTGCAAACGAACTTTTCCATAATGCTGATAATTTTGGAAACAATATACGATTTGGCACAACATATTTTTATTTATCAAGAATTGAAAGAATTCAGGAATTTTTTTCGTGTTCTGATAATGAATTTTTAGGAATTACGCAGTGCTGGAGCACTGCTGAATAGTTGTCCGCAGGAATTCTGCTGCATCAAGCAGCTAATTCAAAAGAATTCCAGACAGAAGGCTAACGAAGTAATTCTTTAATTCTTTAATTCTTGATAAAAATAAATGACAGATAGGTTTGTGCCAACAAGTATATTATTGCCATAATTTTTAATTGTTATTTGTTAACTGTTAATTTTTTACCGTTTTCCCAAGTGGCGGTCGTACTCATAGAGGTGGTACTGGTCGTCGCCGATGCGGCGGAGCGTCTCAACGATGTCATGAGCCGTGGCTTCCTCTTCCACCTGCTCGTTGACATACCACTGGAGGATGTTCTGCGTGGCGTAGTCCTTCTCGTTGATGGCGAGGGAGTAGAGGGCGTGGATGAGACTCGTCACCTTTTTCTCGTGCTCCAGCGTCTGCTCGTACATGGCGAGGGCGGAGTTCCAGGTGACGGGCACCTCGGCGATGGGGTGCAGGATGACCTTGGCCTGTTGGGCTTGGAGGTAGCCCGCGAACTTGAAGGCGTGCTCCATCTCCTCTTCATACTGTTTGTGGAACCAGTGGGCCATACCCTTGAGGAGCTTGTCCTCAGCGTCCATCGACATAGCGAGGTAGAGATAAGCCGACCACATTTCGGCGTTGATCTGGGCGTTGATGGCCTCTTGCATTTTGATACTGATCATAATAATATAATTTAGAGGGTGAGTGATGTTGTAGCATTCCGCTGGGCCGTGCCCCGAAATGCTGCGGCAAAAATACGGCGTTCATCTCCCGTATTCCAAAAAAATAATGCTAAAATTTGCTAAAAGGCCCCTCTCGTTTGCCCTTCAGCTGTGGCCTTGCAAAGACGTGTTGGCAAAATGGAATATGGAGGATGGAAAAGCGGCGATATGCCTCTCTATAACGCAGTTGCAAGGCTTTCGGAGGGCAAAAACTTTACATGATTTTTTCCAAATGAAAGGCCGAGATGACGGACTGCGGCGTGAATTCTTAAAAAAAGAAAAAGATGGCGACAAAAGGGACAAAACAGTTGGAAAAGTGGCCTCCGATGCCCCACTTTTGCACCGGCCTTTTTGTTTCACCCTTTAAAAACATTACAACAATGGCAACAAAATTCTACAAGTGCCCCCATTGCGGGAACGTTATCGTGAAGCATGTCGATTCACAAGTTATTCCCGTATGCTGTGGCCAACCTATGCAGCAGCTTGACCCTCATCGCGAGGACGGCGCTGCCGAGAAACATCTCCCCGTGCTGACGCGCCGCGCTTCAGGAGCGCTGCTTATCAGTGTAGGCGAGGTAGCGCATCCCATGCTGCCCGAGCACCACATCTGCTTCGTGGCCGTGGAGACGGAAGATGCGCTACACTTCCACTATCTCCAGCCCGGCGATACGCCCGAGGTGGTGTGCAGCGACTGCCTGGCTCCTTTTACCGCCGTGTATGAGTATTGCAACCAGCATGGCCTGTGGATGACCACCGACATTCCTGCCCGCAACAAATAGCGGAGCAACATAATAAAGGCGCGGGCGGCCCTCTTTTCATAGAGAGCCGCCCGCGCTGCGTTTGGGGGAGGAGATGGCTTAAAATGTCTTGACAAAATGCTGCGGACGTACGCGGCCCTCGGCATCGAAGGTGATGCCTTCAGACGATAACAGAGCACGTTTGCGCTGGAGTTGTTCCCCGTCGCGCTGACCCATAAAGCCGCCGAGACTGCCGTCGGCAGAAACCACGCGGTGGCACGGCACGACTGGGGCATAGGGGTTGCGCCGCAGCGCCTGCCCGACGGCTTGTGCGCTGCCGCAGCCGATGAGGTGCGCCAACTGGCCGTAACTTATCACCTTGCCCGCCGGAATCTGACGGGTGGCGGAATAGACACGAAGTTGGAAGGGTGTGGGCTTTTGCATATAAGAGAAATAAAGCGCCAGCCTCTTTTGTAAGGGGCTGGCACTCGTATGAAGTTAGCCACGAAGGCTAAAGACTCTGATTAACAAGTCCAATATTGCTTAATCAGCAAGCTTGGCCTTGAGGAATTCGCGGTTGAGGCGAGCGATGTTGGCAATGCTCTCGTTCTTGGGGCATACAGCCTCGCAGGCACGGGTGTTGGTGCAGTTGCCGAAGCCGAGCTCGTCCATCTTGGCAACCATAGCCTTGGCGCGCTTGGCAGCCTCTACGCGGCCCTGGGGAAGGAGGGCGAACTGGCTGACCTTGCTGCTGACGAAGAGCATGGCGGAACCATTCTTACAAGCGGCAACGCAAGCACCGCAGCCGATGCAGGTGGCGCAGTCCATAGCCTCGTCGGCGTCCTGCTTGGGGATGAGGATGGCGTTGGCGTCCTGTGCCTGACCGGTACGGATGGTGGTGTAGCCACCGGCGGCCTGAATCTTATCGAAGGCGGAGCGGTCCACCATGCAGTCCTTGATTACGGGGAATGCAGCGGAGCGCCAGGGCTCTACGGTGATGACGTCGCCCTCGTTGAAGCGGCGCATATAGAGCTGGCAGGTGGTGGCGCCAGAGGCCGTCTTGCCGTGGGGCGTGCCGTTGATGTAGAGTGAGCACATGCCGCAGATGCCCTCGCGGCAGTCGTGGTCGAAGACGAAGGGTTCCTTACCCTCGTTGACGAGTTCCTCATTGAGGATGTCGAGCATCTCCAGGAAGCTGGTGTCGTCGGGGATGTTGTGCATCTTCTTCTCCTCGAAGTGACCGGCGTCCTTGGGGCCGTTCTGCTTCCAATAGCGAACGGTGAAAGATATATTCTTTGCCATAATTTCAGTTGTTTAGTTGTTTAGTTGAAAAGTGTAAAAGTTGGGTGTCTATGCGAGAGATTTACGCAGAGAGGCAAGCATCATACGGATTTCGTTGATTTCTTGTCCGAGTTGATTTGATTGTTCCTCTGTGATGTAGCCGAGGTTTCTGGCGATAATCACTTGCGTGTCAACCTCAGAAGCAGATCCTGATGCAATGCTTAAAAAGTGGAGTACCTCGTTCTTGGAGCCTCTGCCATAGCCTTCGGCAATGTTCATCGGTATAGACGATGCGGCTCTGCGAATTTGAGAAGTCAGTCCGAACAATTCTTCATGAGGAAAGCCTTGGCTTATATTATATATAATAGTGGTAAATGCAATACTGCGCTTCCACACGACCAAGTCTTTGTGCGTTTGCATTAGTATCAACTTTTTTCCAAAAAAACTTTTTAACTTTTCTACTAATTCTTATAGTTACGGGTTTGTACCTTAATGATCTCGTATTCGAGGGGTTCCTTGGAGAGGACGGGAGCCTTGTCGTCGTCGCCCTGGTATTCCCAGCAGCCTACGTAGAAGAAGTTCTCGTCGTCGCGCTTGGCTTCGCCTTCCTCGGTCTGGTGCTCTTCACGGAAGTGGCCGCCGCAGGACTCCTCACGATGGAGGGCGTCGTTGGCGATGAGCTCACCCATGAGGATGAAGTCGCGAAGGTGGATGGCCTTGTCGAGCTCGATGTTGAGGCCTTCCTTGGTGCCGGGGATGAAGAGGTTGGTGTTGAATTCCTGACGGAGTTCCTTGAGAAGCTTGAGGCCTTCCTCAAGACCAGCCTTGTTGCGGCCCATGCCGACGTGTTCCCACATGATGTGGCCGAGTTCCTTGTGGAGGGAGTCCACGGAGCGCTTGCCCTGGATGCCCATGAGGCGGTCGATTTCGGCATCGACTCTCTTCTCGGCTTCAGCGAACTCGGGGAGTTCGGTGCTGAGGCGGGGCCAGATGGCCTGGTCGGCGAGGTAGTTCTGGATGGTGTAGGGGAGCACGAAGTAACCGTCGGCCAGACCCTGCATGAGGGCGGAGGCACCGAGACGGTTGGCACCATGGTCGGAGAAGTTGCACTCGCCGATGGCGAAGAGGCCGGGGATGGTGGTCTGCAGCTCGTAGTCAACCCAGATACCGCCCATCGTGTAGTGAACGGCGGGGAAAATCATCATGGGCTTGTAGTAGTCGAAGCCATTCTCGCTGCGAACGAATTCGCCGGGATTGACGTCGGTGATTTCCTCATACATATCGAAGAGGTTGCCGTAGCGGGCACGAATCTCGTCGATGCCGAGGCGCTGGATGGACTCGGAGAAGTCGAGGAACACGGCGAGGCCGGTGTTGTTCACGCCGAAGCCCTTGTCGCAGCGCTCCTTGGCGGCGCGGCTGGCCACGTCGCGGGGCACGAGGTTACCGAAGGCGGGATAGCGACGCACCAGATAGTAGTCGCGGTCTTCTTCGGGGATGTCCCAGCCTTGCTTGGTGCCTTCCTGCAGAGCCTTGGCGTCCTCAATCTTCTTGGGCACCCAAATGCGGCCGTCGTTGCGGAGAGACTCGGACATAAGGGTGAGCTTGGACTGCTTGTCGCCGTGGACGGGGATGCAAGTGGGGTGAATCTGAACGTAGGAGGGGTTGGCGAAGAAGGCGCCGCGGCGGTATGCCTGAACGGCGGCGGTGCAGTTGCAACCCATAGCGTTGGTGGAGAGGAAATAGGTGTTGCCATAACCACCGGTGCCGAGAACGACAGCGTTAGCGCTGAAGCGCTCCAGTTTACCGGTCACGAGGTTCTTGGCGATGATGCCGCGGGCACGGCCGTCGATGATGACGATGTCCTGCATCTCATAACGGGTGTAGAGCTTCACCTTGCCCTTGTTCACCTGGCACATGAGGGAAGAGTAGGCGCCGAGCAGCAGCTGCTGACCGGTCTGGCCCTTGGCGTAGAAGGTGCGGCTTACCTGGGCGCCGCCGAAGGAGCGGTTGGCCAGCATGCCGCCGTATTCACGGGCGAAGGGAACGCCCTGTGCCACGCACTGGTCGATGATGTTGTTGGCCACCTCGGCGAGGCGATACACGTTGGCTTCGCGAGCACGGTAGTCACCACCCTTCACGGTGTCGTAGAACAGACGGTAAACGCTGTCACCGTCGTTCTGATAGTTCTTTGCAGCATTGATACCACCCTGTGCGGCAATGGAGTGAGCGCGGCGGGGGCTATCCTGAATGCAGAAGTTGAGCACATTGAAGCCCATCTCGCCGAGGGAGGCGGCAGCGCTGGCGCCGGCCAGACCTGTACCAACGACGATGACATCGAGCTTCAGCTTATTCTTGGGGTTCACCAGGCGCTGGTGAGCCTTGAAGTTGGTCCATTTTTCAGCAACGGGACCTTCGGGTATTCTTGAATTAAGTGTAGCCATTTGTTGGTTTAACGTTTAGTGTTTAACGTTTAATGTAATTAGCAGCAGCCACCGCAGCAAGCAAAGCGGATGACGACGGCAACGAACATGAGGATGAGGATGGTCACGTAAACCTGACCGATGCAACGCCAGCGGTTGAACCAAACCTTGCCGTTCCAGCCGAGCGTCTGCATAGCGCTCCAGAAACCATGGGTGAGGTGGAACCAGAGAGCTGCGAGCCATACGAGATACAGCACACTGTAGATGATGCTAGAAGTTCCGGCATCGTGGAAAGTGTAGCAGATCATTGTGTAACCATCGGCTGCGGCTGCACTGGTGACGTAGGCCATGCCATCGTTGGCAAGTTCGGCGAACATCATGTTGAACCAGAAGTTGAAGAGGTGCAGGCAGAGACCGAGCACAACGATGAGGCCGAGCACGAACATGTTCTGGCTGGCCCATTCCACATTCGCGGGCTTGTCGGTCACAGCATACTTGCTGGCACCGCGGGCCTTCTTGTTCTGGAGGGTGAGAATGAAGGCGTAAACGAAGTGGAGCACAACGAGGGCGCCCAGAATGGCTGTAGCCACGAGAGCATACCAGTTGGCACCAAGCATCTCGCATACCAAGTTGTAGCCTTCTTTGCTGAAAAGAGCAACGACATTCATGCAACCATGGAATGTCAGGAAAAGAATGAGCGCAATGCCTGTGACGGACATTACGACTTTCTTTCCAATAGATGAATCAAATAACCACATAGGTAAAATTGAAAAGGTTTAAAATGTTATTAAATAAATAAAATGTGTTCCGTCTGCAAAATTAACAATATTTAATGACACGGCAAAGGTTTTCCCTTATTTTTTAAGGTTTACCATATAAAACACGGCGTGTCCGTGGCGCTTTTCTTCGGGTGGCAGTGACATATAGTCGTGGTAAAGGTCTTTCAGATAGGCATCGGGATTGGCGGGTCCTTGGAACGTGTGCCCCTCAAAGGTAATGGGCGCTGTGGGGAAGATGCTGTCGGTTCGGTGCATGATGCCGTAGCCGTTGTTGTTGAGAACGTTGCTCGTGTATTTTCCTCTTTTGCGCACTCCGCATGCTATGTTCCATAAAAGTTTCAGCCACGCCCGTTTGGCACCGAACCAGAGCAGTTCGGCACAGGAGCGCCAAGAGTAATAATGCTGGCTCTGCAGTATGGCGTTGGCCTTGCAGTATCCTCCCGCCACGCGCTTCACGAACTTGCGGCTCACATCGGGGTAGGGGATCATCGGGAAGATGTCCACGTAAAGTCCTTTGCCGTAGGGACGGGTGAAGTCGTCGGTGTATTCCACGAGGAAGGAGTTGCGGTCTCTCACCTTGCTGATGGGAAGGCGGCAGGAAGGTTCCGTCTGCATCGTTTGCAGGTAGAGGTCGTCGGGCAATTCTTTCTGGCAGGCCTCGCTGAAACGCGGCAGGTCCTCCAGCCGCATGGCGATGTCGATGTCGTCGTCCCACGGGATGAAGCCCCCGTGGCGCACGGCGCCGAGCACGGTGCCGCCGTCCAGCCAGTAGGGGATGCCATGGCGGGAGCATATATGGTCAATCTCGTCAAGGATGGCGAGCTGTCGGAGTTGCACTTCCCGCAGGTGCTCCTTATTATATATATATAATGTGTCGTTCATGGCTTGGCTTAAGTATCAAAATGAGTGGGGCCTTTGTGGGGCCTCACTCATTCTTAATTTTTTGTACAGAGGTGTTAGTGCTCACTGCCATGTGTCTGTTTTGTTAGAGGGCGTCGCCGTCTTCAAGGCTCTTGGCAATGGCGCGGGCCTTTGCGCGGGCTTTGCCGCATACTTTTTCTTCGTCGGCCTTTTTCTTGTGGTTGCGGCGCTCTGCGGCCTCCAGGTCGATTATGCGCTTCGCCAAGGCTTTTCTTACGGTTTTTTTCTGGCTCAGGAAGAGCGACCAAAGGGCGTCAACACTGCTGACTACAGCCTGCTCGGCAGGCACTTGTTTCTTTGTTGCCATAGCGATAGGATTTAGGGGGTTATACTTTCTGGTTGCAAATATACAAATTTATTTGTAAAGAAGCGGCTTGTTGCACGTGTTTTTTGTATTCTTGCGATGTTTTTTCGCATTTTCAGGCCTGCGGAGCGCTTCTTCTGACGTCTATCACCTGTCCGGTGTAGTCGCTCAGTAGGGTGCGCACGGTGGCGGCGGCCACTTGTTCCGACTTGAGCAGCGTATCGTCGGGCTCTGTGCCGAAGTTTTGGATGCGCATCGGTGTTTTCGTGCGCTCGGGGTTGATGCAGTTGATTTTGATGCCCTGTCCTTCCCACTCCTGGGCGAGGGCCTGGACGAAGTTCACGATGGCGGCCTTCGTGCTGGAGTATATGCTGTAGAGGGCGCGGCCACGGGTGTAACTGGACGAGGTGAAGAACACCAATTTGCCGTGTGATTCCTGCAGATAGGGATAAGCGGCCAGCGCTACGTTCACACATCCCATGTAGTTCACCTGCACGGCGTTCTCAATGGCGGCATAGTCCATGGCTACGAGCGGCTGGCGGTGGAGCACGCCGGCCGTGTTCACCACGAAGTCAATGCGTCCTTCTTCCCCGGCCACTTTCTTCAGCGCTTCTTCCACACTCTCGCGCCGGCTTACGTCAGTGCCGGTCAGCGAACGCGAGAAACTGTGCACGCGGGCCCCAGCTTCTCGCAGCATGTCGGCCGTGTCCTTGCCAATGCCGTAGGCACCGCCGATGATGACGGCCACTTTGCCGGCAAGGCGGGCTGACTCGCTCTCTTTGTCTCCTGCGCATACTGTCTCGCTGTGCGGCATCTCCGTGGTCTGCAGTTGGAAGAGCTTATCTAGCAGGTAAGTGTCTTCGGGGTAAGTGAGTTTCATATTGCTCTCCTCGCCGCGCACGAGGTGTACGGGCACTTCGGGCATGTACTTCACCACTACGCCGCAGTCGTCCGTCACGCGGAAGTCAGGGTCTTCCAGGGCGCGGCGATAAGCCTCGCGTATCACACTCAGGCGGAAGGCCTGCGGCGTCTGTCCGCGTTGCAGGCGGCTGCGCTCGGGAATGTGACTGATGCAGCCGTCCTCGTGCTCAATGATAGTGTCCACGGCCGGCAGCGTCACGTCAATGGCTTCCCATTCTTCCAGTCCGCGGCACACGTCGTCAATGATGCGCTGGCTCACGAGCGGCCGCACGGCATCGTGGAATACAAGGTTTACGTCGTTGCCTCCCACGTTTTCGTAGGCGCGTATGGCTGAGAGGCTGCTGTCGTAGCGTTCCTTGCCGCCTTTCAGGATGCGGCGCACCTTGGTCCACTGCGGGTTGCGCAGCAGGATCTCTTCCATGTCGGTGCAGTAGGCGGGGTTGCTCACGATGGCTATCTCGTTGATGTGGGCGTTGCGCTGGAAGGCGTCCACCGTATGTTCTATGACCATCTTGCCGGCCACTTTAAAAAACTGTTTGGGCGTACTCATGCCCAGTCGCGACCCTACGCCGCCAGCCAGAACTATTGCTATATTCTGCATGCTGTCAGAATTGTCTTTTATATATAATAAATATGTCTCGTCGGCATTATATGCTAACTTGTGAGCGCAAAATTAACGTTTTTTTTTGAGATAGATGCTTTTTTGCTCCTTTTTGTTTGTGTAAGTCGTAAAGTTGGCGTAATTTCGCGTGGAATTTAAGAGAAAGGCCTTCATAAATACACTTTGTGCGCCCCCTTCTCAACTTTCAACTCCCAATAGTCCACAATCAACTCTCAACTCTTAATAACAATATCATGTCCAAACAAAATCTTATCAAGACAATTAAGCTCCTCATCGTAGCTATTGTCACCCTCACGCTTTGGCTGATGCCTGCCGAGAGCTTCGGCATTGACGGTCTCACCGTCATTCAGCAGCGTATGATTGCCATCTTTGCATTTGCCGCTTTCATGTGGATCCTGGAAGCCGTGCCCGCATGGGTTACTTCCGTCCTCATCATCGTGCTGATGCTCTTCACCGTCAGCGACTCGTCCATCTCGGCGCTCATTGACGTGGCCAACTATCCCGGCCAGACCTCCGTCAACGACAAGGGCGTAGAACAGCTCATCGGTATTATTAGTTATAAGGACATCATGGCCGCTTTTGCCGACCCCACCGTGATGCTCTTCCTCGGCGGTTTCGTACTCGCCTCCATGGCCTCCAAGTTTGGCGTTGACGTAACCCTCGCCCGCACCATCCTCGGTTGCTTCGGCAAGAGTTCCAAGGTGCAGCTTCTCGGCTTCATGCTTGTTACCGCCATCTTCTCCATGTTTATCAGCAACACGGCCACGGCCGCTATGATGCTCACCTTCCTCGCCCCCGTGTTCCGCACGCTCCCCGGCGATGACAAGGGCCGCATCGCTCTGGCTCTCGCTATTCCTATCGGTGCCAACATCGGTGGTATCGGTACCCCCATCGGTACGCCTCCCAACGGCATTGCCCTCGGCGCTCTGAAGGACGCTGGCGTCAACATCGGCTTTCTCGATTGGGCTATGGTAATGACTCCCCTCATGCTCACCATCCTCATCCTCAGCTGGGTAGTGCTTCTCTCCATCTATCCCTTCAAGAACAAGAGCCTTGAAATTAAGATTGAAGGCGGTGCAGAGAAGAACTGGAAGACCTATGCCGTATATATCATCCTTGCTCTCACCATCATCCTGTGGTGCGGTGAGAAGGCCTTCGGCATCAACTCCTACGTAGTAGCTCTCTTCCCCGTGGCAGCCTTCACGGCTCTCGGTCTCGCTTCCGGCGAGGACATCAAGGGCCTCGACTGGCCTGTCCTCTGGATGGTGGCCGGCGGTTTCGCCCTCGGTACCGGCATGAAGAAGAGCGGCCTCGCCGAAGCTCTCGTCAGCAGCATTCCTTTCTCCACCTGGAACGTCTTTGCCGTTGTTATCGGCGCCGGTCTCATCTGCTGGCTCCTCAGCACCTTCATCAGCAACAGCGCCTCCGCTGCCCTCCTCGTGCCCATCCTCGTTACCGTGGGCGTAGGTATGAGCGAGCAGCTCGCTCCCTTCGGTGGCCTCACCACCCTCATCGTAGGTATTGCTCTGAGTGCATCCTTCGCTATGGCTCTCCCCATCAGTACGCCTCCCAATGCCATCGCCTATTCCACGGGCCTCGTTTCGACGAAGCAGATGGCCAAGGCCGGTCTTCTCGTGGGCGCCATCGCCCTCACCCTGGGTTATGCCCTGCTCTTCATCTTCGGAAAGAGCCTGTTCTAAGTTTTTTAAGAACGGGGAGTCCCAGGCCTTGGGGCTTCCTGCATAAGAATATTTCCTCAGCTTATGAAGAAAATTCTATTATTTATCATCGCGCTCCTCCTGTGCGGCACCGCCGCCGCACAAGAGGCGCGCTTTGCTTATGTCAATGCCGACAGTGTGTTGCGCTCTCTGCCCGCCTATACTCAGGTGAAGCAGCAGATTGCCGACCTCCGTGCCAAGTATGAGCAGGAGGTGCAGTACAACGAGCAGTCCTTCCAACGCCAGTTCTCGGAATTCCTCGAGGGACAGAAAGAGTTCCCCGAGCCCATTCTCCTCAAGCGCCAGCGCGACCTGCAGGACGCCATGGAGAAGAGCCTCGCCTTCCGCCGTGAATGCGATCGTCTGCTCCGCCAAGCCGAGCGCGAGATGATGGCTCCCCTGCGCCA
Organism: Alloprevotella sp.; assembly: GCA_045639805.1. Classification (GTDB taxonomy): domain Bacteria; phylum Bacteroidota; class Bacteroidia; order Bacteroidales; family Bacteroidaceae; genus Alloprevotella. The sequence goes on from JAZUDS010000067.1 coordinate 41,655, forward strand.
GCAGGTGGACGAGGTTATCGCAAAGATAGGTGCCTCGGGCAACTATGCTTTCGTCCTTCCGGCCAAGCCTCTCTACGTCAACCCCGGCTATTGCGACGACATCACGGCCCTGGCTATCTCCAAACTGAAAGAGACTCACTGACGCGCAATCCCCAGACGGCAGTTTCTCTCCTCTAACCCTATTCCTCCAGCAGTGAGCCCCATCGGTATTTTCGACAGCGGCTACGGCGGCCTGACCATCCTGCGCCAGATACGCCGGCTCATGCCCGAGTATGATTACATCTACCTCGGCGACAATGCGCGTGCCCCTTACGGTTCGCGCTCATTCGACGTGGTGTATCGCTACACGCTGCAGTGTGTGGAGGAACTCTTCCGCCGTGGGTGCAAACTCGTTATCCTGGCTTGCAACACCGCCTCCGCCAAGGCCCTGCGCACCATTCAGCAACGTGACCTCGCCCGTTGGGGCAGCGACCATCGCGTGCTGGGCGTCATCCGCCCCACCGTGGAGGCCGTGGGTGGACTTACCCGCTCGCGCCACGTAGGCGTGCTCGCCACGGTAGGCACTGTCAGTTCCCGCTCCTACGACATAGAACTCACCAAACTCTGCCCCGACATCCATGTCACAGGTCTCGCCTGTCCCATGTGGGTGCCTCTCGTGGAGAACGGCGAGTACGACACGCCGGGCGCCGACTATTTCGTGCATAAGCGCATCGCCGAGATAATGGGTGCCGACCCTGCTATCGACACGCTCATACTGGCCTGCACGCACTATCCCCTCCTCTTGCCGCTCATCCGCAAGTACATTCCCGAGGGCGTCAACGTCATAGCGCAGGGCGACCTCGTGGCAGCGTCCTTGCAGGACTACCTCGACCGCCATGCCGAAATGGTTGCCGCACTCTCCCATGCCGGTTCCTGCCACTACCTCACCACCGAGAACGCGCAGAAGTTCTCCGAGCAGGCCTCGCTCTTCATGAGTGAGCAGGTGAAGGCGGAGCAGATAACACTCTGACAAAAAATTCCGAGCACCTAATAAAAGGGTGTGTCAAAGGTTCGCATCGCGACTTTTGACACACCCTTTAACGTTCATAACGGTTTTTTCCAAATAGTAAAAAATCTTGACAAAACGAAAAAAGGAGAAATCTCGGCGTTCTGAGGCCTAAACCTGCCTTCTGGCGAAAAACGCGCACCATACCGTCATCTTTTGCTCCGACACCTCCTTTTAGTTTTTCCGATAGCCCTTTTACGCGCAATTAAATGGGACATCGGACAAATTAAATGGGACATAATTTCAACTGAAAGGGCGATAGTTTCAACTAAAAGGGCTTTAGTTTTTGCTAAAAGGGACAAAATTCCGAAAAAAATCGCAAAAACGACACCGCGCGACGGCCTTTTTTCGCGCTTAAAATCGGGTGTAGCGCGCCCAAAGGAATCTCCGCCCAAAATCTAGCAGAGTTAACCGTTTATAAATGAGCCGTGTTACGGCGTCTTAAAAACCCCGTTTTTTCCGTCCGAACCTCCGCGCGCTGTCCTCTACGCCCAAATTTCGCCAAGAAAACGCCCGAAAAATGTAAAAAATAGTGACAAAAAAGTACAAGTTACGTCCGTTCAGTTAAAGTAAAACTTGAACAGCGCAATCCGCTGCCGCGAATTGCGCTGTTTCCTGAGCCTTTTGTTCCTTCAAAAGCAGGCTTGTAAGGTCAATGTGCTTTTTCCTGCAACCGCTTCTCTATTCTTCTTGTACGGCAAGAAACGTTTGCCGCGGTCATCAGCACGGCCCAGAGAGCCACTGCCGCAAACACGGCTCCCGCTGCCACGAAGACGGCTTGCGGGAAGCACATCTCCGTCTGCGATTCCCAGATACCGTTGGCACACAGCAGGCCGCAGCCTATGCCGCCTGCCAGTCCGAGGTATGCCATTGCAACGAGTAATTTCTCAATAAAAGTCTTTTGTTCCATAGTTCTATTAATTATAGGGGGGGTAATTCGAGTTAGGCCCTGTAAAACCGAAGTAAATTGGAGAAAACCGTATGGTTTTTAGAGGCCTTTATTTCATTTTCTCGATAAAGATAGCATGGTGGGCGGGATTGTGATTGCTGCCGTAGGTGACTAGGCCACCATTAACACTGAATGTCTCTCCGGCTGCCACGCTGGTGCGCACGCTGTCCTCTTCCTGCTGGTAGAAAAGGGCGAGGGAATCACCGGTGGCGAGGCTGTCGGTGTCGAGGGTGAGAACGTAGGTGCCGGGTTCAAGATAAGCCGAGAGCACGTCCTCGCCCATTAGGGCCTCCTGCTCAGCCTGCTCGGCGGCGAAGCGCTCGTCGAGGACTTTGTCGCACTCAATGGCGCTGTGAGCCAACTGCAAGCCGGCGAAAATGTAGAGGAAAATCATCAGCAGGAAGGCTGCCACGCTCGTGAAGACAAGAGTGCGGCGGCGGGTGGCGGTCATGGGTTCCCCGTCGCGGAAGAGGCGCGTGAGGCCCCACGTGGCGATGCCGCTCCATAGCATGCCGCAGCCGCTGGCTATGGCCATCAGAAGGAAGGAATTGGGGGCGAAATCATGAAGGACTTGGAAGAAAGTCTTGTCATAGGTCTCCACGAAAAGGAAAGTGGGTGCGCCGCTGATATGAAGGGCGAAAAACGTCAGCGCAGCCATGCTGAAGCTGAGGAAAGTGAGAATGCCGCCGATGATGAGGATGCCTTTGAAGCAGCCGCCCAGCAGCGAATGGGCTTCAGGGGTGGATGGAGTGGGGGAGGTGCCGCCGGCTGTCGAGGCATTCTGGCGGAGGAGCTCCTCGCTGACGCTCTGCTGCGTCACGGGCTCGCCGCGCATGCGCAGATGCTCCTCCGGCGTGCGGGCCTCGGGGATGATGGCCCAGAGAATAAGATAGGCCAGAAGGGAGAAGGGCATGGTGGCGATGATGAGGAGCGCGATGATGATGCGCAGGAGCGTGGTGCTCGTGCCGAGGTAGCAGGCAAGCCCTGAAACCACACCGCCCAGGATTTTGTCGCCGGGTGCGCGATAGAGTTTGCGGCTTAGCACGCGCTGCGAGTAGTCGCCGATGGCTGAGGAGAGACGCTCTCCGGTGGATGACGGCTGCTCGTCGGCGTGGGACTGCTGCCCATCGGCGTGGGACTGCTGCCCGTCGGCTTGGGAGCCGTTGGCGGAGGCATCGTGGTCGCCGCCGGCCACCTCGGCGGGATTGCCGATGCGGCGCACGATCTCCTGCACGTGCTCAATGGTGACGGGGCGCGCCCCCTGCTCGGAGAGTTCGCTGATAAGTTCGGCCACGCGGTGCTCTATATCGCTGCATATCTCAGCGCCATCGGGCTCGTGGCTGAAATATCGGCGCATGTTGTCTTCGTATTGTTGGAGAAGCTCGTAGGCATCCTCGTCAATGTTGTAGAGGGTGCCGAAAAGGTTGATGGAGAAGTTGCGTTTCATTGTTCAATCGTGGTTGTGGGTTCTACGTTGTCGGTCGTCTTGCGGAGTTGCTGTACCGATGAGCCTAATGCCAGCCAGGCTCGGTCCAGTTCGTTGAGGTAGGTTTCGCCTTCAGCGGTGAGGGCGTAGTATTTGCGTGGGGGGCCTTGCGTACTCTCCTGCCATTCGTATTGCAGGAGCCCGTCCTTTTTCAGGCGCGTCAGCAGAGGGTAGAGCGTGCCTTCCACCACGATGAGGTCGTTGGCCTTCAAACGGGCGATAATGTCGTTGGCGTAGGCCGCGCGGTGGCGCAGGAGGAGGAGTACGCAGTACTCTATCATTCCTTTACGCATCTGCGATTTTGCATTGCTTACATCCATAGCTCTGAGTGGGATTAAAATGTGAGAAGTAGGGGATTTGTTACTGTTTGTGGTGCAAAAGTACGCATTTATTTAGTACTATGCAATGCAAAGTACCTAAAAGTTTTTATTTCTTTATGAAATTAGTAACCACACATTATATATAATATACGCGCGCGAGTGAAGGAGGAGATTTGCGAACCGGATTATGGTGCACGGCATGCGATAGAAGAGAGCACTGGAAGACGTAAGAAACATAAAAACTGAGAGTTCGAGTTGTCAAAAGTAGGGTGATATAAAAAAAAAGTCAAAAAAAGAGGCTTCTCCATGCGCGCGTATATAGATAAAATAGTACTTTTGCACGCCGATTATTATCAGCAGCCCCTCAAGAGGCTGCAATCTTTTTGTGTGAATAGCGCTGCCGTTGGCCTGACAGTGTGGTTCGGGAATCAAGAAGAGGATAAGACAAAATGTAGTTATTAACTTTAAAAACAAAAAACAAAGTGGATACTTTAAGTTACAAGACATCCTATGTGAACAAGGAGACCGCTCAGAAAGAATGGGTCGTGGTTGACGCCACCGACCAGGTACTCGGTCGCCTTGCTACCCGCGTGGCCAAACTCCTCCGCGGTAAGTACAAGCCCAGCTTCACTCCTCACGTTGACTGCGGCGACAATGTAATCATCATCAACGCCGACAAGGTTCGTCTCACCGGTAAGAAGTGGAACGACCGCGTTTATCTCACCTACACCGGCTATCCCGGCGGCCAGCGTGAGCACACCCCCGCCAGCATCATGGCTAAGCCCAACGGCGCCTATCGTCTGGTACGTCGCGTAGTGAAAGGCATGCTGCCCAAGAACCGTCTGGGCGCACAGCTCCTCGACAACCTCTATGTATATGCAGGCTCCGAGCATCCCCATGCCGGTCAGAGCCCCAAGGAAATTGATATTAACACGCTTAAATAGTAATACACGATTATGGAAATGATTAATGCCCTTGGTCGCCGTAAGGCAGCCGTTGCCCGCATCTATGTTACTGAAGGTACAGGCAAGATTACTATCAACAAGCGCGACCTCACCGAATACTTCCCCAGCAGCATCCTGCAGTACGTTGTAAAGCAGCCCCTCGCGCTCCTCGACGTAGCAGAAAAGTACGACATTAAGGTAAATCTCTGCGGCGGTGGTTTCACCGGACAGAGCCAGGCCCTTCGTCTCGCCATTGCTCGCGCCCTCGTGAAGATCAATGCTGAGGATAAGAGTGCCCTCCGCAAGGCTGGCTTCATCACCCGCGACAGCCGCGTCGTGGAACGCAAGAAGCCCGGTCAGCCCAAGGCTCGTCGCCGCTTCCAGTTCAGCAAACGTTAATATTCGGCACTGCTTGCTGAAACTGATACGTTTAGCATCTAAACCCGGCGGATGCAGAACGAGGCAACAGACAATGACTTGTTACCCTCAACTGTTAACTCTCAACTCTCATCTGTTAACAATCTCCGCCTACCGCCTGGTTGGTTGAACTACACAACTAAAAAGAAAGTAAACAACAAACAAAACAACAAACAAAAATGTCAAGAACAAATTTTGAAACCCTTCTTGAGGCTGGTTGCCACTTTGGCCACCTCAAGCGTAAGTGGAACCCCGCCATGGCTCCCTATATCTTCATGGAGCGCAATGGCATTCATATCATCGACCTCCACAAGACCGTGGAAAAGATTGACGAGGCTGCTGAAGCCCTGAAGTCTATCGCTAAGAGCGGCCGCCGCGTGCTCTTCGTAGGCACCAAGAAGCAGGCTAAGGAAATCATCGCCGAGAAGGCCACCAGCATCGCTATGCCTTACGTAACGGAGCGCTGGCCGGGCGGTATGCTCACCAACTTCCAGACCATCCGCAAGGCTGTGAAGAAGATGGCTACCATCGATAAGCTCACCGCCGATGGTACTTACAGCAACCTCTCCAAGCGCGAGCTCCTCCAGATCAGCCGCCAGCGTGCCAAGCTGGAGAAGAACCTCGGCTCCATCGCCGACCTCAACCGTCTGCCCGCCGCCCTCTTCGTCGTTGACGTTATGAAGGAGCACATCGCCGTGGCTGAGGCTCAGCGCCTGGGTATTCCCGTATTCGGTATCGTGGACACTAACAGCGATCCCAACAGTGTAGATTTCGTTATCCCCGCCAACGACGACGCCGCCACCAGCGTAGAGGCCATCCTCAACGTTTGCTGCGCTGCCATCGTGGAAGGTGTTGAGGAGCGTAAAGCTGAGAAGGCTGACGAAGCCGCTGCCGAGCAGCAGGAAGACCAGCCCCGTAAGCGTCAGCGCACCAGCCGTCCCCGTGCAGAGGTAGAGGCCCCTGCTGAAGAGGCTGCTCCCGCCGCTGAAGCCACCGAGGCTCCCGCTGAAGAAACTCCCGCTGAGTAATAAAAAAACTAAGAGGGAGCGCACGTCGCGCCCCCTCTTCTTTTATAAACCTTTAAAAAAGAAAGAACGTTATGGACGTTACAATGACCGATATCAAGAAGCTTCGCGAACAGACCGGTGCCGGTCTTGCTGACTGCAAGAAGGCCCTGGCCGAAGCTGAAACCTATGAAGCCGCAGTGGAAATCATCCGCAAGAAGGGCCAGGCCGTAGCTGCCAAGCGCAGCGACCGCGAGGCTGCTGAAGGCTGCGTACTCGCTAAGATTGACGGCAACTTCGGTGCCATCATCGCCCTCAAGTGTGAGACCGACTTCGTAGCCAACAACGCCGACTTCGTAGCCCTTACCCGCGAAATCCTCGACGCTGCCGTAGCAGCTCGCTGCCACACCCTTGAAGAGGTGAAGGCTCTGCCCATGGGCAACGGCACCATTGCCGACGCCGTTGTGGACCGCAGCGGTATCACCGGTGAGAAGATGGAACTCGACGGTTACAACGTAGTAGAAGGCGAAGAAATCAGCCTCTACAACCACCAGAACAAGAACGTGCTCTGCACCCTCGTGGCTCTCAGCCAGAAGGTGGCCGACGAGACCGTTGGTAAGAACATTGCCATGCAGATTGCCTCTGCCAATCCCGCCGGCATTGACCAGGCCAGCATTCCTCAGGAGGTTATTGACTCCGAGCTTCGCGTGGCCGTTGAGAAGACCAAGCAGGAACAGGTGCAGAAGGCCGTTGAGGCTGCCATCAAGAAGGCCGGCTTCAACCCCGCTCACTTCGACAGCGAGGACCACATGGAGAGCAACCAGACCAAGGGCTGGATTACCGCTGAGGACGTGGCCAAGGTGAAGGAAATCATCGCTACCGTAAGCGCCGAGAAGGCTGCCAACCTCCCCGAGCAGATGATTCAGAACATCGCTCAGGGCCGTCTGAAGAAGTTCTTCAAGGAAAGCTGCCTCCTTGAGCAGGAATACATCTGGGACAAGAACCAGACTGTAGCCGATTATCTCAACAGCGTAGAAAAGGGACTCACCGTGAAGGCCTTCAAGCGCTTCACTCTGCGCGCAGAGTAATTTCTCCCTCCCTCGACATCTCGAGTACATAATTTTTACATTGCTCCAGTCTGGTGTGACACCGGAGAAGAGTTAACTACCCAAAGTGTAGTTCACGCTTTTCCAATGCCCATTAGGCTGGAGCGCGTTTTAATAATCAACTGATTTACTAACTTTATAAAACAAATTCTATGAAAAAGTTTTTTGTATTTGCTCTCTGTATGCTTGCCGTAAGCATCAACTATTCCTGTGGTGATGAAGAAGAACCCGTTCCCGGTCCCACCCCTGGGCCGACTCCCTCTTCTGACATTTCCTATTACAGTTACAACGTTAAGTACAATAGTGATGTGCAGACTATTCTTGACTTGATGAATGTGCAGCTCTATTTGTGTAATGGAGAGACAGAAAATGCCAAGACTCTGCTTTCCGCAGACAAAGTCTATCAAGATTCAGTCCTCCTTGACTACAGAAAGAACTATTACTATGGTATAGTGATGGATGCCAAACCTATCGCAGCCCTCAACAATACCACTATGAGAGATTACTTGAATTCCAAGTCATATAAAGAAACTTTGGTGCCTTATCTTTTAGAAGAATTATCCAAGAGGGGTATGGATGTAAAGAAACTCAATCTTGTAGCAGATTTTCCGTACAAAATAGAGGTCGTGGATGAAAAGAACGCACACAGTGATAAATTAGTGAATCACATTTCTGCAAATTATGACGCTCTGAAAGCCGCAAGCCCGAGCCTTACTGATGAAGAAATCATTAATGTGATGTTTGAATTTATTCGCTCATCACTCTATGATATGAAGGATGTAAGGTATTGGGATGCAACAACATTATCATTAACTAAAATCAGATGAAGAAGTTAGTATGCCTATTATCCTTGCTGTCACTGCTCTTCTGTGGCTGCAGCGACTCTGACGAGATTGAACAGTCGCCAAGCACCAATGTCCTTCGTGTGAATACGCTCGGAGAGAAAGTTTCCAATCCCACTAACTCCCAGTGGTGTAAGCCTTCCACCGCCGAGGCTACACTGTCTTCTGTGCGCCGTATATCAGATCGTTTCTACAAAATGGACTATCTGACGGAGCTTCCCTTTGACCAGCTCGTAAATGGCGACTACCGCACTCGTGATGCTTTTGAAACGGCCTTCGACAAGGCGATGTTTACTCCCGAAGGCTACGAGAATGCAAAAGTGGATCAGGGGACGGCCTGCTCCGGCTTTGTGTGCTGGAATGAGAAGGGCGAAATCTTGCTCGGCCGCAATTTTGACGGCGACGGTGGTCCTCTTATGTTGATTCATAACAAGGCCAACGGCTTCAAGTTTGTGCAATTCACCGACCCTCATTATAATTCTAAATTGTTCAATGGTCCAAACATGGAGCACGGTGACGGCATCCTCAGCGACGGCAAGACTTCCCTCCATCGTTTGCTGCGCGAGCCCCTTGCCACGATGGACGGTATGAACGAGTACGGCCTGTGCTTCGGTGCCTACCAACTTCCCTCCTTCAACAACCATCCGGGCACACCGCTGGCACAGAATACAGGAAAGAAGGCTATCGCGTCTTCCCTGATGCATAACCTCATCCTCGCCCGCTGCAAAACAGTGAAGGATGTGGAGGCGCTGCTTAAGGCTCACGACATGGTGAATATTATGCCTGATCTCAATGTGCATTGGATGATGGCCGACGCCACGGGCGACTGGGCTCTCTTTGAGTATTGGAAGGATGAACTGCATATCTATCGCGAGGCTGATCTTATTGCCATGAGCGTGTATGTCGGTACTGATGTCCCCTACGAATGGTACAGCATAGAGAATTACTATCGTTCTCTTGAGCCGTACAGCGCCTATCCCAAGCAATATGTGGCGGACGACTGGCAGGTATTGATGAGCGGCAAAAAACGCGTGGGCCACATGATGAACTTCTACAAGCCCACGATGTCGGAGATGGAAGCCCTGCGCTGTTTGCAGGAGGGACGCTATGACTTGGAGGTTCCCCATCACCTGACAAACTGGTCATGCATCTACAATCCCACCCAGAAGACCGTCCTCTTTGCTCTGCGCAACGATATGTCGCAAGTCTATAAGGTTGACCTGAAGGAGGACCTTAAATAATAATAAGGCAGGAGCTCTTCGTCCTTTATGGAGGAAGCCCCTGCTTTTTTTATTCAGCCGAGATAGAAAGGTGCGAAATAAAAGTTTGCAATAGTTGTTTCTCACCATTACTAACCACAAATTACAGAAATTTTACAATTATGAAAATTAAGAATCTGTTCTTTCTCATTATTACTGCGTGCCTTGCCTTCACCATCAGTTGCAGCGATGATGAAATTGTAATCGACCCCGATATACAAGGTAGCGCCGATAAACTGGTTATTGGCAACATCATCACAATGGACGAGGACAACCCCACCGCCAAGGCCATCACCATCAAGAATGGCAAGGTGCAGTATGTAGGTACCCTCGCCGAGGCTCGCAAGCACTGCGACGACAAGACCATCGTTGAGGACTATGGTAAAAACAGTATCTACCCTGGCTTCCTTGAAGGTCATCTCCACGGCATAGAAGTCGCCGGTCGTTTGGATCAGTGCGACCTCGCCACCCTTGATGTGCAACTCACCACCACTATGGATGACTTCATCAAAGCTATGGCGCAGTATGTGAAGGACAACCCCGGACGTTCCATCTATAAGGGCGCCGGTTGGTCCGTGCGAGGCGGTGTGCTCCCCACCCGCCAGATGCTTGACGCCATCTGTCCCGACGTGCCGATGGTTCTCTCCTCTGTTGATGGCCACTCTATGTGGCTCAATACTGTCGCCCTCAAGAAATTCAAATACGACGCCCCCGCCAACATAGAGAAGTTCGGCACCGACTGCATACGTCTCGAAAGCGACGGTTTCCCCACCGGTTATGTGTCCGAGGGTGCTATGGAACTCGCACGTCCGGCCCTCACGCTCACCAAGGACGAATATAAGGAGAACCTTCTCAAGTGGCAGGATATGGCCTTCTCCTACGGTATTACCGGAGTAGTGGAAGCCGCCATCTCCATTGAAGGCACACCCGTGCAGGAAGCCTTTATGGAACTCGCTAAGGAAGGCAAGTGGAAGCTTCGCACCTATGCTATGGAGAACATCAACTACACCACCGACAACGAGAAGTTCTATGGCGACCTCAATAAGATTCTTGACCACACCAAGCAGTACAAGAACGAATATTTCCGCGTCTATGGTGTCAAGATATTTATTGACGGCGTAGTGGAGGCCCACACGGCCTGGCTCATTGACCCTTATGCCGACGATCCTACCTATTACGGCAAGAAGAACTATCCTGAGCCCACCCGCATCGCCGACGCCGTGGCCTTTGCCAATCGCAACGGCATCAATGTCCACTTTCATGCCATCGGCGATGCCGCCGTACGCAATGCCGTTGACGGCATCATCAGTGGCCAGCAGCAGGCTGGTGTCACCGATGCCCGCAATACCATCGCCCATCTCCAGATAGTTCGCCCCGAGGATGTCAAGCGTATGTACGAAAACCATATCATCCCCGTAGTAGCCCCCCTCTGGGTTCCCTACGACCCCGAATACTCCCAGCATGAAATCGACTACCTCGGCCAGGAGCGCTTTGATAATGAGTATCGCATCAAGGACTTCTTCGATTTAGGCTGCCCCGTCAACTTCCACAGCGACTACCCCGTGTCGCCCGACATTGATATGCCCCTCACCATCTATTGTGCCGTTACCCGCACCGACCTCATACACGGAGCAGCCGGTGTGCATGGTATCGGACAGGCTGTCACCCGTCAGCAGGCCCTTGAGGCTATGACCTTCAACGTGGCCTACCAACTCAAGGAAGAAAATCGTCTCGGTATGCTCAAGCCCGGCATGGTGGCCAACCTTTCCATCTATGACGTCGATTTCCTGAAAGATCCTATTGAGAAAGTGCCCAACGCCAATGTCGTAGCCACATACGTGGATGGTAAGATTGTCTATCCCGTAAAGTAAAAGACCTAACACTAAAAATACAAAGCAATGAAAAAGATTTTAACCTGCATTCTATGCACCTTTGTTGTTGCCGTAAATATTTCATGCGGTGATGATGACCCCGTACCCAGTCCCACGCCGGGTCCCCAACCTCAGGAGGATGTAAGCTATTATGTTTATGACATCCAGTACAACGAAGATTTTCAAACGCTGCTCTCCATAATCGGCGTGAAGTACAATCTCTACAATGGTGAAGACCCCTCAATGGCTAAAACTGTTCTCAAAGGCGGCCAAGCCTATAAGGACTCACTGCTGATAGACGCAAATCATCCTTATTACGTTGGCGTTCAAGCAGAAGGAGGCCCTGTTGTAGGCCTTGGCGGAAAGACGGCCCTGGATTATCCCAATTCAAAAGACTTCCGCGAGATTGTGGCCACCTATATGTATGAAGAGTGTGTGAAGCGCGGCATTGATGTCGTGAGACTTCATCCGCAAGCTCAGCTCAACTGGTTTGCCCAGGTGGTAGATCCCGATTATCTGCATAATAGTAGTAGTAGGATGTCTCTTGACATTACTTATAATGATGCTGTGAAAATAGCTCCGGTGAATGCATCAAAAGAAGAAGTGTGCAAATATCTCCTGGCTTCCATCCGTGCAATCATTATAGAGAATCGCCGAATAAACTATTGGTCTCCCGAAACACATAGGTTCGTAAAGGAATAGTGAAGTCCCTCTTTACCTTTATTATAAGAGCAGGCGGCCCAATTGGGTCGCCTGCTTCTATTTCGTTTCGTATAAAATACTGACGTCGTGCTGATAAAAAGAAAAAACCTGCGGAGGTCATCCCTCCAGCAGGTCCAATTCTCTCGAGTTTTGTTCGTGCGTGCTATTAAGCCTGAGCGGTGGTGTCCACAACGGCGCTATCAGCAACAACGGCGCTGTCAACTACAGTGCTGTCAACTACGGTGCTGTCAATGCTGTCGGTCTGCTCAGCTTCCTTCTGCTGGCCACCGCAAGAAGCGAGGCTGATAGCAGCAAAAGCAACGAACATGAAAACTAACTTTTTCATTTTTTCTTGTTTTGGTTTTTTAGTTAAACAATATTGCTTTATTAAAACGCTGCAAAAGTACGGACTTTTTGAATATGGTGCAAGTGTTTTCCCCTTTTTTTTCAAAAAAATGCGTTTTTTTGCCTCTTTTCCTTAAAAATGAGTTTCTTTTGCAAACTATGCATACAATTTTTTAGTAAATTTGCAGACGTTATGAAGATAAAAGAAAAAATGTCCCTCTCCGGCTTTTCATTTCGTGCCCTGACGCTCGGATGTAAGCTCAATTTTGCCGAAACTTCCACCCTCTGCGATATGCTGAAGGCCGAAGGCGTGCACGAGGCCGCCAAGGACGAGCCGGCAGATATTATTATTATTAATTCATGTTCCGTTACGGCCGAGGCCGATCAGAAGTGTCGCCAGGGCATCCGCCGTCTGGTACGCCAGAATCCGGGTGCGTGCGTAGTCGTGACGGGTTGCTATGCGCAGCTCAAACGCGAAGAAGTGCAATCCATCGATGGCGTGACGTACGTGCTTCCCCAGCGCGACAAAGGCGAGGTGGTAGCCACGATACGCCAGCATTTCCTCAACGCCAATGCCGCTTGCTTCGCGTCAGTTTCATCTTGTCCCGCGTCAAGTTCCGATACCACCACGCCTTCACCAGACTCCTCCACCTCCACCGCCTGGCCCTTCTTCCCCTCGTGCAGCCACGGCGAGCGCACGCGCTATTTTCTCAAGGTGCAGGACGGTTGCAACTATTTCTGCACCTACTGCACCATCCCCTTCGCCCGCGGCCGTTCGCGCAACGCTCCCATCGCCACCCTCGTGGCCCAGGCCGAGGAGGCCGCACGGCAGGGCGGACGCGAGATAGTCATCACCGGCGTCAACATCGGCGACTTCGGCCGCAGTACGGGCGAGACTTTCTTCGACCTTGTCCAAGCCCTCGACCGCGTGGAAGGCATTGCGCGCTACCGTATCTCCAGTATCGAGCCCAACCTCCTCACTGACGAGATTATCGACTTCTGTGCCCAGAGCCGCGCCTTCATGCCCCACTTCCACATTCCCCTCCAGTGCGGCAGCGACGAGGTGCTCCGCCTCATGCACCGCCGCTACGACACCGCCCTCTTCCGCCACAAGATAGAGCGCATCAAGGCGGCCATGCCCCATGCCTTCATCGGCGTGGACGTCATCGTGGGAGCGCGCGGCGAGACGGAGGAACTCTTCCGCGAGAGCCGCGACTTCATTGCCAGCCTCCCCGTGCAGCAGCTCCACGTCTTCCCCTATTCCGAGCGCGCCGGCACGCGGGCTCTGGAAATCCCCCACGTCGTCACCCCTGCCGAGAAGCACGCCCGCTCGCAGGAGCTCATCGCCCTCTCCGAGGAGAAGCGCCTCGCCTTCTATCAGGCCCACGTGGGCCAGACGCGCCCCGTGCTCTGGGAAAACGGCGCCGGCTGGACAGACAATTATATACGCGTAACGGGCGCGCGCGAACCCAACACCATTTCATCCGTCACCCTCGGCCCTCTCGCCCCCGATGGTGAGAGCCTCCTTGCCTTATGATTTCCATTGTCATTCTCAACTATAACGGCGCCGCCATGCTCCGCCGCTTCCTCCCTTCCGTCCTGGCCCATAGCGGCGAGGCGGAAGTCATAGTGGCCGATAACGCCTCCACCGATGCCTCCCGCGACGTCCTGCGCGACGAGTTCCCCGCCGTGCGCACTATCCTCCTTGATCAGAACTACGGTTTCGCCGAAGGCTACAACCAGGCCCTTCGCCAGGTGGAGGCCGACGTCTTCGTGCTTCTCAATTCCGACGTGGAGGTCACCCCCGGCTGGCTCACGCCGCTCATCACCTATCTTGAGTCCCACCCCGAGTGCGCCGCCCTCCAGCCCAAAATCCGCCAGTGGGCCGAGCCCGCCGACTCCGCCGTGCGCCAGCGCTTTGAATACGCCGGAGCCTCCGGCGGATACCTCGACCGCTACGGCTATCCCTACTGCCGCGGCCGCGTGTTCGGCATTCTGGAGCAGGACCACGGGCAGTACGACACGCCTGTCCGCGTCCTTTGGGCCACAGGTGCGGCCCTCGTCATCCGTGCTGCCGACTGGCGTGAGAGCGGAGGCCTTGACGGGCGCTTCTTTGCCCATCAGGAAGAGATAGACCTGTGCTGGCGCCTGCGCGCCCGCGGTCGCAGCATCGTGTGCGTGCCCCAGTCGGTGGTGTTCCACGTAGGCGGCGGCACCCTCCCCACTGGTTCGCCGCGCAAGAACTACCTCAACTTCCGCAACAACCTCCTCCTCCTCTATAAGAACCTCCCTGAGCGCGACCTCCGCCCCGTCCTGCGCCTGCGTCGCTGGCTCGACCTCGTGGCCGCCCTCAAGGAACTCCTCACGGGCCATTGGCAAAACTTCCGTGCCATACGCCGCGCACGCCGCGACTTCCGCAAGTTGCGCCCCGAGTATGAAGCCGTGCGCGCCGACAACCTCCGCCGCGCCACCACCGAGCTCATCCCCGAGCGCACCGCCTTCTCCCTCCTTTGGCAGTACTACGTGCGCCGCCGCACCACCTACGACCGCCTGCCGCAGTAGGTCGCCGCACACATTATTTATATATACGCGCGCGTGCGAGCAATATCCCCAAAAGGATGCCGCACGTGCGCGCGAATTTGTTCATTCGTTCCTCATGATACTAAAAGCGCCTTTTGCAGCACACCCTCTTTCCGTAAAGTTGTAAAATATTATGACAAATTCTTGTATGGATTTTTGGCCGTTTTCGCGACTCCCGATTATCTAAACCTGCATCCGGCTCTTCGACGCCCGTTTTCAAAAAATTGAAAACAGTCCCGTTTTTCGATAAAGTCCATCCATTTCTCGCAAAATCCGCATCATTTCTCGCTATGCCCCCTTTCATTTTTCCCGAAGCCCTATTTCAGTAAAAATTAAAAGGGACTTCGGTGAAATTAAAAGGGGGATAGTTTCAACTAAAAGGGCTATCGGTTCAACTAAAAGGGCTAAAGGAAGGACCCCCTCCCCGCTCCCCCGTGGGGGGAGGGCGGCAAATTGGGACAAAATCGCGCATGGAATTTCGTTTATAAGGGGGATTAGGGAAGCTTTTAGGGGACTGTTTTGTCTCCTGTGAATATTAAGCGCGAGATAATCAAGTGTATAGCAACCTGCCGTAGAATCGCGCAGAAGTAAACGCAAAAATTTTTTTTGAAAATAAGGCCGTTTTTTGAGGGTATTTTTTGTAGAAAAATATGACAAAAAGGGTGTTTTTTTCATTTTTACTATAAAGCGGCTTTACAGGAAAAGGTAGTAGGAAAAGGGACGGTGAGGTGGTCAGAAGACAAAATGAAGAAGGAGGCTTGGCCGTGTCGGAAGAATTATGTAATTTTGCGGACGAAACATGAACTTATTCTAATTCATAGAACATACTTCAATATGAAGCGTATCGCATTAGTCATTCTCGCGTTGACGGTGGCCGCATGGTCGTCGGCGCAGACGTTGCTGCCCTATCCGCAGAATGTGGAGTGGGGACAGGGCACCGTGAAAACCGCACAGGTGGAGTTCGCTCCGCTGCTGAATATGACGGCCGGCGGGCCTGCTACCCCGGCAGGGTGGTACTGCATCCGCGCCACGAAGGACGGGGTGCGTGTGGGCTACACCGACGAGGCCTCGCACCACTACGCCGAGGCCACCCTGCGGCAACTGGAAGTGCGCAAGGGCGAGTACCGCTGCTGCACCGTGGAGGACTGGCCGCAATATCCTTGGCGCGGGGCGATGATTGACGTCAGCCGCCACTTCTTCACGATAGACCATCTGAAGAAACAGGTGGACATCCTGGCGCAGTACAAGATAAACCGCCTGCATCTGCACCTCGTCGATGCCGCCGGCTGGCGCATGGAGATAAAGCGCTATCCGCGTCTGACCCAAATGGCAGCCTATCGCACAGAGAGCGACTGGAATAAGTGGTGGATAGGGAAGGATAGGAGGTATGTGACCCCCTCCCCGCTCCCCCGAAGGGGGAGTGCTGCAGAGTCGGCAGCATGTCCCAAAGACCCTTCCCTATCGGAGGCACTCCCCCTTCGGGGGAGCGGGGAGGGGGTCGCCTATGGCGGCTACTACACCCAGGATGAACTGCGCTCGCTCGTGGCGTATGCCGCAGAGCGGGGCGTGACGGTGGTGCCGGAGATAGAGATGCCGGGCCACAGCGAGGAGGTGCTGCACGCCTATCCCGAATTGAGCTGCACGCACAAGGAGGGCGCCGCCGACTTCTGCCCGGGCAACGTGGGAACGTACGACTTCCTGGAGAATGTGCTGCGGGAGGTGATGGACGTGTTCCCGTCGGAGTATATCCATGTGGGAGGCGACGAGGCCGGCCGGGCCGACTGGCCCGCATGCCCCCGCTGCCAGCAGAAACTGAAGGAGATAGGCGGCAGCGACTTCCGCGACCTGCAGACCTATCTCATAGCCCACATGGGACGCTTCCTTGAATGCCACGGCCGCAAACTCGTGGGCTGGGACGAGGTCATAGACAAGGACTTACATCCCGGCACGACCGTCATGGTGTGGCGCGGCGTAGAGAAAGCCGCCGAGGCCGCCCGCCTGGGGCTGGACGTAGTAATGACGCCCGGCGCGTACTGCTATTTTGATTCCTATCAGGACGCGCCGCCCACGCAGCCCGAGGGCTTCGGTTCCTATCTGCCGCTGGAAAAGGTATATACCTTCAACCCCGTGAAGGACCTCACGCCCGAAGAGGCCGCCCACATCAAGGGCGTGCAGGGCAACCTCTGGACAGAATATGTGCCCACGCCCGAACACCAGGAGTATATGCTCTATCCGCGCGTCCTGGCGCTGGCCGAGATAGGGTGGGGCACCGGCGGCCGCGAGGACTTCCGCCAGCGGGCCGAAAAGGAAGTGGACCGCCTGCGCCAGAACGGCGTGAACGCCTTCAACCTCCGTACGGAGGTGGGCGAGCGCCCCGACCTGGACAAACCGCAGCGCCACAAAGCTGTTGGGGCCCTCGTCTCTTACGAACTGGAGCCCGCCCCGCAGTATAGCGGACGGGGAAAAACCACGCTGGTGGACGGCTGCAATGGAGGATGGGCCTTTGGCGACGGCCGCTGGCAGGGCTTCATCAGACGGGGCGAGAGCGGCTACGTGCTACAGGCCACCCTCGATTTGCAGCGCCCCGTGTCCTTCAAGGAAGTAACCACCTGCTTCCGCCAAGACTGCTGTGCTGAAATCTACTACCCCGTGGAATATATCGTAAGCACCAGCG
Organism: Alloprevotella sp.; assembly: GCA_045639805.1. Classification (GTDB taxonomy): domain Bacteria; phylum Bacteroidota; class Bacteroidia; order Bacteroidales; family Bacteroidaceae; genus Alloprevotella. The sequence goes on from JAZUDS010000067.1 coordinate 59,199, forward strand.
CCGACGGCCAGCGCTGGACCGAGATGGGCCGCATCAGCACGCCTTACAAGCGCACGCCCACTCCCGAAGTGCGCGACTTCAGTGTGCGCCACAAAACTACGGCCCGCTACATCCGCGTGCAGGCCAACAACGGCCCCGATGGCGGATGGCTCTTCCTGGACGAGGTAAGAGTGAAATAAAGCAGGCGCCAATTCTTAAAAATAGTAAAATCAGAGCGTTGTGACGGGCGGGAAATATAAAAAAACTTATCGTGCGCGTTTTTCTTGCCGATTGCTGGCGCGTTATTCGGAAAAAGATTGTACTTTTGCGCAGAATATTATGCCGAAGTACGCCTTACATATCGCTTTGATGGCCCTGCTCCTCAGTTCGTGCGCCACGCAATATGACATTGCGGGTAATAGTTCGTTGGATGAGGTGGATGGCCGCATGCTATACCTGCGAGTTGCCGGCACAGGCAGCGACTATATGGTGTGCAGCCTGGATTCATGCCAGGTGGAGCACGGACGATTTCGCTTTGGTGGCGACGTGGACAGCATAATGCTGGCACAAGTCTATTTGGGTAACGACTTGATGATGCCAATCGTCATCGAAAACGGCCCCCTGCAGGTGTCGATAGACCAGATGGGACAATATGTGGAAGGAGGCCACCTGAATAAGATTCTCTATAAGTTCCTTGAGAAGCGCGAGCAACTGGAGAACAAAATATGGCAAGCCGAAAACGCCTGTATTCGTGCCCTGCGGGAAGGAAAAGATAACCCCGCCAACGTGCGTGAGAAGATGAGGCGACGCACTAACTCCATTAACAAGGAAATAGAAGATGAAGAGGTGCGCTTCATAAAGGATAATTATGACAATGTCCTCGGTCCGGGATATTTCATCATGCTTTGTAATCAGCAAATCTTCCCAAGAATGACCGAGCAGTTCCATAGCATCGTGGATGACGCGCCTCAGGATTTCCTTCTCAATCCTTACATCCACAACTACCTGCATATGGCCGGCTACGACTTCTCCCGTCAGAACAAGAAGTACAAGAAAAAGAAGTGACGCTCTAATCCCCTTCGTAAAAGCACGAATGAAAGGAATAGAGCGTCACTCCTTCTTTTCTGGAAACGCGAAGAAAAATAAAAAGGCGTCACTCCTCTTCGCCAGAAGCGCGAAGAGCAGCGGGAATCCTGAAGGCCGTGTAAATTTCCATGACAGCCGCAATGGCAAGGCAGAGTTTCCACTCGCCGCTGCCGATGTGGCTGATGTTTAGTGTATGGGCCATGGCAAGAAGTCCTGAACCTATCATCAGCAAGGCTCCTAAAATCTGTTGCCGGCGCAGACGGCGCACGATGCTGTCCTTTCCTTCATAGCCGGCAAGGCACTGCATGCTGCCGAAAGCCAGGGCACCAATGAGGAGAATAAGGCTTCCTTCGCCCTCAAAGCCGAACATGGGCAAGCAGGCCCCGACAAGGACGAGGAGACCGCCGACCTGAAAAATCACGTTCTGCCAAGTGTTGAGTTTCTTCATAATTAGGGGGATTAGGGGAGGCTACTCCTGAGTTTCTATCACGTACACGTCTTCGTCTTCCGACTTCATGAGAAGCCGCACGCGGGCCACTTCCTCATAAGCCCGTGAAGAAGCCTTTAAGCGCTGAAGTTCGGTGCTGCAACTGTCGTACTGATGCTCATACTGGCTGATTTCAGCCTTCAGCTCGTTGTTGTGTGAGCGCAACTGGTAGAATCGGAGAATGCTGTTCTCGTCAAGGAATCCTGCAATCAGGATAAAGAGAACAATAGTCCACAGGTATTTGTGCTTACATATCGCCTGCCACAAATTATTTATCTTATTGCCCATATCTGTGCTGAAAAACTAAAATTTAGTACTGAAGTGCTTAAAGGTCGTGCTGGCTAAGGCGCTGCAGGGCCAGCTCCTCGTATTTCGTGCCGGGACGTCCGTAGTTGGCATAGGGATATATGCTGATGCCGCCGCGGGGGGTGAAGAGGCCGGTAACCTCTATGTATTTCGGATCCATGAGGCGGATGAGGTCCTTCATGATTGTGTTCACGCAGTCCTCATGGAAGTCGCCGTGATTGCGGAAACTGAAGAGGTAAAGCTTGAGGCTTTTTGACTCCACCATGCGTTCGCCGGGCATATAACTGATGCGGATTTCCGCAAAGTCGGGCTGGCCGGTGATGGGGCAGAGAGAGGTAAACTCCGGGCAGTTGAAGCGCACCCAATAGTCGTTCTCGGGGTGCTTGTTCACGAAGGTCTCCAGCACTTCCGGGGCGTAGTCGCTCTTGTATTCTGTCTTGCGGCCGTTGCCGAGCAGTGTAAGGTTCTCGTCTTCTCTCATGGAGTTTTTGAATTTTGAATTAAGAATTAAAAGATAAATAATGGCAAGCAGGATGGCTTATCATGGTAATCGCCACTTTTAACTTTTAATTTTTAATTTTTAACTTATAATTGATGTATTCTTCGAGGCCGGCGCGGCGGAGTTTGCAGGCGGGGCACTGTCCGCAACCGTCGCCGGGGATTCCGTTGTAGCAGGTGAGCGTTTCGTGGCGGATGATGTCGAGCACGCCGAGGTGGTCGGCCATTTCCCACGTCTGAGCCTTGTCTATCCACATCAGAGGCGTGTGGATGATAAACTGCTCGTCAATGCCGATGTTCAGGGCCACGTTGAGGCTCTTGATGAAGGCGTCGCGGCAGTCGGGGTAGCCGGAGTAGTCGGTCTGGCTGACGCCTGTGACGATATGACTGATGCCGTGCTCGCGGGCATAGACGGCAGCGATGCTCAGGAAGAAGAGGTTGCGGCCCGGCACGAAGGTGTTGGGCGGCCCGTCGGCGGGTTTCTCTTCATCCATGGGGATGGAATCGTCGGTAAGGGAGTTTGAGCTGAGTTGGGCTATAAAGGGAATGCTCATCATTTCCCAATGTGCGCCAGCCTTCTCTGCCAGGCGCTGGGCGAGTTCAGTTTCCAGCACGTGCTTCTGCCCGTAGGCGAAGGTGAGGGCCCACACTTCCTTGAAGTGCTCCTTGGCCCAAAACAGGCACGTGCCAGAGTCCTGTCCACCGCTCAGCACTACGAGAACGCGATCGTTGTTTACGGGGTTCATGTGGGTGAGTGGATTTTTGTATAAAGGGATGTATTTGGGTACAAAGTTATGAAAAAAATCTCATATATCGTGCTTTGACGCCACATTTTCAGTTTCGGGGCGTGTTATGTGGGGAGTTTTTCATACTTTTGCAGTGTTATTGTGTACTTTTGACCTCTTGCGGCCACCTTGTGCTCATGTATATGTAAATAAGGTGCGACCTCCCACAATTCAAGTAAATCGTCTTTTTAACCCCAGAGTCCCCCGCTTTCCGAAATGCGTCTTACCCGCCTCGATATCTGCAAAGCCATCGCCATCATCCTCATGGTGATAGGTCACACGGAGACCCAGCCCCTCCAGCGCTGGCTCCAGGAATTTCACATGCCGCTCTTCTTCATCGCCGCCGGCTTCTGCTTCAATCCGCGGTATCTTAACGACGAGGCCACCTTCCTCAAACGGCGCATCAAGGGGCTCTACTGGCCCTTTGTGAAGTGGAGCGTCATCTTTCTGTGTCTCCACAATCTTTGGTTCCACATCGGCTTGCTCAACGAGCAGTATGGCAACTACCAGGGCGGCGTGACGCACCCCTTCCACTCGTTCCGCGAATTTTGGCAGCACGTTTGGAGCGTCGTTTTCAACATGTCGGGCTACGATGTTTTCCTCACTGGTGCCTTCTGGTTCTTCCGCGGACTGCTGCTCGCCAGTATCGGTTTCCTTGTGCTCCACAAGTTGCTGCTTCGCGTGAAGCCCTTGCACCAACGGCCGCTCCTTCTCACTTCCTGCATAGCTGCCATTGGCCTGGGCCTGGCCTTATGGAAATGCGGCATGCGTCTGAATATGACGGGAGTGCCTCAGGGTGGCTACCGTGACCTTATGGGCCTCTTTTTCTTTGCCGTAGGTTATGCTTTCCGGCTTCGGCCGCGATGGTTGGAGGGGCGCTGGCCCGTGGCACTGGCTTGCTTTGCCGTGGTCACGCTCTTCGCTTACTATCTTCCGGCAGGCATGCCCTTTTCCACCACTTGGGATAAATGCTTGCGTCTCCCCGTTCCCGCCATTGCCGGATTCGTGATGACGTGGTGGGTGGCAGGCCGCATTGAGGCGCGGGCCACGATGCTGCGCTCCTTCCTTCGCTACTGCGGACAGCATACGCTGCAAATCTTTGTGTTCCACATCATCAGTTTCAAGGTGGTTAGCGCCCTGAAAATCCTGTATTACGACCTCCCGTGGGGACACATCGGCAGCCACATGGTGGTGCACTATGCCAAGGACGACCTCTTCTGGATTCCTTACACCCTTGCCGGCGTGGGCCTTCCCCTCCTGTGGATGTGGTGCTACGAACGCTTGCGGCAGCGCTGCCTCGCGCCAAATGAACAAACGGCATAAAAGAAAAGTCCTCTGCAACGTGAATTTGCAGAGGACTTTCTTTCGGGGTGACTAGTGGGACTCGAACCCACGACATTCAGAACCACAATCTGACGCTCTAACCAACTGAACTATAGTCACCATGTTGGCTCACCTTTGGGGCATGCCCCTCAGTTTGCGAGTGCAAAAGTACGGCTTTTTCCCGAGATGGCCAAACTTTTCCGCGGTTATTTTTCGCGTAGTCGGGTGTTTTCTGTTGTATAAAGGGGTTATTTGCTACCTTTACCGGTCATTGTGCCATTAGAAATTGATGTTGGCACCGATGCCGAGCACCCAGTTCTTACGGGTGAAGTGCTCGCTGCCGGCGAAGGCGCCAGCGCTCTTCAGGGCACCTACTTGCGTGGCGGCTTGTTGCATGGCGGTGGCGGCGTCAGCACCGTTGGCCATGGCGATGCCGGTCAGCACCTGCGTGGCGGTGTGGCTCACGTTGTTGTAGTCGTCGCTCTGCTTGTCGTAGGCCTTATAGAACGTCTGCATGTAGCCGAGGTCGAAGCTGCAGCGGGGGGCCACCTTTACGCGCAGGCCGAGGCCGAGGCTGTTGCTGCGGCAGATGATGTTGCTGTCCTTGATATAGTCATCGGTAGTGCCGTAGTTGGTGCTCTGCCAGGAGATGCTGGCGGTGAGATGCTTGCAAATATCAAACTCTTCGCCGGCTGCCACTTCCCACGTGCCGTGCTTGAGGAGTTTCTGGGCGTCGCCGAAGGCTTTAGCCTGCTTGTCGAAGTGGCCTTTGGCGCTGAGGTTCATTCGCATCCAGCTGTAGGGCTGGTACTGGAGGCCTGCGGCGAGGATGGCGGGCATGTCGGCGCGCACCTTCAAGCCGTCTTGATACTGAGCCAGGGCTTCCACGCTCTGGCTGGAGGCGCTGTTGGTGGCTTCGTTCTTGAGGTTGAGGCGTGTGCGGAAGTCGTAGCGTGCAGCGAAGTTCCACTGCTCGTTAATCTTCCAGTCGATGCCGATGATGGGAGCAATGCCGAAGCCGTTCTGGCTGCAATCCATCGTGATGTCCTGAGTAGCCTGTGCCAGCATGCCCATGGTGGGAGCGAGAGGGTTACCGGCTGCTGCGCAGGCCTGATAAAGTGCCGTGGGACTGGCCATCGTGCCCGGTGCGAGAGGATTGTTGATAAGGATGTTCTTGGCGTAACCCTCGTAATGGGTGGTGGCGTAGATGCCGCGCACGCCGAGGGAGGCGGCCAGGTTGGGCAGAATCTTGTAGGTGGCGCCTACGGTGAGGCCCATGTAGAAGGAGCGGGCCTTCATGTAGCTGTCAATGCTGTAAGCCGTGATGCCCTGTGCGCTGCCGAGGAGGGGCAGGAGAGCGGCCTGGCTCTCGAAGGAACCGAGGCCGTCGTCAAACTCACATTTGCCGCCGCCGCCAGTGATGGCGAAGCTGGCCATGAGGCTCCATTTGCTCTTGTTGTAGGAAAGCATGAAGGAAGGCACAACGGGTGCGATGGCGTGGCCGTGGAACTTCTTCGTGGCTTCACCGTTGTTGTTTGCGCCGAACTTGAAGGGCGCAAAGGTGGCGCGGGTGTCGCGACTCTGCTGCGTGATGACGTAGTTGAGGTTCAGATGGAAGCCGTCGCCGAGGAAAGCGGTGCCCGCGGGGTTGGCATAGAGGCCGTTGATGTCAATGATGCCCTCTTGCGACATTTGGCGCAGGAAGTGGGCGTTCTGGTTCGTGTTGGTGAGCAAACCACCGGCGAATGCGGTGAGCGTGCAGGCCATAAAGGCCACGAGGGAAACTAATTTCTTCATGTTATTGAGGTTTTTGGCAGTACAAAGGTAAGAAGAAAAGCGCACACTTCGCGTAAAAGTGTGCGCTTTTTGGGTGTTATTAGCGTTGTAATTCCAATTTTGCAAAATGGGGATAGCAGAAACTTTGCACAAAACGGGAAAAAGTGTGAAAAACCCTATGAGAGAGGCACCACCGCCCGCTCGTGTGCCGCGCTGATTTATGTCGTGCGCATTTCAATCGCCACGAGGCCCATGGTGTGGCGCAGATTGAGTTCCACGAGGGGATGTAGCGCGTAGGGCGGCCCCACGATCATCTGGTCAACGCCGAGGGGCCCGTCGTAAAAGGGCGCAATCTCGCGGCGCAGTACGTCAAGGAGTCGGTCGCGCGCCTCCGTTATCTCCGTTTCAGGCACATAGCGCGTCATAAGTCCCATAATCGTCTCGTCGCTCGCCACGAGGTTGCCGCCATAAGCCGCACCGCGGGCCGATGTCCCCCCGTTGAGCATGGCGGAGAGCCCCAGAAACGTCACTTCGCCTCCTTCGCAGCGGAACTCCATGGCGAAGTCGGCCACGCGCGGGTAGAGCGGTTCCACTTCTATGCCTCCCTGCTCGCGCATCACCTTCCGGATGCGCTTTTCATCGTAGGTGAACACTCCGCGGCCGGAGCACGACCAAGGGGATTTAAAGAGGAGGGAGGAATGACACCCTCCAACTACTTCAAGCCTCTCCCCGTCAAAGCTTCCTTCGGAACTTTGCCACCCCTCCCCTGTTAGGGAGGGGGAGGATACTCCTTCCAATGCGGAAAGCATTTCCTGTAACGTATTTTTCCCCTCCCTAACAGGGGAGGGGTGGCAGGGTGGCGTAGCCAGCCCTGACGGGGAGAGGCTGTGGTCGAGACTGTGAGGGCTTGTGGCCCCCCACCACCAACTTTCAAACCTCTCCGTCACCATCGGCAGCAACTTCACGGCCGTCCGGCGGCTGCTCAGGCGGCGGATGGTGGCGAGGCGCTCGGGGGAGGGCAAAAGATGCTCTGGGCAACCGCGGCGCCGCAACTGCTGCACCAGGCGCGCGTCCCATCCCCACGGTTCAATGCGCTCCACCTCGTCCCAGGACGGGAGGGAGTCGGCAAGGCAGTGCCAGCCGGGCAGGCGTACGGCATCCATAGCCTGGGCCGTGCGGCTCGGCGTGTAGTAGGGCGAACCGGAGGCCAGACATTCGTCGTGGGAAGGGTTGAAGATGCGCAGAATCATGGCGTAGGGAGAAATCTGGCGCGAAAATACGAAGAAACGCGCGCCCGACCAAAAATATCAGGCTCTTTTTTGCTTTTTTCGCCTTTTCTTCCCCTTCGCGCCATGATTATTGCGCCGCCGACCCGCGCCCCTGTGCCGTGTCGGCGTCCCCGACGGCTAAGAGCGGCTCGAAATTTATCCCTCCTTTTATATTGAAAAGAGACAAAACGCATTTTTTGTAGCGATTTTTTGCATTTTTACCCTCAAAATTTGGCCGTATTTTCAAAAAAAAATTTGGCGTTTACTTCTGTGCGATTCTCGGACGGGTTGCTATGCTGCTGATACTCTTGCGTTTAACGCAAGAGTGAATAAAAACGCCTCCCTAAAACCCTCTCTACACCCCCTTATATACCGACTTTCATGCGCGATTTTGTCCCAATTTGCAGCACTTCCCCTTCGGGGGAGCGGGGAGGGGGTCCTTCCTTTAGCCCTTTTAGTTGAAACTAAACCCCTTTTAATTTGAATTATCTCCCTTTTCATTTTTCCGATGTCCCTTTTAGTTTTTGCTAAAATAGGGTATCGGGAAAAATGAAATAGGGTATCGGAAAAAATGGATTAAACCTTGAAAAAAACGGGACTGTTTTCGTTTTTCGGAAAACAGGCGTTTTTTTGCTTAATGTAGGTTTAGGTCGTCGCGGCCCTCGAAAACGGCCAAAAATCCTTGCAAAAATTTTATCGCAATTTTATGCAATTTTTTGAAGAGGGTATAGACGTAAAGGCGCTTTTGTAAAAAATTATTGCTGTCCGGGGAAACTTGAAAGTCCTGAAAGGACGACATAACGGAGGGTGGGGCGCAAGCCCTACCGCACTCGTTGCCATTTGTTCTGGGAGCGCTGTAAGTGCGACACAATTCAAGTAAAGTGGTAATTATGTCGCACTTACGGCGCTCCCATAAAGGGTCAGACACAAAATATGGGGCTCGCGCCCTATCCTCCAATCTGTCGCCCGGCCCCCCTCCACCTCCCCCGCTAGGGGGGAGAGGCCGCTCTTTGAGCGGGGCTCTGCCGTCGCTTATTAAAGGTAAGCCTCCCTCTTTACAACCTTCCATACCTCCTGCATTTACAAGCAATACGAAAGATTACAATCTTTTTCCCCGGACAGCAATACTTACTAATAGTAGGGGCTTACCCTTTATGAAAGGGCTGAAAGCCCGAAACATCCTAGCCTAGGGCAGAGTGACCGAAGGGAACGCCGCCCTAGGTTTTTGATTGCAGACGCTGGGTAAGCGTCCCCCCCCCCTCCGCGGGGGAGGTGGCGCGAAGCGCCGGAGGGGGGGCTTTATCCTTCAGGCCAGTGCATTGGGGCGCTGCCCCGAAACAATTATGCCGCGTTGCGGCGGCGCTTGGTAGTCGCACCTGCGGCCCTAGGGCGGCGTTCCCTTCGGTCACTCTGCCCTAGGCTCTACAATTACGGGCCTTCAGCCCAATGCTATGAGAATTCAACTTTTCCCGGACGCCAATAATAAAAGGAAGCAGCGTAATCTGTTGCCGTCGCGGCCTTACGGGAAGGGCACCGTCTATAGTTTAATCTTCTTCTTTGCCGGCTTGCTCTCGTTCTGCAGGCGGTCGAGGGCGGTGACGACGTAGGTGAACTTCTGCTGGCCGTGTTCGAAGGGGAGGCGGAGCATGGGCTCGGAGGTGATGGCTACGATGTGAGAGGCATCGTCGAGCTTTACTTTCTCACCCTTGGCGAAGGAATAGACGGCATACTGGCGGGCACGCTGCATCTCGTCCTTGCCCTTGGGGGCGGTCCAGAAAAGGTAGTAGCCGTCGGGCATCCAGATGGCCTTGAGCTTCTTGGGCTTGCCGGGGGCAACGTCGTCGATGAAGGGCATGAGGGGCTGGAGGGCCGGCGTCTGGTGATAGTTGGCGCGCAGGGCGGCAGCGTAGCCTCCGGTGTTGGCGGCAAGGGCGGCGGAATACCACATGCAGGAGCCGCTGATGCCCTTGAGGGAGCGCTGGAGGTCGAGCTTCTTCTGGAAGTCGCCGTACTGCACGGTGCGGTCGATGTCCTGACCGATGGCTAACGGGCGCTTGGAGGCGTAGCGGGCCCACCAGCGGCAGAGACGGTCGTAGTCGGCAGTGGAGTGGCCGATTTGCCAATAGACTTGTGGCACGGTGTAGTCCACCCAGCCTTGGTTTATCCAGTAGATGACGTCGGCGTAGAGGTCATCGTAGTTTTGCAGGCCGCCGGTGTCGGAGCCGGGGATGGGGCCGCCGTTCTTCTTGTTGTGGTAGATGCCGAAGGGGCTGACGCCGAACTTCACCCAGGGCTTGGTGGCGTGGATGGTGCGGTGGAGCATCTCGATGAGGAGGTTTACGTTGTAGCGCCGCCAGTCGCCGCGGTCGGTGAGGCCGTTGTTGTAGAGGCGGAAGGTCTCGTCGTCGGGGATAGGTTGGCCGGCGGCGGGGTAGGGGTAGAAGTAGTCGTCGATGTGGAGGCCGTCCACGTCGTAGCGGCTGACGATGTCGCGCACAATCTGGCAGATGTACTCGCGGTTCTCGTGGAGGGCGGGGTCGAAGATGAGCAGGTTGTCATAAGCGAAGAAGCGCTCGGGCCACTGCACGTAGGGATGGGTTACGGCGAGCTCGGTGGTGCCCTTTGTCTTGGCGCGGTAGGGGTTTATCCAGGCGTGGAGCTCCATGTTGCGCTTGTGGCACTCGCGAATCATCCAGTCGAGGGGGTCCCAGTAGGGCGAGGGGGCCTGCCCCTGCTTACCGGTGAGGAAACGGCTCCAGGGCTCGTAGGGGGAGGCGTACATGGCGTCGGCCTCGCCGCGCACCTGGAACATGACGGTGTTGATGCCGCACTGCTGCATGGCGTCGAGTTGTTCGGTGAGGCGGCGCTGCGTGCCTTCGGTGCCGAGGCCTTGGAACTGGCCGTTGATAATCTGCACCCAGGCGCCGCGGAACTCGCGCTTGGGGGCTGCGGAAATGGAGAGGGAGAAGATAAAAATAAAAAGGAGGAAGAGCCCCCCTCTTATCCCCCCGAGGGGGGAGGACTTGGTGTGGGTCATATTAATTATATAAATTGGGGAAATCCGATAATATAGGCGTAGCACAAAAGATGCGCACCTTTTGTGCTGCAAAGTTAGAAATAATTTTTGGAGAGGCCAAATTTTAGGATGGATTATTGGTGAAGACGGGAACTAATGACATGGGGAACTTCTTCTGGATACTCTGCAGACACGAAAAAAGCCAGGACGGAGCCTGGCTTTTCTTGTGTGGTGCGGTGTGTGTTTATTCGGCGGTCTTCTTTAGAGGGCCATTGCCTACGTAGTTGTTCTCCCAAATCATTTGCTCGAGGGAGCGGTTCGTGCCGGTGGCATCAGCATTATATGCCTCTTGTCCCACGCGGGCACTCAATACGAAGCCGAGGCGTTGGTATGTGGTTTTGCTTCTGCCGTTGACGATATTTTTGACATAGTTGCGGATGTCTTTCTTGGGGCGGGTTTGGCTTTGGTAACTTTCAGAAGTTGTAGTGTTTCCAGATTCAACGGCCCAATCATACCACAAGTTGTTGGGGTATCTTTGATAAGAGGTTTGATTGCTATTTACCCAACCTCTGCAGGCTGTTGATATGAGATACCAATTGGTAATGGTGTTGTCATTCTTTGCCTGCTCAAAAGCTGTCGTGATATAACCTTTCTTCTTCTCAACATCTGCATCAAAATTGGTTGAGGAACCGGCTGTAGCTCCAGATTCAATTGTTCCTGCAGTACCTCTTCTTTGAAGATTGTTGAAGTCTTGAATATACATTGTGCCACCCGTGCCGAACGTGTGCTCAGTAAGAGCCGCCTCGTTTTCAATTGTTCGGGTGTCCTGATACCAAGAAGAGTTATTGGGCTTGGTGTTGACTGTGAAGTCTTTCACGCAGAGGCCGACAGAATTGTCGTATTCCGTTTCATTGATGATGACCATCTTACCTCTTACCTCACCGATAGTTACGTCAGGCGTATAATTCAGCAATAACATGTTTTTCGGCGTATGCTCGATGATGTAATCTCTAATGCCTTGCTTGTAGGATGTGCGTGAAAGGTCGTAGGACAAAGAAGGTACTTTGTAATCATGTGCTACATAAGGAGCAACAGCATTGCTTGCCGTATAATACCCGGCATCTGTGTGGGTCTTGGATGTGTTATAGTCGCTGAGCACGCATATTATGCATTCTGTTTGGTGCTCTTTCAGCCAATCTTCTGCAGCAGTTACCATGTTTTCAAAACTAAATGCTTGGGAGGTCGTAGAGCCCGTCATACGCGTAAGCTGCCAAGTTACAGTGCTGCCGCTGACTGCGGAGTTGAGCTTGAAGTCAAACACGCGGTCGCCAGCTCGCAGGTAGGCTTTCATCTGCTCGGTATCGTTGCCATTGGCTATAGCGGTTCCGTTTTCGGTCTTCAGGTTTATTTGTGCGCGGTCGGAACCATGTATTCTGCTGTCGTATGCACCGCAGTCATACACGCCGGGGATGCTCATCTGGGAGAGGTAGGTCTCGTCGGGGAGTACGGACATCCAGTTTGTGCCGTCAATCTTGTTTGTCTCGGTAACAGGCAAGGCTCCCATGCCGAGTTGATTAACCTTGCCGGCAGCGAGGGCTTTATCATTGCTGCTGCCGCTCTTGAACGACTTGGAGATGGTAAGCGGGGCGCCCAGAGTATTGTCCTTGATTTTGCGGCGATTGACCGTTACTTTGACCTGAGCTCCGGCGGTGGGGAGCAGGAAGGCCGTAACCTTCAGCGTCTTGCCGCTGTTAGCTTCGAGGGTAACGGGCTTGGCCGACAGGTCGATGCGGACATTGTTGAAGAGCTTTGAGGGCGTGGTGGAGTTTGCGAAGTTGTTGGCGTAGGTGCCGTCGGCATTATAACCCACGGTACCCGTAAACTCACCGGCCAGAGGTATGGCGGTATAGCCGGTGTTGTTGGTGGTGGCATTGGTGATGTCCACGGCTGTGATGACATCGCCATCGAATGCTCCGGTTCCGCAGGCGCCGATGGTAACCTCCACGGCTGTGAAGGCCGTGTTGTAGTGCAGGTGGATGGGTTCTTTCTCATCCAGTTCCTCACGCATATAGCGGTCGGTGCCCACCAGCACGGCGTAGTTCATGTTGCGGGCCGTCCAGTTGCCGTCGGCATCTTGCTTGATGCTGTCGGCGGGGATGACTTGCGACTGGGAGATGGTGGCGGTGAAGTTGGCGGAGTAGTCGTTGGTGTTGTCACCGTACTTGGTCTTCGTCACATCGCTCAGGTCCACGGCTCCGGCGGGGAAGGCCTGGAAGAAGTGGTGGGCGTTGGCCTGACCCCAGCACAGTTCCTTTTCACCAGCCTTTTCGATGGTGCCGGAAGTGCCGGTAAGCTCCGTTATCTTGTAGGATACGGAGGGTACGTCGGTGGCTTCGCTGTGGGGATTGTCGCTCCAGCGGGCTTCGGGGCAGAGCACGTCGGCGGCATCGTTTACGTCCCAGCATACGGGCCACTTGGTGCCGTTCAGCTGGCCGTAGTGCATCTTTTTGGGGCCGTTGTTTGTTGTTTCGTCGCCCACATTGATAAGACAAATGGGCTGTCCGCTCTTGACGGCGGCGGTGTCGTTGGCGTCGGACTCTAACTCATCTGAACAACTTGCGGCCATAAAGGCAGCAAGGCTGACCAACAGAAGATAAAAATATTTTTTCATAGCTTTAATGTTTTATTCCCAGTTATCTAAGTTGTCGTCCCAAATGGAATTACCCTGTTCCTGTTCTGTTTGTTCAAAAGTGCTGTCCGTCGGTTGCGACATACCCATCAGGTCGCTCTCTTCGTTCAATATGATTCGTCTTGAAACGGGTGCTTTGTAGTTTCGTCTTTCTTTTTTCATATATCATCAATTGTTATTTGTATTATTCTTTGTGCGATGTTGGCAGAGGAGTCTCTTTTCCTTCTTCAAAGTTCTTTTCACAAACCGTCATTTGTGTCATGCAGAACTTGTGCGGATTAGCAAAACCGCTCTTTGCAGTATGCAAAGATACAATTTTTTGACGAGATATTCGAGCGTTTATTCCAACGATTGTTTGTTTTTTAACATTTACCCCCCCCCCATTTTGTAATATAGACATAGCAATAATAGTACTTAGTGGAGGTTTGCAAGGCGGTTTTTTAGAGTTGGGGCAGGAAGCAAAAAATCGCAAATGTTCCGCTATGTTTTGCAGAAGGGTTAACGAAGGCAAATAGCGGCCACTAATAACATTTTACCACGAATTGCACGAATCATACGAATTCTTCAAGTTAACGAATGGCTGCACGATGCAGCACGAATTATGCGAATGCGAGCGGCAGGCATTAGTCAGATTCGTGCAATTCGTGGTCTTAAAAATAAATTTCTTGATTATTGCTGTCCGGGGAAAAAGAAAGTAATCTTTCGCATTGCTTGTAAATGCAGGAGGTATGGAAGGTTGTAAAGGAGGGGGGCTTACACTTTATGAAACGGGCTGAAAGCCCAGAAGGGGCGACAGATTGGAGGATAGGGCGCGAGCCCTATCTTTTGTGTATGACCCTTTATGGGAGCGCTGTAAGTGCGACATAGTTACCACTTTACTTGAATTGTGTCGCACTTACAGCGCTCCCAGAACAAATGGCAACGAGTGCGGTAGGGCTTGCGCCCCACCCTCCGTTATGTCGTCCTTTCAGGACTTTCAACTTTTCCCCGAACAGCAATAAACGAAATAAAAGAGCGGCCCTTGTAAAAGTGATATGCCCCCCGAAAGTCCTTTGTCTAACTTTCGGGGGGCATATCAGTGAAAGAGTCGCTCCTTTTGGGAGAGTATGGGGTGAAAGCCTCAGAGTTTGGAGATGGTCTGGATGATTTTCTCGCCGATGCCGATGGTGTAGCCCTGGGAACAGAAGACGACGCGGTTGAAGGTGTCGCCTATGATGATGATGGGGAGTGAGGGTTCCTTGGTGAGGACGCCGTCGGTGAGGTCGGGGGCGAGCTGGCCCTCGGTGTCGATGCCGAAGGAGAGGGTGGAGGGCAGGTTGGTGAACTCGGCGCTGTTGGCCATGAAACGCTGGTACTCTTCGGCTGTGGGGAAGCATAGGACGATGGGGCGGCCCCAGGCTTCGAGGGCCTCGCGCTGCTTCTCAAGGTCGTGGAGGATGTGGTTGGTGGGCTCGTGGTTGGCACGGATGAGGCCGGTGACGAAGTAGCCGCGGCCGGTGTGGGAGAGGATGCTACGGGGAGCGGCGGCGGGAGTGGGAAAACCTTCGGGAGATGCCGAAGGAACGGGGGCCGGGGTGTAGAGGTTCTCGGAGTTGAAGTTGCCGATGACCTGCACGCCGCTGTCGTCCTTGCGCATCGTGAGGGGCAGGGTGGTGGAGCCGCTGACGGTGAAGGCCTCCACATGGGCCAGTACGCTGCCGTCGGCCATGCGGGTGCCGCTGATGAGGACGTAGTCGCCGTTGTCTATGGCGCGGGGGGCGGCGAAGTTGTCCTTCCAGGTGTCCTCCTCGCCGTATTCAAGGAGGCGGGGGCTGCCGTCGTGGAGAGCGGAGAGGGTGAAGTGGTAGTAATAGGCGGGGTTCTCCATGTACTGACGCGGCTGGTAGGTGAGGGAGAGAGTGCCCTGGCTGCTCTTGGCCGGTGTGGCGGAAGGCTGCGGGTCGTTCATATCCACCGTAATCCATTTGGGCTCGCCGCCGAAGGGAGGCGTGGCGGGGTCGGCGTACTGCACCTGGCCCGTTACCTCGTCAATACGTGCCATGATGCCCATACTGCGGGCGGCGGCGACGAAGAGAAGACCCTTGTTGCGGACGTCGCAGAAGCCGAGGGCCTTTTCGGGCAATGTCCATAAGCCGTTGGGGTTCCATTCGGTGTCGGTCTGAACGTTGCTGCGCAGCCACTGGGCGAGGAGTTCGGGGTTGGCTCGGAACTGTTCCGTCTGCTGCTTGTTGAATTCCTTGGCGAGAGGCTGGCGCCAGGCAGAGAGTTGCTCGGTGGCGATGCGGGGGCAGGCCACGTACTTGGCGTAGAGCGGCTCATCCACGAGGAGCTGCAGGTCGATGGCCTTCATGTGGGCGTCGAGCACGTCGTAGTCGAAGTCGCGGATGTCCTTCTCGGAGAGCGTGAGGAGGAGCGTGCGGCCGGCCTTTCCGTAGGCCGTGAGGAAGCGGGAGAGGTTGGCGTGGTTGCCGCGGCTCTTCTGCATGAGTTCGTCACCCTGCGGGAAGGTGGCGACGTAGGCCGTGCGGATGCTGTCCTCGCGGGCCTTGCGGGCTTCGTTGAGCGCGGCGGCCTCGGGGGAGACGTAGGGGAGGTTGTTGCCACCGACGGGCGGCGTGATGTTGAAGTCGGCCGACCAGCGGTCGCCTTGCTTGTGGTTGAGGGCTATGGCAAGCGGATTCTCCTTGTTGTAGGCATCAGGAGAGGCGGACGCTTTCTGCACGCCATAGCGGCCGGACTTGCTGCACCACACAATCATATCGCCGAGGCCGGACTGTATGGAGGCGAGGCCCGAGGCGTCGGCTGTAGTGCGATAGACGGTGTAGAACTCGCCGTAATTGTAGAGTTTGAACTCCACGGTGGCTCCCGGCTCGGTCTTTATCCATGTGCGGGTGGTCTGGGCGTAGTTGGAGGTGACGTTAATCTCGGTGAAGGTGGGGGCGAAACTGATTTTATCCTCCGGCCCGTCGTATTCGCCGAAGACGCGGGTGTGCATCAGCATGCCCCGTGAGGCAGGCTGGTTGAACCAAGCGAGATTAAGCACGGCCTCGGGCTCGCAGGCGCCGAGGAAGTACCACTTGCCGTCCACCCATACTTCCACCCAGGCGTGATTATCGTCAGTATGGGCCCAGCGCGGCGTATAAACCTGGCGGGCAGGGATACCTACGGCGCGCAGGGCGCTCACGGTGAAGGTGCTCTCCTCACCGCAGCGGCCATAAGCCGTGCGCATGGAGGCCAGGGGCGAGGAGGTGCGGGCATCGGAGGGCTTATAGGTGACATACTCGTGGCACCAGTGGTTAACCTCCAGCGCGGCTTCACGCATGGAGAGACCCTTCACGCGGGTGGCCAACTCGTCGTAGCATACGGTGCGGAAAGAGTCCAGATGCTCGTTGTTGACGCGGATGGGGAGCACGAAGTGGCGCCATTCGCGGTCGGGCACCTTCTCTCCCCACGGCATTTCGTGGCGAGCCCTGACGGCGGCGTGCACCTGAGCAACGTAGAACTGAGGGTCGTAGTTAAGCACGTCGGGCTCGGGCATATATTTATAAAGGAAGGTGAGGGCCTCGCGCTCTTCGGCGCTCTGGTTTAGGGCGAGGGCGGCTTCGCGCAGTTGCTGGCGATGGTCGGGAGCGGCAAAGGACTTCACGGTAATACCGCAAATGACGAGGGCGAGGATAATAAGAAGGCGTCTCATAGTAGGAGTGTTTTGTAGGACTTATTGATAAATAAGTGGAATTATGCTGCGAAGTTACGAAAATCCCCCGAAACGGCAAAGGTTTTCGGGGGAAAGTTGGGATATGGAGTGTTGTGTAGGTCTATTTCAGCACTTTGGTGCCCTCTCGCAGATACACGCCGCGGCCATTGAGGGCAGTGGCGGGGCGGCCCTGGAGATCATAGGTCAGGGCGGCGAGGGGTGCGGACTGCGTAGGGGCGGCGGTAATCCCGTCGGGGCGCTTCACGAGTTCCATCGTGTAGAAGGAGGCACCGTTGGAGGCTGCGTGGGCGAAGAGGCGCACCTTGGTGGCGTTGCTCACGTTGTTGTTGAGGGCCACGTCCTTGTTGCCGGCGTGGCAGATGGCTACGTACTTGGGCATCGTCTCCCAGTCGAAGGTCCAGGCGGTCTTCTTGGTGCTGAGTTCCACCATCGTGCCGCTGGCAGAGGAGGAGGCATAGAGATATTTGCCGCTGACGGTGCTCTTGATGTAGTACTGTTCGGCCTTGGGGCCGGCTTCCAGCACGAAGGTGGTGCACTCGGCGCCCTGGCCGTTGAGCTGGCCGTTGTCGTCGCGCAGGTGGGTGCCGCGGTCCTTGGACTGGTTGTCGAAGGTGTACTCCGTCAGGCCGTCGGCGATGATTTCGCAGGTCTCAATCTTGGGGGGCTCGTAGTCGGGCATCCAGTGCTTGCCGTAGTTGTAGCCGCCGTAGTCCAGAATCTTGGTGTCGAGGAGCATGCGGTCCACGAAGCTCTGCCAGTTCTTCTTGGTCTCGGGCGTCCATCCGGCTTCGGCCACGCAGATGAGGCGGGGCAGGGCGAGGTATTCCAGATATTCGGGCACGCCCACCCATTCGCACCAGAAAGTGCCCTGTACGCCGATGACCGTAGGCGTGCTCGTGGCGTTGGGCTGCGGCACATACTTGTAGCAACCTTCTACGGTGTCGTCGCCGGCACCTGCACCGTCGGGTTCGGTGGGGTGGTTGTACTGTTTGCGGTTGATATAGTAGCCGCCGGCGCCGGAGGCGGCGCTGCTGCCGCCGTGATACTCGGTGATGATGGCGTCGAGGCCCAACTGGGCAGCCTTCTGTGCGCCGCCCTGACAGGGATACCAGCACATGATGACGGGGTCGTACTCCTTCACCATGTCAAGGTCGCTGCCGCCGGCCGTGATGCTCTCGTTCCACACGATGGTGCGCTTGCCCTTGGAGGCAATGTACTTGCTGATTTCGTTAGTGAACCACGACTGTATCTGCCTGTAGTCCGTGAAGCCCTTTTCCTTGTACATCTGCTGGCACTGCGCGTTGCTCTTCCAAGCGTCGGTGGGGCACTCGTCGCCGCCGATGTGGAAGTAGCGGCCGGGGAAGATTTCGCAGAGCTCATCCACGATGTCCTTGTAGAACTGCACGGCCTTCGGGTTGGCCACGTTCACCACGTCGGTGCTCACGCCGCCGTTGGTCCACACCTGACGGCTGGCGCTGGGGTTGCAGCTGAATTCGGGGTAGGCGCAGAGGGCTGCCACGCTGTGGCCCAGCATCTCAATTTCGGGGATAACCTCAATGTGGCGCTCGGCGGCGTAGCGCACGATTTCGCGCATGTCGTCCTGCGAATAGGAGTAGGGACCGTAGGCGTGGCCCAGCCAGTAGGTGCCGTGCTCAAAGTCGGTGATGCGGCTGTCGGGGGCCGTGGCGCCCACGGTGGTCAGTTTGGGATATTTCTTAATCTCGGCGCGCCAGCCCTGGTCGTCGGTGAGGTGCCAGTGGAAGGTGTTCATCTTATAGATGGCCATCACGTCCAGCATGCGCTTGATTTCCTTCACGTCGAAGAAGTGGCGTGAGCAGTCAAGCATGAAGGAACGGTACTCCCAGCGGGGAGCGTCGGCAATGGTGCAGCAGGGAATGCTGTATTCCGTCACGCTCTCCTCCATGACGCCGGCACACACGTTGGCAGGCAGCATCTTCTTCACACTCTGCAGGGCATAGTAGAAGCCCGTCTCATAGAGAGCAGATATGCGGATGTTCTCGGTGGAGACGGTGAGGTTGTAGCCCTCCTTACCCACGGCAGCGATACGTCCGCCGTTGGATATCTGGATGAAGGCACCGTCGATGCTGTGCGCGAGGGTAACCTTGTAGCCCTTCATCGTGGCGTTGAGCTGATCCACGAAGGCCTGGGCCTCCTGCATCGTGCTGTCGCCCAAAGCGGCATCCACGCCCACGGTAAATTCCTTGGGGAAAGTGCAGAAGCCCGTCTTTTTCGTGATGGACTTGGGGTAGGGCGTGAGGTTGTAGAACGCGTCCTGTGCCGTAGCGGTCAGCAGGCAACCGCAAGCCATCAGGAGTGCGGCGAGGGAGAAAAGTCTCTTCATTGTGTTGAGGTGTTTTATGGTAAATAATTATGTATGTGCATACGATACGCCGCAAAGTTACGATTTTTTTTTGAGATTCAGTCCTTCTGCAAGCAAAAAAGCGCTAAAGCGCGCCTCATTGTTGCCGGAAAAGGCCTGTCACGACGCAATTCGGCCGCTACTTGCTCCCGCGCACTCCCCCTCCGAAAAAAGCGCGCCCCCCTACGGCTTTTTACTACACCCGCATTTAATTTCGTGTCAACAGTTGTTGACATGAATTTCAACAATTGTTAAAATGCATTTCAACAGTTGTTAAAATCAATTTCAACAATTGTTAAAATCGTATTACGTGCCGAGAACAGGGAAAATGCATCAAATCACCAAGGTGTGAAATAGCGCCTACTGGCTGGAGGCCAGTACAGCGAACGAAGTGAGCGGCGAGTAACCCGGGACGAAGTCTCGGGCATTTATCTGCCCTCATGGAGGCTGGCTGGAGGCCAGTACCTTGTCACTCTTTAAGGTACTGGCCTCCAGCCAGGCAAGGAAAAGCCATGTTAAGCCCGGAGACTTCGCCCCGGGTTACTCAAAGTAGAGGCCTCCAGCCTCTTCACGTGAGGCAGATAATGTGCTAAAAGTATAAAACAATCTGTTTGATGCGTTTTCTCCGTCCCGAGAACGTATTATTTCAACAGGACTGCGATGACCGTAAGCACGGTGAAGAGGAGCATATTGAGCGATGTGCGGCCCAGGATGCCGTTGAGGGCGCGGCCGGTGCGGATGGCGCACATCTTGCGCCACGTCCTCGCGTGCGCGTATATATAAATAATGTATAGCACGGCTGCTTTCGGAGCGACGCATGCCGCCAATATTACGCCGGCAAGGCCCTGAAGGAGATAGAAATACGCACCGAAGCGCTCGCCGAACACCACGATGAGCGTGCGCTTGCCCGCACGGCGGTCGCCGTCGCGGTCGCGGTAGTTGTTGATGACCAGCAGCGTGTCCGTCACCAGTCCCGTGGCGGCGGCCAGGAGCCAGGCATCAGGTGAGAGGGTGCCGGTGAGCACGTAGTAGGTGCCCAGCACCGGCACGAAGCCGAAGAATACCCACACGAGCACGTCGCCGCCGCCGCAGTAGCTGAGCAGCGTGGTGTAGAGGAAAGCGAAGACGATGCAGGCCGCGCCAAGGACTAACAGGAGGCCCCCCTCTAACTCCCCCCTAGGGGGGAGGACAGCGGGGTGGAGGCACGTGAGATAGAGAATGCCGAGGCCGGTGGCGGCAGCCAACGCGAGTGTGATGCCGATGGCGATTTTCATGGCGCGGGGCGTCACCCATCCTTGCTGACAGGCGCGCTCGGGGCCGAGACGCTCCTCATTGTCCGTGCCGCGGCGGAAATCGAAAAAGTCGTTGATGAAATTAGCCGCTATCTGCATGAGGGCGGCGAAGAGAAGGCACAAGAGTGCGACAAGCCCCCCCTCTATCCCCCCGAAGGGGGGAGTTACAAGCACGTTGGAGGGGTCGATGGGGCTGCCGCTGCCGGCGGGGTGGAGGAGGGTGGGGACTGCCAATGCGGCGGCGATGAGTACGGGGGAGAGAGCCGCCGTCAAAGTCTTCGGACGGGCGGCAAGAAGCCACGCTTTGGGGCTGTTGGGAACAATTTTCGTCATAATTTGATGCAAAAGTAGGAAAAAAACGGCAATAAATGCCGAGAATTGCGCAGAAATAGGTAAATTTGCAAGCAGAAGTAACATTTAACCCCCAATAAATAATGAAACCAACCCTTTTCCTCCTTGCTGCAGGTATGGGAAGCCGCTACGGTGGCTTGAAGCAGCTCGACACGCTCGGCCCTCACGGCGAGACCATCATGGACTACAGTATTTATGACGCCATCAAGGCCGGATTCGGCAAGATTGTATGGGTCATCCGCAAAGACTTTGAGGAGCAGTTCCGCGCTCAGGTGCTGGCCAAATACGAAGGCCACGTGCCCTGCGAACTTTGCTTCCAGTCCATCGACGCCCTCCCCGAAGGCTTCACCTGTCCCGAGGGCCGCACCAAGCCCTGGGGCACCAACCACGCCGTAATGATGGGCAAGGACATCATCAAGGAGCCCTTCGCCGTGCTCAACTGCGACGACTTCTACGACCGCGATGCCTTCCAGGTGATGGGCCGCTTCCTCAGCGAACTGCCCGAGGGCAGCACGGGCCGCTATGCCATGGTGGGCTTCCGCGTGGACAACACCCTGACCGACCACGGCGCAGTGAGCCGCGGCGTGTGTGAGAACGATGAAAAGACCCACCTCCTCACCTCCGTAGTGGAGCGCACGAAGATTGCCCGCCACGATGGCGTGGTGCAGTATCTCGACGATAACGAAGAGTGGGTGAGCATCCCCGACACGACCCCCGTGAGCATGAACTTCTGGGGCTTCACTCCCGACTACTTCCAGCACTCCGAGGAATACTTCAAGACCTTCCTCTCCGACCCCAAGAACATGGCCAACCCCAAGAGCGAGTTCTTCATCCCTCTGATGGTGGACCATCTCATCCGTCAGGGCAAGGCCACCTGCGAAGTGCTCGACACCACCTCGAAGTGGTTCGGCGTGACCTATCCCGAGGACCGTCCCGGCGTAGTGGAGAAGTTCGCCCAGCTCCACGCCCAGGGCCAGTATCCCGATAAGATGTTTTAAGCCGTAAAGGCAGAGAAATTGCGAAAAAGGTTGTTGCAATAACCGATTTTCGCTCAATATAGGTTACTGCAACAACCTTTTTAAGCACAAAAACGGTTGTTGCAGCAACCTTTTTCGTATCTTTGCAGAGTAAAACTTAACAAAAGCAACCATGAACATAGGAGACAAAATACCCGAAGTGCTCGGCATCGACCAGCACGGCAACGAAATCAAGGCCAGCCAGTATCGCGGCCGCAAAATCATCCTTTACAGTTATCCCAAGGCCAATACGAGCGGCTGCACCGCCGAGGCCTGTTCCCTTCAGGCCCACAAGGCTGAACTGGAGGCCAAAGGCTACGCCATCATCGGCGTGAGCAAGGACAAACAGGCCGCCCAGGCCAAGTTTGCCGAGCAGCACGGCTTGGAGTTCCCCCTCATCGCCGACACCGAGACCACGCTCTTGCAGACCCTCGGCTGCTGGGGCGAGAAGGTGGCCTGCGGTCGTCGCACCATAGGCACGCTGCGTACCACCTACCTCGTGAATGAGGAGGGCGTCATAGAACGCATCATAGGCCCGAAGGAAATAAAGACTAAAATCCACGCCGAGCAGATATTGGCACTGGAATAAATTGCTTTGCAAATGATGAAACAGACCTACCTTGACATCTTCCGCCAACTAAATAAGGTGCCGCGGCCCTCACATCACGAGGAGCGTGTGGCCGACTTCCTTTGCGCCTTCGCCGAAGAGCATGGCCTGCGCTACCGGCGCGACGCGCAGAACTGCGTCGTAATAGAAAAGGACGCCACGCCGGGGTGTGAGGCGGCCGAGCCCGTGGTAATCCTCAACCACATGGACATGGTGTGCGTGGCCCGTGAGGACTACGTGCGCGACGGCCGGCCCTTCAATCCGCTGACGGACGAGATACGCGCCTATGAGGAGACCGTCCCCAACGCCGACGGCACTGTGAGCCGCTGGATGAAGGCCGAAGGTACCTCGCTCGGTGCCGACAACGGCATGGGTCTCTCTATGGCGCTGGCCATACTGGCCGACGACAGCATCGTGCACCCCGCCCTTGAAGTGCTCACCACCACCAACGAGGAAGACGGCATGAGCGGCGCGGAGGCGCTCTCTGCCGACTTCATCAAGGGGCGCCGCGTCATCAACCTCGACTCCGAGGCCTACGACGAGATGACCGTGGGCGCTGCCGGTGCCTGTCTGCAACAGGCCGTGTGGGAGAGCAAGAAGTCGGCGGTGCCCGCCGGTAGAGTGTTCCGCCGCTTGGCAGTGGAAGGCGGCCTTGGCGGCCACTCCGGCGTGGATATCAACAAAGGTCGCTGCAACTGTATCCAGCGCCTCTGCCGTTTGCTGAACGAGGGGCCGGGCGCACTCGTATGCCGCATAGATGGCGGTACGGCCAACGCATCCATCGCCTCGCGCGCTGAAGCCGTGGTGGCCATACGGCCGGAGACGGAAACAGAATGGCAGGCCTTCGTGGATAAGGCCAGACAGCAGGTGACCGCCGAATTCGGCGAGAACGACCCTGCCGTGACCGTGCGCTTTGACGAGGCACCCGCCGAGAAGAAAGCCTTGAGCAACGCTGCCGACGTAGTGGCGTGTGTCTGCGCCCTGCCCTGCGGCGTGCAGACAATGCGCGAAGATATGCCGGGAACGGTGATGACGAGTAGCAATATCGGCGTGCTGGCCACTACGGCCGACGGTATCACCCTCACCACCCACACCCGCAGTTTTGACAACGCCGTGCAGACAGCCTTCAGCGACGATATACGCGACTTGATGCTGAAGCACGGCGCCAAGAACGTGGAGCGCCTGATGAACACCGGCGCGTGGATGGAGCGTCCCGACTCCTCGTTGCTGGCCCTCACCTGTGAGACCTTCCGCGACGTATTGGGCTTTGAACCCAAGAAGGTGGCTATGCACTTCGTGCTGGAGGCCGCCTACTACGTGGAGAAATACCCCGGTGTAGAGATAGCCTCCATCGGTCCGCTCATCATAGAGCCGCACTCCACCTCGGAGCGCGTCAACCTTGACACGGCCGACGATATATGGAAAGTGACCGTAGAACTGTTGAGGAGGTTGGGGACCTACAAGGACGCGGAATAAGTATTTACGAGCGAGAACGGCAAATAATAACCTTAACTTTAACCTTAACCCTGACGGAAAGCCCCCTTTAAGGGGGTTGGGGGATCTTCGTATGAAATTCCTTGCTAACATTCTCTGGCTGGTCCTTGGTGGCTTGGAAGCCGCCGTCGGCTATTTCACAGGAGCCTTGGCCCTGTGTGTGACAATTATCGGTATCCCCTGGGGCATACAAGTGTTTAAGATAGGCCTGTTGTGCCTCTGGCCCTTCGGCGCTACGGTGCAGAATACCGACGAACTGCACGGCTGCATTCGCGTGCCAATGAATGTGGTGTGGTTTCTCTTCGGCGGCTTGTGGGCCTGGCTGTGCCATATATTCTTCGGCCTGTTGCTGTGCCTTATAATCGTCGGCATACCCTGGGGCAAACAGCACTTTAAGATGGCACGCCTCTCGCTCGCACCTTTCGGAAAGGAAGTGACGCTCGGACTATAAATGAAATTAAACTAAGAGCTCTTTGCCTGTCTGATAGTTCCCCCATAAAGTGTGCCCCCGATGTCATTAACTCCACCTCTTATATCGTGCTCCACCGCTGACGAACGCCGCCAATGGATACGCGAGCGTTTCCCTTGCAGGGCCGACTGCGAAGCCTGTGGCCTGTGTAAGATATATCACGGCCGCGACGTGGAGGAAGTCTATGCCGACTATATCAGTGGCATACGCACCTTTGAGGAAATCCGGGACGAGTTCAGAGGAATAAGATAAATCGCCTATGCAAATACTTCTGGCAAGTGCTAAAATGATGACGGAGAAGATACAGCGGCATCTGACGCTCACTCCTCCTCAGTTCCATAAAGAGTCTCAAGCCTTCGCCCGTGATATGGCCGAATACGACGAGGCTACGCTGGCGGAAATGCTCCATTGCAGCCGAGCCATTGCCGCGCAGTGTAAGGCCCGTTATCAGCGGATGGTGAGCGGTGATGCCGCAGTGCTGCCTGCCGCGTTGGCCTACACCGGCCAAGCCTACAAACACTTGCGGGCCGGCGAACTGACGGACGAGGATTTGCAGTGGGCCAATCAGCACCTGTGGCATACCTCCTTCCTCTATGGCTTGCTGCGACCTCTGGAAGGCATCAGCCCCTACCGTCTGGAGGGAAATCTGTCCTTGCCATCGGGTGGGGGAGAGACGATGTTCGGTTTCTGGCGTTCGCGTCTGACCGACGTGCTTGTCAAGGCCGTGAAGGCCGACGACGGCGTGCTGGTGCATCTGGCCACGGAGGAGTTTCAGCACCTCTTCGACTGGCATCGCGTGTGCCGCGAGGTGGAGGTCATCCAGCCGCTCTTCTATGTCAGGCAAGGCAAGGCTTTGAAGATACAGGCCGTGTGGGCCAAGACCTGCCGTGGTGCAATAACGCGCTATATCATCCAGAATCGCATAAGCCGTGTGGAAGACCTGAAGGCTTTCGCCTACGAGGGCTTTTCCTATCGTCCCGACCTTGGTGAGCGTGCCTACCCCCATTTTGTAAGAGAATAGAATAACACTCAACTCAATTAATATGACTTTCAAAGAACTTTGTGCCCTGCGCTATTCCGTGCGCAGTTACACCGATGAGCCGGTGAGTGAGGAGCAACTGGCCTACATTCTGGAGTGTGCCCGCCTGGCACCCTCCGCAGTAAACTTCCAACCCTGGCACTTCTACGTGGTCAGTAGCAAGGAGGGGCTGGAAGCCCTCGCTATGTGTTACAACCGCGAGTGGTTCCGAACGGCACCGCTCTGCATCGTCTGCTGCATTCGCCACGACGAGGCGTGGGTGCGTCAGGCCGACGGTAAGGCTCACGGCGACATAGACATCGCCATTGCTACGGAGCATATCTGCCTCGCTGCTGCCGAACAAGGTCTCGGCACGTGCTGGGTGTGCAACTTCGACGCCCGCCGTTGCAGTGAACTGCTCCACCTGCCCGAGAACGAGGAGCCTGCCGTACTCATCCCTCTCGGCCATATCGCCCCCGATGCCACGCAGAAACCCAAACAGCGCAAGGCCATAGAAGAAATTGTGACGCGCAGATGAAACGCTTTTTTATCATTCTCTGTTTTATAGGTGTGAGCTTTGCCATTGGTTATGGCATAGGAATTGGCTTGGAACATCTGACGGGAGACATCTCTATCGGCGGATGGGAAATGGTGGGCCTGCTTGTCTGTGGCGTTGTGGCTGTGGTGCTGGCTTTTATCGTCCACACATTCCTTCACGAGTTCGGCCACATGCTTTTCGGCTTGCTTACGGGTTATAGTTTTCTGTCGTTCCGTCTGTTCAACGTGGTGTTGCAACGCGAGGATGACGGCTTCCATTGGAAACGCTTTAATATAAACGGTACCGTTGGACAGTGCTTGATGATTCCGCCCGGAGAGGAACAACCTCCTTATTTCTGGTATAATGTCGGCGGCGTTTTGATGAACCTGTTGAAAGTCGTTGGTTGCATTGTTGCACTTTGCCTTTTCTCGCTGTCGCAATGGTTGATAGTCCTATGTATAGGATTTATAGTCATTGGCTTGTGGATGATAATCCTAAATGGCATCCCTATGGTCGTAAGCGGATTGCCTAACGACGGAAAGAATATACTTATCCTTTGGCGCCATCCCGAGCAGCGGCGATATTTTGGTGCGATGCTCTCCGTTGTGGGTGAACAAAGTAGAGGACGCCGCTTGAAGGAAATGCCCAGGAAATGGTTCCACTCTGAACCTGTGACGCTGGCATCATCGGTGATGCAACTGTCCGCCCGCAACCTTTATTATTGTCATCTAATGGATGAGCTTCGCCTTGATGAGGCTCGAGAAGTGGCGGAAGAAATAGGGAAAATAGGCGACGGACTTCCTATGCTGTTTCGTATGGAGATAAATAGCGATCGCGTGCTCTTGGAACTCGCCACGCTCAACCGTGGCGAGGTTGTGGGGCGTCTTTGGAATAAACGGCTTCAACAATATGTCAAGGCTGCGCGCAAGTACGCCCCTTTGAAGTGTGCCGTGCTCTTTGCCTACGAATACATCAATAATCAAACCCCTGAGGCGGCGGCTCCATATTACGAAGAGGTCAAGACGCGTCAAAACGACTATGCCCAGCCCGGCGAGGCCCTTACGGCTCTGGCCGTTATGGATTATATCAAGGGGTGTTCTATTAATTACTAAAATCTTTCTCAATCTAATTTATAGAACACCCCTCAAAGGAAATACCCAATGAATATAGAACAAGTGCGCGACTATGCCCTGACGCTTCCCGGCGTGACGGAGGATATGCCCTTCGGCGAGGACTGTCTCGTGTTTAGAATTGAGGGAAAGATATTCCTGTGCTTGAATTTGGATAGCAATCCATCGCGCATGGCTTTGAAACTGGCTCCTGAGCGCGGCGAGGAACTGCGCGAGAAGTATCCGGACATCACTCCGGCGTGGCACTGGAACAAGCGCCATTGGAACGACATCTGCTATGAACAGGGCTTCACTGATGTCCAGATACAGGCGTGGATAGAGGAAGCCTACCGCCTTGTACTGTCCGCGCTCCCCAAATCTCTACAAAAGAAATATCCCCAATGACTATCCGCCCCACAACTCCCGCCGACCTGCCCCGTCTGCAAGACATCTTCGCCATTGCCCGCAGCTTTATGGCTGATACGGGCAATCCCTACCAGTGGACGGACGGCTATCCACGAGAAGAGTTCTTGCTGGATGATATTCAGCGTGGCGACAGTTTCGTGTGCTGCGAGGACGAAAAGGTGGTAGGCTCCTTCGTCCTGCGGGGTGGGGAAGACCCTACCTATAATATTATATACGCGGGCGCGTGGCCCCATAACCGCCCCTATGCCACTATCCACCGCATCGCCAGCAGCGGGGAGGTGAAGGGCGTTTTTGACGCAGCCGTGGCCTTCGCCCTTACCCGTTACGCCACCCTCCGCATTGACACCCACCGCGACAACAGCGTGATGCAGCACCTCGTCCAGAAGGCCGGCTTCAAGTATTGCGGCGTCATACATTGCTGGAGCGGCGACGAGCGCCTAGCCTATCAATTCGGATAGAAAGAGAAAGAAATACAAATAAAAATTACCCCATACAAATCTCCCCTCGGGGGAGAGAGACTTATATTATGGCAACTTTACTTACCGCATGCAACAACACCTTTGAGGCTGAACTCATGAAAGGTCGCCTCGAATCCGAAGGCATCCCCTGCGTCCTTCAAGGAGAAACGATGAACCTCGTCTATGGTGGTATCAGCGCTATGCCTATCAACCTCCTCGTTCGCGAGGAAGACTTGGAGAAGGCTCTGGAAGTGATTAATAGTGATGAGGAAGAATTATGAATAACAACGAATCTTCAATAGTACTTTACACAGCCGCCGACGGAAAAACGCAGATTGACGTAAAGTTGGATAACGAAACCGTGTGGTTGACGCAACAGCAAATGAGTGTGCTGTTTGATACGGATAGAACTTCAATCTTGCGTCACATTGCTAATATATACAAGACTTCAGAACTTGATGAGACCGCAACTTGTGCAAAAATTGCACAGGTTCGTCGGGAGGGGAGGCGCGAGGTAAGGCGCGAGGTGGCATACTACAACCTAGATTTGATTATTTCGGTTGGTTATAGAGTGAATTCAAAAAATGCTACAATGTTTCGCCGTTGGGCCACCTCTGTTCTTAAAGACTACCTTGTCAAAGGCTATGCCCTCAACGACCGTATGCGTCTGGAACGTTATGAAGAGTTGAAGAGCGTCGTGCACCTGATGGCCCGTACCTTGGAAGCGCAACAACTCCCCTCGGAAGAGGCCGAGGGCATGTTTAATGTCGTGCAGGACTATGTCTATGCCCTTGATACCCTCGATCGTTACGATTATCAGGAGTTGGAGGTGGATAGGACGACGCAAGAGGAGCCTTTCCACGCCACCTACGATAATGCCATGGAGACCATTAGCCGCCTCAAGGAGAAGTTCGGAGGCTCTGCCCTCTTTGCCAATGAGAAAGACGAATCCTTTAAGAGTAGCATCGGTCAAATCTATCAGACTTTCGGTGGCAAAGAACTCTATCCGTCGGTGGAAGAGAAGGCGGCAATGCTCCTGTATCTTGTCGTGAAGAACCATTCGTTCAGTGATGGAAACAAACGCATAGCAGCCATGCTTTTCCTTTGGTTCCTAAGTAAGAACGGAATACTTTATGCCGAAGACGGCCATAAGCGTATCGCTGACAACACACTTGTCGCCCTTACACTGATGATAGCCGAGAGCAGGGTGGAGGAAAAGGACACAATGGTGAAAGTCATGGTAAACCTTATCAATAAAAATAATCAATAAGCTTTTCTCTCTATGAAACATTTTCTCAAAGTAGTATTCGTCGTTATCCTCGTTCTTGTTGTGGCCATTGTCGGCGGAGCGTTCTACATGCTTGACTATTCGCTCAACCCCGCCGGCAAGGAACAACGCGATGCCAAGACGAATGACTTCCTTCGCGAAAGATACGACGGCTTGGTTGAGTGGACAGACAGTATGCAGGCAGTTGGAGCCCTGCGCGACACCTTCATCGTCAATGACAAAGGCTTGCGCCTCCATGCCCTCTATGCTTCGTGCGATTCGGCCCGGGGCACCGCCGTCCTTGTGCACGGATTCACCGACAACGCCCGGCGCATGATGATGTTCGGGCGGGTCTATCGCGACTCGCTTCACTTCAACATCATCGCCCCCGAGCACCAGCGCCACGGAAAGAGCGAGGGCTCTTCCATACAGATGGGCTGGCTCGACCGCCTCGACATAGAGCGTTGGATAAGCGTGGCCGATAGCCTGTGGCCGTCTTCCCCCATCTATCTCCACGGCCTCTCCATGGGCGGCGCCACCGTGATGATGTGCTCTGGCGACAGCCTTCTGCCCTCCGTACGCGGCATTATAGAGGATTGCGGCTACACATCCGTATGGGATGAGTTCGCTGGTGAGATAAAGAATCAGTTCCACCTGCCGCCCCATCCCCTGATGGACGTCGCCTCGCTCCTTTGCCAGTGGCGTTACGGCTGGAACTTCCGTGAAGCCTCCTCCCTGGAGCAGGTGCGGCGCTCAACGTTGCCGATGCTCTTCATCCACGGAGAAAACGACACCTTCGTACCCACCGCTATGGTGCATCCGCTCTACGAAGCCAAGACCAAGGGCTACAAACGTCTCTGGCTGGCGCCGGGCTCCGAGCATGCCCGCTCCTTCCATGACCATCCGCAGGAATACTTTAAGGAGATGAAGAACTTTATCAATAAGACAAAGCAATAGAGTTCATCTATGAAAAGAAATCTCGTCCTCTCGCTTGCTTCCCTACTCCTTTGCCTCGCGAGCTTGGCGCAGAAGTTTGAGGCCAGGGACTACTGCATCAATAATGGGGCAGTGTCACTGCCCGCCACCCTCCTTGTGAACGGTGACAAGGCCGCGCCCATCGTTGTCTTCGTGCACGGTAGCGGCCCCAATGACCGCGACGAGACGCTCGGCCCCAACAAGCTCTTCCGCAGCCTTGCCGATTCCCTTGCCGTCCGTGGCATCGCCTCCCTGCGCTACGACAAACGCACCATGCTCTACAAGGGCGGTGCCGACACCCTCACCTATCGCGAGGAAACCGTCGATGATGCCATACAAGCCGTGCGGCAGTTGCACGAGGCGGGATACATGCACATCTTCCTGGCGGGCCACAGCCTCGGCGGTCACCTCGCGCCCCTCATCGCCGAGACCGCAGCCCCGATGCTCTCCGGCGTAATCATCCTTTCCGGCAATGTTAGCAATATCCAGAGTGCCATTGAAAGCCAACTCCACTACCTCGGCCGCCAGCAGGGTGCCTCCGAGGCGATGATACGCCAGAGTATAGACCAGATGCTGGCCGCGCTCCCCGCCCGATACAGGCAATTTGACGAGGCCTACGCCCCGCAGCCCGTCGTGCGCCGTCTCCTTGCCGAGCATCCCGCTCTCCGCTGGCTTGTTGTGCAGGGTGGCCACGACTATCAGGTCACGATGGCCGACTACTACATGTGGCAGCGTATGTTCGGCCCTCGTGCCACCTACTGTTACGGCCCCACGCTCGACCATATCCTCCGCTCTCTCCCCACCATGGCCACGCCGCAGGATTATATGAATCCCGGCGAGATAGATACTAAGGTAATAAGCGCCCTTTCAGAGTTTATTAATACAAAACCATAACCTTAACCCATACCCCATCCTATTCCCCGCCCTTTAAGGGAGGGGGTAGGGGGAGGGTCTTCTATTATGCTCCATTTTGATTGCGACTACATGGCCGGTGCCCATCCCGAGGTGCTTGCCGCCCTCGTTGAGAACAACACCGTCCAAACCGTAGGCTACGGCAACGATGCCTTCTGTTCCCGAGCCAAAGACCTCATCCGTCAGGCTTGCGCCGCCCCCGACGCTGCCGTTCATTTCCTCGTCGGCGGCACGCAGACCAACTGCACCCTCATCGACGCCCTCCTACGCCGTACCGACGGCGTGCTGGCTGCCGAGACGGCCCATATCAACGTCCACGAGTCAGGCGCCGTGGAGCTGGGCGGCCACAAGGTGCTCGCCCTTCCCTCCCACGACGGCAAACTCTGCGCCGACGAGGTAGAGGCCTATCTCCGCGACTTCTATGCCGACGACACCCATGACCATATGGTGGCCCCCGGCATGGTGTATATCTCCTTCCCCACCGAACTCGGCACGCTCTACACCCTCCCTGAACTGGAGTCCCTCCATCGTGTGTGCCGCTCCTACGACATACCGCTCTACATTGCCGGCGCCCGTCTCGGCTACGGCCTTGCCGCCTCGCCCGACGTCACCCTTCCTGACGTCGCCCGCCTTGCCGACGTGTTCTACATCGGCGGCACGAAGATGGGCGCCCTCTGCGGTGAGGCCGTAGTATGCACGCACCCCGAACTCCTCCCCCGCTTCTTCCCCTTGCAGAAGGCCCACGGCGCCGTGCTTGCCAAAGGCCGCGTGCTCGGCATACAGTTTGGCGCCCTCTTCACGGACGACCTCTACCTCCGCATCGGCCGTCACGGCGTAGGGCTAGCCCGCCGGCTGCGCGCTCTCTTTGAGAGCTGCGGCTACAGGCCCTTCATCGATTCCCCAACCAACCAACAGTTCTTCACCCTTCCCAACGCCGTCATCGACCGCCTCCTGCCCCACGCCACCTTTGAATACTGGGGCCCGCGCGGCGACGAAGAATCCAAGGTGCGCTTCGTCACCTCGTGGGAAACCACCGACGCCGACATAGAAGAATTGGAAAAGATACTAAAAAATTAACAAATTACAATACCCATAACCTTCGCCCATACCCCCATCCTATTCCCCGCCCTTTAAGGGAGGGGGTAGGGGAGGGTCTCCCCTTTAAGGGGGTCTTCCCTTCAGGGGCGGGGCTCTTGTCCTATGAATACTTGCTTACTACTTATCGATTGCCAGAACGACTTTATTGAGGGCGGTACCCTCCCCGTGTCTGGTGCCAAGGCCAAGATGGAGGCTTTGTGCGACTACTTGAAAGCCAACGCTTCCTACTACGACCACATCTTCGTTACGCAAGACTGGCATCCCGCCGACCATTGCAGTTTCACCACCCAGGGCGGACAGTGGCCCGTGCATTGTGTGGCCCACACGCCCGGTGCCGCACTCTTCCCGCCGCTCCAGGAACTGCTGGACACCCTTGCCGACAAAGTCACCTTCTGCCGCAAAGGCCAGAACGCCGGCAGTGAGGAATACTCCATCTTCAACCTTGATTCCGCAGAGGCCCCCCGGAATGCCGACGGACAGAAGATACTGGACTATATCACCGCCCACAAGACCAGCCAGATAGACGTCTGCGGTATTGCCGGCGACATTTGTGTGCACGATATCGTCAGCGACCTCCGCCGTCACGTCAGCACCGACACTTTCATCAAAGTTCTCTCCTCCTACTGCCCCTCCCTGGACGGCGGCACAAAGTTGCAAGCCCTTAAGCAGCAGCTCTCGCCTATCGGCCATCGCCAGATCATCACCCATTTCACCGACGATGACCTCTACACCTTCACCGTGATGTACTACATCCTCATGAACTACCCCACGGCTGAAGTGCGCTATAACTTCTTCGACCGCAACCACGAGGTCTATCCCGCCGGTTTCGCCGCCGAACTTCAGCGCCAGGTCAACAACATGCGCGACGTGGTCATCACCGATGAAGAGATTGCCTTCATGCAGCGCAAGTGCTACTATCTCCCCGAATACTTCTTCGTCTTCCTCCGCGGCTTCCGCTACAACCCCGCCGAAGTGCATATCAGTCAGGATGCCGAGGGACACCTCGACATCGTCATCGAGGGCAAGTGGTACTCCGCCGTCAAGTGGGAAATGATGCTTCTGGCCACCATCTCCGAACTCTGCCACTATGCTAACGGCGACACCGACCTCTTCCTTCCCAATAAAGAATACCTCCGCGCCAGGGACAAGGCCGAGGTGCTTCTCTCCGAAGGTCTCCTCGTGGCCGATATGGGCACGCGCCGCCGGTTGAGTTTCAGTATGCAGGATGTCGTCATCCACGCCTTCGTCGATGCCAATGCCGAAGGCCACCCCGGCCGTTTCACCGGCACCAGCAATGTGTGGTTTGCCATGAAGTACGACATCACCCCCATCGGCACCATGTCCCACCAGATTATAGAAGCCGAGGAGGTGATGAGCGGTGTGTTCGAATGCAACTATCAGGTCATGAAGAAGTGGAACGACACCTACAATGGCTACCTCGGCACCTTCCTCTGCGACTGCTTCGGCGAGAACGCCTACTTCCGCAACGTCAACCGTCAGGCCCTCATGCTCTTCGACGGCATACGCATTGACAGCGGCGACGAAATAGACCAGATGAACAAGCACATCGCCAAATACCGCGAATATGCCATCGATCCTACCACCAAGACCATCATTTTCAGCAACGCTCTCACGGGCGAGAAGGCCATCAGCATCCACCGGCAGGTGAACGGCCAGATGAAGGACTCCTATGGCATCGGCACATGGCTCATGTGCAATTTCGACGCCACCGCCCATGTCCCAGCCTTGCCCATCAAGAACAAGAACATCGTCGTGAAGCTCGTAGGCTTCCGCTATTCCCTGAAGCACGACTGGTGCGACTGCGTCAAACTCTCCTGCGACAAGGACAAGACCCTCGGCAACCCCGCCAAGTGCGCCTACCTGCTGAGCATCTTGAAATAAGAAGGCAAAATATTGCTGTCTGCGGAAAAAGAAAGCAATCTTTCGTATCGCTTGTAAATGCAGGAGGTACTGAAGGTTGTAAAGAGGACGGGCTTACCTTTTAACAAGCGACGGCAAAGCCCCGAAGGGGCGACAGATTGGAGGATAGAGCGAGAGCCCTATCTTTTATGTGTGACACTATATGGGAGAGCTGTAAGTGCGACATAATTAACATTTTACTTGAATTGTGTCGCACTTACAGCGCTCCCAGAACAAATGGCAACGAGTGCGGTAGGGCTTGCGCCCCACCCTCCGTTATGTCGTCCTTTCAGGACTTTCAACTGTCCTCGGACAGCAATATATACTAAATACAATTAGGTTTCGCTGATATTTCGCCACTGCCGACGCTATACATAAACGGGCGTAACTGAAACAAGTTTGTCAAGATTTTTTACCCTTTTCGCGCGTTTTTTTTGCGAAATTTGGCCGTAAAATTGAGCGCGCTGAGGTTCGGACGGAAAAAACGCGATTTTAAGGATTCCGCTACAACGCTCATTTATAGACGCTTATTTTTGCAAGGAGTTCTATCGTGAGTCCTCTGGACGCTCTATACCCGCATTCAAGCGCGAAAAAAAGCCGTCGGGCGATGTCTTTTTGGCGATTTTTTTTGCAAGACGTAGGGCGGAAATGAAAATTATAGCCCCTTTAGCAAAACCGATAGCCCTTTCAGTCGTGCCGATGTCCCTTTTATTTTGACCGATGTACCTTTTAATTTTTCCGATAGCCCTTTCAGTTCCGCTTAAAAGGGCTATCGGAAAAACTAAAGGGGGGTGTCGCAGCAAAAAAAGACGGGCAATCGCGCGTTTTTCGCCTAATAGCCGGTTTAGGCCGCGCAGTGCCGCGATTTCTCCTTTTTCCGTTTTGTCAAAATATTTTACACTTTCCAATTTTCGTAAAATTCGGTGAGTTAAAGTAAAAGTGTAAGTGAACAGCCCTGTGATAAAACGCAACAAGCCCGCCAGCAAAATGCCGGCGGGCTTGTTTATGAGAGGGGGAGGGTTGACTTATTTTTCGCTGGGACCGAGCATGGTGGTGGGATCGAGCCATGCCTTGATGTCCTTCTTGTTGAGGCCCTGCTCTTCAGCGACCTTGGCCACGGACTTGCCGCTCTCGAGGGCTTCCTTGGCAATCTTGGTGCTGGCCTTGTAACCGATGTGGGGATTGAAGGCGGTAACGATACCGATGGAGTTCATTACCATTTCCTTGTTGTGGGCAGCATTTACGGTGATGCCGTCAACGCACTTGGTGCGGAGGGTGTTCATGGCGTTGATGAGCCACTCGATGCTCTCCATGATGCACTGGGCGATAACGGGCTCCATCACGTTGAGCTGGAGCTGGCCGGCCTCAGCGGCGAAGCTGACGGCGGTGTCATTACCGATGACCTTGAAGCATACCTGGTTGGTGACTTCGGGGATAACGGGGTTCACCTTGCCGGGCATGATGCTGCTGCCGGGGGCCATGGGAGGCAGGTTGATTTCGTGCAGACCGCAGCGAGGACCGGAGGCCATGAGGCGGAGGTCGTTGCAGATCTTGCTCAGCTTAACGGCGAGACGCTTGAGGGCGCCGCTGTAGGCTACGTAGTCGGCAGTATCGGGGGTAGCAGCGATGAGGTCGCTGGCGAGAACGAGTTCTTCGCCGAAGGCTTCAGTCATGCGCTTGGTGCAGAGTTCTGCATAGCCCTTGACGGCGTTCAGACCGGTACCGATGGCGGTGGCACCCATATTGATGGTGTGCAGCAGCTGAGCGTTGCGATGGAGGTTGGCTACTTCGTCAGCGAGGGTGTTGGCGAAAGCGGTGAACTCCTGGCCGCAGGTCATAGGCACGGCGTCCTGCAGCTGGGTGCGACCCATCTTGATGATGCCGTCGAACTCTACGCCCTTGTTGCGGAAGCTCTTGACGAGAGTCTTCAGGGCGCGCTCCAGACGCTTGTTCATGAGGATGAGGCCCAGACGGATGGCGCAAGGATAGGCGTCGTTGGTGCTCTGAGCGCAATTCACGTGGTCGTTGGGGGAGCAGTACTTATATTCGCCGCGCTTCTTGCCCATGATTTCGAGGGCGCGGTTGGCGATAACTTCGTTGGCGTTCATGTTGACGCTGGTGCCGGCACCGCCCTGCATCATATCCACGGGGAATTCGCGGCGATGCTTGCCGGCGATAATCTCGCGGGAGGCAGCGATGATGGCATCGGCAATCTTGGCGTCGAGCACGCCGAGCTCCTTGTTGGCTTGAGCGGCACCGAGCTTGACGTAACCCATGGCCTTGATGTAATCAGGGTAGTCGTACATGTGTACGTGGGAAATTTTGTAGTTGTTGCAGGCGCGCTGGGTCTGTACACCATAGAGGCGTTCTGCGGGTACCTGAAGTTCGCCGAGGAGGTCGGACTCCAGACGGTAGTTTTTCTTTTCAGCCATGTTGTTTGATGGTTTTTAAGGTTACAAAAGTTGAATGTTTATGAAGTGAATTGTATAGATTTACTGCGTTACTCATGCTTTCGCTGTGCGAAGTTAGCAATAAAAGGCAAGAGAAACAAATTTTTTTGCATTTTTTCGGCTTTTAGTGCCAGCTTTGCATTTTTTTCGGCCGATATTGAGCCTAAACGTCGTGCTGAGTCGTGCTATCGGGCGGTGCAGGTTCGGTATTTTTCGGCACGGGCGTGTAGCCCTTGGAGTGCTCCACGCGATATTGTGTCATACTCTCGTTGGAACGGAACAGGTCGCCCTCAAGTTGCTGGGTGGGTGTGGTAACGCGCATGGGAGCTGAAGAGTAGAACTCGTGGCGGTTCATGTCCCAAAAGAGTAGGGAGGTGACGAACTCCGTGTGCTGCTCAATGTTCTCCACCCGCACGTGGCCGTGCAGCTCCCACAGGCTTTGGTTATACCAGTATGCCGTGTCGGCGGTGATGAAAAGGTCGGTGTTGTGCTGGCGGTCGAAGCGCTGGAGGAAGATGCCTTTCATGAATTCCTGGCGCGGAGGATTCGTGCGGTCGAATACGCTCCAGTCCTCAGCAATGATTTTATAGCGCACGTAGCCGCTGTCGGTGATGACCTTCGAGCATCCGCTCGTAGCCATGACGGCCATAGAGTCGCGCTGGTTGAGGGCTTCACCTTCGGGCGGTGCCTGATTGGAACAGGAAAAGAAGAAGCAAGGAGACGCGATGCAGCAGACAAGAGTCAGCAGTCCATATAACGCAGCGGCACTGGCCAAAGAACGCATGCCGTTGGCCCCCTCCCCGCTCCCCCTTTGGGGGAGAGCTTCAGCGCGATATGGGCGAAAAAGTGGCATGAGCATGGAAATACGTGTCTGTAATTGTGTGCACGAGTCCTTTCTGTCTCTTTAGGTGTCCTCCTTATCTCACCTTCCACTTGGTGAACCACTCCTCATTGAAGTTCACGCCGATGCAGAGGCGGAAGTAGTTCTCCTTAATCTGTCCGGCGAAGGCGGGCTGCACGCGTTCGTATTGCAAGGCGGCATTCACGGAGCATCGGCCGCCGAATACGTTCATGATGGGCAGGTTGACGCCGGCCGTGGCGAGATAGGAGGTGGGGCCCTTGTCAAGGGCCGTAGTGCCGGGCTTCACGACATCGGCATAAGGCGTGGTGAGGGCAAAGCCGCAGCGGTAGGTGACGTATTCGTGCCAGGTTGTGCCCTTCTTCATGGGGCGGTATTCAAAGCCGAGGGCGATGCGGTGGCTGTTGCGCAGGTAGCCCTTGTTAGAAGCGAAGGTCTCATGGCCCTGAGCGTCGATGCTGAGCCACGGACTGCGGCAGTCGCCCCATTTCTGCAGCTCATAGTCGGCAGCGAGGCGTAAACGGCCCTTGTGCTCCCAGCTCAGGCCAGCGCCAATGGTGTGGGGCAACTGGTAGGCGTCCTCCACCGTCGTGGAGTCGCTACCTACGACCATGAGAGCGTCGCAATTGACGTTGTGCCCCAGGGAGTAGTTGGCGCCCAACGTCAGGCGGTCGGTCTTGCCAAGGGGAATATAGGCCTGCAGACCGGCTTCCACGCTGTAGGAGCGCACTTTGCTGTTGTAGTTGCGCATGCTGGAGGTCACGGAGGCATCGCTGTATGTGATGGAAGATACGTGTCCCATGCTGCCCCAGAGGAAGCCAACGTTGGCACCCACGCTGATGTAGCGCCAGGGCTTCCAGCCGGCACCGAGATACACTTTGTGCAGACCGCCTGTGCCCTTGTAGGACGACGTGGCACTGACGTCATCGGCATGGCTGTAGTTCTCGCTGATGGTCTTCGTGGCTGCCGTGTTGTAGCCCACGCTACTGAAGGGCATGACGCCGATGCTCATGCCCAGGTTGCGGGCTGCCTTCCAACCGATGGTGGCGTAGTCAAGCGTAGCGGTGGTAGCGTTCACGTGAGCCTTGCCGCTCGTGTAGCGGCTCTGCTGGAGCGAAGCACCGATGTCGAAGATAAAGGAAAGGGAGTCTATCTGCCCGTAGGAAGCGGGGTTGATGGGGTTCACTTCGTTGCCGCGTGCCGTGCCGATGCCGACGCCGGCCATGGAAGAGTTGAAGCCCGTCTGGTTGTGGCCTAAGAGGCCCAGACCATAGCGGGAATAAGGGGAGGTGATGCCGGTTTCCTGTGCCGTGGCGCTCATAAGAGGGAACGCAAGGGCAAGAGCGGCGAAGAAAGCTTTCTTAATATTCATCAGGAAAGGGTGTAAAGGGAGTTGTTTCGTGGCAGAAATCCCGCCTTGTAAGGTCTGGAAGTCTGCCTTGAGCATATTTTCGCTGCAAATTTACGCAAAAGGGATGAAATGACCAAGTTTGTGCTGTAAATTTCTCTCTTATTTAAGAATTTGTAAGACATTCGGGGATGGTCGGGACCTCTTCGGCTATGGTTTTGCTCCCATTGTCATTTGCGTGTCGTCATTCGGCGGGCGTTAATGCAGCACGTACTGCCACAGTGCCGTCTTGCAGTCGGATTTCATAGTTGTTGCCCTCGCGGAAGATGTAGAGCGTGTCGCCGAAAAGGGCCTCGCGTGCATAAGAGATGTCGATGCGGCGCATGGACTGGGAGGGGTCGACGGTGGCAGCGTCAAGAAGGATGTCGATATAGCGGATGGAGTTCATGTGGCCGTTGCGGTCGAGGTCGGAGAAGGCCACGCGGTGGGTGGCGACGGGCTCTGTGCTCTTCACTCTGATACGTGCCGGCGGGTCAATGGGCACAGAGCGCTCGGTCATGAGTTCTGCCATCGGCGCGAACACGGGGCCGTCGAGGAGGACAGGCTGGCGCGTGTCGTAGTTGATGACGGCCCATGTGGAGAAGGCGTAGCCGTAAACCGTGTCCTCGCCGCGAATGACGAACATGCGGTCGGTGAATTGCCTGTAGATGCGATTGATAAACGTCTCAATGCTATAGGGCTCGCCAGTGGAGGGACGGGCGTTCAGTTCCATGACGATGCGCGAAACGACCCACACCCTGTGGTCGCGGGCAAGGGCCTGGTAGCCGAAGCCGTGGGCCGTGGCATGACGGCCGGCGCAGTCGAGGAGTTGATGGCCGAGGGTGTGCCAACTCAGGCGGCGGCTCACGTCGTCGGTCATCGGCTCGGTGATGAAAGAGAAGCTTTTGGAAAGTTCGGACATAGGGCTGTGGTGGAGAGTTAATATGGTGCAAAGATACATAATTTTACAGCGCGTGTGGCGAAGACGGATACAAATATATATATACAATGAGTATGGCGACATAAAGTAGGGAGAAGGCTTGGTCATGTCAGGGCTTTTTTGTATTTTTGCAGCGCTTTGTATATCAAATCCCTAACAACGATATGTTTGAAAACCTAAGCGAACGGCTGGAACGGTCGTTCAAAATACTGAAAGGTGAGGGCCACATCACCGAAATCAATGTGGCCGAAACGCTTAAGGACGTACGCCGCGCTCTCCTCGACGCCGACGTGAACTATAAGGTGGCCAAGTCGTTCACCGACACCGTGAAGCAGAAGGCTCTCGGCCAGAACGTGCTCACGGCCGTGAAGCCCAGTCAGTTGATGGTAAAGATCGTCCACGACGAACTGACCGCGCTGATGGGCGGCACCGCTACGGAACTGCAACTCACCAGTCGCCCGAGCGTAATCCTTATGGCTGGCCTCAACGGTGCCGGTAAGACCACGCTGAGCGGCAAGTTGGCGCTCTTTCTGAAGAAGCAGAAGCACCGCCGTCCCCTGCTCGTGGCCTGCGACACCTACCGTCCCGCCGCCATTGAGCAACTGCGCGTGCTGGCCGAGCAGATAGAGGTGCCCATCTACCTTGACCTGAACGAAAAAGACCCCGTAAAGATAGCCCTCGCCGGCATACAGGAAGCCAAGGCGAAGAGCTACGACACCGTCATCGTCGATACCGCCGGCCGTCTGGCCGTGGATGAGACGCTGATGCAGGAGATTGCCGCCATCAAGGCCGCCACGCAGCCCGATGAGACCCTCTTCGTGGTGGATGCCATGACGGGTCAGGACGCCGTGAACACCGCCAAGACCTTCAACGAGCGCCTTGACTTCGACGGCGTAGTGCTGACGAAGCTTGACGGCGACACCCGCGGCGGTGCGGCCTTGAGTATCCGCAGCGTGGTGGACAAGCCCATCAAGTTTGTCGGCACGGGCGAGAAGATGGAGGCCCTCGACGTGTTCCATCCCGAACGCATGGCCGACCGCATCCTCGGCATGGGCGACATCGTCAGCCTCGTGGAACGTGCCCAGCAGCAGTATGACGAAGAGGAGGCCCGCCGCCTGAGCAAGAAACTGGCGAAGAATCAGTTCGACCTGGATGACTTCTACAAGCAAATCCAGCAAATCAAGAAGATGGGCAACATCAAGGACCTCGCTTCCATGATTCCCGGCGTAGGCAAGGCTCTCAAAGATATCGACATCCCCGACGATGCCTTCAAGCACATCGAAGCGATGATACAGAGCATGACGCCCTACGAGCGCCACAACCCGCAGGTGCTCAACCAGAGCCGCAAGGTGCGCATCAGCAAGGGTAGCGGCGTGGACATTCAGGAGCTGAACCGCCTCCTCAAGCAGTTCGACCAAATGAAGAAAATGATGAAGATGATGAACGGCAAGAAATTGCCGGGCATGCGATAAGAGAGTGAACAGCGGAAGTGCGGCAAAACGCCTTTCCGCTGTTCGCGCTTTAAGGCACGACTTCAAAGTATCGAAACATCGAAATATCGAAACATCGAATCCTCGAAAATAAATCCCCATTCCCATGACAATTATCAATGGTAAAGAGACCGCCAAGGCCATCAAGGCCGAAATCAAGGCTGAAGTAGAGAACATGCTCGCCGCCGGGCAGCGCCGGCCCCACCTTGCCGCCGTGCTCGTGGGCCACGACGGAGGCAGCGAGACCTATGTGAAGAACAAAGTCCTCGCCTGCGAGGAGTGCGGCTTCGAGAGCACGCTGCTGCGCTATGAGGACGACATCACCGAAGAGACCCTCCTCAAAGTGGTGGCCGACCTCAACAACAACGCGAGCGTGGACGGCTTCATCGTGCAACTGCCTCTGCCGCGCCACATTGACGAGCAGAAGGTCATTGAGGCCATCGACCCGCGCAAGGACGTGGACGGCTTCCATCCCCAGAACGTAGGGCGCATGGCCATCGGCCTGCCGTGTTTCATCAGTGCCACGCCGCTCGGTATCCTCACGCTCCTGCAACGTTATAACATCGAGACGCGCGGCAAGAAAGTGGCCGTGCTCGGCCGGAGCAACATCGTGGGCAAACCCATGGCGCAACTGATGCTGCAGAAACAGTATGGCGATGCCACCGTCACCGTGCTGCACTCTCACAGTCAGAATCTTGCGGAGGAATGCCGCCAGGCCGATATCCTTATTGCCGCTATCGGTCAACCTGGCTTCGTGAAGGAAGAAATGGTGAAGGAAGGCGCCGTGGTCATCGACGTCGGCACCACCCGCGTGGCCGACGCAACTCGTCCCAAGGGCTATCGCTTGCAGGGCGATGTGGATTACGATGCCGTGGCCCCGAAATGTGCCGCCATCACTCCCGTGCCGGGTGGGGTAGGGCCTATGACCATCTGCATGCTGATGCAGAACACGTTGCTGGCCGCCAAGCGCCGGTAATCGCTTATACCCCAAGCCTCCCGCCTCCAGGCGGAAAGGCAACGGCAGAAATAGAAAAACCGCCCCCGAAGATGATGTCCTCGGGGGCGGTTTGCTATGTTGTGCGTTGTGGTCGTGAAGTTCCGTTTGGTGATTTCCGAAAAGCAAGCAGAAACTCCCTGCCCGTATGGTCTGTTTCCTTGTTAGTCGAAAGAAGTGCTTACGCCATCGTAGTTACTCTTCACGTAGCAGGTCGAACAGAACCAACTCCCATAGGTGGAGAGGAAATCGCCTATTCTGGCATTATCAATATTTATGACTGTTACATCCTCAATATTAGCATTTCCCGTCTCTGGAGTATAGGAATGGGAATCAAATATGACTCTGGAG
Source organism: Alloprevotella sp. (assembly GCA_045639805.1). GTDB lineage: Bacteria > Bacteroidota > Bacteroidia > Bacteroidales > Bacteroidaceae > Alloprevotella. Next base: position 101,928 of record JAZUDS010000067.1, read on the forward strand.
AAGATGATGGGTTTAGGGGTGGTGTAGGAGAATGACACCACGGAGTCTCTGGATACTTTCGGCATCATCGTGACTTCGCATCGGCATACAACGGGCACAGACTTGTAGGCAAAGGACTTCACGTAATAGGTTCCTGTGTGCGAATCCTCCAGTATTTTACCTTCCCGGACGGTGTCGCGATATTCCACACCGTCGTTGCCCGAATAGATGATGTTGTAGTCGAAATACTTCAAGGATGACGGGTGGATGGGAACGACCACCTTTATGTCAACCTGCTTCACATTTGAAGAATTGGTAGTGCCGTTGCTGGTACCATTGCTTAAGCCATTGCCGTTGATATTGTCAATTGCAATGGGCCCTTCGATTGCAGGGTCCTCTTCACATCCCATGAGGAGGGAGCAAGCCATCAGCCCTGCCATCCAAATGATTGCTTTGAATTTCATGATTTTCATGCTTTCTTACTGTTGATAGGAGTGTGTCCGGCTGGGCGCATCCAAATGTTACGGAGGGCAAAAATACGAAAGATTTCCGTAATGAACAAATAAAACGGGAGAAAGTAGCCCTCTTGAGCCTGTTTTGCCATTTTTGGAGGGCAGTGCGCACAGTTTGAGTATTACTTCAGATAAACGGCCGTAACCGAAGAAAAAATGTAACGATTTTTTACAATTTTCGTGCGTTTTCTTGGCGAAATTTGGGCGTGGAGACGAGTGCGCGGAGGTTCGGGCGGTAAAAACACGATTTTTAAGACGCCGTTACACGGCTCATTTATAAGCGCTTAGTTCTGCAGGGATTTTCGCGGCGATTCCTTTGGGCACGCTATGCCCGCTTTTAGGGGCGAAAAAAGGCCGTCGGGAGATGAGAAGAGTAAGCCCCCCCCTAATCCCCCATTGAGGGGCCTTTCAAAGAGCGAATGCTGACTTGGATTGCAGCACTTCCCCCTCGGGGGAGCGGGGAAGGGCTCTCACCTATCCCCCTTTTATTTCAACCGATGTCCCTTTTAATTCAACCGATGTCCCTTTTAATTTCGCGTAAAAGGGCTATCGGAAAAACAGAAAGGGGGTGACGGAGCAAAAAATGACGGGATGTTGCACTTTTTTCGCCTAAAAGCACAATTAGTCCTAACAGCGTCGCGATTTCTCCTTTTTGCGTTTTGTCAAAATATTTTACACCTTCAAAAAAATCGTTATGGAGCGCTATGTTGTTCGTCAGGAGGGTGGGGCGGAACTTGTTGGGCCTGTCAGAAAACAGCCGTTGCGCGCGCCTTTGCGCACATTTTATTAAGTATAGGTGTGATTTTTGTTAAAATATTTGGCTAATTTAGTTTTTTTTCACAACTTTGCGCTCAAAATAGAAAAGACTGGCGTTGTGAAGAGCCAGCAACAGCACAAGGAACGACAATTAACCCAATATAATAACCAATAAAAACTTTATGAGAAGACTAACAATCCTCCTCGTTGCGATGTGTTTTACGGCTATTGCCTATGCACAGTCGCTCAGCGGCACAGTGAAGGATGAGACCGGTGAATGGCTCACCGGCGCCTCCGTGTCGGTAGTGGGCACCACCAATGGTGTCAATGTTGACCTGGACGGTCGCTACACATTGAAGAATGTGAAGAAAGGCCAGAAGGTAAAATTCTCCTTTATCGGCTATCAGAGCCAGACCGTGGACTACAACGGCGAAGAAGTTCTGGACATCGTGCTGAAGGAAGAGAGCCACAACCTGGAAGAGGCCGTCGTGACGGCCATGGGTATCGTGCGCAAGGCCACCTCTCTGACCTACTCCACGCAGCAACTGAAGAGCGACGACCTGATGAAGGTGCAGGACGCCAACCCCGTCAATAACATTGAGGGTAAGGTGTCCGGCGTGACCATCACGCCCAGTGCCGGCGGTGCCGGCGGTGCCACCAAAATCCTGCTCCGCGGCAACAAGTCCATCATGGGTAGTAACGACCCGCTCATCGTAGTGGATGGTGTGCCTATGAGCAACGACCACGGCAGCGTGAACGCCATGAACCTTGCCACCACCAGCGTGGCTGAAGGCGGTGACGCTCTCTCCATGATCAACCCCGACGACATCGAGAGCATGAACGTGCTGAAAGGTGCCAACGCTGCCGCCCTGTACGGCTCCAAGGCTGCCAACGGCGTCATCATGATTACCACTAAGAAGGGTAAGGAAGGCCGTCTGGACGTGAACTTCAACAGCAACGTAACGTTCGATACGCCGTTGTGCCTCCCCAAGATTCAGAATGTTTACGGTATGACTGTCGTGCCTAACCAGTATGATGAAAATGGCGTTCTCCTCGTTCCCGGTTCCATGAGCGAAGCCAGCTGGGGTCCCCGTATGAGTGGCGAGAACACTAAGTACTCCGTGGAAGTTCCCTCCGCCACCGACTTCAAGAGCGGCGTGAACACCGTTTACCTCCGCAACAAGGCCGTGAACGACGCCAAGGAATTCCTGAAGACAGGCGTTACGACCAACAACTCCATCTCCCTCGCCGGCGGTACGGAAAAGATTAAGACCTATTTCTCCTATGCCAATGCCCACAGCAACGGTATGATAGAGACCAACAAGTACAACCGTAACACCCTCGGCCTGCACCAGAACTACACCTTCTGGAAGCGCCTGAACATTGACGTGAACGCCAACTACGTGACCACCCGCACCAAGCATCGCGTGGGCGGCGGCACCGTGGGCAACCCCCTCTACGACGTTTATACGTTGGGCCGTAACGTGGACCTCGACTACTACCGCAACGCCTACACCACGAACGGTGAATGGTGGACCGCTCAGCAGAAGTACTACGTCCTTGAAGGCGGCGGCTACGTAGAGCACATGGGCCAGGGCCTCCTGAAAGGCCAGATGCAGAACTGGGCCTACCAGCAGCCTATGAAGAACAACCCCTACTGGCTGATGAATATGAACGGCGGCGAGCAGAAGGAAGACCGCTTCTACGGCAACCTGCAGGCCAAGATTGACATCTGGGACGGCCTCGCCTTCCAGGCACGCGTCAGCATTGACCATGACAAACTCAACAGCGAGAGCCGCAAGACGGCTACCACCTGGGACCCCGCCGATATGAACGAATACGGCCGCTACTGGCTCAGCGACAGCCGCACCAACGAAGTCTATACCGACTACCTCCTTTCTTATAATAAGGTATTCAAGGAAGACTGGAGCGTAAGCGCCACCGCCGGTTGGGTGGGCCACACCATCAAGGGTACGACCTACAGCACCGACGCCACCGCTACTATCGACCGCACCGGCGCCATCGTGAAGGACGAGACGCTGGGCGTGACGACGATGTCGCCTATCAGCACTGACTTCAACATCTTCGACCCCCAGGCCGGCGGTCCCCGTATCACCAGCAAGAGCAAGAGCTCAAACTGGGATAAGGCAGCCCTCTTCACCGCACAGCTCGGCTGGAAGGACATGATCTACATCGACGGCTCCTATCGTCGTGACTGGTATCGCGCCTTCCGTCAGCCCCAGTTCATCGCACAGGGCGCTCCCGACAACTACGGCTACTTCGGCGTGGGCGGCACGGCCGTGCTCAGCGAGCTCTTCAAGCTTGCCGAACCCGTGAGCTACTTGAAGTACCGCGTCAGCTACTCCGAGGTGGGTAACTCCATCCCCAACGTGCTCTTCACCAAGGTGGGCTACAACGTCATCACCGGCGCAGCCAACACCAACTCCTACAACTCCTTCTATCCCTATCCTGAAAAGAACAAGTCCTTCGAGACCGGCTTTGAGAGCCAGTTCTTCCACAACACTTTGAACTTCGACGTCACCTACTACAACGCAGCCCTCTGCCACTCCTACCTCACCGTGGCCCAGGGTGGCCGCGCCCAGGTGGTGAACACCGGTAAGGTGCGCAACCAGGGTATCGAAATCACCGCCGGCTACGACTGGATGATTGGCGGCGGCTGGCGTTGGAAGACCAGCGTGAACTTCAGCTTCAACGCCAACAAGGTGGTGAAGACCTACACCGACAAGACCGGCCGCGCCAAGGAAATGGATACCTCCGTGGCTAACGGCGTTCACGTGCGCTACATCGAAGGCGGTAAGTACGGCGATATGTACGTCAACGATTATGACCGCTGGATGGGCGACGTTTACCAGTACATCGTAGAAGGTCAGGACCTCGAAGGCAATCCCACCTATACTCCCGTGCTCACCAACAACCCCAACGACCCCGCTGCCGGCAGTGCCCCCATCAGCCTCCTGCACAAGGACGGTGACGTTGTCGTAAACAACGGCGTGCCCTCCTTCAACGGCAACTTCAAGTATGTCAACGAGACCGGTCAGGTGCTCACCAAACTCGGCAGCAGCTACGGCCGCTACCTTGGCAATATGAACAGCGCCTATCAGCTCTCTTGGAGCAACACCTTCGCTTATAAGAACTTTACCCTCTACTTCCTCATCAACGGCCGTATCGGCGGTAAGGTTATCAGCCTCACTGAAAGCTATCTCGACCGCCTCGGCGTAAGCCAGCGTACCGCTGATGCCCGTATGCAGGCAGAGGCTAACGGTATTCAGTATGCTATGCTCGACGCAGAAGGTAACAAGACCGGCGAAATGGTGCCTGGCATGTATGTCAACGAAGGCCGCGACCTCGTTCCCGTTCAGGGCTGGTATGAGACCCTTGGCGGCGGTGCCAACGCTGCTGACTATGTTTACAGCGCCACCAACTTCCGCCTGCGTGAACTGAGCTTCGGCTACACCTGGCGCGACCTCTTCGGCGACGGCAAGAACCTCTCCCTCTCTGCCATCGGCCGCAACCTCTTCTTCATCTACAAGAAGGCTCCCGTTGATCCCGACGTAAGCCTCTCCTCCGGCAACGGCCTCGGCGGCTTTGAAATGTTCAACCTGCCCTCCAGCCGTTCCTTCGGCATAAACCTTAAGCTCAACTTCTAAAAACCAGCAGTCATGAAAAAGACAATATTCTATATGGCGCTTGCTTGCGCCGCAAGTTTCAGCCTTCAGTCCTGCCTTGACTTTGACGAGCCTGGCGACGAACTGGGTTCTAACGAGGTTATCACGGACGGCGACGTATTCCAGAACCGTGCCGACAGTCTCAACTATAGAAGAGAAATCAGTGGCGAGACCGCCCAGAAAGCCTACACCGAACTGGAGACCGCCCTGCAGCAGTGCAAGACCGGTATCTATGGTATGCGCGGCGGTAAGGACGGCGGTGTGCCCGAGGCTCACTCCTATCAGTACCAGTACAGCCTGGAGACCGATGCCTATGCCGGTTATCTCGTGGTGAGCCATAAGGACTTCCCCTATGCCAACGCCACGCAACTCTCTGCCTATAACTATTGCGAACAGTTCAATGGCGGTCCTCTGGGCGGCTACGGCATAGCTAAGAACGCCTTCGCCCCCTTCATCAACAACCCCAAGGCAGAGGACATCCCCGAGATTAAGGCCATCTATCTGCTTTATTACAGCATAATGGCTCAAGAGTGTGCCGACCTTTCCGGCCCCTTCACCTATACCGAGGATAAGAACAACTCTGAGGATCCTACCGTCTATGAGCCCGTGCGTGACATCTATTATGATATAGAGGCTACGCTCGACACCTGTATCAACTGCTTCCGTTACTACGAGAGCCGCCCCGAAGAGTACAAGGCCGTCATCGACCAGATACTCATGAGTAATGAGGCTGACGGCTTGGGTATGTATTTCTACGGTACGACCGGCTTGGAGAACTACATCCGTCTGGCCAACTCTCTCAAGCTGCGTCTCGCCATGCACATGGTGAAGGTAGAGCCTGAGACCGCCAAGAAATGGGCCGAAGAGGCCGTGGCCGGTGGTGTAGTGGAGAAAGTGGAGCAGCAGCAGGGTATCTTCCCCACCGTTATCGGCTTCACCCATCCTCTCGTAGAAATCGCCAACACTTGGAATGATACGCGTCTCTGTGCTTCCTTCGAGTCTATGCTGATGAGTCTTGACCACCCCTACACCAAGTACCTCTTTAAGAAGAACGGCAACCCCATCCCCGATCCTACGACAGGCGTGACCATTCCCGCCGACAGTATGATTGTAGGTATGCGAGCCGGTGTACGTGTCGGTACGGGTCAGGCTTACTCCGGCAACACCCAGCTGGCTTACTCCTCCATGAGCACCGACGTCATCAGCAGTTCTCCCCTCTATTTCATCAGCCTGGCCGAGGTTAACTTCCTCCGTGCCGAGGGTGCCATCCGTGGCTGGAACATGGGCGGCGACGCCAAGACCTTCTATGAGGAAGGCATCCGCTATTCCTATATCGAGGACCCCTACTACGCACAGGAAGGCTACTACTCTCCCGAGAACACCCTGGCCTACTACCTTGAAGACTATATGAACGTAGAGGCCGCCAAACCTTACGTGCAGCACGATCCCCTCGGCCAGGGTGCCGACTGGGAAAGCCTCACCAAGATTGGCGTGAAGTGGAACGACGGCGACTCTCAGGAAACCAAACTTGAGAAGATCATCACCCAGAAGTACATCGCCCTCTTCCCCAACTCACAGGAAGCTTGGACAGAACTCCGCCGTACGGGTTATCCCAAGATATTCCCCGTGCTCAATACGGCAGACGGCGACGGCTCCATCCATCAGGGCGACCTCATCCGCCGTATCCCCTGGGCCAGCACCGATCCCCAGCAGCAGCAGTACATCAAGGAGACCGGCCTGCCCGCACTTGGCGGTGACGACTTCCAGGCTACGCGCCTCTGGTGGGATGTTGACGCCCCCAACTTTTAGGAATTAAAAATTAATAATTAAAAATTAAGAGAGCGGATTGGCAAGGACTAGTTTAGCGTTGAGTCTCTCCTTCTTTTAATTTTTAATTATTAATTACAGAATAACCACCACACATTATTATATATTATGAAGAAACTTTCATACATCTTTCTACTTATCATGTGTTTGATATCTTTCTCTTGTACAAGTGAAATAGAGATTACAAATACTAATCAGGAAATAATAGCAACTAGTACTCTTTCAAGGCAAGAACTTAATAAAATAGCAGAAATTATAGGTGAAGAAATTGAAAATTCAGTTGTTCCTGACTCTTCTGCCTTAGATCCTGCGACTAAACGTGTAGCCAACTGTATAAGCTCTGTATCAAATAGTTCATCTTGCTCTCCAGGAACTGTCACTTTGACAGAAGCAAAGGCCCAGCAACTTATTACTCCCCTTGTGAATGATGGGGTAGCAATAAGAAATTCAATCAAAGTTCAAAACGAGAATCAGCGAGTCCTCACTGATGAGGATATTCTTTTCCTTGATGAATTAGATGATTTGGACCTTGCAACAATGTCGTTTGTTGTAGCATTATCTTCAGAAGGTTCTCTTGATGATTTTAAGCAAGATATAGATAATAAAGTCATAACCAAACAAGATTGGGATGAATATGTTTATCCATGTCTAAGTGCCGCTTTCGGGATACCTAATTTGAAAACATATGGGGACTGGATACTTGTAAAGGATGGTATTTCAGCAGTAAAATTCATGCCATTTATGAAGGCTCTTGCCAAACGTTTTGTAGGTTATTTTGGAATAGCCCTTACAATATATGGAACTTATGATTGTTTGAAAGACAAAAAATTCTTTGATAAATGAGAGAGTATGCTAATACTTTTAGGAATTTATCTTGTATAGCATTGGGGCTAAGTAGCGCATTAAAGTGGGAAATCTCTCTTCATATAGCCTTTGCGCTAAGCTTACTCTCAATATGTATTACTGAATTGCAAGTGCATAAATATAAACGCAGCGGTAATGACGTAAATGTTAAAGAGTGTCATGATTTTATGTTTAATGCCATCGGATTTGCAATCGTTTCAATAGCGTATTTTATGTATTGGATATTGAAAGAATAACCACCACACATTATTATATATTATGAAGAAACTATTACTTCTTGTGAGCCTCTTCTGCATGACGATGGCTCCCGCTCTGGCCTTTTCTCCCACGGCCTCCACGGATGTGTACGACCTGAGCATGTTCAACGAGAAGATGCTGGACATCTTCTATGACGCCCTCCAGAAGGGCCGCGCCTATCCCACCGATGCCGAGTTTGAGGCAGCCGGTGTGAACCTCATGGACATCGCCTTCGTGCGTTCCCATGTCCGTCCTCATGCCATCCTGCTCGACCACAGCAAGGATATCAACCAGAACGTTACGGCTGGCCGTAAACTTTGGATGAACGTGCCTATCGGTATTGGCAAGTTCAACGGTGGCTATCCCAACAACAACTTCGGCGATGACACCTTCACCGGTTGGAACTACACCGCCGTCTTCGGTTCCTGGAACCACGGCCTCTTCCACGCTCCCGGCGTTGTGACCGACGCTGGCCACAAGCACGGCACTGACGTTTATTCCGGTATCAAGTTCTTCGACACCACCGGCAATCCCGGCGGCGTGGGTGCTGGCGACTGGATGAACGTGCTCAAGACCAAGGACGCTAACGGCTATGCCGGTTATAAGTATGTTGAGCCCCTCATCAACTGCCTGATGTACTTCGGTCAGGATGGTATCAACTATAACTGGGAAGACTCCGGCTTTACTGACAGCAACATCGTAGGCTTCCACCAGGCTTGCTACAAACTCGCCAAGGAAAAGGGCTTCGACAACTTCCACATCGGTATCTATACCTCCTACTCTCAGTTGACAGCAGGTAACTGCGCCGGCCTCTTCGGCTCCAATGGCGTGAAGACTGCTGACGCATTCCTTAACTACTCTGCCAGCGACTTCGCTTCCGGCACCTCCATTATGCAGTCGGTAAGAACGGCCGAGCAGCAGATGGGCACCGCCGACGGTGTCTATCAGGGTGCCTGGATAGTTTCCCTCGCCCGCTCTTGGAGCAACCTCGTGGCCAATAACGATGCCAAGAAGATTGGTATCGTCCTCTGGGGTGAGCATGCTGAGAGCCGCCTCCACAGTTACTGCACCGGTAACGACGCTATCTCCTATCACGAGAACTATCAGAAACTGCAGGACCGCGTATTCAGCGGTGGCAACCGTAACCCCGCCAATCGTCCTGCAGCAAACAACCGCACATCCTACGACGACCTGACTCCTTTCCAGGGCCTCGCCGAATACATTCCCGAGCGCACCGCCATCGACCAGAACCTCCCCTTCACCACCTTCTTCAATACCGGTGCAGGCGAGCGTTACAACTACAAGGGTAAGAAAACTGCCGGCTCCTGGTACAACCTCGGCACGCAGGACATCGTTCCCACCTACCGCTGGCTCGTTTACCAGAAGGGCACCACTACGCCTCTCACCACCGGCGTTCCCGAACTGACCGGCGCTGACGCCTACATCGGCGGCAACTGCCTCCGTCTGCTCGGCACCGAGGCTCAGGACATCGTCCTCTATCGCGCTAAACTCACCGTCACCGGTGCCAACCCCAAGGCCACCATCGCTCTGAAGAGCATCACCGGCCCCACCAAGGGTACCGTCTCCGTCATCGTCAAGAAACTGGGTAGCAACACCTGGGAAGAAACCGCTTTCGCCAATGTGAAGGGTAACACCTGGGAAGAGCAAACCCTCGCTCTCCAGGGCATCGCCCAGGGCGACGTAATCGAATACGTAGGCCTCCGTACCAGCGGTGACGTGAACGGCCTGTGCGTCGGCGAACTCTCCCTCAACGACGACAGCAAGGTTGAGCCCGCAGCCATTAAGGACCTCGTAGTTGACGTGAAGGAAGAATCCAAGGTGAGCATGTCCTTCAAGCTCCGCTGGGCTGTTGACGCCGAGGCCAAGACGCGCGCCGCCAACGCTCTTCTCTACAACGACGAAGCCAATATCGACCACTTCGAAATCCTTTACAAGAACGGTGAGGATGGCCGCGTAAGCGAAGTAGGCCGCACCTCCTCTTGGAGCACTTATCTCGGCAACAAGCCTATGGCAGAGGGTGAAAACCCCTACATCGGCGTACGTGCCGTCAGCGTGGACGGTAAGACCTACAGCAATGTTCTCTGGGTTAATGTTCCCCGCAGCGAAGATGTCCCCGAGACAAGCCCCACTGCCGGTCAGTATCCCTCCATCACTATCAATCCCAGCTCCGACGGACTTGAGAAGGCTTACGCTTCCCGTTGGCTCAAGAAGGTCGTAGCCGGTGTCGGCAAGCTCGACATCAGCGACGTGGGTACCCCCGCTATGAACGAACTGCACTCCGCTACCGCTTGCCCCGAGGATAAGAGCAACTATGTTCTCGCCGAGAACGCCCTCAAGTGCAAGCAGGGTGACGACGTTACCTTCATCTGGACAGAAGGTGGATCCACCGATGGCTTGAAGTACTGCACCGCCCGCGGCTATGCCGACTGGGACCGCGACTGCAACTTCAACGCCGGCAACGACGAACTCGTTTGGAAGTTCGGTGAGGACAAGTGCGAAGCCAATATCCTCAACGAAGCCTATTCTTCCCCCTACACCCTCACCTTCCACATCCCCGAGGATGCTGCCGTAGGTGAAACCCGCCTCCGCCTCGTCTATTCCGACGCTTGGTTCCCCCATCCCGGTCCTACCGGCATCACCAACAAGGGCTTTGCCATTGACTTCCCCCTCGAAATCTCCGGCACCAATCCTTCCCGCCAGCCCGCCGTGGATATCCACGACCAGGGTGTAGCCGACCAGCCTATTGGCTTCGGTGGCGAAGTTGACGCCATCCAGACCGTTCAGAAGGCCGGCGCCAGCAAGGCCGTGGCCGAAGAAGGTCTTATCCGCTTCGAGAACACGGACAAGGCTTGGGTTATCAGCGCCGAAGGCAAACTCATGAAGTTCGCCAAGGACGGTGTGGAAAGCATCAGCACTCAAGGCTACGCGCCGGGCACCTACTTCATCCGCATGCAATGCGGTCCTGTAGTACGTACCCAGAAAGTAGTCATCAGATAATTCCCTTCACATATTAGGAAGCCTAGGTGTCTGTCCGCAGGCATCTAGGCTTTCAAATTTTAGTTTGGGTTTTGTGCCTCAGGAAAGTCCTTGTAAAATATCGGAGCCCTTAAAATAACCACAGTCCTCCCCCTTAGGACTGTAATCCTTAGGGCGAGGACTGCAATCCTTAGGGCGAGGACTCCAGTCCTAAGGGGGAGGACTGCAGTCCTTAGGCGGAAAAATGCTTACCCGACACTTGCTCAACAGACATAGGGCGGGATTAGCCTTAACTTTCCCCGACATAAAATGTGCACAGCCTTAATAATTCCCCATTCAATCTGCAACGTTATGAAAAAATCACTTATTCTTTCTTGCCTCGTAATAACTTTGGGTGCCCAAGCCCAAAGTTTCCAGGAAGGCTACATAAATTGGGGCGCCGGAAGTCAGGAGTTCGCCACGATGGTGAACAACTGGAAGCCCGGCCAGCAGATAACCGAGGACGACAACTTCTTCATCTCCCGCGTCAAGCCCCGCCAGACCTTCCGCAATGCCGCCACGCAGGTGCGCCCCTCCCTCACCGAGGACAACGACAAACGCCTCATCTGCTGGCTGCCCATCAATAATCCTCTCAACAGCGCGCTCCCCGACGGCGTGTATGACTCCGAGGTCTTCACCATGTGGAACTACGTTTCCCACTGGGGCAGTTGGCGCAGCGCCATCGGCCGCATTCCCGGCGGCTTTATGGACGTGGCCCACAAGAATGGCGTAGCCGTCAGCGGCGTGGCCTCCATCCCCAACGCCTCCCTCAATACCCAGACCGAATGGCGCAATGCCCTCACCGCCTACGGCAATCTTGACGCCACGAAGGCCGCCCAGTACTTCCGCTACGTGGGTATCAACGGTATGGGCTACAATTCCGAGTTCTCGGGCGGTCAGACCGTCTGCCCCAAGCTCCGCACCTTCCACGCCAACCTCGTCAAGGCCGCCCGCGAGAAAGACCCTCTCTTTGAGAATATCTGGTACGACGGCACCAACGACAACGGCATCATCTCCTTCGACCAGGGCCTCGCCTCCCACAACGACGACACCTTCGGCGACAAGGACAACGTGCGCACCTCCCTCTTCCTCAACTACAACTGGAACCGCGCCACGCTCCTCTCCTCCTCCGCCGACTATGCCAAGAAGATAGGCCGCTCGCCCCTCGACCTCTATGCCGGCGTCAATATGCAGGGCAGCGAACCCAACAGCAACAACTGGCCCCTCATCAAGGACTATCCCATCAGCATTGGCCTCTGGGGCGCCCACGATTACAATATGTTCTGGGAGAGCCGCGGCGAGAAAGGCTCTGCACCCGATATCAAGCAGCGTAGCTACCTTCTCCGCACCGAACGCTGGTTCACCGGCGGCACCCGCAACCCTGCCAACTGCCCCTCCATCACGGAGTCCAATAAGTGCATCGTGGACAACTTCACCTTCCACGGTATGTCCACCTTCATGACGGCCCACAGCACCCTCAAGTGGAATCTTGCCGAGGAGCCCTTCATCACTTACTTCAACATTGGCAACGGCACCTTCTTCAACTACCAGGGCCAGCGCCAGCACTCCCGCGAATGGTACAACATCGCCGCACAGGACTATCTCCCCACCTGGCACTTCTGGTTCGCCTCACGCCTTCTTGGCGGCAATGCCTCCGACGTGCCCGCTTCCGGTCTTGATGCCGAGTTCACTTGGGACGATGCCTGGCTCGGCGGCTCCACCCTCCGCATCTACGGCACCACGTCCGACGAGTACCTCCACCTCTTCAAGACCGAATACACCCTTGCCCAGGGCGACGTCATCACCTTCCGCTATAAACTCCGCAAGGGCAGCGGCGCCATGAATCTCGTGCTCACCGCCAAGGGCGCCGAGAATCAGGCCGTGGGTGAGAGTGGCCTCGCTCTCCTCTCCGCAAGTCAGGAGGCCGACGAGGACGTGTGGGAAACCCGCCAGTTCGTCGTCGATGCCTCCCTCGCAGGTAAGGACCTCGCTCTCGTAGCCCTCCACTTCCAGAACACCAAGGACCTCGACATCTTGCTCGGTGAGTTCAGCATCGTACGCGGCACTGCCGCCACGCCCGCCCAGCCCCAGCTCGCTGTGACCAAGACCCTAAGTTATTCCCGCCAGGGCCTCGATGCCAAAATCATTTGGAATATGCCCAACAGCGTTCCCGCCGGCGATCCTTGCTACAACACCGACGTCAACACCGCCTTCTTCAAGGTCTATGCCCAGCAGGAAGGCCACGACCCCGTCCTTATGGGCGTCACCACAACGTGGGCACACCTTATATATAATGTCCCCGTTGACGTTACGGCTCCCCAGATGCGCGTCCGCTATGGCGTAAGCGCCGTCTCCCTTGACCATAAGGCAGAGAGCCCCGTGGCCTGGAGCGACTACCAGACCGTGGAGAATTACGTTTATTCCGACGACATCGCCATTTCCAAGACCACCATCAAGCCCGGCGAGGACTTCTCCATCGCCTATGTTGACCCGCGCCACGAGAGCGGCACGTGGACCATCAAGAACCAGAGCGGCAAGACCGTCTTCTCCGGCGAAGGCACCTCCATCAACATCTCCGAAGGCTTCTCCGAGGTGGGTTCTTACGACCTCACCCTCAACGGCTACGTCGATAACAACGGCAAGCGCACGCAGCAGTCCCGCACGTTCGGCGCCTTCGTCCAGATTACCGGCGAAGCCGTAGGCGCACTCCCCCGCATCCTCTCCTTCACCGCCAATGGTAAGGAGGCCGACATCACCGTCGATGCCGGCGACGAGGTGTCCCTTGCTTACACCGGCCGCAAGGCCGACGGTGCAGGCTCGCAGGGTATCGACCTTAAGGAAGAACGCTTCGGCGCCAAGTGTGCCGACCTCGGCATCACCGGCACCAAGAGCTTCTCCGTGGCCTTCTGGCTCAAGATTAACAAACTCGCTGAAGGCAGCACCCAGCTCCTCTCCATCGCCAACAAACTCGACTCCTGGCCCAAGACCGACTGGGGCTGGATTTGGTGTAACATTGAGCAGGACGGCTCAATGGGCAACTATACCTTCCGCGGCACCGATGCTACCAGCAATAACGAGCTCCGTTACCGTTTTGACCAGACCAAGCTGCCCATAGGCAACTGGGTACACGTAGGCTTCGCCTTTGAGTACAGCGGTACGAAGTTCCGCTCACGCCTCTTCGTCAATGGCGTAGAGCAGAAACTCACCGCCTGGAACCGCACCGCCGATGGCGACGTTCAGACTCCCGGCCAGTATAAGACCACCGACCCTGGCTTCCAGTCCAACGTCTATAACATCACCAACGGTCAGGTTCTCGCCGTCGGTGGCTCCGCCCACGGCCGCAGCGGTATCGATGGCACCATCGACAACCTCATTGTATGGGACGGCGCAGTGGATGCCGCCACGATGAAGTCCGCCATGAGCGACATCAACGCCGCCAGCCTCGCCTCCAACGTCATCTCCTTCTGGAACTTTGAGGACAAGGCCTCCTCGGCCAACACCTTCGTTGCCGCAGGCACCAAGAAGGTTGCCGCCGGCACCCATTCCTATGCCGCTACGGGCGGTGAAGGTCAGGGTAAGTTCAGTTGGATTCCCTCCGAGTACACCAGCGGCTGTCCTTTCGTCAGCGGCACCGCCTATCCTGTCATTACCGAGCCCGTATGGACGGCCAAGAAGGCCACCCTTACCCCTGCCGCCGGCACCGACCGGCAGGGCACTGCCACCGCTTCTTGGCGTAAGGGCGGCGACTATCAGGTTACCCTCACTCTCCAGAATTCCCTCGGCTCCGACACCCGCACCTTCAGCGTTATCACCGTCAACGGCGGCTCTGAAGAAGGCATTGCTTCCCTGACGTCCGACAACGGCCAGCAGGCCGCTACCGCCTACGCCGTCGATGGCGAGGCTATCTTGCAGTTTGCCCAGGCCGGCCACTACAATGTTGAGGTCTTCAACGCCCAGGGCCAGTGCGTAGCCCAGCGTGCCGCCCTCATCAGCGGCCGTGAGACCATGCACATCGCCCTCGGCCAGTCCGGCACCTATGTCGTGCGCCTTACCAAGGACGGTCAGTCCCTCCGTGGCCTGAAACTCCTCAATAAGTAAAGCCTTAGGCACATCACTCTATACGATGAGCCCCCGCAGCGGAATGTCTGCGGGGGCTCATTGTGCTTAGTGCCAGTGTCTGTCGGGCGTATAGCCGTATATGTTGTGCGGTACTGTCCTTCTCAGCCCTTCACACTCATGATAGCCTTTTGTTTGAGGCGGAAAAGAGAGTAGGGCAGGCGATGCTTGCCGAGGCGGTCGAGGCGGAGGGCGTCGTAGGCCTCGCGCAGCGTGTCGGCAATCTCTTCCTCTTGCTCGTCGGAGAGGTATGTTTCCTTGCGCAGTCGCTGCATCTGGCGGTAGATACCCACGTATAATGGCCAGCAGTGCGATTCACACACGCGGAGGCCTTCCTCGTCAATGCCGTACTCTTCCAGTTGAGCTCTGAGTTGCATATTGGCGCGCAGGAACTGCAGACGGTTGTACGTAGCGGAGTGAGTGCACGATTCGGAGTGCTGGCGGTAATAGTAAATGCCGTCGGAAAGGGCCACCTTGCGGGAGAAGAGATAATGGTAGCGACACGTGTTGTCGTCGGAGTATATGCGGCACGACGTGTCGTAGGGTATGCGCTTGTGGAGGTCGGTGCGCACGGCGTAGTAGCCGTGCAGGCGCCAGTCAATGGCGTAGAGGCAGGCCTCATAGCCCGTCATCATCGCGGGGATAGGTGTGCCGGAGGGATGGGAGTAGCCCCATTCGCGGCCGTTCTCGGTCATAATGACTTTGTTCACCACGCAGTCAATGTCATCGGCCTGCTTATAGGCCGCCCACATCTTTTCTAGGCAGTCGGGGGCCAGCCAGTCGTCGGCGTCCACCATCATGGTGAGTTCGCCGGCGGCGTATTGCAGACCGAGGTTGCGGGCTTCGGCCTGACCTGAGTTCTGAGGCGTGTGAAGAAGCAGCACACAGTTGTCGCGCACCTTCGTGTAAGCCGTGCCCAGCGCCACGGAATCGTCCGTCGAGCAGTCGTCTATCACAATGACCTGCACGCTCTTCTCCGTCTGGCTGAAGAGCGAGTCAAGGCATTGCTCCAGATACTTCTGAGCGTTGTACGCTGCCACGAGAATGGTGAACTTCATATGAAAATTAGCAAATTAGCAAATTAGGAAATTAGCAAATTGGCAAATTAGAACTTTTTACTTTTTACTTCTTAACGCAGTTACTGGCATTTTATTGTATTGCGTGTACAATAATAATATATATTTTGCGTTTTTAAGGCATAATGATTCACAAGATTTCCAATCGCATTGAGCGCGAACTCCTGCGCAACAGCCGTTATCGCTGGTATTTCTTCACGCCCCGCATCAGCCGCGAGACGATGCAGCCCCTGCTCTGTCGCTACGGCATGTTCGCTGCCGGCAGTCACTATAAGAAAGCCTCCGGCGAGGGCGGCAAATACGCTCCCGTGTCTCGCGCGCAACTCCGTGCTAATCGCAATCTTATGGGCAAGCGCGTAGTCTATCTCTGCGACGGACAAACCATCTATGGAGGCCTTGCCGACCGCTTCAAGGGTATAATCAGCCTCTATGCCATCTGCCAGGAACTGGGCTATGACTTCCGCATTCATTTCGTCTCCCCTTGCCGCCTGGAGGACTACCTCGTCCCCGCCACCTACGACTGGCGTATCTCCGCCGATGACCTCCACTACGATTCCGCCGCCATGCTCGTGCTTGAAAATACCGACGATGCCCACTATCAAACCCGCAAGCAGGCCGCGTGGCTCCGCAATCGCCTTGAGGAGGGGCCTGCTGAAATCCACGTCATCACCAATTCCAACTACGCCTACGAACTCAACTACGCCGGTCTCTTCAAGCAACTCTTTCGTCCTTCTCCCCTGTTGCAATCGGCCTTGGAGAAGGAGCTGGCAGCCCTCTCCGGCCACTATGTCAGCGTGAGTGCCCGTTTCCTCACCCTCCTCGGCGATTTTCGCGAGACGTCAGGCTTCACCGTACTCCCCGACGACGAGGCCGAGGACCTCATCCGCCGCACCCTTGAACAGGTGGAGCGCATACATCTCCAGCATCCCGACAGCACCCTCCTCGTCAATTCCGACAGCACCCGCTTCCTCTCGCATGCGGCTCAGTTGCCCTATGTCCATGTGGTGGAGGGCGACGTGGCCCACACCGACCTCATGGAAGAAGAGGGCGCCGAGCAGATGCATCTCAAACTTTTCCTCGATTTCCTTCTCATCTCCCAGGCTGATTACGTCTATCTGCTCCGCACGGGCCTTATGCGCGAGAGCGGCTACCCCTATGCCGCGTCCCGAATAGGGAATAAATGTTTCAAGGTCGTGGAGTTTTAGATTTTATTCTTCACTTTCTCACTTTTCACTCTTCACTTTCCACCTCTCCCTTGTCTCCCACCCACACATACCGCAGCATAATGAAGGGCACGGCCCTCTTCGGTGGCACGCAGATTGTCAATATTCTTGTCAATATCCTGCGTGGCAAACTCGTGGCCATCCTTCTCGGTACGCTGGGTATGGGTATCACAGCCCTATATATGAGCACGCTGCTGCCGTTGCAGCAACTCTTCTCGCTCGGTCTGCCTCTGGCCGTAGTGAGCGTCATAGCCGCTGCCGATGCGTCGTCGGCCGGCGGTCGCCATCTCATACGCGCCAAAGTGGAGGCCTATCGCCGCTGCCTTGTCATCCTGGCCGCGCTCGGAGCCGCCGTCTTGTTGATAGGCGCCCCCCTCTTCAGCCGCTCAGCCTTTGGTGATACGGGCCACACGCGCGCTTTCATGTGCCTCTCCGCCGGTCTCGTGTTCCTCGTGCTGGAGGCCGGTGAGACCGCCATCCTCCAGGCCCGCCGCCAGATGCGCCAGGTGGCCGTGCGCACCGTGGTCAACGCCGTGGGAAGCCTCCTCATCGGCGTACCGCTCTACTATTTCTTCGGCGTGCGCGGCATCGTGCCCGCCATCGTGCTGACGGCCGCCGTCGTGTGGGCCTATTCCCGTTGGCAAACCCGCCGCTTGCACCTCTGCCAGCGCTCCCAGAGTTGGAGCGCCACGTGGTACCTCGGTCGCGGCATCATGGCCCTCGGCTTTTTCATGATGCTCGCCGCCCTCTTCGGCAACCTTACCAATTATGCCCTCAACGCCCTCATCCGCAATCTGGGCAGCGTTTCCGACGTGGGCCTTTATCAGGCTGCCAACAGCATCACCTCGCAATACGTCGGCCTCGTCTTTGCCGCCATGGCGACAGACTATTACCCGCGTCTGGCTTCCCTCAAGGACGACCGCGAGGGCTTCCACGCCCTTGTGCATAAGGAGTATGAACTCGTGATGCTCATTGTCGCACCCCTCGTGGCGCTTCTCATTCTCACGGCTCCGCTCCTCATCCGCATCCTTCTCACCACCGAGTTCCTCCCTCTCACGGGCGTTATCCGCCTTATGGGCCTCGCCATCCTCTGCAAGGCCGCCTGTTTCCCCCTCGATTACGTCAGTATGGCCCACGGCCGCAAGCGTTATTTCTTCTGGATGGAAGGCGTGTGGTGCAACGTGAAGACTTTCGCCGTCATGGCCACGTGTTATTACTTCTGGGGCCTTCAGGGACTGGGCTGGGGTGCGCTCATCAGCGGCCTTATCGACGTGTTTGTCACTACGTTGATGACGCGCTGGTTCTTCGGTATCACCACGGGCCGCTTGCAACTGCGCTTCTTCCTTCCCCTCATGCTTGCTCTCGGTGGGTGTGCAGCTTTCTCGCTCTGCCCCAGCACGATAGTGGCCTACGCCGGCATGGCAGTCCTCACCTTACTCCTTACTGCGGTTTGCCTGCGCCTCCTTGCCCGTCGTGTAGACCTTAAGGAGTGGCTGCAAGGGAAACTGCATTTCGGTGCTCGCCGATAAGAAAAGGACGTTTCCTAAGTGCTCATTAACTTCGGAAAAATCAAGTTTCTTGTTCGCCTACTCCTGCATTTAATTGGCCGAAGATCCCTTTTGTTTTCACCGAAGTCCCCTTTTAGTGCGGTGAAAAATCATAAAAATCATACTTTATCATGTAAATCTTTATCGCGCAGCAGGCTTTAGGCGCTGCGCGGCTATGATGATTGGTATGATGGCTTATGATTTTTATGATTTTTTTCTTTAGTATGGTCCTTCATTCCTTTTATTTCCACTGAAGTCCCTTTTATTTCCACCGATGTCCCTTTTAATTCGTCCGATGTCCCTTTTAATTTCACCGATGTCCCTTTTAATTTTTCCCGAAATAGGGTTTAGAGAAAACTAAAATAGGGGGTAGCGAGGGGCGAAAGGACAAAAAAAATCCCGGCTTGGGGCCAGGATATAGGGCGTGCCGGCACATTTTTACGCAGTGCGGCATGCAGTGCTGATATGTCAGGGAGAAAGCGGGACTACTTCGTGCCCGAATGGCCGAAACCGCCGGCGCCGCGCTCTGATTCGGGGAGTACCTCCACGGGTTGCCACTCCACCTGTTCGTGATGGGCCACTACCATCTGGGCAATGCGCTCGCCGTCCTCCACGACGAAGGGCTCTTGGGAGAGGTTCACGAGTATGACGCCCACCTCGCCACGGTAATCGGCGTCGATGGTGCCGGGCGTATTGAGCACGGTGATGCCTTTCTTCAGGGCCAGTCCGGAGCGGGGGCGCACCTGGGCTTCATAACCGGCGGGGAGGGCCAGGAAAAGTCCGGTGGGAATGAGGCGGCGCTCCAGGGGCTGCAGCGTGACGGGAGCGTCGAGATTGGCGCGCAGGTCGAGGCCGGCACTCAGAGGGGTGGCGTACTGGGGGAGGGGATGGTGGGAACGGTTGATGACGAGGAGCTGCATGGCTTTTCAGTTGACAGTTTGTGGTTTGTAGTTGACAGTTTATAGTTGACAGTTTATAGTTAGAAGTTGACAGTTGGAGGTCTTTGGGGGTGTAGGAGCGGCGGCGAAAAACTTTTGCAAAGATAATAAAAAATTTTAATATCGCGCCAAAAAAACATAAAAATGTGTCGCGCGCGTTCTTTTTTGAAAAAAAAGACGGAAATGTGCGAGAAATTTTGTAATTTTGTAGGCTCAAAGTATTATATCAAGAAATGAACTGGCAACAACTGATATCCTCCAAGCGTCTGGGCAAGGACGGCGTGAAGGTGAGCGCCTTCGAGCGACGCTCTGAGTTTCAGCGTGAATACGACCGCCTTATCTTCTCCTCGGCCTTCCGCCGGATGCAAAACAAGACGCAGGTGTTTCCCCTGCCCGGCAGCGTGTTCGTGCACAACAGGCTGACGCACTCGCTGGAAGTGAGCAGCGTGGGCCGCTCGCTGGGCAGCGACGTGGCAAGTGAACTGTTGCGCGTGCATCCTGAACTGGCCGAAACGTCGGAAGTGCAGAGCATCGGCTCCATCGTGAGTGCCGCCTGCCTGGCGCATGACATGGGCAACCCGCCCTTCGGCCATAGCGGCGAGCGCGCCATCCGCAGTTATTTCTGCGAGGGAAAAGGGCAGATGCTGAAGGGTATGCTGCCGCCGTCGGTGTGGAACGATATCATCCATTTCGACGGTAATGCCAACACCTTCCGCCTGCTGACGCACCAGTTCGCGGGCAGACGAAAGGGCGGCTTCGTGTTGACTTACAGCACGCTGGCCAGCGTGGTGAAATACCCGTATAGCAGCAGCCTGTGCGGCCGGAAGAGCAAGTTTGGCTTCTTCACTTCCGAGCGCGAGGACTATCTCCACATTGCCAGGGAACTGGGTCTTGCAGAACAGCAATGCGACGGCGACGGCATACGCTTTGCTCGCCATCCGCTGGTCTATCTCGTGGAGGCCGCCGATGATATCTGCTACGAAATAATGGACATTGAGGACGCCTTCAAGCTCCGCCTGCTCTCCTTCGAGGAGGCCAGCGGACTGCTCCTCAACTTCTTCTCCGAAGATGAGCAGGACAAGATGCGCAGTGCCTACCCGGGCTGCACCGACCTGAATGACAAGATGGTATATTACCGTTCGTGCGTCATCGGTGCGCTGGAGTCGGCCTGCGTCAAGCTCTTCATCGACAACGAGGCGAGCATCCTGGCCGGAAAGTACGATGGCTCGCTCATCGACCACGTGCCGGAGCGCCTCAACAAGGCCTACAAACACTGTCAGGAGGTGGCCGTGAAACAGATATACAACTGCAAGGAAGTAACCGACATCGACCTGGCAGGCTATCACATCATCTACACGCTTCTCGACCTCGTGACGGAAGCAGTGACCCACCCCGACAAGGCCTATTCGCAACTGTTGCTCAACCAGGCCAGCAGCCAGTATGAACTGCGGGCCGACGACCTCGCCACACGCATTATGGCCGTGCTGGACTACCTGAGCGGCATGACCGACGTGTATGCGCTGGACCTCTATCGGAAGATAAACGGCCATTCTCTGCCTATGGTGTAACCGCCCACGGACAGAAACGCCAATCGTAACCCCACCCGCCGCCTATGAAAAAGCTCCTCTCGCTCCTCCTCTGCGCCTTGTTGCTGCAGGTCTTCGTGTCGATTGATGCGGAGGCCCGCAAGAAACCGCGTAAAGAAGTGACGGAGGCACCGACACTGGCCGACACGCTCTTCACCGAGGCCATGCGTCATTTTCTGGCGGGCCGCTATGATGCCCAATACGAACTGTTGGACGAATGTCTGCGGCAACGGCCCGACATGCCGGAGGCCCTCTACTTCATGGCGCGGCAGAAACTGCAGGCATCGGCACTCCTCGACAGTGCCACGGTGGAAGCCGGTGACTCAATGCTGAGGCGCGCCTACGCCCTGGACTCTACCAACGCCGACATCCGCGATTACCTCATCTTTCGCCTGATGTCGCGCCAACGCTATGGCGAGGCCACCACGCTCATGGAGACGCACTGTGCACGTCGGCAGCCTGCCTATGAAGACTTGGGCGCTCTATTGCAACTCTATGAGATACAGGGACGATACAATGACGCTCTGGACATCCTGGAGCGCATGGACCAGATAGAAGGCCCCAGCGGCGAGACAGCATGGGAGCGATACCAACTCTATGAGTGCACCGGGCAGAGAGAAAAAGCCATCGTGACCATAGACTCTCTCATTGAGAAAGCCCTGCCAGACCCTGCCACGTCGGATTATCTGCGCGAAAAACTCCTGAGCCACCCGCGATGCAGCGTGATACTCGACACGATACAAAACCAACTGGAGGCCGCCCTCGACTCTGCCGATTATCCCAAACTGATAGAGGTCTGCAAGAGAGGGGAACTGTACCGTCCGGAGTTTCTGACGTGTTATTATTACGAGGCAGTGAGTTGGATAGCACAGAATGATACTTTGCGCGCCGTGGAGGCTTGTCAGCGCGGCATGAACCACGTTACGACGAGCAGCAAAGACGAGACGGCAGCATCGTTCAGCGCTTTCTGCGGCGATGTTTACTCTGCCATAGAAAACCTTGAGGCCTCGACGGAGTGTTACGAGATATCGCTGCAACTGGACTCCACGCAGACGATGGTGCTCAATAACTATGCCTACCAACTGGCCCTCCTGGGACGCGACCTGGAGCGTGCGGAAGAAATGAGCCGGGCTACCCTGAAAGAAGAGCCCAATAACCCGACATACATTGACACCTACGCCTGGATACTCTACCGCAGCGGACGCGCCAAAGAGGCCCGGCGCTACATTGACAAGGCCATACGCTTCAATGAAGGGGCTGACGAGACGCTGACGGAGCATCGGCGTGCCATTTATCAGAAATTGCGTAAAAATAGATAACGAATAGCCAAAGATTAGATAAGATATGAAGAAAGTAATACTCCTCCTGACGACCATACTCCTGCTCGCCTCGTGCTCGGCAGGGCGACACACCGCGGCAGACGGCACAGCCTCCACCTTAGGCTCCGCTACGCCGCAAGCCGAGGCCATCACGGCCCGCATAGGAATGAGTATTTACGACAGCGACCTGAGCTGCACGGGAAAACTCCGCATGCTGCGCGACGACGTGGTGCAAATCAATCTCATTTTCCTGGGAATGAATATCGGCACGCTGGAGTTCATGCCCGACACCGTGCTACTCATCGACCGCATCAACAAACAGTACGTGCGAGCCCGCTATGCCGACATCGATATGCTGCGTGAGCGACAGATAGCCTTCCCCGAACTTCAAGGACTCTTCTGGGGAGCCAGCATGAACGGGCGTGAGGACGCAGAACTCAGCTGGACGTATCCCGCCTTCGGCAAGGTGAACAAAAGAAAGATACCCTCGGCGCATCAGGTGCGCTTCAAAAGCGGAAATCTGACGGCCGGCTTCGATATGGAGCTGACCGAACTCAGCGGAGATCGCAACTGGACCACACGAACACAGTTTGACGAGAGCGAATACGCCCGCCGCAACGCCAATGCCCTCTTCAAAGCACTGCTAAATATGCAATAAGATTTATGATACAACGCATCCTGAAATATAGCCTGGCCATCTGCTTGCTGATGGGGCCTCTTTTTACTGCGCCGGCGCAAAAGAAGACGACGGCAACTGCTAAAAAGACGACCACCACCGCAAAGAAAACCTCTTCCCAGAAGACTGCGAAGGGAAAAACCGCCACTCCGAAAGTGACAAACAGCAATATACAAAAGTTGCAGAAGGAGCAGGCTGCCGTACAGTCGAAGATAAGAGAATCGGAGAAGCAACTGAAGGCCACAAAGAAGAGTGTGCAGACACAGCTCTCCAATCTCATGGAAATAAACTCCCAGATAACGGAGAAGAAGAGCTATGTGGCCGGCATTCAGCAGCAAGTGGACACTTTGAATCAGAAAGTTGGCTTGCTGGAACAGGAACTGGCGAAGCTGGAACATGACCTGGACCTCTGTAAGGCCCGCTTCCAAAAAGGAGCAATGTATATGTTTCGCAACAAGACGAAACAAAGCAAGCTGATGTTCATATTCTCGGCCAAGGACTACCGCCAGGCTTTCCGCCGTATGAGATATACGCAAGAGTATGCCAAGTATCAGCGTGCCCAAGGCCTAATAATCAAGGAAAAAGAGGCGGCCGTGAAGGCTAAGCGAGCAGAACTGACTGTCGCCAAGGACGAAAAAGAAAAAATGGCAGCCCAGGGCCGTGAAGAACAACGGCAACTGGAGGGCAAGCAGGTGGAACGCCAGAAAGTGGTGGACGAACTTAACAAAAAGAGCAAGCAACTGCAGAGCACTATTGCCGAGAATAAGAAGAAAAGCGCCAACCTTAACGCCAAGATAGACCAACTCATTCAGGAAGAAATCCGTCGCCAGGAGGCTATCCGTAAGGCAGAGGAAGCCAAACGCAAGGCCGAGGAAGAACGGCGCAAGGCTGCCGAAGCCGCAGCGGCGAAAAAAGACAAAAAAAGCGGCAAGACGAAGGAAAAAGGCAAGACCTACAACAACGGAAACAGCAACAGCGGTGGCAATTTGCGGCCTGCCGACAATGCAGACCGACAACTGTCTTCCAACTTTGTGAATAACAAGGGCCGTCTGCCTGTTCCCATCACCGGACCGTACAGGATTACGGGCCGCTTCGGCACCAACGCGATTGAGGGCCTCAGTGGTGTGAGCATCCCCAACAATGGTACGAACTACACAGGCCAGGCCGGTGCTCAGGCTCGCGCAGTCTTCGACGGCGAAGTGACGGCCGTGTTCTCCTACGGCGGTATGACCAACGTGATTATCCGCCATGGCAGTTACATGAGCGTATATTGCAACCTCTCTGGCGTGAGCGTGAGAAGGGGACAGAAGGTCACGACGAAGCAGACCATAGGTACTGTGGCGCGTGACGCGGCTGGCAACTACACCCTCCAGTTCCAGCTCCGCAAGGAGACGAGTAAACTCAACCCCGAGAGTTGGATAGGCCGCTAATTTTTTTTAATACAAAAATTAGTCCCATTTAATTTTTTCTATCCCCCTTTTAATTTCACCGAAGTCCCTTTTAATTTCACCGATGTCCCTTTTAATTTTCCCGATGTCCCTTTTAATTTTCCCGATGCCCCTTATAATTTGAACTAAAAGGGGGATAGAGAAGGGAGAAAGCGCAGAAGGGCAAAATAAATCTCGATTAGGATAAAAAACATCTCAAAAAATAATAAAACAATAATGCTAAAGAAAAGTATTAATCTGCTGAGCCTACTGTTTGTGCTGGTTTGCGCCGTGCAAGCCCAGGCTCCCACCGGCTACTACTCCGCCGCTGATGGCGCAAAGGGTGCCTCATTGAAGACTGCGCTCTTCAATATTATCAAAAACCACGACAATATAGGCTACGACGGCCTTTGGAATGCCTATAAGACCACCGACCGCCGCCCAGACGGTAAGTTGTGGGACATGTACTCCAATAAGACGAACTACGATATAGGCGGTTCGGCGCAAGGCAAGAACTACAAGCAGGAAGGCGACGCCTACAACCGCGAACACTCCGTGCCGCAGAGCTGGTTCAACGAGGCATCGCCCATGAAGGCCGATGTCTTCCACGTATATCCCACTGACGGCTACGTGAACAACCGTCGCAGCAACTATCCCTTTGGTGAAACCGCCGGAGAGGAATATAAGAGCAACGGCGGCTTCTGCAAACTCGGCAAATGCACCACGCCGGGCTACAGCGGCCGCGTCTTCGAGCCCGCCGACGAGTATAAGGGCGACTTCGCCCGCTCCTATTTCTACATGGCCACCTGTTACGAGGACAAAATCAACGGCTGGGACGGTGTGTTCGGCTGTGGCAAATACCCCGGCATCGCTGACTGGAGCCTGAAGATGTTTCTGCGCTGGGCCGAGCAGGATCCCGTGAGCCAGAAGGAAATTGACCGCAACAACGCCGCCTATAAACTGCAGAAGAACCGCAACCCGTTCATCGACTACCCCGGTCTGGAGCAGTATGTCTGGGGTACGAAGACCGGCACGGCCTTCAGCGCTACGGCTTACGTCAATCCATTTGACGGCACCCAGGGCGGTGGCGGCGAAGGCGGCGATGACGGTGGCGAAGGCACCGGCGGTGAAGGCACTGGCGGCGGAGATGACGGCGGTGGCGGCACTATTGACCCCGTAATACCGCCTGTGCAGGGCGAGAACGAGTATGTCCTGCTGACTTCCGCCTCACAACTCGTTGACGGCGCCTCTATACTCGTCGTCTGCGGCGAAAAGAGCGTGGCCCTCGCCGAGAGAGGCACCGATATCCGCGGATATGCCGAGGTAAGTATCTCCGACGGCAAGATAACCACCGAGACCGGCCGCAGCGGCAAGCCCTACGCCCTTACCCTCGGCGCCAGTGGCAGCCATTACACGCTCTACGACTCCGTGGAGAAGGGCTACCTCGGCCTGACCGGCAGTGCCAACAAACTGCACATGCTTGAGACCGCCACGGATGAAGCCCTCTGGGATATTAGTATAAAGAGTAGCGGCGAGGCAACCATACAGAGCAATGCCCGCTCCAATTACTGGATTCAGTACAACAGCGGCGCCCCCCGCTTCTGCTGCTACAAGAGCGCGCAGACTGCCGTGCAGATTTATCAGGGCAACGTCCCGAGCCATGGCGGCGACGAGACGGGCATCAGCAGTCCCCGCACGACGTCCTCCTCTGCCGTCCTGTATGACGTGCAGGGCCGTGCCGTCAAAGGCAACGCCACCCGCGGCGGCCTTTATATCCTCAACGGTAAAAAGATTCTACGCTAAAAACAAACAGAACCTCTTTTAGATGACAACTCTCTTAGAAAAACTCGACGGCCTCCGCTCACGCTTTGCCGAGGTCAGCACGCTCATCACCGACCCCGCCGTCATCGCCGACCAGCAGCGCTATGTACGCCTCACGAAGGAGTATAAGGACCTGGAAGAACTGATGGCCGTACGCAAGGAGTACGCCGACCTCCTCGGCAACCTTGAAGAAGGCAAGGACATGCTCATCAACGAGACCGACCCCGACCTTAAGGAAATGGCCCGCGAGCAGGTGGCGGAATGCGAGCAGCGCCTCCCCGCCCTGGAGGAGCAAATCAAAATACTTCTCATCCCCAAGGACCCCGAGGACAGCAAGAACGCCATCCTTGAGATACGCGGCGGCACCGGCGGCGACGAGGCCGCACTCTTTGCCGGCGACCTCTTCCGTATGTACACCAAATACTGCGAACAGAAGGGGTGGCACCTTGAAGTAAGCAGCTATTCCGAAGGCGCCGCCGGCGGTTACAAGGAAATAGTGTGCAGCGTGACGGGCGTAGATGTCTATGGCACGCTGAAATACGAGAGCGGCGTGCACCGCGTCCAGCGTGTGCCCGTCACCGAGACGCAGGGCCGCGTACACACCTCCGCTGCCACCGTAGCCGTCCTCCCCGAGGCTGAAGCCTTCGACGTTGTCATCAACGAGGGCGAGATAAAGTGGGACACGTTCCGCTCCTCCGGTGCCGGCGGCCAGAATGTAAATAAGGTGGAGTCCGGTGTGCGTCTGCGTTACAACTGGAAAAATCCCAATACGGGCGAAGTGCAGGAAATTCTCATAGAATGTACCGAGACGCGCGACCAGCCCAAGAACAAGGAACGTGCTCTTGCGCGCCTGCGTACCTTTATTTATGATAATGAACACCGCAAATACACGGAGGATATCGCCAATCGCCGCAAGTCCCTCGTCAGCACGGGCGACCGCTCGGCCAAGATTCGCACCTACAACTACCCCCAAGGCCGCATAACCGACCATCGCATCAACTACACCATCTACAATCTCGGCGCCTTCATGGACGGCGACATCCAGGACTGCATCGACCACCTCATCGTGGCGGAGAATGCAAATAAGTTGATGGAGGCGGAGTTGTAAAAAGCCCCCTCCCCGCTCCCCCAAGGGGGAGTGCCTCGCTGCGCTCGTGTCCGCCTGCGGCGGAGATACTGAGGAGCGAAGGGTTAATGGGCATAAATTATTAGTGATGAGTGAGATGGTAAGGGCGAAGCAGGTTTTTTCGTATCAGCATGCCGACCCATTGGAGTATGAGGCGCTGAAGGGATATGCAAAAAGGATGCGGCAAAACCCTACGGAGGCTGAGGCGTTTTTGTGGCAGCAGCTGCGCGGCGGATTTATGGGTCTGCCTTTCCGAAGACAGCATGTCATGGGCGACTATATCGTTGACTTCGTCTGTATTCCCTCAAAACTCATCATAGAAGTGGACGGAAAGTATCATGACGCCCTTGAGCAAAACGTCAACGACGCCCTCCGCACCGCATTCCTCGAGCGCAATGGCTTTCGCGTCATACGCTTCACTAACGAACAGGTACTCACCGACATTGAGGCCGTTCTCACAGAAATAAAACATAATCTATAAACACAACATCTCCTCTCCATTCCCCTATTGATATCCATCCCCAAAGGCTTTTGCTTACAACAGCCACGAAAGTAGTCATACCAAGCGTCAACCGGCACTTCAAACAACTCAGAGTGTAACACCAAGTGTCAATCGGCACTTCAAACCACTCAGAGTGTAACACCAACCGCCAACAAGCACTTCAAACTACTCAATGGGTAACGTCCGCGCAGCGGACCTCCGGCGTAGCCGGGTACTCCCCCTTGGGGGAGCGGAGAGGGGGCTTTTATTTTTCACCATGACCTACCTACAACTTGTCAATCAAATCCGCGAGAAGAAATCCTTTCTCTGCGTAGGGCTCGACACCGACCTGAAAAAAATTCCGCAGCACCTGCTGGCGGAGGACGATCCCATCTTTGCCTTCAACAAGGCCATCATCGATGCCACCGCACCCTACTGCGTGGCCTACAAACCCAACCTCGCCTTCTACGAATGCTTTGGCGTGAAGGGCTGGGTAGCCTTTGAAAAGACCATTAAGTATATACGCCAGAACTATCCCGAGCAATTTATCATCGCCGATGCCAAGCGCGGCGATATCGGCAACACTTCCGCGATGTATGCCCGCGCTTTCTTTGAAGACCTCGACGTGGATGCCCTCACCGTGGCCCCCTATATGGGCGAAGACTCCGTCTCCCCCTTCCTCACATACGAGGGTAAGTGGGTCATCCTCCTGGCCCTCACCAGCAACAAGGGCTCCCACGACTTCCAGCTCACCAAGGACGACCGCGGCGACCGCCTCTTCGAGCGCGTCCTCGACCTCAGCCAACTTTGGGGCGACAAGACGCAGATGATGTACGTCGTCGGCGCCACGCAGGGCACCCTTCTGGCAGAAGTGCGCAAGCACGTGCCCACGCATTTCCTCCTCGTTCCCGGCGTAGGTGCCCAGGGCGGCAGCCTGGAGGAGGTGTGCAAATACGGTATGACGCGCGACTGCGGCCTCATCGTCAATTCCTCGCGCGGCATCATCTATGCCGACACCACCGAGCGCTTTGCCGAAGTGGCTGGCGAGAAGGCCCACGAACTGCAGCAGCAGATGGCGGCCCTGTTGCCCTTCAGAGAATAACGCCCCATAAATAGAAAAAAATGAGAGGAGACTGTAGCAAACAGTTTCCTCTTTGCGTCTAACGGGTAAAGCTTTCTATAAAAAACAATGAACGAACAAGAACGCGAATTCACCGCTTTCGTCAAAAAACACAAGGGTACGATTTACACCGTGTGCCTTATGTTCTCCGACGACCAGCCGGAAGTGGACGACCTCGTGCAGCAAGTCCTCATCAATCTCTGGCAGGGATTCCCCTCCTTCCGCCGCGACAGCAGCGAGCGCACCTGGGTGTGGCGCGTGGCCATGAACACCTGCATCAGCGCCGACCGCAAAAATCGCCGTCGCACCGACACTACATCACTCGACGTCATAGGTCTCGCACAGGCCGACGCCTCCTCCGACACGGCCGACGACAAGCAGATACGTCTGCTCCACGACCGCATCCATCGCCTCGGCTATTTCGACCGCGCCATTGTGCTCCTATGGCTCGAGGACCTCTCCTACGAAGAGATAGGCCACATCGTGGGCATCTCCGCTAAAAACGTCAGCGTGCGCCTCGTACGCATCCGTGAACAACTTAAAAACATGTAGAGCAATGAACAACACTCCCCTTACCCCCGCCCCCGATACCCTTGACGAGATGCGCCAGCAGCTCTCCCTGCTTCAGCACCGCCTTGACCATCAGGTGGAAATCTCCGACCGCCAGATGCGCAAGGCCGTCACCTCTCGCGTTGCCTCGCTCCGCTCCTTCCATAATATGGGCATCGTTTTCAGCATTGTCTGTGCCTTTATCGTGACATTCGGCGTCTATGAGCAAGGTGTGCGCCTCCCGTTCCTCGTGGCCACCATCGTGTTGTTCACCCTCAACACCGTCTCCGGCTTCTTCCTCCGTGCCCGCAAGCAAGACTGCCGCACCGCCAGCGACATGATAGCCGCAGCACGCAGCATGCAGCGCTATAAGACCCTCAACAACCGCTACCTTGCGTGCGGCGTACCCGTAGTTATCATGTGGGCCATCTGGTATGTGTACGAGATATGCCTCGTGGCCGGCTACACCACGACGAAGGCCTTCCTCGGACTCTTCGTGTGCTGCCTCGTGGGCGGCGTCATTGGCGGCCTCATCGGCTACTACACCTTCCATCGTCCCGCCATGCGCCGTGCCGACAAGATTATCGAACAGGTGGAGGAATACACCGCCGCCGAAGAGCTCGAAGAGAAGGCATAGGCGCTGATTCTTTTAGCCTTAAGAGGGGCGAGCCTTGATTGGCTCGCCCTTTTCTTTGCCGTGACGGGCGGGGGGAGACGGAGCAAAACACATGGCGGGGGAACAATGCAGGAAAAAAGACTGGCGGGAGGCCCTTATTTTACAAGGAAGTCCGTCCCCGTGTGTTTTTAACAATTGTTGAAATTGATTTTAACAACTGTTGAAATGCGTTTTAACAACTGTTGAAATGCATTTTAACAATTGTTGAAATGAAATTAAAAGGGGGGAAGGAAAAAGTCTTAGTTCTCGCTTTGCGAGCGAAACGTATAGTTGCGTTCGGAAAATAAAAGAAAAAGCAGGTTTCTCTTTGTTTTTCGCTCATTTTTTTGTAATTTTGCACACGCATAAACTATGATAGAACAAAGCACCATCGACCGCGTGCTCGCGGCAGCCGACATCGTAGATGTGGTGAAGGATTTCGTGGCCCTCCGTAAGGCGGGGGCTTCGTACAAGGGGTTGTGTCCGTTCCATGAGGACCGCACGCCTTCATTTATCGTGACGCCTGCAAAGCAGTTGTGCAAGTGCTTTGCGTGCGGAGCCGGCGGCAACGTGGTGAAGTTCGTGCAGATGCATGAGCAGATGACGTGGCCCGAAGCTATCCGCTACTTGGCCAACAAGTATGGCATAGAAGTGGAGGAGAGCGGCAAGACTGATGAGCAGCGTGAGCGGTCGAAGGAGCGGGAATCGCTCTTTGTGGTGAACGAATGGGCATGCGGCTGGTTTGAGCGCATGCTTCATGAAGACCCCGACGGCGTGGCCGTGGGTATGACCTATTTCCGTGAGCGCGGCTTCAGGGATGACACCATCAGGAAGTTTCATCTGGGCTTCAGCCCCGACCGCCGCGACGCCTTGGCGCAGGATGCCGTGAAGGCCGGCTACGAGCAGAGCCTTCTGGTGAACGATGCTGAGACGCGACAGGGCACGGGCGTGTGCTTCAAGAACGACCGCGGCGGCCTGACCGACCGTTTTCGCGGGCGCGTCATCTTCCCGATTCACACGGTGAGCGGCCGCGTGGTGGGCTTCGGCGGCCGTGTGCTGGCAAAGGCCACAAAGGGCGTGAGCCAGAAGTACGTGAACTCGCCGGAGAGCACCATCTATTCCAAGAGCCGCGAACTCTACGGCCTCTTCCAAGCCAAGCAGGCGATAGCCAAGCAAAACTGCTGCTACCTGGTGGAAGGCTACACCGACGTCATCAGTATGCACCAGAGCGGCGTGGAGAACGTGGTGGCCTCCAGCGGCACGGCGCTGACGGAGGGACAAATCTCCCTCATCCACCGCTTCACGAACAACGTGACGATGATATACGACGGCGACGATGCCGGCATACACGCCGCCCTCCGCGGAACGGACATGCTGCTGGCGCAAGGCCTCAACATAAAAGTGCTGCTGCTGCCCGACGGCGAGGACCCCGACTCCTTCGCCCGCAGCCACAGGGCCGAGGAGTTCCGCCAGTACATTGCCGACCACGAGGTGGACTTCATACGCTTCAAGACGGAAATCCTGATGAAGGACTGCAAGGGCGACCCTGTGAAGAAGGCCGAAGTGGTGAACGACATCGTGCAGAGCATAGCCGTCATCCCCAACGATATCCTGCGCCAGACCTACGCCCATGAGTGTGCCGAGCAAATGAAGATGGCCGAAAGTGTCATCGTCAAGGCCGTGGCCGACCGCCGGGCCAAGAGCATCGTGCCCGCCAGTCGTCCTGCTGGGCAGCCAGTAGCCCCCGCCGGCGCCGCAACGCAGGGTGGGGGAGAGCCCTCGGGCGAAAGTGGCGCTCAGGAGCAGACGGGCGGCGCTCCGCAGCAGAAAATGATTGTGGAGGAACGCAATTTGGCCTTCGCCCTTATCAAATGGGGCGGCCTGAATTTCCGTTTCAATGGCGAGGAAGAGGACGTGAACGTCACGGACTTCATCACGGAAGAACTGGAAATGGACGGCATCACCCTGCAGCACCCTCTCTGCAGTCGCGTGCTGGAAATGGCCCAGCAGATGCAGCACGGGGAGACACGGCTGGACGCTCAGGCGTGGACCGGCCGCTTCATCATGAGCGAAGATGAGCAGGTGGCCATGATGGCTGACGTAGCGATGAACGACAAGTACACACTGTCGGAAAAACAGCGGAAGCAACTCATTCCCGATGAGCTGCGGCTCGTGGAAATCGTGCCGCGGCTGGTGTATGAACTGAAGTACCATATCATATCGGAGCAGGTGCGCGAAGTGCAGCAGCGTCTGCGCCAGCCCGAGGTGATGAACGACGCCTCAGCCCTGACCCGGCTCATGGAAGAATACCGCGACCTTTCCGCCATCAAACGCGAGGTGGGGCGCATGCTGGGCGAACGCACGCTGAAGCGGCCGTAGGCGGCACCGAATGCCGAATGGCGGACGTGGAGACGCCCAAAGAAAAGAACATTTGGAAATAAGATAAAAGTGAAAAGGCTCGACAATATATTGCGCGCAGTGGTGGGAGTGGCCTTGGCCCTCTACCTCATACTGCTCACCCTTGGTAACACAGGGGTGGGACAGCGCTGGGTGGCGAGCCTGATAAGCGAACAACTCAGCAACATGGTGGGAGCGCCGGTGGGCGTTGAACGCGCAGAGATAGGTCTCCTCAACCAAGTGACGCTGCACGGCGTGAGCCTGAAGGACCCCGAGCAGAACGAAGTGCTGAAGGGTAAATACATAAGTGCGAAGATGGACGTGTGGCCCCTGATATGGGAACATAGCGTGCAGTTGCGCACCATAGCGCTGCTCGATACCGACGTGACGCTACGGCGCAAGGCTGACGGAAAACTGAACGTGCAGTATCTCATTGATGCCTTCAGTAATCCCAATGACACGACGCCCTCACACCTTGACCTCTCGGCGGGCGTAGTGCTGTTGAGGCGCTGCAACGTGGCCTATACCGATGCCATGAAGCCTGCCGGCGCCATAAACCTGCGGGATATTGACCTCAACGTACAGCTGCGCCACCTGACGAACGACAGTCTGTCGCTGCGCATAAGGAACTGCGCGATGAAAGAGCAGCGAGGCCTTGACGTGAAAAACCTCACGCTGAGCCTGGAGGCCGGCAAGAAGGGCGGCGTGCTGAAAGACGTGGAGGTGCGTCTGCCGAATTCTTACATGAAAGTGCCTCGCCTGACAGCGCACTACGCCGGCGGACCGCTAAATCTGGAAAACCTGATGCGGAGCGCAACGGTAGAGCCCTTCAGTGTGGTTGGCCACGTGAGTGGAAACGACCTGGCGGGCATCGCGTCGGGAAAAGTGCTCAAAGGATTGGCCGAAAGTGGTGTGGAGGCCGACGTGGCACTTGCGGCAGAGATGGCTGACCGGCACTTGAGGGTGAGCGACGTGAAGATAGTCGCCAATGAGGGAGAGATAAGCCTTAAAGCCAGTGGTGATGCCCGCTTCGAGGGCACCTCATTAGTGGGTGGCAGTTGCAACGTGAGCCATCTGGCGGCCGACATGCCCTTTGTGGAGAAACTCTATGGCGCAATGACAGGCAAAAGCCTGCCAAAGGCCGTGCAAGCCTTGGGAAAAACAACGTTGACGGGCAAATTGGACAGTCCGCAGAGGGGGCAGGCCAACGCGACCTTTGACCTGACAACCGAGATGGGCAAGGCGAACGGCCGGATAAGCAAAAACGGGAAGGCCCTTAAGGGCAAGATAACCGGCAACGACCTGCACCTGGCGAAAGTACTGCCCGGGAAGAACGTGCCCGACGTGATAGACTTCGTGTTTGACGGAAGCGGTACGGCCGACGGCAAGAACGTTGGCGGAACGTTGGCGGTGAGCCGCTTGATGTGGCGCGGGCATAACTATGCGGGCATTCTGGCCAAGGGAAACCTGAGAGGAAAAGACTATAACGTGCATCTTCAGTCCGATGACCCGACAATGAAACTGGCCATGCACGCAAAAGGCGACATAGGGTTGAAACGCGCGGAGGTGACGGCGGCCATACAGAACTGGAGCGCCTTCCTGCCTAAAAACATCAAGAATGTGCGCGGCAACATCAACGCGCAAATAGAGAACGTGCTGAGCCGGACGCCCGTGGGCCGCGTGGAACTGACCGACATGGACGTGGCGACCTACGTGGACGACACATTGGCCGTGCAGCATATCGGAAACCTTGCCGTAGAGAGCAATGTGACAAAAGGGCAGGAGGTCAACGTGAGGCTGAACAGCGATTTCGTGCAAGGAGTTTGGAACGGGTCGCTGGACTTTGCCGCGTTAAAGAGCGCAGCCCTCGGAATCGTGAACAAACACATGCCTTCGCTCATCGTGCCCCGTGCCTCGGGTAACGCCGACGGGAGATGGTCGTTCGCACTCAATGTGACGGACAGCCGCCTGCTCCAATCACTGCTGAAAATCCCCGTGGAGGTGAATGCCCCTATGAACCTGGAGGGCTACATTGACGGCACGGCAGAGCGAGCCCTGCTGCAAGTGGACGCCCCGCGGCTTAACATCAGTGGCAACAACCTGGAAAAAGTACGTCTCTTCGCAGCTTGCAACCCCAGTGGGGGCGAAGCTCTGCTGCAGGCGAACAAAGCCTCGGAGAACAAGAATATGAACTTGAACCTCCGGACAGTGATAGAGGAGGGTGGACTGCTTACAAACCTGAATTGGCAGGAGCCCACGAAACAACACTATTATGGCGAGGTGAGCCTATTCACGGAGTTTGGGCAAATGGCCGACGGAAAGCAAACCATAGACATGAAACTGCGGCCTACGGACTTCGTGGTGAATGATACGCTGTGGCACGTGACGGGAGGTAAACTGCATTATGCCAATAACCGTCTGGACGTGAGCAACTGCGAAGTAACTCAAGGCGAAATGCAGCACGCAAGAATAGACGGCTGCTATTCCAAACAGGAAAGCGACAGCATTGTGGCCCATCTGAAGGGAATAGACATAGAATACATCATGGACATCGTGAACTTCCATGACGTGGACTTCGGCGGCAGGGCTGACGGCATGGCCGTGGTGAAGATGCGTGATGGAAAGCCGCGTATAGACTTTGACGTCGTGGTGCCGCGTTTCCTCTTTAACAATACGAATATGGGCAGGGCTGCCGTGGTGGGCTCTTTTGAGGCCGACAAGAAACTCCTCAGCCTCAATGCTCGCATAATTGAGGAAGGAGAGGGCAGCACCCTGGCGAAGGGCTACGTGAATCTGAGCGACAAAGAACTCGACCTGAAGTTCCAAGCCAACCGAACGCCAATAGGATTCCTCAATCGCTTTGTTGACGGTATCCTGGAGGACATAGATGGCCGCGTCACGGGATATGTGAATCTATATGGCGGGCTGAAGAAATTGGACTTCAGCGGTTCGGCAGTGGCTGACGCCGCCCTTACCATCCCAGTGACGCGAGTTCGCTACAACATTACGTCGGCAAAAGTGGACTTCTCGCCAGGCCTTATCGCATTCAGCGAAGGTCATTTCAACGACGGACGAGAGGGTACGGGATTCGTGGAAGGCCAACTCCGCCACGACCATCTCAAAGAAATGAGGTACCATTTTGAAGCCGACGTGAAGAATGCCTTCGTGTACGACATGCCTCAACAAATCGACTGGAACTTTTTCTCTACGGCCCGTGGCAATGGCCACGTCGTGCTTGACGGAAAGCCAGGTCGCCTGCAGGCAGACATCAGCCTTACTCCAACACGGGGCACCGACTTTACGTTTATCAACGACACGCCAGAGACGGTGACGAACGGCCAGTACGTGCGTTTTGGCAGTAAGCGCAAGGAAGATATTCCGGCAGCACAAGCCAGTGACACCCTTGCCGCCGCACCCTTGCCCGAATCGCCCAAAATGGACATATATCTAAACTTCAACGTCAACGTGACACCTGATGCCGCCCTTCATATCGTGATGGACGAGAAGTGTGGCGACGTGATTAATCTCTACGGCCGCGGCAACGTGATGGCCACTTGGTATAACAAGGGCGACTTCAGAATGTACGGCAACTGCCTCGTGGATCATGGCGAGTACCGCTTCAGTATTCAGGACCTCATCCGCAAGAATTTCCAGTTGAAGCCCGGCGGCGAGGTGGTATTTGCCGGCAACCCGATGGACGCTAACCTTGACGTACAGGCCATCTACACCGTGAACTCCGCGTCGCTGGCCGACCTTAATGCGGGCACCCAATTCTCCGACAATAATGTGCGCGTCAATTGCCTGCTCAATATCCGCGGCAAGGCAGGAGCGCCCGAAATCAGTTTCGACCTCGACCTGCCCAATGTGAATGAGGACGAAAAGCAGATGGTGCGCAAGCTCATTGCCACGGAGGAGGATATGAATATGCAGATTATCTATCTGCTGGGCGTAGGACG
Source organism: Alloprevotella sp. (assembly GCA_045639805.1). Classification (GTDB taxonomy): domain Bacteria; phylum Bacteroidota; class Bacteroidia; order Bacteroidales; family Bacteroidaceae; genus Alloprevotella. Next base: position 138,838 of record JAZUDS010000067.1, read on the forward strand.
CTTCTATACGTACGATGCTGCCTCGCAGAGCGAAAACGGCCTCAACCAACTGGCTGCTAATTCTGTGAATTCCTTCATTAGCAATACGCTCAGCAGTCAGTTGAACGAGGTTATCAGCAACGCGCTTCAGACCAACAACTGGAGCCTGGGAGCCAATTTCGCTACGGGTCAGCAGGGCTGGAACGATATGGAGGTGGAGGCCTTGCTCAGTGGCCGACTCTTTAACAACCGTCTCCTGCTCAACGGACAGTTTGGTTATCGCGACAAAGCCACACTGGCCACAAATACCAACTTTATCGGCGACTTTGACATACAATATCTCCTGACGAAGAACGGCAACGTGCGTCTTAAGGCTTATAGCGAGACCAACGACCGCTACTTCACAAAGTCTGCCCTGACGACGCAGGGCATCGGCGTGATGCTCCAGCGCGACTTCGGCCGCATAGAGGACAAACTCAAGCGGCGCAAGCAAAAACAAAAGGACACTGACAAGAAAGGAAAGGAATAACGATGAAGCAGATTGTGTTCATAGTCAATCCTATCTCTGGAAAGGGTAGGCGTGAAGATGTGATAGAGCTCGTCAATCAGCATCTTGACCATACGCGCTTTGATTCACGTATCGTATTCACCGAATATGCCGGCCATGCTGAGGAAATAGCCGGAAGTGCAGCCAGTCGTGGTGTGGACATCGTAGTTGCTGTAGGCGGTGACGGTACGGTAAATGAAGTGGCACGCGCCTTGGTACATACTGATACGGCTCTTGCCATCCTCCCCTGTGGCAGCGGTAACGGACTGGCCCGCCACCTGCAGATTCCCATGGAGATGGAGGCCGCCATTGAACTCATCAACAAGGAGTGCATCCATACCTTAGACTACGGTCGCATCAATGGCATACCGTTTTTCTGCACCTGCGGCATGGGATTCGACGCCTTCCTCTCCCAGAAGTTCGCAGAAGCAGGCAAGCGAGGCTTTTCTACCTATATAGAGAAAACTCTGAGTGACGGATTGAGCTATCAGCCGGAGACCTATACGATTACGTCAATAAATTCCGACGGTGAGACAGAGGAACTCTCCCAAAAGGCTTTCCTCATCACCTGTGCCAATGCCACGCAGTTTGGCAATAACGCGATGATAGCCCCTCAGGCCTCAATGAAAGACGGCCTGCTTGACATCATCGTCATAGAACCCTTCAATGCCCTCCAAGCCCCCGTCATTGCCGTACAACTCTTCAACGGGAAGCTGCAGAGTAATTCCCACGTGAAGTCGTTCAGGGCCAGCGAACTCTCCATCCGGCGCAACGGCGAGGGCCCCGTGCATTGCGATGGCGACCCCTTCACCACTGGCGCGGACATCAACGTTAAGATTGTGCCCAAGAGCTTCAAGGTGGTGGTCAATCCCGATGCCAAGGGCCACAATGAGAATGGACTGATGCTAATAGGCGAATATATGCAGCAGTGGCGCAAGCAGCGACAGCAGAATGTGCAGCGCATCAACAAGGTTCTCCTCGAACGACTCCACAAGAAATAAAAGCGCTTTCGCAAGCTCGTAAAATTATCTCCCTTTTAATTTTTCCGATGTCCCTTTTAATTTTTCCGATGTCCCTTTTAATTTTAACTAAAAGGGCGATAGAAAAAACTAAAAGGGCGATAGAAAAAACTAAAAGGGACATCGGAAAAAGCACATCCTATAGCAAGATAAAAATTCATTAACATACCATAAAAATGACACACACATCACAAATCCTCAACCGCGCAGCCGACAACATACGTGTGCTGGCCGCCAGCATGGTGGAACGTGCCAAGAGCGGCCACCCCGGAGGCGCTATGGGCGGCGCCGACTTTATCAACGTGCTCTACTCGGAATTCCTGGTGAATGATCCCGACGATGCCGCATGGCCCTGTCGCGACCGTTTCTTCCTTGATCCCGGCCACATGTCGCCCATGCTCTATTCACAACTCGCCCTGACGGGACGTTTCTCGCTGGATGAACTGCAACAGTTCCGCCAGTGGGGCTCACCCACTCCCGGTCATCCGGAACGCCAGGTGGAGCGCGGGATAGAAAACACCAGCGGACCGCTCGGTCAGGGACATGTCTATGCCGTAGGTGCCGCCATCGCCGCCAAGGCTCTCTATTCTCGTACAGGAAATCCCGGTTTCCAGCGTGAGAAAGTGTATGCCTACATCTCCGACGGCGGTGTGCAGGAGGAAATTTCGCAGGGCGCAGGCCGCTTGGCCGGACACTTGGGGCTGGATAACCTTATCATGTTCTATGACGCCAACGAAATACAGCTCTCCACCGAGACGGCTACTGTCATCAGCGAAGATACGGGACAGAAATACCGCTCGTGGAACTGGCACGTCATAGAAATTGACGGCAACGACTGCGAGCAGATTCGTGCAGCCCTTAATGAGGCCCGCCAGGAGACGTGCCGTCCCACGCTCATCATTGGCCATTGCGTGATGGGCAAGGGTGCCCGCCGCGCTGACGGCACAAGTTATGAGCGCAACTGTGCCACGCATGGTGCACCGCTCGGTGGCGACGCCTATGTCAATACTATTAAGAATTTAGGCGCCGACCCCGCTGACCCCTTCCACATCTGGCCCGAGGTGGCCGAACTCTATGCCGCTCGTGCTGAGGAACTGCGCGCCGAGGTGAAGACCCTGCGCGCCGAGGAACAGGCCTGGGCCGAGGCTCATCCCGAGAAGGCCGCACAGCTTGCCGACTGGTGGGCAGGCCGTCTGCCCGAACTCCCCTGGGAGCAATTGGAACAGAAACCTAACCAGGCTACGCGCGCCGCTTCATCGGCTTGCCTCCAAATGCTTGCCCAGCACGTGCCCAATATGATAGTCAGCAGCGCAGACCTATGCAACTCCGACAAGACCGACGGCTTCATAAAAGGCGGCGCCGGCGTAATAACGCGCGACGATTTCAGCGGCGGTTTTCTCCAGGCCGGCGTGAGCGAACTCACTATGGCCTGCGTGTGCATCGGTATGATGCTCCACGGCGGCGTAGTCACGGCCATGGGCACCTTCTTCGTGTTCTCCGACTACATGAAGCCCGCCATCCGCATGGCCGCCCTGATGCAAGTGCCCGTGAAGTTTGTTTGGACGCATGATGCCTTCCGTGTGGGCGAAGACGGTCCCACCCACGAGCCCGTAGAACAGGAGGCTCAGATACGCTTGATGGAGAAGCTCCGCAACCATGCCGGTCAGGACAGCGTGAGAGTGTTCCGCCCCTGCGACGTCCACGCCACCACGCAATGCTGGCGCCTTGCCATGGAGAATAACGACACCCCCACGGCCCTCATCCTCTCCCGCCAGAACCTTACCGACATGCCCGCCGGCACGGAGTACCATACCGAACGAGGCGCCTACGCCGTGATAGCCTGCGAAGCCCCCGACGTAATCCTCGTGGGCAGTGGCTCGGAAGTCTCCACCCTTGTAGGTGCTGCCGAACTGCTGAAGGCCGACGGTATAAAGAGCCGCGTGGTAAGCTGTGCCAGTGAAGGCCTGTTCAGAAGGCAGAGCGAGGAATACCAAAACGCCGTATTGCCGCGCGATGCCCGCATCTTCGGTCTCACGGCCGGTTTGCCCGTCACGCTCCAAGGCCTCGTGGGCGCGCATGGTTATATATATGGTCTGGAGTCGTTCGGCTACAGTGCCCCCTACAAGGTGCTGGACGAGAAACTTGGCTTCACCCCCGAACATATCGCCGAAGAAATAAGAAAATACCTGAAGGAACAGAAATAATATCAGTTCCCTGCCTCGTATTATTAACTCACAAGTAAAGAATTTCTAAACAAATAAAGAATATGATAGGCTTAGCAAGCGACCACGCTGGGCACGCGCTCAAAACTTACGTAAAGGAATATCTCGCCAGCATAGGCGAAGAGTACAAAGATTACGGCTGCCATTCCGAGGAGAGCTGTGACTATCCCGATTATGCCCATGCCCTTGCCGAGGGAATGGCGCGTGGGGAGTGCCAGCGCGGCATTGCCATCTGCGGCAGCGGAGAAGGCATCTCGATGGCTCTCAATAAGCACCAGCACATCCGCGCCGCCCTCGCCTGGCGCCCCGACATTGCTCACCTCGCCCGACAGCACAATGATGCCAACGTTCTCGTTATGCCCGGACGCTTTGTTAGCACCGATGAAGCCCGCGAAATAATGAAAGAATACCTCTCAACGCCCTTTGAAGGTGGCAGACATCAGCGCAGAATCGATAAAATTCCTGTGAAATAGAAAAAAAACAAGAAAAAGGGCTTTGTTCTAAGATTTTTTTTGTACTTTTGCATCCGCTAAATCAAAAAAATCAAAACTTTAATACAATGACAAAAGCAGAAATCGTAAAAGAAATTGCGAAGGAAACCGGAATTGAAAGCACCACGATCCTCTCTGTTGTAGAGGCTTTCATGGGCACTGTTAAGGATCACATGATTGCTGGCGAAAATGTTTATCTTCGTGGCTTTGGTAGCTTCATCTTGAAAAAGCGTGCTGAGAAGACGGCTCGCAATATCAGCAAGAACACTACCATCGTGATACCCGAACACAACATTCCCGCTTTCAAGCCTTCCAAGAGCTTTTCCAGCCGCGTGAAGTAAAGACAGCGAAAAAAGTTCATTCCTTATAAATACAAGTATATCCCCTAAATAATTTATTTAAGAACTATGCCTAACGGTAAAAAGCACAAGCGTCACAAGATGTCGACGCACAAGCGCAAAAAACGTCTGCGTAAGGATCGTCACAAGAGCAAATAAGCTCCTTGATCTCTAGCTAATTTCTACTATGACAAGCGAACTCATCGTAGATGTGGCTCATGACAAAGTGTCCATCGCCCTTCTGGAAGACAAGCGACTCGCCGAATTCCAGCAAGAAGGGCGCATGGTTCATTTTGCCGTGGGTAATATCTATCTGGCCCGTGTGAAGAAAATCATGCCGGGGCTTAACGCTTGTTTTGTTAATGTAGGAAGCGAGCGCGATGCCTTCCTGCATTATCTCGACCTCGGTCAGCATTGGCCGTGGATGGAGAAGTATTATTCCCACACGCTTTCGAAAAGCCGGTATCAGACTTTGCAGCAGGTGCCGCGGAGCGAAGACGAATGTGGTAAGGAGGGCTATATCCAAAATGTCCTCAAGGCACAGCAGCAGATGCTCGTGCAAATTGTAAAGGAGCCTATCTCAACGAAAGGCCCCCGTTTGACGTGTGAACTCAGCTTTGCCGGAAGATTTCTCGTGCTCATGCCGTTCAACGATAAGGTTAACGTCAGCTCAAAGATAGTCAACCGTTCAGAGCGAGCCCGACTGAAGCAGATTGTGCAGGGGCTGAAGCCTAAGAATGTGGGCATCATAATCCGCACGGTGGCAGAGGGTTGTACGGCAACGGAACTTGAACGGGAAATAAACGTATTGTATCAGCGGTGGGAGCACACTATGCAGAGGGCTGTGCAGTCTGCTGCATCGGAAAAGCCCACCCTTGTGTACGAAGAGACGAGCCGCGCGGTCGGCCTGCTTCGTGATATTTTCAATCCGAGTTTTGAGAGCATCTACGTGAACGATGCTGAAATCTATCAGGAAATTTCTGATTACGTAGGCCTGATAGCTCCCGATTGTAGGGGCCGTGTGAAACATTATACGGGACAGCTTCCTATTTTTGACAACTTCAATGTGACGCGGCAGATAGCCGGTTCGTTCGGTCGCATTGTGAGTTATCAGCACGGGGCGTACATGTATATTGAGAGCACGGAGGCTATGCACGTGGTCGATATTAACTCCGGCAATCGCTCCAAGAAGAACGAGGAACAGGAACTCAATGCGCTGGATGTGAACCTCGCTTCGGCCGATGAGTTGGCCCGGCAGTTGCGACTGCGCGATATGGGCGGCATAATCGTGGTGGACTTCATCGATATGGCGGAGCCCGAGCATCGCCAGGCGCTTTATGAGCGCATGTGCGAGAATATGCAGCGCGACAGAGCCAAGCATACTATTTTGCCGCTCTCGAAGTTCGGCCTTATGCAGATTACGCGCCAGCGTGTGCGGCCTGCCATGGAAGTGAAGGTGGAAGAAAGCTGCCCCACCTGCCACGGCACGGGTGTAATCAAGAGTGCGCTTCTCTTTACCGACACTCTGGAGAATAAAATCGAGCAAGTTGTCAAAGGAATGGGTGAGCGCCGCGTGACATTGCAGGTTCATCCCTTCGTTTACGCCTTTGTCACAAAAGGATTGTGGAGCCTGAAGCGCCGTTGGCAGATGCACTACAGTTGGAGCCTGCGAATAATTCCCAATCAGCAGTTGCCTTTCCTCCAGTATCGCTTTCTGCGCCCCAACGGCGAGGAAGTAGATTTAGATGAAGTGGAGGGCTTGCGCTGACCTCCCGTTTCGTTTCACGGAAGAAAGCATTATTACAAAAATAAGGAGCACAGGAAGGCGGGTGGGGGCCTTTCGGGGGCTCTTTTTCTTTGGTATTGTGGTTTGTG